>DATNAQ010000028.1:0-21873 GCA_035607415.1 Polyangia bacterium
GCCGTCGGTGCCGACCTCCTTGGCGACGCGCGTGACCTCGGCGGCGAAGGAGTTGAGCGTGTCGACCATCGTGTTGATGGTCATCTTGAGCTCGGCGACCTCGCCCTTGGCGTCGGCGGTGATCTTCTTGCCGAGATCGCCACGCGCGACGGCCGTCGTCACCTCGGCGATGTTGCGCACCTGCGTGGTGAGGTTGTTGGCCATCAGGTTGACGTTGTCGGTGAGATCCTTCCACGTGCCCGACACGCCGCGGACGTCGGCCTGTCCGCCGAGCTTGCCGTCGGTGCCGACCTCGCGCGCGACGCGGGTGACCTCGGCCGCGAACGACGACAGCTGATCGACCATCGCGTTGACCGTCGTGCCGATGCGCAAAAACTCGCCCTTGACCGGCTGCCCTTCGAACTCGAGCACCATCTTCTGGGTCAGATCGCCGCGCGCGACCGCGCCGAGCAGGCGCGAGATCTCGGTCGTCGGCGTCACCAGGTCGGCGACGATTTGATTGATGTTGTCGATCTTGGTGCGCCAGCCGCCGGTGGCGCCGTCGAGCCGTGCGCGCTCTTCCATGCGGCCTTCACGGCCGACGACGCGCTCGATGCGCACGATCTCGTCGGTCATCAGCTGATGGCGCGCGTTGAGCTCGTTGACCGATCGTGCGATCTCGTCGAACAGCGAGTCGTCACCGTCGACCGCGAGACGGGCCTGGAAGTCGCCGTCCACCATCGCGCGCATCACCTCGAGCAATCGGTCGAGGCGCGCTTCGAGCGGAAGCGCGCGCCGGCGATCCTTCGCGGAGCGCTTTACGCGTTTTTGTTCGGTCGGATGGTGAGGCGCGTTGCCATTGCCGTTGCCGTTGCCGTTTCCATTCTTGTGACCGTTGCCGTGTCCATGGCTGGTCTTTTCCACGGGTGCCTCAGTGTTTCGATGGACTTAGGGTTTCCATGAGTCGAGTCAAGAGAGCGCCTGACGTCCATGCGCAGAATTTGACCGGCCGGCGCTTTGCATTGGTCACCAGCCATGACGAGACGACTCTGGTTCGGTGCCGCAGCAGGCGCCGCCTTGCTCGGCTGGTGGGCGACGCGGAGAACGCGTGCGCATTCGTTGCGCGGGCGGGTCGCGCTGGTGACGGGCGCGACGCGGGGCCTCGGCGAGCGCATCGCGACGCTGCTTGCACAAGAGGGCTGCGCGCTCGCCATCTGCGCGCGCGACCTGCATGAAGTGAAGGAGGCGGGGCTACGGTTGGCCGGCTATGGAGCGAGCGTGATGGCCCGCCGGGTCGACGTCAGCGATCCCGTCGCGGTCGGCGCATTCATCGACGAGGTCGAGGCCCATTTTGGACGCATCGACATCCTCGTGAACAACGCCGGCATCATCCAGGCCGGCCCGCTCGAAGACATGACCCTCGCGGATTTTCGCGAGTGCCTGGCGATCGATTTTTGGGGTGTCGTTTATTCCACGCTGTCGGCGCTGCCGGGGATGCGGAGGCGGCGCGCGGGCGTGATCTGCAACGTCACCTCGATCGGCGGCGAGGTGTCGGTGCCGCATCTTTTGCCATACTCGTGCGCCAAAGCGGCGGCGCGCGCGTTCTCCGAGGGGCTCACCGCCGAGCTCGCCGGCAGCGGCGTTCGCGCGATCACCATCGTGCCGTGGCTGATGCGCACCGGATCGGTGCCGTTCGTGTTCTTCAAGGGCAAGCAGGAGGAGGAGCACGCGATGTTCGCCGCGGCGCAGCGGCCGATCGTGTCGGTGAACGCGGACCGCGCGGCGCGACGGATCGTCCGCGCGATCGCGCGCGGTGAGGCGCACGTGAGCATCGGCGTGATGGCGTCGATCGCGCGCGAGCTGCATGCGTTGGCGCCGGGCATGCTCGCCCGCGCGCTCGGGCAGATGCGACGGTTGATGCCCCGCGCCGGCGGCGGGCCGGTGCCGCAAATGGCGGTGCGCGGGACGACGCTGTCCATCCACTAGTGTGTTACAAGCGAGCCGTGATTCTTCCGATCGTGCAAGCGGGTGATTCGGTGCTGCGCGTGCCCGCGCGGCCGCTGTCGCTCGACGAGATCCAGTCGCCGACGATCCAGCAGCTCATCGCCGACATGCGCGAGACCATGCGCGCGGCGCCGGGCGTGGGATTGGCGGCGCCGCAGATCGGGCTCGGGCTGCAGCTCGCCGTGATCGAGGACGCGCCCGAGTATCAGGCCAACGCCACCGCCGCGGAGCTGGCCGAGCGCGAGCGCGCGGTGGTTCCGTTCCAGGTGATCATCAATCCCGTGCTCACGCTCGAGCCGGGCACGCCGATCGAGTTCTTCGAGGGCTGCCTCAGCGTCGACGGCTGGATGGCCATCGTGCCGCGCGCGGCGGCGGTGCGCGTCGAGGCGCTCGACGAGAACGGACGCGACGTGCGCATCACCGCGCGCGGATGGCACGCGCGCATCCTGCAGCACGAGATCGATCACCTGCACGGCACGTTGTGCATCGATCGGATGGATCCGCGCACGCTGTCGAGCCACGCCAACTACTCGAAGCTGTGGCGCGGGCACTCGATCGAGGAAGTGCGCGCGGCCTTGCAGGCGCCGTCGCGCTAGGCGCGGTACACTTCGCCGGATGCATCCCGTCTGCAGCGGCTGCGCGGCGCCCTGCTGTGTCGGCCGCGACGTCCCCGTCGCTGACGACGAGGTCGCGGCGCTGGCGTCGATCCTCGGCGTGCCCGAGGCGGCGTTCGCCGTCGCGGGCGGGGAGGGCGCGCGGCTGCGCCGGCGCGACGACGGCGGGGCGTGCGTGTTCGCGGTCGCCGTCGGCGGGTCGTTCCGCTGCGGCATCGAGCACGACAAGCCGCGCGCCTGCCGCGTCTATCCCTATCACGTCGCCGTCGACGACAAAGGCGCGTGGACGGCGGCGCTCGGCCACGACGCGGCCTGTCCGCTGCCGCGCGATCAGGCGTGGGCCGCGCGCCTCGACGACGAGCGCGCGACCATCGACGCGGCGGTTCGCGCGCAGCTGGGCCGCGGGCGCCGGCTGCCGGTAGTGGGCGATTCGCCGTGCTTTGGCTGCACCACCTCGTGCTGCCTCGACTACGTGGTGCCGGTCAACGCGCACGACGTGTGGCGCCTGTGCCGCGCGCTCGGGCTGCCGTGGGGCGCGCTCGTCGAGGTGCGGCCGACGCCGTCGGACTACATGGAGTCGTTCACGCTCGACTCGACGGGGCGCAAGCAGGCGCTGCATCTGCGCCGGCGCGCGGGCGGAGCGTGCGCCCTTCTGACCTCGCTGCCCGATGGGTCGCATCGCTGCGGCGTGCACGCGGCGCGGCCGCTCGCCTGCCGCGTCTATCCCTATCGCGGCGATTGGGAGCCGGGCGCGCCGATCCGCATGCAGGACGACGCGATCTGTCCGCCCGCGCAGCATCGCCGCTGGGAGGGCTACCGCGTCGTCGCGGCGAGCGACGTGGTCGCCGAGGTCGGCGAGCGCCACCTCTATATGCGCGCGCTCGAGCGCTGGGACGAAGCGGCGCGCACGCGTCCGCCGGCGCAGGCCTACCAGGTCGACGACTTCTTGCGCTGGGCCTTCGCGCTCTACGACGCCGTCGAGGAGATCCGCCGGCGCGGGCCGGTCGGCTTCTCCGCCGCGGCCGCGCTGATCGCGAAGTTCCCACTGCCCGACGAGAGCGCGCCCGGCTGCTGAGCGCGCGCGCTACTCGGCGTGCGCGTCGAAGACGCCGGTCTCGATGTGGCCGGCGCGCTTGACCTGCACGAAGATGCGGTAGTCGCCGGCGCGCGGGAAGCCGTAGGGGAACGCGACTTCGGTCGCGCCGGCGGGCACGGCGTGCATCGCCGCCATCGCGTTGCCGTCGCCCGCGCCGTCGAGCGCCATGATCGATGCCATCGGCACCGAGCCGGTCGGGTGCACGTGCGCGAAGGTCGATCCGTCGCGGCGCACGAAGGCGGCGTGGCCCATCATGCCCATGTACGGCTCGAGCGGCTGCGCGGCGCCGGCGGCATCCTCGACGCGGAAGCGGAACCAACCGGCGCGGCGCGCGCGATAGGGCGCATCGTCGCGCAGCCAGACCATGCGCGCACCGTCGTCGAGCGGCGCGATCGTGCGCGCGGGCTCGAAGGTCGCCGGCCCGCTGCCGGTGGCGTTGTCGCCGTCGAGCGGCGCGCCCGCAATCGCCGGCAGCTCGATCTCGGCGACGGCGGTCTCGGCCAGCCCCGAGGCGTGCACGACGTCGGCCCACAAACGATAGCGGCCCGCCTCCATCGCCGGCAGCGCATAGCGGAACGCGCCACCGCCGGTCGCCTCGGGATGCAGGTGCCACACGCGGTCCATCGCCGGCTCGCGCACGACGTAGAGGTGCATGAGGTGATCGTGATCGGGCACGAGATCGTCGAGCTGGCGCGACTTCAGCCAGCCCGGATCCTCGAGCTGCAGCGCGAGCACGCCGTCGTCGACGTGGGCGTGCAGGCCGAGCGGCTTGTAGACGTAGCGCGCGTAGTCCGACGCCTCGGCGTTCCACCACGCGTTGCCGCCGACGAGCGCGACGACGACGACGACGGCGGCGACCCCCTTCGCGCGCAGCCCGCGCCGGCGCGCCTCGGGCGACGGCTCGACGCCGGGCTCGAGCGACGCGTCGCGCGCGCCCGATCCGGCGATGCTGATCGCGCCCCACGCCAGCAGCAGCAATAGCGCGAGCAGGCCGACGCCGAGCGCCGTCTGCATCTTCTTCGTGCGCGCGGGCAGCGCCGGCACCGGCACGGCGAGCTCGCCGTGGCCGCGCGGCCCATCGGCGGCGAGGCGCACTTGCCAGGTGCCGGCCTGCATCAGCCACAAGTGGCCGACGAAGGTGCGCGGATCGTCGCGATCGCGCGTGGCCACGTCGGGCGTCGGCGACAGCTTGGCGCCGATGCCCTGGGCCGGCAGCGGCACCATCGTCATGTGATCGATCGAATCGGTCACGCGCGCCGAGACCTCCGCGATTCCCGGCACGGCGTCGGGCGGGCGCACGGTCACGAGCACGCGGTATGGACCGGCCGCGCCTTCGAAGTAGACGTCGGGGCTGCCCACGTGCGCCGAGGCCGTCGTCGACGAGCCCCCCAGAACGACGACGGCGACGGCGACGATCGCCAGGGCACGCTTCATCGCTTGATCCTCCGCATCCACTCGCCGAGCTTGAGGCCGAGCGCGCTGCCGAGGATCGCGACCAGCACCGCCGACGCCATCACGATCGCGACGTGGGTCCCCGAGCCCGCCGGCCAGAAGCGATACTGCCGATGGAGCCAGGTCGGATGCTCGTAGTACCCGAAGTAGGCGGTGCCGAAGAACCAGTTGCGCGCCCACGGCGACTGCAGAAAATTCGCGAACGGCCACTGCACCGCGAAGAACACCGCGACGAAGAGCGTGCCGGTCGCCATCGTCTCGCGCCACACGCCCCAGCGCGGCGAGACGCGGCGCAACAGATCGAGCGCCACCGCCGGCGCCAGCAGCAGCAGCGGGAACGCGGGCGGTACGAAGTGCGTGACGTTGTAGTAGACCGGCCCGAGCTTCGGCTCGGCGCGGAACAGCGGCAGGATCCAGATGAGCGCCATCTGAAACAGCGTGTAGAGCGCCGCCATGATGGTGCACGCCCAGCGGTGCGGCGCCGCGCGCGAGATGCCGACGAGGATGAAGGGCATCGCGATCGCCACCGCGCGATAGAACTCGGCGGTGTGCATGACCGTGCGCCCCGTCTCCTCCATGAGGAAGAGCGTGCCGAGCACGACGATGCTGCCGCCGACGTACAAGAAGAGGCGCAGGAACTTCTGCTTGAGCGCGCCTTCGGAGCGGTTCATGTAGCCGAGGATCAGAAGCAGCGCGCCCACCTGCACCGAGAAGATGCCGAGCGACAAGAGCGCGTGCGGCGGCGAGATGATCTTGACGTCGAGGCCGTAGGCGCCGTGCCACCAGTCGTCGAACGGCGCCGACGTCAGCATGGCGACGCCGCCCCACGCCGCGATGAAGGCGCCGAGCGGTCCGCGAAAGCCCCACATCGACACCGACGACGGCGCCAGATCGCGGTTGCGCCCGAGCGTCGTCGACAGGATGAGGTAGGCCGACGACACGCCGGCGAGCACGCCGCACAGATAGATGGCGATGTGCGGCGCCGTCCAGAAGGCGTCGCGGCCGATCGAGCGGTGCCACGAGATGTCCCAGTGGCCGCCGATCATGGCGCTGGTCACCGCCAGGACGGTGCACCACACGAACCACGGCACCGACGGAGTCGGCGTGGCGGCGGTCGTGGTGTCGGGCGGCGCTTGCATCGTTCCCTAGTCCACAACACGCGAAGGCAGCGTGAACATTCCGCTTCGCCACGCCTGCGGGATGTGGCGATCGACGATGAAGCGCCCGACGTTGAGCCACGAGCCGCAGCGGTCGAGGATCGAGGAGTCGCTCGACACGGCGTTCTCGGCGCGCGCCAGGATGGCGTCGGGGTTGGGCACCACCTCGGCGTCGACGGGGAAGGGCCAGCGGTGCGCGAAGTCGAGGATGCGGGCGCGCAGCCGGCCCGAGTTCGACACCGGCGCGTCGAGGAAGATGCGCGCGCCGCCGAGGCCGAGCTGCCCGAGCTCGCGGCCGATGAGGTCGAGGGCGGCATCGGTCTCGTCGACGGGGTGATACGAGCCCCGCATGCCGCCGGCGAGATCGCGCACGGTGCCGTCGGCGCAGTCGAGGATGAGCCCGCCGGAGAGCGCGACCTCGATGGTGATGATGAGGTTGAAGCCGTCGACGAGGAGCGTGCGGCCCTGCGCGGCGGTGCGCTCGATGGCGCGCGAGGCGCGGCGCGCGCGCTGGTCGGGCGAGCAGAGCATGCGGCCTAACGCCGTGCGTTGACGGGTCTCGAGCTGATGGTGATTGCCGACGACGTCGACGGCGGTGGCGGCGGGGTAGCCGCGGCCGAGGAGATACACGACCTCTTCGGCGGCGACGCGCAGCCGCTTGAGCTGGGTGCGGTCGAAGAGACGCAAATCTTCTGGATGTGCACCGCGATGGTGCTGCCGGGCGGCCATTGGGCCTTCATTATAGTAGCGGCGCCGTGCTACGTAGTGGTTCATGAGCAAGACGGCGATTGTGGTGGGCGCGGGGCACAACGGCCTCGTCGCTGCGGTGATGTTGGCCAAGCGCGGCCTCAAGGTTCGCGTGCTCGAGGACAAGCCGGTGATCGGCGGCGCGGTGCGCACCGAGCGGCCGTTCAAGAAGGCGCCCGGGCTGGCGACGTCGACGGGCGCGTACCTGCTCGGGTTGATGCCGCCCGAGATCATGGCGGCGACCGGCGTGCAGATCCCGGTGATGCGGCGCGACCCGCACTACTTCTTGCCGACGACCGACACGCGCTACCTGCTCTTCGGCAGCGATACCGAATCGATGAAGCGACAGTTCATCGAGTTCTTCTCGGAGCAGGACTGGAAGGCGAACGTCGCGATGAACGACGAGATCGGAAAGATCCGCGACGACATCGCCAAGACGTGGATGGAAGAGCCGTTGTCGATCGAGGACACGGCCGAAAAATACGTGCGGCGCGAGCTGCGCCAGGCGTTCGTCGATCTGTGCCGGAAGCCGGTCGGCCAGTACATCGACCGCTTCGGGTTCAAGAGCGATCTGGTGCGCGCGATGTACGCCGTCACCGACGGGTTCAGCGGGCTCTACGGCTCGTGGGACACGCCCGGCACCGGCATGAACTTTCTCATCCACAACATGTGCCGCCTGCCCGGCTCGGACGGCACCTGGATGATCGTCAAGGGCGGCATGGGCACCGTCACGCGCATGATGGCCGACAAGGCGCGCGAGCTCGGCGCGACCATCGAGACCGATCGGCGCGTCGAGTCGCTGCGCATCGATGGTGGCCCCGGGGGCGGGCGCGTCAAGAGCGTGGTCCTGGCCAACGGCGAGGAGCTCACCGCCGACGTCGTGGTGTGCAACGCCGATCCGTTCCGCATGCGCGACCTCATCGGGCGGCAGAACCTGCCGGCCGAGTACAACGCGCGCATCGACGGCTACGAGAAGCCGGGCTCGACGTTCAAGGTCAACATGGCGCTCGGCGGGCTGCCGAAGTTCAAGTGCCTGCCCGAGGATCGCGGTCAGTACGGGCCGACGATCCACCTTCTGCCCGACGAGAAGGACGTCATGCGCCACATCAAGGAAGGCTTCGCGATGGTGCAGCGGGGCGAGCTCGATCCGTTCCCCACCATCGAGTGGTACATCCACACGACGGTCGATCCGTCGCTCAAGGACGACGCGGGCAATCACAACTCGGCGCTCTTCGTGCAGTGGGTGCCGCACACGCTCAAGGGCACGACGTGGGAAGCGGAGGAGGGCAAGTACGTCAAGCAGCTGCTCTCGATCTGCGATCGCTTCGCGCCGGGGACGAGCGACCTCGTGGTCGACACGTTCCCGCTGCATCCGCAGAAGATCGAGCAGCACTTCGGCATCCGCAACGGGCACATCCATCACGTCGACAACGCCTTCGGGTTCGCCGATCGCTTGCCGTATGCGACGCCGGTCGAGGGGCTGTACTCGTGCAGCGCCGGGTGTCATCCGGCGGGCAGCGTGATCGGATCGGCGGGGCACAACGCGGCGAACCGGGTGCTGAAAGATCTGAAGGTATGAAGCTCAAGCTCGCCCTCAGCCTGCCGAAGCTGGTGAAGCTGCGCGTCGGCGTGCAGCTCGGGCTCGACGTCGGCGCCCGGCTCGACGTGCGGCTGAAGCTGCGCGGCGGCGAGCCGCTGCGCTGGAAGGCCGCGATCGTGCGCGGCGGCGGGGGCGGCGCCAGGGCCGAGCTGCCCGAGGCGGCGACGCTGCTCGTCCCCGGGCACGAAATCCCGCGCGCGTAGTTGACGGCCGTTACGGCGTGATGGTGACGACGACGTTGACGCTGTCGACGCTGACCGGGTAGCTCGTCAGTGGCACCGTCGCGGGGCCGACCTTGACGGCGCCGTCCTCGGCGAACGTCGAGCCGTGGCACGGGCACTCGAAGTCCATGTTCTGCTGGTTCCACTCGACGGTGCAGCCGAGGTGCGTGCAGCGCGAGTCGACCGCGATCACCGTGCTCGCGTCGACGCGCGTGACGATGATCGGGTTGGCCAACCCCATCGGCTGACCGCACACGACGCCGCCGATCATCGTCAGCTGCGGGAAGTCGGCGAGCGGCAGCGTGAGGGTGTTGCTCACCACCGCCGGCACGTTCTCGCAGCCGCACGGCAGCCCGGTCTTGAGGTCGATGATGAGGAACGTGCCCGTCGGCAATCTGTCGACGGTGATCTTCCAGCGCTGCAGCCCCGCCGCCGCCGGCGCGTGCGCGACCGAGCCGATACACTGCCCGTCCGCCTGGTCGACGAAGAAGCGCGACGAATGGCAGGGGCACTCGATCTGCTTCTTGGCCGAGTTGTAGCCGAGCGGGCAGGCCGCGTGCGGGCAGCTCGACTGCAGCGCGAGGAAGTTGTCGACGTTCGGATCGGTGCTGTCGTTCTGATGGATGAGCAGGATCGTGTTGTTGGGCGGCACCGCGTAGCCGCGCGTCGTCGTCGACGCGATCTCGGGCCCGAGCTCGAGGGTGATGGCGCCGCCGAGCGTGGCCAGCTGCGGATAGAACTCGACCTGCAGCTGCACCGTGCCGTAGCTGTTGCCGATGAGCGGGTTGTCGAACACCGTCGCTGCGGTCGGCTCGAACACCGGCGGATTGGCGTCGACGCTGGTCATGATCTTGGCCAGCGGGGCCGGCGAGACGGGGTTGCCGCAGCCGGCGGCGCCGACGCCGAGCTTGATGAGCGCGCCGCCCGCCGCCGAGGTCTTCAGGAACTTCCGACGATCCATCGTCATCACCTCAGAATACGTACGCGAGCGTGCCGACGCCCATGAAGCCGAACGCGCCCCAGCCGATCACGAGGTGCGCCAGCGCCAGGTCCTTCTGGTAGAGCTTGCCGTCGGAGACGGCCATGATCGGGCCCATCACCACCTGCGCGGTGAAGCAGATCGCCGCCATCAGCATCGACATCTTGTGCAGGAGCGCCGCGTCGAGCTTGATCGGCTTGGGATACGGATTGGGCGCCGCCAGCGCGAGGATGCCGGTGATGCCGAAGAGCCCGGTGGTGCCGATGCCGAGGCCTTCGTGCCACGTCGTGAACTTGCCGGTGTCGACGCCGTTGGCGTCGTACTTGTCGTAGTAGTTGAGCGTCCCGATGATGTCGGTGACGGCGAGCGCCGCCAGCGTGGCGAAGCCGAGCGCCTGGTGCCACTTGAGCAGCGCGCGGCGCAGGTGGACCTTGCGCTCGAGCTTGGCGATGCGCTCCTTCTCGGCCGCTTCTTCCGGCCCGGTCTTGCTCTTCTCGTGGAACAGATCGAAGTTCATGTCGGCGCCCGACGGTGCCGGCGAGGGCGTCGACGCCGACGGCGGCTTGGACGGCTTGGCGCGCGGCGTGACCGGCGCCGACGGCGCAGGCGTCGACGGCACCGCGACGCCGGCTGGCGTCGCCGGAGTGGGCGAAGGTTGCGGCTGCTGGGCCTCGGCGACGGCGCCGAGCAGCATGAGGACGCAGAGAGAGCGCATCGCGCGCATCATAGCCTCTTATGTTTGGCGTGGCGGATGAATGGGAAGCTCGCTCAGACGTCCGCGCGCGCCGCGCGACGCAGCGTGCAGGATCGACGCGGCAATCTCGTTCGGATCGATGAACGTGCTCGGATCGGCGTTCGGCATGTCCTTGCGATTGGCCGGCGTGTCGATGGCCCCCATCGGGTAGACGATGCAGACGCCTACCTGGGTTCCCTTGGCCTCGAGCTCGAGCGTGCGTAGCAGCGACGTGGCCGCGGCCTTGGCGGCGCCGTAGAGCGCGGTGCCCGGCGCGCGCCCGGTCCAGCCCGGCTCCGACGAGATGCCGCAGATGAAGCCGTCACCGCGCGCGAGCATGCCGGGCGCAGCAGCGCGCAGCACGTTGAAGAGCGTGCGCACGTTGAGATCGAACATGCGGTCGTAGGTGGCGGCGTCGCCGTCGATGATGCGGCCCATGGCGAAGCCGCCGACGGTGTGCACGAGGCCGTCGATGCGGCCGTGGCGCCCGACGACGGCGTTGGCCATGGCGACGGCGCCGTCGAGCGTGGTCAGATCGGCGGCGAGCGCAGTGGCGTGATGCTCGCGCGCGCGCTCCTTGACGTGATCCTCGTGGCGATCGACGAGCACGAGGCGCGCGCCGGCGTGCGCCAGGCAGCGGACGATGGGCCCGGCGAGAGCGCCGCCGGCGCCGGTGACGACGAAGACGCGATCGGTGAGCGGAGCCATGGGCGGACCATACCACCGGACGGGCGCCGGTTGGCCCGGTCGCGACGGGAACCGAGCGTTTCCAGCTTGGCGCCTATGCCTCGCGCGCCTACGGGGTCATGACGCGCGCCGAGCGCGCCGGCACGCTCACCGTCGGGCCGGTCAAGGTCTCGCCGGTCATCTGATCGGTCAGCGTCGCCGACGGCAGGCCGCTCACGCTCACCGTCGCGTCCGAGCGGTTGATGGCGACGTAGACCTTGTCGGTGCCGTCGACCATCGAGTAGACCCACGTGTCGTCGCCGTAGGACAGCGTCGTGCGATCGCCGCGGCGCAGCGCCGTGTGCGCGGCGCGGATGGCGCCGAGCTTCTTCACCTTGGCGAGGAGCGTCGTCTGCGCCGCCGAATACCCGCTCCACGGCATCATGCGGCGGTTGTCGGGATCGCCGGCGCCGGCCAGGCCGATCTCGTCGCCGTAGTAGATGAGCGGCGCGCCGCGGTTGGTCCAGAGCACCGCGAAGCCGAGCGCGAGCCGCTCGTACGCGTTGCCGCTGGTCGGCTGCGCCGGCTGATTCGACCAGTTGCGGTCCTTGCCGTTGGCCCACGGGTCGGACCAGACCGGCGTGTCCTCGCCGAAGTGGATGGTGCGCGGCACGTCGTGGTTGCCGAGGAAGGTCGACATCACGCTCGTTCCGTAGAACGACGTGTTGTTGTCCATGAAGGTGATGAGGTCGTTCATCTTGCCCTGGCGCATGATCACGTGCTGCACCAGCTGCGCGCGCAGCGGGAAGTCGAACTGCCCGTCGAGCTTGGTGCACGGATCGATGAACGACTTGATGAGGTTCTGATCGCCGGTGAAGGTTTCGCCGACGAGATAGACGTGCTGCTTGGTGGTCGCTTCGACCTTCGACAAGAGCGCGGCGCGGAAGTCGGTGAGCCAGACCGGCTCGATCTGCTTGATCGCGTCGAGGCGGAAGCCGTCGAAGCCGTAGGTCTGGATCCACATGAGCGCGTTGTTCACGGAGTACGCGCGCGCGTCGGCGTTGTTGAAGTTCCAGTCCGGCAGGTAGGGCGCGAACCAGCACGACTTGCCGAGCGTGCCGTCGTAGTTGCACGGATCGTTGGCGATGGTGTTGCAGATGCAGCTCTCACCGTTCTGCATGAGCGGGTTGAACCAGCCGGCGGCGATGTTGGCCGCGCTGTAGACCGGCGAGTCCTGGCTGACGTGGTTCATCGTGTAGTCGATGAGCACCTTCATGCTCTTGGCGTGCGCCGCGGTGACCAGCGCTTGCAGGTCGGCCGTCGAGCCGAAGTGCGTGTCGGTGCTCGTCAGATCGCGCGGCCAATAGCCGTGGTAGCCGGTGTACCAGTTGGTGTCGCCGAGCGTGCCCTGCCCGACGGCGTCGGTGGAATCCATCGGCACCGAGATCCACAGCGTGTTGACGCCGAGATCGGTGAAGTAGCCGGCGCTGATCTTCGACGTCAGCCCCTTCCAGTCGCCGCCCTGCCAGTTGGCGGCGTTGCCGCTCAGGTGCGAGTCGGTCGACGGGTTGTCGTTGGTGCTGTCGCCGTCGAGGAAACGATCGGTGAAGGCCCAGTAGATGACGGCGTCGCGCCAATCGAACGAATCGGCGGCGAGCGGCGTGCCGGCGCAAGCGATCTGCGTCGAGGCGCAGGTCCAGGTGTCGCAGGTGGTGCCGCTGAAGACGGAGTTCTTGCCGCCGAAGCCGTCGTCGACCTGCGTGGGGTTCGACGGATCGGGCAGGTACGCGTCGGCGGCGCCGTTGTCGTAGGTGATGTGGAACTTGTAGGTGACCGGCTTCGACCACGGGATTGGCACCGTGACCACCCACTTGCTGCCGTCGAAGGTGGCGGGATCGCCGTTGGTCCACGAGTCGGTGCGGTAGTCGCCGATGAGCGTGACCGTCTTTTCGTGGCCGTTGAGCGTCGGCGGGCCGTAGTCGAATTCGTGCGCACAGCGACGGACGCTCGGGTCGCACATCGGCGGGCCCGACGGGATGCCGGCGCCGCCGCCGCCCGAGCCCGAGCCGTAGCCGCCCGAGCCGGGATCGCCGGGGTTGAACGGATTCGTCGGCGGCATTGGCAGCTGATCGCTGACGCCCTTGCCGCAACCAGCAACCACGAGGAGCGTGACGAACGCAAAGCGGATCACGGCAGGCATGCCGAGCCCTCCGGAAAGTAGATGGCCGCGGCGAGCGGCTGCGCGGTGAAGACGGCGTGCGTGCCGTCGGAGGTGAGCGTCGCGCCCGAGAGCGCGTCGCGATAGTTGCCGGCGGGAACGCCGGGCGCGTCGACGGTGGCGGCGTTGGCGTCGCGCGAGAGCACGACGAGGGCGCGCTCGCCGCTCGGCGCCGCCTGCAGCGCGACGTCATGATCGGCGTCGGCGACCAGCGATGTCCGTGTGCCGCCGCGCAGCGCTGGCGAGCAGCGTCGCGCCTGCCCGATCTTCGCCACGCCGTCGAGGAGCGCCTGCTGCGGCGCGGGCAGCGCGCCCGAGAGCACGTCGGGCAGGACGCGGCGCGAGTCGGGATCGCTGGCGCCGGCGAGCCCGACCTCGTCGCCGTAATAGATGACCGGCACGCCCGGCAGCGTCATGACGAGCGCGAGCGCGACGAGCTGCTTCTGATAGGGCGCCGCGTCGGCCGGTTGCGCCGGCGGCGAGACCCACGGATCGCCGCCCGCATCGCCGACCGATTCCGAGAGGAAGCGCGTGGTGTCGTGGTTGCCGATCATGTGCGCGATGGTCGCGCCCGAGCCCGACCACGCGGTGGCGCCGGCGGCGATCTCGTGCTCGAGCATGGCGAAGCCGCCGTCGACGTCGTGGGCGACGGCGTCGCGCTCGGCCCACATGAGCGGGAAGTCGAAGGCGCCCTCGAGGCCGTCGAGCGCGTTGCCGAGGTAGGCGCGGATCTGGGCGCGCCCGCCGTCGCCGGCGCCGGTGTAGACCTCGCCGACGACATAGAGATCGGCGGGGCTGCGGAACATCATGCCGCGCACGGCGTCGACCATGCGGCGGCTGGCGGCGCGCGGCATCATCGGCACCGCGTCGACGCGCAGCCCGTCGAGATCGAAGCGCGACATCCACCAGACGAGATCGTCGGTGCCGGCGGCGGTGACCGCCGGGTTGCGCCAGTTGAGGTCGGGAAGGTACGGCGCGAACCAGCAGCTCTCCATGTGCGCGCCCCAGTCGCAGCCGGGATCGCCGCACACGCAGTGGTCGGGGCCGTCGTTGAACCAGCTCGTCGTCGCGTCGAGCGTCGGATCGGCGGCGCGCGAGTGCTGAAGGTACCAGGGGTGCGTGTCGAACACGTGGTTGGGCACCACGTCGAGGAGCACGCGCATGCCGCGCGCGTGGGCGTCGGCGACGAGGGCATCGAGCGCGGCCGCGCCGCCGAGCGCGGGGTCGACGGTGCGGGGATCTTCGGGCCAGTAGCCGTGATACGGCGCGACCAGGTGGCCGTCGCGGCCGACGAAGTGATCGGTCGGGTTGGTGTAGACCGGCGAGAGCCACAGCGTGGTCACGCCGAGCCGATCGAAGTAGCCGGCGTCGAGCGCGGCGCGGACGCCGTCGAGCGTGCCGCCGGCGCGATCGCCGGGCGAGGCCGGCGCGGCCAAGGGGCCCGTCGCCGAGCGGAAGCGATCGATCATCACCTGGTAGACGAGCGTGTCGGCGAGCGACGCCGGCTGAAGCGGGGTGGCGACGAACGCCGACGCCGCCGTGGCGAGCGCGCGGCCGCGGCGATCGCGCGCGGTCAGCGTCAGCGTGTACTTGCCGGCGGCCAGGCCGTCGGCGCGCGCGGTCACGTGCGTGGTGGCGCCGGCCTCCGCGTGCGTGATGGCGACGCTGCCGGGCACCGGCGCGCCGGCCGCGGTCAGCGTGGCCGCGAGCGAGGTCGCGTCGAGCCTGGTGCCGTCGGCGCCGCGCGCGAAGTCGGCTTCGACGACGAGCGCATCCCCGTCGGCGCGCGCCGCGGTGGCGGCCAGCGTCGGCGCGTTGCAGTCGGCCAGCGCGACCTCGGAGACCTCGACCTCGTAGGGATCGTTCGGTCCCGCGACGAAGGCGCTGCGCGGGTTGAGCTCGTCGAGGAGCTGCTGATCGCCGACGGCGATGGCGTACTGATAGGTGCCGGGCGCCAGCTCGATCGTCGCCGTGCGCCACTCGGTGCCGTCGGCGGCGGTGACCGCGGCGAAGCGACGCAGGCCGGGCGCGGCCCAGCCGTCCCACGAGCCGACCAGCGCGGGCGGCAGCGAGGCGTGCGCCGCGTCGAGCGACGCCGGGCGATACCAGACGGTGAGCGGACAGCGCGACGGCGCGGGCGAGCCGCAGCCGCCGACGGCGAGCAGCAGCGCGAGAACGGACGTGCGACGGACCTGCGCCAAGAAGTACCTCGCCGACGCTGCCTTCGTAACTCAAAAGTGAGCTACGTGTCAATGGTCGGCCGGTTTTCGGCCTCGCCAGCGTCAGCGACGCAGAGCATACACGGCGATGAGCGCCGCGATCACGCCGACGAGCACGCCGGCGATGAGGAGCAGCCAGCGCGACGGGGCGCGTATCGATTTGGTCTTGTCGCCGGCGACGCCCTCCCAGCCGGGCGCGGTCGCCGCCTTCATCGTCTTCAGCGTCACGCGCGGCTCGTCGAGCGTGCGCGCCGGCAGGTACGGCTGCGCCTGCGACTTCGGCGTCGGCATCTCGGCGTCCGAGAGCTTCTGCACCACCAGCGTCGACAAGGAGGGCAGCGGGGCGCGCTCGCCGCTCGACTGCCCGTCGTCGAGGACGGCGGCCATCTCGTGGGTCTCGCCGCCGAGCACCGGCTCGGGCGAGGGGATGCGCGGCGTGACCGGATCCTTGGCCGGCGCCATGTCCGTCGGCGGCGGCGCCGGCGGATCCTCGGCGTCGGCCGCGGCCGCGGCGGCCTTGGTGGCCTCGTCGCCGGCGACGGTGATGCGCGTGGCCTCGCCGGTCAAAGGCGGCAGCTCGTCGTCGAGCTTGGGCTCGGGCAACGAAGGCTCCTTCACCGCCGCCGCCAGCTCGAGCGCGTCGACGAAGTCGCGCACCGACCCGAAGCGATCGTCGGCCGCGCGCGCCATGCCGCGGAAGAGCACCTCGTTCACCGCCTGGCCGACGCCGCCGATGAACGGCGGTACGTGCGTGAGCACGCGGCGCGCCACGTCGGCGACGGCGCCGGAGCCGTCGAAGGCCATCTCGCCCGACAGCATCTCGTAGGCGATGACGGCGAGCGCGTACTCGTCGCAGCGCGCGTCGAGGAGGCCTCCCATGAGCTGCTCGGGCGCCATGTACGGCACCGTGCCGACGATGGTGTTGACCGCGGTCAGCTCGGGCGCGCCGCGCAGCTTGGCGACGCCGAAGTCGACGACCTTGACGGTGCCGTCGGCGCAGAGCACGACGTTCTCGGGCTTGAGATCGCGATGGATGACGTTGCGCGCGTGCGCCACCTCGAGCGCGGCGGCGACGGCGCCGATGATGCGCAGGCTGTCGTCGAGCGGCAGCTTGCCCTCGCGGTGCAGGCGGGCGCCGAGGTGCTCGCCGTCGAGGTACTCGAGCACGATGTAGGGCGAGCCATCGTCGGCGAAGTTGTAGTCGTAGACCTCGACGATGTTGGGATGGTCGAGCCCGGCGACGACCTCGGCCTCGCGGCGGAAGCGCTCGGTCGCCTCCGCGTTCTCCTCGAGACCGATGCGCAGGAACTTGACGGCGAAGCGCTTGGGGATGCGCAGGTGGCGCGCTTCGTACACGGAGCCCATGGATCCCTCGGCGATCAAGCGCTCGAGGCGATAAGTCTCCACCAACACCCCACCCACACGATCCACAGCCGTCATTGTAGACGTGCGCGACGGGCTGCGCCAAGAAGGTGTTAGGGTGGGGACCATGAGTCGCCAGTCCTCTTCGAGCAGTACGATTCTTGGTACGGTTTCGATCGGCCTGATCTTCTGCGTCGGTTGTTTTCCCCCCAGCTCGACGAACAGCGACGGCGGCTCCGACGGCGCGTTCACCGGCCCGACGCTCGAGGTCACCGTGTCGGGCGTGCACTTCGGCCCGGCCGCACCCGATCCGGGGGCCTTCGTCGACCTCACCACGACGCACGACGCCAACGGCGCGCCGACGGCATCGAGCTTCCGCCTGTCGGCCTCGGTCGGCAGCGCCGGCTGCACGCTCGACTTCGACACCTTCGGCGGCGGCCACATCGGGGTCGGGCAATACACCGTCCAATCGATGCAGGGGGCCGAGACGCTCGACGGGACGGTCTATCCGACGACCGGCGAGCGCATCGCCACGCCCGAAGGCGGCGCCGGCTGCTCGGGCACGGCATGCGACAACGCGGCCTTCGTCCTCAGCGCCGCCGACGCCAACCACGTGGTCGGCTACTTCATGGGCACGGTCGCCGCCGACTCCGGCGCCGGCGAGGCCGACGTCGTGTGCAGCTTCTGGCTCACACCGCGGACGTACGTGCCGTGACCGCGCCGTTGAGCGTGCGTCCGGCGACGTCGATGTAGAAGTGGTCGCCGACGACGGTCACCGCCCAGCGCGCGCGGCGATCGTCGCCCTGGGCGAGCGCGGCGACGAGCGCGGGATCGACGATCCACACCGTCGGCGGCGGGCAGCTGCGCGGCCAGCGCGTCTCGGCGAGCTCGGCGAAGAGGGCGTCGGCGGTGCGGGTATCGTCGACGACCACGTGGCTCTTGGCGCCCGAGTGATGCTGGAGCGCCTTACGCAGCCGCTCGGCCGTGGCGGTGCCGCATTCGATCCAGGTCGTGAGGCGGCCGGTGGCGTCGTGCGTCCACAAGTCGGCGGCGTCGGGCGTCGACAGGCCGGGGCCCATCGCCAGGCCCTCTTCGGCGAAGAGGCACCACGCGAGCACGCGCAGCACCACGTGCTCCTGCGTCTCCGAGGGGTGCCGCGCGACGTATAGGGTCTCGCTCACGTCGATGCCGCGATCGACGTGCGACAGCGTGAGGCGGAACTCGAGGCGTGTCGGTTGCAGCGCCATGTCACACCGGCGGCTTCGCCGCCATCAGGAGCTGCGCGATGGCGAAGCAATAGAGCGAGAAGCCGACGATGAACAGGAGCAGCGACGCGCGCAGAAAGCGCGACTTGGCGTCGCGGATGGCGATGCCGCGCGAGAGCATGAGGATCGCGTCTTCGTCGATCGCTTGCGACATCCAGGACAGGCGCAGCACGCCCCAGATGGCCACCACCGCCGACGCCAGCACCACCATGATGCCGGTGGCGATCGACGTGCGCGCGAGGATGCTGGTCTCGGCGATGGCGCGGCCCGAGAAGCCGGTGACGGTGATGACGATGCCCGACAGCGACAGCATCACTTGCGTGCGCAGCACCAGGACCGAGAGCTGCCGCTCGACCATGTCGTAGGCCTTGAGCGTGTCGCCCCCCGAGAGCTTGAGGATTCGCTCGGCCTCCTCGCGCGCCGTCGCCATCCCTGATAAGTAATGGGAGATGCCTGCGTCTCGCAAGCTTCAGCTCGCGACCGGCCTCGGTTACCACGTCCTCGAGTGGGGCGATGGCGAGCACACCGTGCTCCTCATCCACGGCTTTCTCGACAACGCGTGGGGCTGGCAGCCGATGGTCGAGGCCGCGCTCGCCGCCGGGCTGCACGTGGTCGCGCCCGACATGCGCGGGCACGGCGACAGCGATTGGGTCGGGCCGGGCGGCTATTACCACTTCCCCGACTACCTGGCCGATCTGCACGAGGTCATCGGGCAGGTCGGGCGCAGCAAGGTGTCGCTCGTCGGGCACTCGATGGGCGGCAGCATCGCGGCCTACTACGCAGGATCGTTTCCCGAGCGCGTGCACAAGCTCGCGCTCCTCGAGGGCCTCGGGCCGCCCGAGTCGAAGGAGCCGATGCCGGCGCGCGTGTCGGCGTGGCTCGGGGCGTGGAAGAAGGTGCGCGAGAAGTCGCCGAAGAGCTACGCCACCATCGAGGAGGCGGCGGCGCGCCTCGGCGAGCACGATCCGCTGGTGTCGCGCGAGATGGCGCAGTTCCTCGCCGAGAAGGGCACCACGCCGGCGCTCGGCGGGCGCATCCGCTTCAAGCACGATCCGCTGCACGCGACGCCGGGGCCGTATGGGTTCTCGCTGGCGACGGCCGAGCAGTTCTGGCGGCGGGTGCGCTGTCCGACGCTGCTCGTGGCGGGCGCGCAGTCGCTCATGCGCCATTCGCCGGCGGAGGAAGCGCGGCGGACGAAGTGCTTCGGGCACGCGCGGCGCGCCATCGTCGACGGCGCGGGACACATGATGCAGCGCCATCAGCCGCAGCGGTTGGGTGAGCTCTTGCGCGGCTTTCTGCTGGAGGACGCATGATCGCGAAGCGCGCGCCCGTGGTCGGGCTCGACGAGCTGCTGACGTCATCGGGCGTGGAGCTGGCGCGTCGCATTCGCGCGCGCGAGGTGTCGTCGCGCGCGGTGGTCGAGGCGCACATCGCGCGCATCGAGGCGGTGAACCCGACGATCAATGCGGTCGTCGCCAAGCGCTACGAGGCCGCGCGCGCCGAGGCCGATGCGGCCGACGCGCGGATCGCGGCGGCAGCGAACGATGCGGCGGCGACGGCGGCGCTGCCGCCGTACCTCGGCGTCCCCTGCACGATCAAAGAGTGCTTCGCGCTCGACGGCATGCCGCAATCGTCGGGCCTGGTCGCGCGCAAGGACGTCATCGCGCACGACGACGCCACCACCGTCGCCCGCATGCGCGCGGCCGGCGCGATTCCGCTCGGCGTCACCAACGTGTCCGAGCTCTGCATGTGGTACGAGTCGAACAACCGCGTCTACGGGCGCACCAACAACCCGTACGATCCGTCGCGCATCGTCGGTGGCAGCTCGGGCGGGGAGGGCGCCATCATCGGCGCCGGCGGCTCGCCGTTCGGCCTCGGCAGCGACGTGGGCGGCTCGATCCGCATGCCGGCCTTCTTCAACGGCGTGTTCGGCCACAAGCCGACCGGCGGGCTCGTGCCCGGCACCGGCCAGTATCCGCTCGCGCACGGCGAGGCGACGCGCATCGTCGCCACCGGCCCGCTGTGCCGTCGCGCCGAGGATCTATGGCCGCTCGTGCGCATCCTGGCCGGCCCCGACGGCCACGACGAAGGCGCGACCGCGATGACGCTCGGCGATCCCGCCGACGTGCGATTCGATCGTCTGACCGTGCTCGACGTCGAGGACAACGGCGTCAACCCGGTCCATCCCGAGCTCAAAGAGGCGCAGGCGCGCGTCGCCGCCGCGCTCGCCCGCGCCGGGGCCCGCATCCGCCGCGTGCGCTTCGGCGCGCTGCGCCGCTCGTTCGAGATCTGGTCGGCCACGCTCGCCGCCGCCGACGAGCAGTCGTTCAGCGTGCTGCTGGGCAACGGCCGCCCCACGCGCGGCGCGCTCGAGCTGGCGAAGTGGGCGCTGCGCCGCTCGCCCCACACGCTGCCGGCGATCGCGCTCGCCATGCTCGAGCGCGTCAACAACGTCGCTCCCGCGCGCGCGAAAAAAGCGATCGAGATGGGCCGCGGCCTGCGCCGCCAGATCCTCGACGCCATCGGCGACGATGGCGTCATGCTCTACCCGTCGCACGCGCTGCCCGCGCCGCGCCACTACGTCCCGCTCATGCGCCCCTTCAACTTCGTCTACACCGCGATCATCAACGTCATGCAGCTCCCCGCGACCCAGATCCCGCTCGGCCTCGGCCGCGACGGCGTCCCCCTCGGCGTCCAGGTCATCGCCGCCCCCGCGCGCGACCACCTCACCATCGCCGTCGCCCACCAGCTCGAGCGCGAATTCGGCGGCTGGGTTCCCCCGAGCTAACACACCCGCCGCATCAAGAACGTCTCCGCCTTCACCACCGCCACCCGCGACGCATACGGATCCGCGCCGCCATCACGCGAATAGTGGTGCCGAGCATTCTCCGAGAGGTAGTGACGCGCGCGCCGCACTTCCGTCGGCGTCCGCAAGATGTGCGCGTGATACCGGTCCTCGAGCACCTTCCCCCGCCGCTTCATCACGCGATTGAGCCCACGCGCCACCCGCACGCCCAACCCGTTCATCCCCCGTGACAGCGCCCGCTCATCCCGAGCCTCGACCAGCAAGTGAACATGATTCCCCTGCACCGAGTAATGCACGAGCCGAAAGCCAAACCGATCGCTCCCGCCCCAGAACGCGCGTGACAGCGCGGTAAAGCACCGCCGACTGCGCAGGTTCCAAACCTCGTCCCGCATCCGCCACGTGACGTGCACCGGAAACCGCGCCTTCAGCACCGGCCGCCTCCGATGCCGCACGCCCGCCCTCGCGCGCACCGGCTTCCGCCCCGCGCCCTTCCGCTTCCCACCCCACGCCCGAAACGCGAACGCCTCTTGCTTCATCTTGATTGGGCATCCTTACCACGAGATACCCCATCAAGCAAGCACAAGGTACGCCTGAGCGAACGGTGCAGTCCGAACACAGTCTTTAGAGATCAGCACAGCGACATTCCTTAGACGCGTCGCCGTTGGTCCAGCGACATCCTTAACGACCGCATGCTGCGCGCATGCCATGGGCCAAGACGGATGCCATGAAGGAACGCGTCAAGTTCGCGCTCGAGT
>DATNAQ010000030.1:0-26199 GCA_035607415.1 Polyangia bacterium
CGGCAGCCCGTCGGCGAGCGAGAGGGTCACCTCGGCCTCGCCGCGGCGCACGATGTGCTCGCAGAAGACCAGCGCCTGCTTGACCACGTCGTTGACGAGCACCCGCTCGTACTCGCCCGATGGGCGCGCGTAGCTCATGAGGTCGCGCGTCAGCTTCTGGATGCGCCCCGCTCCCTCGACGATCTTGTTCGCCTTCTCGAGGTCGCCCTTCTCGCCGCCGCGCTCGAGCAGGCGCACGAGATAGTCGCCGTAGACGCTGATCGAGGTCAGCGGGTTGTTGAGCTCGTGGACCACGCCGGCGGCGAGCTGCCCGAGCGTCGCCAGCTTCTCGGCCTGGATGACCTGGCGCTCGAGCGAGCGCATGCGCTCGACGTCGTTGCCGATGGCGATGACGCCGTCGATGCTGCCGTCGGGCGCGCGCAAGGCCGAGGTGTTGAACATGGCGCGCCCGAGCGTCTCCTCGCGCCGGCGCCACAACGGCACCTCGCAGTCGCTGTACTCGAGCCCGCGCAAGCCGGCCAGCATCAGCGTCGACAGCCGCGGCTCCGGCGCCGTCGAGCGCCGGCGGATCTCCTCGAGCGGCGTGCCGATGATGTCGGGCCCGAAGCCGAGGTAGTGCTGCATCGTCTTGTTCATCACCGCGATGTTGGCGTCGCGATCGATGACGATGATGAGCGCGTTGGCCACGTCGATCATCTTGCGTAGATAGTCGCGGTAGTAGCGCGCCTCGCCGAGGAGGTTGAGGTTGCGCAGCGCCACCGAGAGCTGATTGGCGAGCGGAATCGTGACCGGCTCGTCGTCCTCCGACAGATCGTACGGCGCCGGATACTCGACGTTGAGCACGCCGAACATCTCGCCCGACGCCACCAGCGGCACCGAGAAGCCGCCCGCCGATCCGCTGAAGACGCGCTCGTACGCGTCGACGACGCGCACGCGCTGCGAGCGCGTCACCGCGTCCGCCAGCCGCGTGCGCCTGAGCGCCGAGCGCTTGATGCCGAGCGGCGCCGCCTGCATCGGCAGGACGCCCGCCGCCAGCGGCCCGTCGGAGATCATCGAGGTCAGCGCGAGCGTGCGCGGATCGACCACGCGCAAGCACAGGTAGCGCCCCGGCAACAGGCCGCCGAGCGTCGACGAGAAGGTGCCGATCAGCTCCTCCTCGCGAACTTCGAGCGACAGGTGGCGCGACAGATCGAACGCCGCCTGCATGACCGCCTCGTGCGACGCCGGCGCCAGCCCGGGCGCCTTCTGCGGCTTCGGCTGCGGCTTCGGCCTCGGGTTCGGCTTCGCCTTCACCTTCGGGTTCGGCTTCGCCTTCGGGTTCGGCTTCGCCTTCGGCTTCGGCTTCGCCGCCGCTTTCGACGGCGGCTTCGACGCCCGCCTGGCCGCGCGCGTCCTAGCCATCCGTCGTGCTCTTGTCGAGATCGAGGATCTGCGTCGAGCCGACGTACGCCTTGGTCTCGTAGCGCGTGATCTTTCCGATCTTGCGCACGATCTCGGCCATGCGCTCGGCCTCGCGCAGGATGATGTCGACGGCGCGGTAGTGCACGTCGTCGGGCGACATCTTCTTCTTGAGGAGCTCCGAGTAGCCCATCACCGACGTCAGCGGCTGATTGAGCTCGTGCGCCGTCGTGCCGGCGAGCTCGGCGATGAGCGCCTGCTTCTCCGTCACCACCAGCTTCTCCTGCGCTTGCGCCAGACGCTGCTCGATCTTGAGGCGATCGCGCAAGTCCGAGACGATGCCGACGGTCGCGATCTCGCGCCCGTCCTCGTACACGATCGACGCCGCCAGCGACACCGGCACGAGCTCGCCGTCCTTGGTGACGATCTCGCGCCGCGTCGGCTCCATGCGCCCGACGCCGCCGTGATCGGCCGAGCGCAGCTCGCTCATGATCGCGCGCGCCACGCCGTCGGGGTAGAGCTTCCACACCGGCAGCTTGCCGACCACCTCGCCCGGCGAATAGCCGTAGAGGCGCGCCGCGCCCTGGTTGAAGATGAGGATGTTGCCGCGCATGTCGGCGCAGATGATGCCGTCGACGGTGGAGTCGATGAGCCGCTCGAGGAAGTCCGACGTCTTGCGCAGCTCGCCCTCGAGCGCGCGCGCCTCGGTGACGTCGCGGAACGCGAGCACCGCGCCGCCGTGCTCGGCGAGCACCGGCGACGACGACACCGACACCGTGAGCTGCTCGCCCGACGTCGTCGACAGCGCCACGTCGAACACTTCGAGGTTCGCGCCGGCGACCACCTGCTTGATGATGTTGGCCAGGCTCTCGCGCTGCCCCGGCGACACGAGCTCGGTGAAGTCGCGCCCGTTCAAGCCCTCGCGCGCGAAGCCGGTCATCTGCTCGGCCGCGCGGTTGACGTAGAGGATGGCCGCGTTCGCGTCGAGCACGGCCATGCCGTCGGTGGACGCCTCGAAGAAGTCCTTGTACTGCTCGAGCGCGCGCGTGCGCCGCTCTTCGTTGTAACGCTGCAGCGGCATCCGCCGCGTCTGCTCGCGCAGCCCCTCGAACACGCGGCCCGACTTCAGCACCAGCCCGAGCATCGACGCCGCCACGCGCAGAAAATCGATCGCGCGCGGCCCGAGCGGCGGCCGCGCCAGGTAGTTGCGCACCAGCAGCGCGCCCGCCACCTTGCGCTCGACGAGGAGCGGCACGGCCAACAGCGCGCGTCCGCCCTTCTCCGCCGCGATCTCGGCCCACGGCCCGAGCAGCGCCGAGCTCTTGGCGTCCTCGACCAGCACCGGCTCGCGCGACTCGAACGCCGCGCGCACCTCGGGATAGCGCTCGAGCTTGATCGGCACCTTCATCGACGTCTGATCGTCCGACGCCGACACCAGGAGCACGCTCGAAACCTCGTCGGTGCACAGGAGCAGCGCCGCGCGCGTCCAGCCCACCGCCTCGGCGATGCGGCCGAGGATGTCCGACAGCGCCTCCGACGTCTCGAGCGTCAGCCCGACCGATCCGCCGATGTGCGCCAGCGCGTCGCCGTAGCGCTCGAAGCGCTCGAGCGCGACGCGCGCCGCCGCCATCTTGAGCCCGGCGCCGATGCGGGCGAGCAGCGCGCCCGGGCGCGGCGGACAGACCACCACGTCGTCGGCGCCCGATGCCAGCGACGCGCCGATGACGTCGGCCGCGGCGTCGTCGGCGTTGTCGCGCGGCACGCAGGCCACGATCGCCGCCGGGCCGGCCGCCTTGCGCGCGGCGGTGATCGCGTCCATGACCGCGCCGAAGCCGTCGCGGCGCGAGCCCTCGGCGCCGCCGGCGACGAGCACGAGGTCGGCCCCCTCGGCGTCCTCGATGACGCCGCCGCGCGCGTCGACCGAGTATCCGGCCGCGCGCAGCTCGTCGAGATAGCCGGCGCGCTTGGCGTCGTCGCCCCCGACGATGAGGATTCGCTCACGGCCCTGCACTTTCGCCAGTGTATCAGCGACGGAAGAATGCAGCCAGTGCGGCCAAATACACTCTTTTCACCGGTACGCCCGCCTTGGCGGCCACGGCACGGCAAGCCTCGTACTCGGGCGCGGCGTTGGCGCTGTCGCCCTCGCCGGCGACCTTGACCGGCACTTTGCCCCACGGGGTGTCGACCTCGACGATCCGGCGCGGCAGGACCAGCCGCTGGCGGGTCGAAAAGCGCACGCCGATGGTGGTCGACTCGCGCAGCAGCGCCGCGGCGACGTGGTCGCGCACCTCGGGCGGGCAGAGCGCGGCGACGGTGAGCGCCGGACGCGACTTCTTCATCACGATCGGCGTGAACCACGCGTCGACGGCGCCGGCGCCGAACAGCGCCTCGAGCAGCGGCTCGCACAATTCGGGGTTCATGTCGTCGATGTTGGCCTCGACGACGGCGATCTCGTCGGTCGCCCCGGGCAAGGCCTCGGGGCGGATGCCGGCGACGACGCGCAACAGGTTCGGCCGATCGGCGATCTCGCGATCGCCCGCGCCCCAGCCGACGCCGATGACGCGCAGGGGCGGCATCACGCCGTACGCGCTCACGCTGGCGGCGAGGATGCCGGCGCCCGTCGGCGTGGTCAGCTCGCTGTCGCCGCCGGCTTCGACCTCGGCGCCGGCCAGGAGCTCGAGCGTCGCCGGCGCCGGCACCGGCAGGCGGCCGTGCGCGGTGTCGACGGAGCCGCCGCCGAGCGGCACGCGCCGCGAGGTCACGCGCGACGGGCGGAGCCACGCCAGCGCCGCCGCCGCGCCGACGATGTCGACGATCGAGTCGATGGCGCCGACCTCGTGGAACGCCACGTCGGCGACGGAGACGCCGTGCATGCGCGCCTCGACGGCGGCGATGCGCTCGAAGATGGCGAGCGCGCGCGCGAGCACGTCGCCGCCGAGGTGCTTCTCGAGCATGGCGCGGATGTCGCGATAGTGCGTGTGGGGATGATGGCCGCCGTGCGAATGGCGCGGATCGTGATGATGATGCGGCTCGTGCTCGTGCTCGTGGTGCTCGTGCTCGTGCTCGTGCTCGTCGACGAGCACCTGGATCTTGGTGCCCATGAGCGCCCCGCGCCGCACCCGCTCGCGCGTCAGCCGATAGCCGCGCACCGGCAGCCGCTCCAGCTCCGCGCGCACCGCCGCCTCGGGCACGCCGAGATCGAGCAGCGCGCCGAGCGTCATGTCGCCCGCAATGCCGCTGAAGCAGTCGAAGTAGAGCTCGGTTCCCTGCAGCTCGCTCATGGCTTCCTGTTGATCACGGCCGCCGCATAGCCGGCGCCGAAACCGTTGTCGATGTTCACGACGGTCACGCCGGCGGCGCAGCTGTTGAGCATGCCGAGCAGCGCCGCGATCCCGCCGAAGCTCGCGCCGTAGCCGATCGACGTCGGCACCGCCACCACCGGCCGCGAGGTCAGCCCCGCCACCACCGACGGCAACGCGCCCTCCATCCCGGCCACCACCACGATCACGCTCGCCGCCTCGATGGCCGCGCGGCTGCCGAGCAGGCGATGGATCCCGGCCACGCCGACGTCGACCAGCCGCTCGACGCGGTTGCCGGCCAGGCGCGCGGTCAGCGCCGCCTCCTCGGCCACCGGCAGGTCGCTCGTCCCCGCCGAGATCACCAGGATGGTGCCGCGCCCGACGTCGGCGATCGGCTGCTGCTCGACGACGATGGCGCGCGCCACCGCCTCGTGCCGCGCCGCCGGCACCGCGCGCAGCACCGTCGCCACGTGGGCGTCGGGCACGCGCGTCGCCAACACGTTGGCGCCGGTGCGCTGAAGCTCGCTCATGATCGCCGCGATCTGCTCGGCCGACTTGCCGAGCCCGAGCACCACCTCGGGAAACCCCGTGCGCAGGTGGCGATGATGATCGACGCGCGCGAACCCGAGGTCGCGGAAGGGCAGATCGGCGAGATCGCGCAGCGCCTCGTCGACGCTCGCGTCACCCGCCTGCACGCGCTCGAGCAGCGCCTTCAGCTTCGCCGGATCCATTCCCCGGCGAAGCTTAGTCGAAAACGGCCGCGGAAGGGGCGATTCGGGCTATCGCGACAGATCGCGCGCCCGCCGCGCCAGCGCCCGCGCCAGGTGCCGCGGCGCCTCGACCACCTCGCGCGGCACGAGCGCGTGGCCCTCCATCGCCGCCGCCACCCGCCGTCCCGCGCGCCGCCCGCGCGCGAGCGCAAACGCGGCGACGAGCGGCACCAACGGCGCGCGATCGATGGCCGCGAGCCCCAGCGCCACGCCGGCACCGTAGGCCGCATGCGCGCCGAGCGCATGCGCGTGCACGCCGACGGGATAGCGCTGCGGCCAGCCCGCCAACCGCAGCGCCGGCAGGAGCAGGTTGTCGCCGAGCATCCACACGCCGATCGCGAAGCCGGCGATGCCGCGCACGCTCCACGCCCGCGGATACGACGCGCGCACGAGGCCATAGATCCCGCCCCAAGCCGCGCCGAAGCCGTAATGCACGACCTCGCCGATCCGCTCTTTTTGCCGCGCGTCGAGCGGCCCGCGCTGCGCCAGCCCCTCGACCAGGCGTCGCGCCGTGGTCTCGAGCGCGCTCTCCTGGGCCTGCTCGCCCTCGGGCGGGTCGAACGCCTCCTCGGGAGCCTTCGGCGTGATGCGCTCGGTAAGGCGGAAATAGAGCGATTGTGCGCCGGCGCCGATCGCTCCGGCCGCCAGCCCTTCGAGCAGCGCCCGTACGGGCGTCTTTCGTCTCTTCATGCCCCAGGTGATCTGCAACTTCCGCGCGCGCGCCGCTCTGTTACGCTCCACGCGTGAAACGGCTCTGGTACTCACCGTGGTGGATCGCGCTGCTGACGCTCGGCGGTCTGGCGGTGCTGACCACAGGCGTCGCCGTCGTCCGACCCATGGTCGCGCGGCTCACCACGCAACTGTTACCCGGCGTGACCCTCGTCCTGGCGATCGACTCCGCGCACCCGTATCGCGCCGGGATGCCCCGCGACGAGGCGCGCAAGCGCACGCTCGAGCAGCTGCAGGCGCGCCTCGATGCGCTGACCGAGCGCGCCTTACTCCGTGTCGACGGCGACCACGTCGAAGTCGTCCTGGCGCGTGACGCGCGGCCCGACCGCGCCGAGCGCCGGCTCACGCGCAGCGGCCGCCTCGAATTCGAGGTCGTCGACGACGGCAGCGACTTCATGCGCCAGCTCGCGCGCTTCGCCGCCGGGCAGGGAATCGAGGTCGGGCACGACGGCTGGACCGAAAAAGCCAGCGGTGCGTCCCATCAGGACCTCTACCTGCGCGGCGCCGATCGCGAGGCGCTGGCGGCGATCGTCCATCGCTCGCCGGTGCCGGTGCCGAGCGATCACGCCGTCGTCTTCGAGCGGCGCGACGGGACGGACGACGCCGGCGGCGAGCCGACGCATGATTGGCGCAGCTACTACGTGCTCGCGCGTGCCGACCTCGACGGCAACAACATCACCGAGGCCGAGGTCGCGTGGGACCAGGACAGCGGCCGCCCCGAGGTTTCGCTCACGTTCGACGATGCCGGCGCCAAGGCCCTCGAGGAAGTCACCGCGCGCGCCATCGGCCGCAAGCTCGCCATCCTGCTCGAAGGCACCGTCAACTCGGCGCCGGTCATCGAGGGCAAGATCTCCGGCGGCCGCGCGCGCATCACGATGGCGGGCGGCTCCAAGGATCCCATCGGGCTGACGCAGGAGGCGAAGGACCTCGTCGCCATCCTGCGCGTCGGCGCCTATGCCGCGCCGGTCACGCTCGTCGAGACGCGCGCACCGAAGCGCTAGCGCCGTCGCTACCCCGGGATCGTGCCCGGCCCGCGCGTCGGCGAGCGCCGCTTGCCGAGCCGCACCTGCACCTCCTCGACCGCGCGCTCGTTCGCCTTCACCACCTTCACGAGCACGGCGCCGAAGCGCACGCTCTCGCCCTCGCGCGGGATGTGCCGCAGCTTCTCCAGCACCAACCCCGCCATCGACTCGTACTCCTCGCCCTCGGGCAGCTCCAACCGCAGCTGCCGGTTCACCTCGCGCACCGCCGTCCGCGCGCTCACGCGCCACACGCCCTCCGCTTCCTTGCGGATGTTCTGCGCCGCGACGTCGTGCTCGTCCTCGATCTCGCCGACGATCTCCTCGAGGATGTCTTCGATGGTCGCGATGCCGACGGCGCCGCCGTACTCGTCGACGACGATGGCCATGCCCTGCCGCGAGCGCTGCAGCTCCACCAGCAGATCGACCGCCGGCTGGTTCGGCGGCACGAAGATGGGCGCGCGCGCCAGCATCCCGATCTTCTGGTCCGAGCGCCCCGCCTTCAGGATGTCGAACGCGTGCACCGTCCCCACCACGCGGTCGACGCGCTCGCGATAGACCGGAAAGCGGGTGTACTGCGTCTCCTCGATCGACCGCGCCGCCGTCGACAGATCGGCCGTCTCGCCGAGCGCGACCACGTCCGACAGCGGCACCATCACGTCGTTCACCGTCGTGTCGGTGAAGTCGAAGATGCGCGAGATCATGCGCCGCTCGCCTTCGGTGATCTCGCCGCGACGCGACGCCGGCGTCTTCAAGAGCGCCTCGAGCTCCTCGCGCGTCACCAGCTTGCGCTCGACGATGCCGAGCTTGCGCATGATGCTCGTCGACAGCTTGGTCAGCGGCGCCACCACCGGCAGAAACAGCTTCGACGCGAACCACAGCGGATAGACGAGCCGCCGCGCCCAGCGATCGGCGGACTGCTGCCCGATCGTCTTCGGCACGATCTCGCCGAAGATGACGAGCACCGGCGTCATGCACGCCAGAAGATAGAGCTCCGCGCGATGCGGCGACACCACCTTGTGCAGCGCGTAGGTCATCGTCACCGTCGACACGACCACCGACAGCTGCGTGCCGAACAGCGTCGTCGCCAGGAAGCGCTGCTTGTTCTCCAGGAACGCCTCGAGCAGCCGCGCCGCCCGCGAGCCCGCCTCGGCGTCCTTGCGCAGCGCGATGCGGTCGGCCGAGATCACCGACAGCTCCGCCGCGCCGAAGAACATCTCCAGCACCAGGCAAACGCCGGCGACGACGAACGCCGGCCAGATCATCTGCAGCCACGCGGGCCAGCGAGCGACCACGTCGCTCATGTCCGCGTCTCCTTCTCGTCGGCGATCTCGCCGAACAGCTCCTCGAGCAGGTCCTCCATCGTGACCAGCCCGGCCAGCCGTCCGTACTCGTCGACCACGAGCGCCACGTGCGTGCGCTTGCGCTGGAACTCGCGGAACAGCTGATCGCACTTGGTCGTGCGCGGCACGAACAAGACCGGGTGCAAGAGGTCCTGCACCGTGTGCCCTTCGAGCGCGCCCCACGAGTAGCCGACGAGATCCTTGGCGAGCAGGATCCCCACCACCTCCATCGCCCCACGCGCGGCCGCCGTCGCCGCGCGCTTGCCGTCACTTCGCTCGGCGCCGCGCGCCATCTTCGGCGTCTTGTAGATGGGCACGCGCGAGTAGCGCTCGGTGGCGATCGCCTCCACCATGCGCGACAGCGGCATCTCGTACGACAGCGCGAACACCTTCTCGGCGGGCGTCATCACCTTGCCCACCGTCGTGTCACCGAACTCGAACACGTTGTGGATGAGGCGCCGCTCCGCCACCTGCAGCTCGCCCTCTTCCGAGCCGACGTCGACGAGCGAGCGGAACTCCTCCTCGCGCAGCCCCTCCTCGCGCGTCATCGGCCGCGCGCCGATGATGGTGAGCACCGCCGACGCGATCGACTGCAACAAGACGCGCACCGGCGTGATCAAATAGGCCAGGAACTGCAGCGGCCCCGACACGATGCGCGCCCAGCGCTCGCCGAGGCGCAGCGCCAGCGACTTCGGCGTCATCTCGCCGACGAACAGGATGAGCGGCAGCATCACGCAGGTCGCGAGGATGACCTGCCCGAGCTCGCGCACCCCCGGCAGCACGCCCGCCACCGCCGTCGCCGCCACCGACGAGTTGGCGATGTTGATGAGCTCGTTGCAGACGATGATGGTGACGATGAGCCGCCGCGGATGCGACAGCATCTCCGCCAGCCGGCGCGAGCGCTTGTCCTCCTTGGTCGCCATCGCCTCGCGCTGCACGCGCGTCAGCGAGAACAGCGCCGTCTCCGACCCGGCGAAGAACGCGGACGCCAACAGCAGCGCGCCGACCGCGATCAACCTCTCGACGAGGAAGGAGGCCATGGTGCGCGCTATTTCGCGGGACCCGGCGCGAGCGGAATGGTGAAGGAGAACGTCGAGCCCTTACCGGTCTCGGAGTCGACCCACACCACGCCGCCGTGCGCCTCGACCAGGCGCTTGACGATCGACAAGCCGAGCCCGGTGCCGCCGTACTCGCGCGTCGAGCTGTTGTCGACCTGGAAGAAGGGATCGAAGACCCGCTTCTGATGCTCGGGGGGCACGCCGATGCCCGAGTCCTTCACCGACACGCGCACCGCCCGCGCCGACTCCGCCGACGGCAGGAGCGGCGCCAGCGCCGCGTTCACCTCGATCTTGCCGCCCTCGGGCGTGAACTTCACCGCGTTGCCGAGGAGGTTGAGCAGCACCTGCCGGATCTTGTCACGATCGCCGTGCACCAGCGGCAGCGCCTCCGGCACGTTGCACGACATGATCAGCTTCTTGCGCCGCGCGTGCGGCGCCACCGTCGTGAGCGCCACGCCCACGACCTCGTCGAGATCGAAGGGATGGCGGTCGATCTTCATCTCGCCCGCTTCCATGCGCGAGATGTCGAGGATGCCGGTGATCAGCTGCAACAGCTGATCGCCCTTCTCCATCACCGTGCGCACGTACTCGCGCTGCTCGTCGTTGAGCTCGCCGGCGATGCCCTCGAGCAGCATCTCCGAGTAGCCGATCACCGAGGTCAGCGGCGTGCGCAGCTCGTGCGACACCGTGGCCAGGAAGTTCGACTTGACGCGATCTGCCTCCTGCAGCCGCTCCACCGCCTGCGCCAGGCGGCGGTTCTTCTCGGTCAGCTCGCGGCTCGCCTCCTCGACGGTGGCCATGTGCATGCGCGCCGACATCGCGCGCTTGATCCCGTCGACGATGAAGGCGTCGGCCACGCGGTGCAGGTGCGCCGCGAAGCTCGACGCCCCGCGCACGATGAGCCAGCCGATGGCGTCGCCCTCGTGCGCCAGCATGGACACGACCCAGATCTCGCCGTCGACGACGAGCTCGACCGGCTCGAAGTCGGGGCGCGCGTCGAGCGTCTGCTGCGGCGGCGGCTCGCCGACGATCAGCTGACCGTCGCGGTCGACGACCGCAATCGCCACGCCGAGATCCTGCGCCCCGGCCACGAGCGTCTCGCGCGCGTTCCGGTCCAGGAGCTCGTCGAGCGTCACCGGCGCGTCGACGTTGAGTGCCGCCTTGCTACCGCTCATGTGCGCGCGCGCGTCTCCTCATCCGCCTTTGCCGATCCCGAGCAGGTTCTCGGGCTTCGGCACTTCCACGGCGAGCTGCTTGGCCAGCGCTTGGAGCAGCTCCGCCTTCGGGATCCCGTGCTTGGTGCCGAGGCCCATCTTCTTCTCGAGCGTCTCCCACGTCGCCGCCGCCAGCCCGAGGAAGGTCTCGGACACGCCCTTGCCCTGGATCGCCGTCGCCGGAAACACCGGCTCCTTGCCGCGCGCCGCGATGCGCTTCAAGTCGTCGTCGGTGCGCACGTTGGGCATGTCGCGCTTGTTGAACTGGATGACGATCGGGATCTCGTTCGGATCGAGCCGGTTCTCTTTCATGTTCGCCTTCAGGTTGGCGAACGACTCGTTGTTGTTCTTGGTCTCCGCGATCTGCGAATCGGCGATGAAGGCCACGCCGTCGCAGCCCTGCAGCACCACCTTGCGCGTGGTGTTGTGCATGACCTGACCGGGGACGGTGAACAGCTTGACCTTGCAGGTCACACCCGACGCCGACTTGAACGCCAGCGGGAGCAGATCGAAGTAGAGCGTACGGTCCTCTTTGGTATCGAGCGTGAGCAACCGCCCGCGCCGCTTCACATCCATGCGCGCATGGATCTGCTGCAGGTTGGTCGTCTTGCCCGACAAGGCGGGTCCGTAATAGACGAGCTTGATCGCGATCTCTCGGTGCTGAAAATCTACCTGGGCCATCGTCTCTCTTTTCCCGTCCCCCGCTAACTCTCGACGCGCAGCTCCCGCCGATCTGCCGGCGTGAGCGCCGCGTTGAGCACATCGTCCATGGTCCGCGCCAACACCACGCCGAGGCCGCGCAGATCCTTCTGCGGCAGCTGCTCGAGATCGCGCGCGTTGTCCGCCGGCACGATCACCTGCACGAGACCGGCGCGCGCCGCGGCCAACAGCTTCTCGCGCAAGCCACCGACGGGCAGCACGCGCCCGCGCAGCGTGATCTCGCCGGTCATCGCCACGTCGCGCCGCACCGCCTGTCCGGTCAGGAGCGACACCAGCGCGCAGGCCATGGTCACGCCCGCCGACGGCCCGTCCTTCGGGACCGCGCCGGCCGGCACGTGGATGTGGATCTCGCGCTCGGCGTAGAACCCTTCCTTGAGCCCCAGCGACGCGGCGCGCGCGCGCGCATACGACAGCGCGGTCATCGCCGACTCCTTCATGACGTCGCCGAGCTGCCCGGTCAGGATCAAGGAGCCCTTGCCCGGCATCCACTGCGCCTCGACCTCGAGCACCTCGCCGCCGTACGGCGTCCACGCCAGCCCCGTCGCCGCGCCGACCTCGTCGACGACCTTGGCGCGATCGAGGTGCGGCGCCATCGGCGGCCCGAGATACTTGCGCAGGCTCGTCGGCGTCACCGTCACGCGCGGCGTCTTCTTGCCGCTCTCGCGATCCTCGACCTGCTGGCGCGCGACCTTGCGCGCGATGCGCGCGATCTGCCGCTCGAGATCGCGCAGCCCGGCCTCGCGCGTGTGGTCGGTGATGATGAGGCGCAGCGTCGCATCCGACAGCTTCAGCGAATCGTCGTCGAGCCCGGCGCCCATGAGCTGGCGCGGCAAGACGTGGCGCCGCGTGATCTCGAGCTTCTCCTCCTCCGAGTAGCCGGCGAGCCGGATGACCTCCATGCGATCGGAGAGCGCCTTCGGGATCGGATCGGCCGCGTTCGCCGTGGCGATGAACAAGACCTTCGACAGATCGTAGGCCACGCCGAGGTAGTGATCGCGGAAGGTCGCGTTCTGCTCGGGATCCAACACTTCCAGAAGCGCTGAAGATGGATCGCCGCGGAAATCGGCGCCCAGCTTGTCGATCTCGTCGAGCACGAAGACCGGGTTCACGGTGCCCGCCTGCTTCATCCCTTGGATCACGCGCCCCGGCATCGCGCCGACATAGGTGCGCCGGTGGCCGCGGATCTCGGCCTCGTCGCGCACGCCGCCGAGCGACATGCGCACGAATTTTCTGCCGAGCGCGCGCGCGATGGTGCGCCCGAGCGACGTCTTGCCGACGCCGGGCGGCCCGACGAAGCACAGGATCGGCCCCTTCTCGACGCGCCCGCGCTCGCGCGTGAGCTTGAGGACGCCGAGGTGCTCGAGGATGCGATCCTTGACGTCCTCGAGGCCGTAGTGATCCTCCTCGAGGATCCCGCGCGCCTCGGCCAGATCCAATTTGTCGTCGGTGGCGGTGACCCACGGAACCTCGACGAGCCACTCGATGTAGGTACGCAGGACGCCCGCTTCGGCCGAGTCGGGGTTGGCCTGCTCGAGCCGGCGCAGCTGTCGATCGGCCTCGTTGCGCGCCTCGGCCGGCATGCGCGCCGACTCGATCTGTCCGCGCAACGCATCGATCTCGCCCTTGCCGCCGCCGCCGCCGAGCTCAGACTGGATCTGCCGGAGCTGCTCGCGCAGGAAGTATTCGCGCTGCGCCTTGGACATCTCCTCTTTGGCGCGCGACTGGATCGTCGCCTGCACCTCGAGGATCTCCACTTCCTTCTGTAGGATGGCGCCGACCTTGCGCAGCCGCTCGATGGGATCCATCTCCTCGAGCAGCGCCTGCCCCGTCGACACCTTCATGCTCACGTTCGACGCGACCAGATCGGCGAGGCGCCCCGGATCCTCGACGCCCGACACCACCAGCATCAGCTCGGGCGACTGCAGCTTGCCCGCCTGCGAGAACTTCGTCAGGTCATCGCGCACCGCGCGCATGAGCGCCTCGGCCTCGGGCGCGCCCGCCGGAAGCTGCGGCTCGTCGACGCGCTCGACCGACACCGTGTAGCACGGCGACTCCTGCGCGAACTCGCGGATGCGCGCGCGCATCAGACCCTGCACGAGCACCTTGATGCGCCCGTCGGAGAGCTTGCGCATGCGCATGATCATCCCGACGGTGCCGAAGCGATGGATCCCGTCCTTCGACGGCTCGTCCTCGGACTCGTCGGTCTGCGCGCACAGGAGCACGAGGCGATCCTTCGTCGCCAGCGCCTCGTCGACGGCGGCGACCGACATCTCGCGCGACACCATGAGCGGCACGACCATGTACGGGAAGACGACGAGATCGCGAATCGGCAACAGCGCCAGCGTCGGCGGGATCTCGAGCGTCTGCTTGATCGTTCCGTCGGGTAGAAACTCCATCAGCCGGCCCCTTCGTCGGGCGCGAGCTCGACCTTGATGGGACGCGCGCGCCCGCGCCGATCGACGATCCGCGGCACGCGCAAACAAAGGAGGCCCGCTCGCAGCGACGCCACCGTCTTCGACAGATCGGCCGGCCCGGGCAGATCGAACACGCGGCGAAACGAACCCCAGTCACGCTCGGCACGCTCGTACGCAGGGCGAATGTCGGGCGACAGCCGCGGACGCTTCTGCCCTTCGATCACCAGCGCGTCGCCGAACGCGTAGACCTGCACGTCCGCGGGCTCGACGCCGGGCAGCTCCACCTCGAGCACGTAATGGTCGCCATCGGTGCGCAGATCGGCCACCACGCGCACCGAGCCTGCGGCTGCGGCGGCGCCCTCGGGCTGAAACAGCTCGCGGACGATTTTCTCCGCCTCGCGACGAAGAAAGATCATCCGTTCTACATCCCGGCTCCGGTCAGCCATGGTCGCGGGTTGAACCTACAGATTGTAGCCGAAATACGAGGCGATAGAAAGGCCGCGGCGCGGCACAAATCGTCGGGGCGATTGCCTAGTGGCTAGACGGCTTTTCGGCCGCCGGCTCGAGCGGCAGGGACTTTCCGAGAAGGTCGCGGGCCCGCCGAACCTTCAAGCGGACGCGCTCCAGCGTCGTCGCCCGGCCGTCGAAGATGACGACCAGCGCCGCCCTGGCGCCGATGGAGGTGGCGCACGCAGAGAGTCCTCCCGGCAGACCGCCCGGCAGCGAAGCCACCAGGTCCTTGGTCGCGGGCACGCGCGCGCCCGCGGTGGCGCCTTCGACGACGTCGGCGATGAGCTGGGCGAGCGCCTCGCCGGTGGCGTCGTCGAGCGTGCCCGTCGACCCTTCCTGGCCGGCGTGGGCGAGAATTTCGCCGTCGACCGCGCAGACCAAGACCTTCCTGCCGCCGGAGTCACGAACCAGCTGCTGACAAATCTCGGCCAAGTCCAGGGACGCAATCATGACAACGATAATCAATGTGACATGCTGTCCTTGCTTCGCCAAGTCAAAGTGCGAAGATAAACTCGGGTGCGTCTGATAACCGCGTGTCCCAAGTGTCAGCGTGAGCGACTACCGGGCGAGGATGCCTGCGCCCGCTGCGGGCTCCTCGTCGCACGCTGGGAAGGCTTCGCCGTCGAAGAGCCGAGCCATCCCGCGCTCGAGGAGCCGTGGCAGCAGCTACGCGCCAACTGGGACGACGACGCCGCGCACACGCGCTTCTTGGAGCTGGCCTCGAGTGTCGACGGTCTCGACGTCGCCGCCGCGAAGTACCGGCGCCATCAGCAGGCGACGCCGGGGGACGAGAAGGCCGCGAAGGGACTGTCGCGCGCCGTGCACATGGCGCAGACGCTGTACAAGGCGAGGGCGGCGGCGGAGCGCCCGCCGCGGGCGCCGCTGATCCTGAAGATCGTGGGGACGATGTGCGCTGGATTGATCTTGCTGGCCGCGATCTACGTCGCGGTGGTGACGTTCGCGCGCCCGCCGGCGAGCGAGGACGCTAGAACGCAAAACCAGCAGACTCGGCCTCCGTCCGCACCGAGCCCGTCACCGCGTCATCAAACGTCTTCGGCCCCGCCGCCTGCTTCTTCCGCTCCGCGGCGATGAACGCGTCGCGGCGCTGCGACAGCACGCCGATGCGCTTCTGCAGCTCGGCGCGCTGGTGCGCCTTGCCGTCGAGGAACTTCTTGCGATCCTCCTCGTTCAGGTTGCGCATCTCGGCCGGCAGCTCCGCGGTCTGCATCTTCGTCACGTCCTTCTTGCCGTGGGCGCGCGCGTCGACGAGATCCCACTCGTCGTTGCGATAGAGCGTCGACGCCTTGGCCGCGGCGCGCGAGGCGGCCACGGGCGCGCCGGCGGCGCCCGACGCCGAGTCCATCGCCATCTGGTTGGCCGCCTTCTCCTTGGCGACGGTGCCGTAACCGACGTAGGTCTTGTTGAGCTCGTTCGACAGCTTGGCGAGCTCGCCGTCCATCGGCGTGTTGATGGCGACGACGCGGTTCTGATCGATCGCGGCGTACTTGCCCGAGCCGAGCGACGCCACCTGGCGCCAGCCGGCGGCCTCGTAGGCGCCGTCGCCGCCGCAGTAGATGGCGTTGACGAAGATGCCGCGCCCGCGCGCTTCGCCGAGGGCGCGCTCGACGGGGATCTGCGGATCTTGGTTCGCCGGCTCGTTGCCGGCGACGAAGATGATCTTGAGCGTGCCCTGATCCTGATCCCACTTCATGTCCTTGGTGGCGTCGTGCACGGCGCGCGCGACGTACTCGGAGCCGCCGTTGGTGCGCAGCGCGAACAGCTTCTCGTAGACGTCGTCGAGGTTGGCGGTGAGCTCGGCGTCCTTGCGCACCCAACCGCTCTTGGCGTCGTAGCCGTCGTTGCCGTAGCTGATGAGGCCGACGCGGAGCTGCGGCTGCGGCTTGGCGTGGGCGAGCAGGTTGACGACGTCCCACAGCTTGGCGCGCGCGGCGTCGATGAGCCCGTCCATCGACGACGAGGTGTCGAGCGCGATCACGAGGTCGACCCGCTTGGCGCCATTGGCCGACGGCGTAGGATCCTGGTTGTGGTCGAGGTTTCCATGCCCGCCGGCGAGCGCCACCGACGAGCACAGCATGACGATTGCGAGGGGCAGAGATTTGCGCATGCCGTGTCGAACGCACGGCGCGGCGAAAGGATCTGCTCATGCTCATGGGCGCCGGCGCCGGACGGGGAAGGCGCTACCGCTCGTCGTCGAGATATTCCACGAGCGCGCCGAGCGGGAAGTGCGCGGCGTCCGCCGGATCCTCGAGATAGAACCCGATGAGCTGCAAATCGAGCGAGCCGTCCTGCATCAGCTTCCGCGGCAGGTCGAAGTACTTCACGCGCCGCCCGCCGAGCGTCGCGCGCGGCGTGGCCAGCATCGTGCCCGGCTCGATCGGCCGCGCGAACACCAGCCCGCGCGCCGCCACCACCGACTCCACGCGCAACCTCACGCGACGCCAGCCTTCAGCGCGCGGTCGCTTTCTTGAGCGTCCGCACCAGCGCGTCGGGCTGACACGGCTTCGTCAAGAAACCGGCCGCGCCGGCCGTCTTCGCGCGCGACTCGAGATCCTTGCCCACGTCGCCCGTGAGCACCACCACCGGCAGCTTCGGACGGCGCGCCTTGATCAGCGACATCGACATCCAGCCGTCGAGACCCGGCATGTTCAGGTCCATCACGACGACGTCGAACTGGCCGCGCTCGGTCGCTTCCACCGCCTCGATTCCCGAATCCGCCACGATCACTTCGTAGCCCTCGGCGACGAGGTAGCTCTTGTACAGCCGTGCGGCAGCGGGGTCGTCGTCGACGAACAGCACGCGCAGCTTTTCGGCCATCCCCGCGACCATACCACGAACGGCTCGCTTAGCCGCCGCCCAATTCTCGCATTTTTGCCTGGAAACTTTTTTGTAACGGCGTTTGCGCTTCGCTCAACGTCGATTTCAATTGCTCGAACAATTCACGCTGCTTGGCATCGAGCGCCGTCGGCGTTTCGACGATCAGCCGCACGTGCGCATCGCTGCGCGCATTCGGCTTGCCCGCGCCTTTGCCGCGCAAGCGAAACAGCGTGCCCGACTGCGTCCCCGCCGGCACGCGCATCTCGACGCCGCCGTCGAGCGTCGGCACCTTGATCACCGCGCCGAGCGTCGCTTGTACGATCGAGACCGGCACCTCGCACGTGACGATGCCGCTCTCGCGCTTGAAGATCGGATGCGGCCGCACGCGCACGATCACGTTCAGATCGCCCGCCTGTCCGCCGCGCTTGCCCGGCTCGCCCTGCCCTGCCACGCGCCGCGTCGCGCCGTCCTCGGTGTCGGCAGGGATGCTGACCGTGAACTCGCGCTCCTTCTCGACGGTGCCCGCGCCCTTGCACACGTCACACGCCTCGCCGACGACCTTGCCCGCGCCGCCGCAGGTCGGGCACTTCTTCGACAGCGAGAAGAAGCCCTGCTGCACCTTCGTCTCGCCCTTGCCGCCGCAGGTGCCGCACGTGCGCATGCCCGCTTCGCCGCCCTTGGCGCCGGTGCCCTTGCACGCGCCGCACTCGACGGGCGCGGGGAACGTGATCGTCTTCTCGACGCCGAGCGCGGCCTCTTCGAACGACAGCTCGAGCGTGTAGCGCAGATCGCGCCCCGGCATCTTGAGCGCGGCGCTCTTCTTCTTGCCGAACAGATCGCCGAACAGCGACTCGAACAGATCCGTGAAGCCGCCGATGTCGACGCCGACGCCGCCACCACCGCCGAACGCGCCGAAGCCGCCGCGATCGTACTTGGCGCGCGAGTCGGGATCCGACAGCACCGTGTACGCCTCGGACACTTCCTTGAAGTGCGCCTCGGCCTCGGGGTTGTCCGGGTTCTGATCGGGGTGGTACTTGAGCGCCAGCTCGCGATACGACCGCTTCAGGGTCACCGAGTCGGCGTCGCGCGGGACGCCGAGCACTTCGTAATAGTCCCTCTTGGCCACGCTAGTCGTCGTCTCCGCCGGCGCTGCCGCCGCCGGCCTGGGCATACATGGCTTCGCCGATCTTCTGCGCCACCGCCTCGACGCGCCCCTGCATCATGCGCAGCTCGTCGGGCGTGGGCGAGCCGTCCATCAGCTCCTTGGCGGCGGCGACCTCGTTGTTGATCGCTTCGCGATCCTGCTGCGCGAGCACGTGGCCGTACTCGGCGACCGCGCGCTCCGACGTATAGAGCAGCGACTCGAGCGTCAGCCTGAGCTCGGCCACCTCGCGCTTCTGCACGTCGGCGCCCTTCTGCGCCTCGGCCTCGGCGATGATGCGCGCGATCTCGCCCTCGGTCAGGCCGCTCGTCGGCTGCACGCGCACCGACTGCTCCTTGCCGGTGCCGAGGTCCTTGGCCTGCACGCTCACGATGCCGTTGGCGTCGACGTCGAAGCTCACCTGAATCTGAGGAACGCCGCGCGGAGCGGGCGGTATTCCGAGCAGCTGAAAGGTCGCGAGCGACTTGTTGTCGGCGGCCATCTCGCGCTCGCCCTGGAGGACGTGCACCTCGACGAACGGCTGATTGTCCACCGCCGTCGAGAACACCATCTGCCCGCGCGACGGGATCGTCGTGTTCTTCGGGATGATCGCGGTGAACACACCGCCCGCGGTCTGCACGCCGAGGCTGAGCGGCGTCACGTCGAGCAGCAGCACCTCCTGCACCGCGCCCTTCAAGATGCCGCCCTGGATGGCCGCGCCGACGGCCACGACCTCGTCGGGATCGACGCGCTTGTTCGGCTTCTTGCCGAAGAACTCCTCGACCACCTGCTGCACGCGCGGCATGCGCGTCTGCCCGCCGACGAGGATGATCTGATCGATCTCTTTGGACTGCACGCCGGCGTCGCGCATGGCGACCTTGCACGGCTCGAGCGTCTTCTGCACCAGGTCTTCGACGAGCCCCTCGAGCTTGCCGCGCGTCAGCCGCATCTGCAGGTGCAAGGGACCCGACGCCGTCGCCGCGATGAACGGAAGATTGACCTCGGTCTCGAGCGACGACGACAGCTCGTGCTTGGCGCGCTCCGCCGCTTCCTTCAAGCGCTGCAGCGCCATCTTCTCTTTGCGCAGATCGATGTCGTTGGCCGCTTTGAACTGCTCGGCCAGCCAATCGATGATGCGGCGGTCGAAGTCTTCGCCGCCGAGATACGTATCTCCATTGGTAGACCGCACGTCGAACACGCCGCCGCGCAGCTCGAGGATCGAGATGTCGAACGTGCCGCCGCCGAGATCGTAGACGGCGATGCGCTCGTCCTTGGGCTGCTCCGAGCCGTACGCGAGCGCCGCCGCCGTCGGCTCGTTGATGATGCGCAGGACCTCGAGCCCGGCGATCTTGCCCGCGTCCTTGGTCGCCTGCCGTTGCGCGTCGTCGAAGTAGGCGGGCACCGTGACCACCGCCTCGGTCACCGCCTCGCCGAGATACTCCTCGGCGATCTCCTTCATCTTCGACAGCACCATCGCGCTGATCTCGGCGGGCGAGTAGTCCTTGCCGCTCTTGAGTCGCACGCGCGCGTCGCCGTTGTCCGACGCCACGACCTGATAGGGCACCGACGCCACGTGCGGCGCGATCGCCGGATCGGCCTGCTTGCGCCCGATGAGCCGCTTGACCGCGGTGACCGTATTCTCCGGATTGGTCAGCGACTGGCGCTTGGCCATCTGCCCGACGAGCCGCTCGCCCGAGGCGGCGAAAGCGACGATCGACGGCGTGGTGCGCGAGCCTTCGGCGTTGGGAATGACGACCGGCTTGTCACCCTCGAGGAAGGCGACGCACGAGTTGGTGGTGCCGAGGTCGATGCCGACGACGCGCGCCATTAGGCCGGGATCATATCAGACATGTCATTCGGGGGGACCGGCGGGAGCCTTGGCGACCGCGACCATCGCCGGCCGCAACAGGCGCTGGCCGATCATGTAGCCGGACGCGAACTCCTGCGCGACCGCGCCCGGCGCGTGCTCGCTCGTCTCGACCTGCTGGATGGCGTCGTGCATCGACGGATCGAACGGCTTGCCCACCGACGAGAAGCGCACGACGCCGAACTTCTCGAGCGCCTGCAGGAGCTGCTTCTCCGTCTGCTGCACGCCGACCGCGAGCGGATCGCCCGGCGGCGCGTGCTTGAGCGCGCGCTCGAGGTTGTCGAGCGCGGGCAACAGCTCCTTCAAGAGCTGCTCGCGCCCGCGCGTGGAGGCTTCGTCCGCCTCCTTTTTCGTCCGCTTCTTCCAGTTCTCGAACTCGGCGGCGGTGCGCAGCAAGCGATCGTGCAGCTCGCGCTTGTCCTTCTCGAGCTTGTCCACGCGATCGATCTCCGCGCGCAGCTGCTCCTCGAGCGTCAGCGGAACGGCCGGCTCGGGCGGCGGCGGCGGTTCGCCAGGCCCCGCGTTCTCCGGGGTATTGCCCTGCTTCTGGTCGTCGTTGCCCATGGATTGGTGAACGTAATCCCGGAGCTAGCGTTTGGCAATGAGGCCGGAGACCAGTTGCGCCGTAAAATCGACCAGCGTGATCACCTTCGAGTAGTTCATGCGCGTCGGCCCGATGACGCCGATGGTGCCGAGCGGGCGCGCCTCGCCGCCCTCGTCGGTGACGGTGCCATAGCTGGTGGCGACGATGGTGAAGTCGGACAGCTCTTGAATCGCCGTCTCGGCGCCGATGAAGACGCGGATGCCCTCGGCCTGTTGTGTGCGGTCGAGGAGCTCGGCGAGGACGCGCTTCTCTTCGAGGCGGCGGAAGAGCGCCTTCATCTTCTCGACCTCGGCGGGATCCCCGGCCGCGATGTTCTCGAGCAGGCGCGCCTGTCCACTCAGGATCACGTCGGCCGCCGAATCGGGCAGCGCGCGCTGTGACAGCTCGAGCGCCTTCTTCTCGAGCGCCTGGTACTGCGTGCGCTCGTCGGCGAGCTCCTTCTGCACGTGGGCGCGCACCTGATCGAGCGTGAGCCCGGCGAGGATCTGGTTGAGGTAGTTGTGGATGCGCTCGAGCTCGTCGGCGTTGAGCGGCTCGTTGGTGGTGATGATCTTGTTCGAGACCTGCCCGCTCTTGGCGACGAGCACGGCGAGGAGCTGCCCCTCGCGCAGGCGCATGAACTCCACGTGCTCGAGGACGTCGGTCTCCGGCCGCGGCGTCATCAGCACCGCGGTGTGCGTCGACAGGTCGGCGAGCACGTTCGCCGCTTCGCGCAGCGCGCCTTCGATGTCGGCGCCCGAGATCTGGTAGCGCTGCGACAGCTCGACGCGCTCTTTCTCCGAGAGCGTGCGCACCTTGAGCAGCGAGTCGACGAAGAAGCGGAGCCCCTGGTCGGTGGGCACGCGGCCGGCCGAGGTGTGCGGCTGCTTGAGCAGGCCGGCCTCCTCGAGGTCGCTCATCACGTTGCGCACCGTCGCCGGCGAGAGATCGATCCCGTGGCGGCGCGTGACCGTGCGCGAGCCGACGGCTTCGCCCGTCGCCAGGTACTCATGGACGATGGCGCCGAGGATCTTGCGCGCGCGGTGGTTCAGCTCCGACATCTACACCTTTGTATATAACACTGCGTCACACGAAGCGGGCGCCCACTTCATCGGCGAAGAGCACGCCGCGCGGCGTCAGGCGGAGGCGCTCGGGCTCGACGGTCACGAGCCCCTCGCGAACGAGCCGATCGATCTCCTCGCCGTGCGTGAGGACCGGGTCGGCGCCGTAGAGCCGCGTGTGCGCGGCACGGTCGATGCCGTCGAGCAGGCGCAGGCCGAGCCACACCGCCTCGCGCTCGAGCGCGGCGGGATCGAGCGTCTCGCGCGTCGCCACCGACGGAGCGCGCAGCCACTCGTCGACGGAGCGGGCGACGCTGAAGCGCTCGCCGCTGCCGTCGGGCAGGCGGCGGAACGAGTGCGCCGAGCAGCCGAGGCCGAGGTACTCGCCGCCGGTCCAGTAGAGCGTGTTGTGCACGGCGCGACGGCCGGGGCGGGCCCAGCTCGAGATTTCGTAGTGCAGCACGCCGGCGGCGGTCAGGCGCGCGTCGATGCGCTCGTACATCTCGGCGCACACGCCCGAGTCGGGGACGGAGAGCATGCCGGCGCGCTGCAGGCCGCCGAACGCGGTGCGATCCTCGACGGTGAGGTTGTAGACCGAGACGTGCTCGGGCTCCATCGCCAGCACGCCGGCGAGATCGGCCTCCAGCTCGGTCAGCGTCTGCGACGGGATGCCGAACATGAGATCGACGGAGATGTTGTCGAAGCCGGCGGCGCGCGCCTCGGAGACCGCACGCTCGGCCTCGCCGCGCGCGTGCGTGCGGCCGAGCGTCGCCAGGTGCTTCGGATCGAGCGACTGCACGCCGAGCGACAGCCGGTTCACGCCGGCGGCGCGCAGGCCCTCGAGCTGCTCGCGCGGCAGATCGTCGGGGTTGGCCTCGACGGTGACCTCGAGGGCCTCGCTCTCGGGCGCGAAGCCCGCGCGCACGGCGGCCAGCACCTCGCCGAGGCAGTCGGCGCGCCACAGCCCCGGGGTGCCGCCGCCGAAGTAGATGCTGCGCAGGCGGCGCCCGGTATAGAGTGGCGCGCGCTCTGCAAGCTCCCGCCGCACGGCCGCGGCATACTGTTCATGCGGAATCCGCGCGCGCGCGTGCACGGCGAAGTCACAATAAGGACAGCGTTTGCGGCAGTACGGAAAATGGATATAAACGCCGAACATTCGATGCAGCCCGAAGTCTATCTCGATAATGGCGCGACCACCCGTGTCGACGAGCGCGTGGCGCAAGCGGCCATGGAGGCGATGCTCGTCGCTTGGGGCAACCCGTCGTCGGCGCACAAGCATGGCCTGGAGGCGGCGCGACGACTGAGCCAGGCGCGAGACCGCGTGGCGCAGGCGCTCGGCGCTGCGCCCGCCGAAATCACGTTCACCTCCGGCGGCACCGAGGCCAACGCCATCGTGCTCGGCGGCGTGGCGGCCCGCGCCAGGCACGTCGTCGTCTCGGGCTTCGAGCATCCGTCGGTGGCCGACGCCGCCAAGGCGCTCGGCGAGCGCGGCGTCGAGGTGACTGTCGTTGCACCGGAGCGGGACGGTGTGCTTTCGCCGGCCGCGTTCGCGGCGGTCGTCCGCGACGAGACCGCGCTCGTCGCCTGCATGTGGGTGCAGAACGAGATCGGCACCGTGCAGCCCGTCGACGAGATCGCGCGTGCGGTCAAGGCGCGCGCGCCGCGCTGCCACGTGCACGTCGACGGCGTGCAGGCGTTCGGCAAGCTGCCCATCGACGTCGCCGACGCGGCGTTCGATTCGCTGTCGATCTCGGCGCACAAGATCCACGGGCCCAAGGGCGCCGGCGCGCTGTGGCTCAAAAAGGGCGCGCGCGCCCGTCCGCTCGTGTTCGGCGGCGGTCAGGAGCGCGGGCTGCGCCCCGGCACCGAGGGGGTGCCCGGCATCGTCGCGCTCGGCCTCGCCTGCGAGCTGGCGGCGGCGGCGCGCCCCGAAGCCGCGCAGCGCATGGAGGAGCAGCGCGAGCGGCTGTGGTCGTGGATCGTCGCCGGCCATCCGACGGCGCATCGCAACGGCGCGGCGCTGCACGCGGCGCCACACATCCTGTCGGTCGGCTTTCGCGGCGTGCCCGCCGAGCCGCTGTTGCACGCGCTCGAGGCCGAGGGCGTCTACGTGTCCGCCGGCTCGGCGTGCCACGCCAAGGACAAGAAGCCGTCGGCGACGCTGCGCGCGCTCGGGGTTCCCGACGACACCGGCGTGATCCGGTTGTCGCTCTCGCGCTTCACCACCGACGCCGAGATCGAGCGGGCCGCCGCCGCCGTCGTCACCTGCGTGCGAAAGCTCTCGACGTGAGCGCCGACGAAGCTCTGCTCGTCCGCTGGGGCGAGATCTTCCTGAAGGGCGACAACCGCAGCTTCTTCGAGCGCGCCCTCTTCGACCGCGCGCGCCGTGCCGTCGAGCGCTCGCCCGGCGCCAGAGTAGAACGCACCCACGGCCGCCTCGTCGTGTGGCCCGGCGAAGGCGGCGCGCGCCGCGCCATCCGCGCGCTCGAGCGCGTCTTCGGCATCGTCAGCATCTCGCCGGCCCGCGTGGTCGCGCGCGACATCGAGGCCATCAGCGCCGTCGCCGTCGAGCTCGCCCGCGCCGAGGCGCCCAAGCACGCGCGTCCCACCTTCAAGGTCGAGTCGCGCCGCAGCGACAAGCGCTTCCCGGTCGGCTCGATGGAGGTCTCGCGCACCGTCGGCGCCGCCGTGGTGGCCGCGCTCGCCCTCCCCGTCGACGTGCACACGCCCGCGTTCACCATCGGCGTCGAGATCGGCTACGAGCGCGCGTTCGTCTTTGCCGAGATCGTGCCCGGCCCCGGCGGCCTGCCCGTCGGCGTCACCGGCCGCGTCGAGCTCTTGCTCTCGGGCGGCATCGACTCGCCCGTCGCCGGCTGGCTCTGCATGAAGCGCGGCTGCTCGCTCAACGCGACCTACTTCCACTCGTTCCCCTACACCGGCGAGAAAACCGAGGACAAGGTCGCGCGCCTCGCCGCCCAGCTCGCCGCCTGGCAGCAAGACCCGGTGCGCCTCGCCGTCGTTCCCTTCACCGACGCGCAAAAACAGCTGCGCGACGCCTCCGGCAACGGCAGGCTCGCCGTCGTCCTCTACCGCCGCGCCATGCTGCGCGTCGCACAACGCATCGCGCTCCGCTCCGGCGCCAAGGCGCTCGCCACCGGCGAAGCGCTCGCGCAAGTCGCCTCGCAAACGCTCGAGAACCTCGGCGTCATCGGCGCCGCCGCGACGCTTCCCGTGCTGCGCCCCTGCCTCGGCCACGACAAGCTCGAGACCGTCGCCCTCGCCCAACGCATCGGCACCTACGAAACCAGCATCGAGCCCTACGACGACTGCTGCAGCCTCTTCGTCCCCGACCACCCCGAAACCCGCGCCAAGCTCGCCACCGTCGAGGAGCTCGAATCCCGCCTCCCCATCGAGGCCATGACCGAAGACCTCGCCTCCCGCGCCACCGAGCGCATCTGCGCCCCCTAACACACCCTCCGCATCAAGAACGTCTCCGCCTCCACGACCGCCACCCGCGACGCATACGGATCCGCCGCCGCGCGCCCATAATGCTGCCGCGCATTCTGCAAGAGGTAGTTGCGCGCGCGCCGCACCTCCGTCGGCGTCTTCAAGATGTGCCCGTGATACCGATCCTCGAGCACCTTCCCCCGCCGCCGCATCACGCGATTGAGCCCACGCGCCACCCGCACGCCGAGCCCGTTCATCCCGCGCGACAGCGACTTCTCATCCCGCGCCTCGACGAGCAAGTGCACGTGATTCCCCTGCACCGAGTAATGCACGAGCCGAAACCCAAACCGATCGCTCCCGCCCCAGAACGCGCGTGACAGCGCCGTAAAGCACCGCCGACTCCGCAAATTCCAAACCTCGTCCCGCATCCGCCACGTCACGTGCACCGGAAAGCGCGCCTTCAACACGGGCCGCCTCCGATGCCGCACGCCCGCCCTCGCGCGCACCGGCTTCCGCCCCGCGCCCTTCCGCTTCCCACCCCACGCCCGAAACGCGAACGCCGTTTGCCTCATCTTGATTGAGCATTTTTAACACGCACTGACAAAAAAGCAAGCGCTGTAAGGTCTCAGGCGCATGGGTGCAGTCCGAATACAGTCTTTAGAGATCAGCACAGCGACATTCCTTAGACGCGTCGCCGTTGGTCCAGCGACATCCTTAACGACCGCATGCTGCGCGCATGCCATGGGCCAAGACGGATGCCATGAAGGAACGCGTCAAGTTCGCGCTCGAGT
>DATNAQ010000041.1:0-148855 GCA_035607415.1 Polyangia bacterium
CGACGGCCTGGCTCGGCGACGACAAGTACGAGCGCCAGCTCGGCTACAAGGACGCGTCGTTCATGCTGAGCGTGCCGATGTGGGCGCGCTTCATGTACGTCGCAGTCGGCGATCAGCCGCTCGAGGAGATTCCGTGGGAGCGGCCCGCGCACGTCAAGGAGCACGACACCGGCGGCCCGCTCAAGAAGGAGTATCCGCCGCCGCCGCCGCCGGGCTTCGACGTGACCGGCAAGCCGATCGAGCCGCCGGAGAAGCTGAAGGAGCAGCTGCAGAAGCAGCAGCTCACGCCGGTGGGCGTGGCGCCGCCGAGGACGCTGGTGCCGCAGAAGACCGTGCGCGTGCAGTCGGCGGCGAAGCCCGACGGCACCATGATCGCGCCCAACGCGCTCAAGCCGATGCCGAAGTCGACGCCGCCGAAAGCGCCGCCCGGTAGGCCCGCGACGCCGCCGAAGCCGACCGCGCAGAAGCGCTGATTTCTTGCGTGCCGTGTTATCGTCGAGCCGTGAAGTGGGCCGCCCTCACGCTCGTCATCTTCGTCGCTGCCGCGTGCAGCAATGCCACCAATACGCAGTACCTGCCGATCGGCTCGCGCTGTAGCCAGGACTCGCAGTGCGGCACCATGCCGTACGACTGCAACATCGCGGGCCACCCCTTCGGCTACTGCGAGAAGACCTGCGCGCTCGACAGCGAATGTCCGACCGACTCGCTGTGCGCTCCAGCTCCCGTCGGCAAGTGCCGCCGCATCTGCACCGACGACGCCGGGTGCCGCGTCAGCGAGGGCTACTCGTGTCAGCCGCTCGAAGGCAAGGGCATCTGCGATGTCGCGCCGACGGTGGACGGCGGCCAGCCCTAGGGATAGAGTGGTTTCGATGCGCTGGTTGCGTGCAGCGCTCCTCGTCTGTGCCGCCGCGACGGCGTGCCAATTTTCGTTCGCGGGCCTCGACACCGGCGGCGGAAGCGACATGACCATGAGCGGCGGCGACGCCGGCGGCGGCAGCGTCGACATGGCCGGCTGCGAGTGCGCCACCGGCTGCTCGGAGACGCCGGCGCATCACTGCCTCGCGCTGCAGCCGAGCGGGCCGGTCACCGCCGGCGACTACGGCATGAGCGGCCTGTTGCCCGTCGACGTCAACGCCAACATCACCATCAATACCGACAGCGGCCTGATCATGGGACCGCCCGGGCTGAACCGCCCGGGCATGACCGGCGTGGTCAACGGCGTCGGCTTCCACGTCGTAGCGCAGAACGGCGGGCCCGGCGTCGGCGTCTTCTCGGTCGCGAGCTTGAAGGTCGAGAGCAACGCCAAGATCACGGTGACCGGCGGCAACGCGTTCGCCATCGCCTCGGCGGGCGATGTCAGCATGGCCGGAACCATCGACGTCTCCTGCCGCACCGTCATGCCGGGGCCGATGGCCAACCTGCCCGGCCCGGGCGGATATCCGGGCGGCGCCACCTCGGTGGACGGCATGGGCCCCGGCGCCGGTAAGGCGGGCGCCGGCGGCGGTGGTGGCAACGCGGCCGCGGGCGGCGGTGGCGCCGGCTACGGTGACGCCGGCGGCTCGGGCGGGCTCTTCACCGGGGCGACGCCGAACGGCGGCGGACCCTGGGGCGACCTCACGTCGCCAAGCTTCATGCTCGTCGGTGGCGCCGGCGGCGGCGGCGGCGCGGGCGCGAACAACGGCGGCCACGGCGGCGGCGGCGGCGGCGCCATCCAGATCGCGGTCAACGGCGCGCTCACCGTCAGCGGTGTCATCGACGCCGGAGGCTGCGGCGGGCTCAAGGCGGGCATGAGCGACGGCGGCGGCGGCGGCGGCTCGGGCGGCGCCATCGTCCTCGAGGCCGTGCAGGTCTCGCTCGCCGCGACGGCGGTGCTGGCGGCCAACGGCGGCGGCGGCGGTGCCGGCGACGACATGAGCACCAACGGCGGCGACGCCAACGCCAGCACCACGCCCGCGCTCGGCGGGACCGCGATGAGCGGCGCCGGCGGCGATGGTGGCAACGGCGGCGCGTCGAACGCCAAGCCGGGGCAGCACTACACCAACGGTCGCGACGGTCAGATCCCCGTGCCGAGCGCCACCGACTTCGGCGGCGGCGGCGGTGGTGGTTGCGGCCGCATCGCCGTGCGTGCGCAGAACCCGACCGGCGGCGGCATCGTCGACAACTCGTCGGCGGTCACGCCCGACGCCAGCGACATCACCGCCACCGGCGCGCACATGACGTTCTACGGCGCGGCGAGCTTTCAGTAGCGATCGTTCGTCCGTCGCGATCGTTCGTCCGTCGCGATCAGGCGGCCTTGCGCGCGTGGTCGAGCTGCTTGTCGTGCTCGGCGAGCGCGAGCAGCTTGGTGCGCAGCTTGTTCTTCTTCGAGTAGACCGTCTTGACGCTGATGCCCATCGCCGCCGCGACCTCTTCGGGCAAGAGGCCCGCGCCGTAGTAGAGCTCGACGAAGCGGCGGTCGCGCTCCGAGAAGTCGGCGAGCAGCGCGTTCAAGTAGCCCCAGCGCTCCTTCTCGAGCAGCGAGTCGAGCGCCGACGGCGAGTCGCCCGCGCGCTCGGGCGAGCCGTCGATGCGATCGAGCAGCGGACGGCGCGAGGTCTGGCGCAGATAGTCGTACGCCGTGTTGATCGCGAGCAGGCCGAGCCACGAGCCGAGCTTGGCGCCGCGCGCCGGATCATACGCGCGCAGCTTGCGCATGTCGTCGCGCAGGAGGTTGAAGCACATGTCGCCGAAGATCTCGTTCACGTCTTCGTTCGACAGCACGGCGTCGTACTTGCCCGCGACCTTGGTGATGCAACGGAACACGAGCCCGCGGAAGCGGCGGATGAGCTCGCGCCACGCGACCTGATCTTTTCCGAGCACGCGCTCGAGAAGCGGACCATCGGCGAGCATCGCGTAGTCGAACGGCAGCTGTAGCTTGAGTGCGCCCATCGTCGTTTCCCCTCTTGGTTTCGACACCCGTACAGACGCAAACGGGGGGCCGAAAGTTCTGCGAAAGGTCACGCCGTTGGAACCCCGCGCGGCGCGCGGCCTTGGGAGCGATGCGCGTGCGACGTCGCACAACGTGCGAAAGAGTTGTGGCGCTACCGACACGCGCCGGCGCGGCTTGGCTGACACGTAGGAACAACGCGCGCCGCCCGCGCGTTATTCGTAGGGAACCCAATCCGGGCGATGTGTGTCCAAGGCAAAAGCAAACAGGGAGTGAACCGCCCCGGGTTCTCCGGAGACTCAGTTTCGTGAGTCAGGCCGCCATGGCCTGACCCTGCTGACCTCGATAATACGCCGCCTCATACTCTGCCGGCGGCACGTAGCCGATGGGTTCGAGCAAGCGGCGGTTGTTGAACCAGTCGACCCATTCGAGCGTCGCGTACTCGACAGCGTCGATGCCGCGCCACGGTCCGCGACGCCTGATCACCTCCGTTTTGAAAAGTCCGATGATGCTCTCGGCGAGCGCGTTGTCATACGAATCTCCGACGGTGCCGACGGAGCGCTCGACGCCGGCCGCCGCCAAGCGCTCCGTATAGCGAATCGCGAGGTATTGCGAGCCGCGATCGCTGTGGTGAATCAGCCCGTCGGCGTGCGGGCGGGCGTGCAGTGCCTGCTCCAGCGCGTCGAGCGCCAGGTCGGTGCGCATCGAGCGCGAGACGCGCCAGCCGACGATGGCGCGCGAGAAGACGTCGATGACGAAGGCGACGTACACGAAGCCCGCCCAGGTTGCGACGTACGTGAAGTCCGCGACCCAGAGTTGGTTGGGCCGAGTCGCAGAAAACTCTCGCTTCACGAGATCTGCAGGGCGCGCTGCTTCATCGCCGGGCCTCGTCGTCACGGTGAACGCTCGACCGCGAACGGCGCCACGAAGCCCTTCGGCTCGCATCAGCCGCTCGACGGTGCAGCGCGCCACCCACTGGCGCTCTCGACGCAACTGCCGCCAGACCTTGTCGGCGCCGTAGACGCCGCCGAGGCTCTCGCGGTGCACGCGCCGCACTTCGACGCGGAGGCGCTCGTCCCGCTTGGTGCGCTGAGGGCGTCGCGCCGGCTCGCGACGGCGGCGGGCGTGCTCGTGATACGTCGACGGGGCGATCGGCAGAACTGCGCAGATCGGCTCGACCCCGTACTCGCCGCGGTGCTCGTCGATGAACTCGACCATCACTTGGGTCGGCGGTCGAGCTCCGCCTGCGCGAAAAACGCCGATGCCTTGCGCAGAATCTCGTTCGCTCGCTTCAGCTCGCGATTCTCCCGCTCGAGCTGCTTCAGCCGCTCGCGCTCACTCGTCGTCAGCCCCGGCCGCCCACCGGCGTCGCGCTCTGCCTGACGCACCCAACGGCGTAGCGTCTCCGGCGTGCAGTCCAGCTTCGGCGCAATCGCCACGATGGCCGCCCACTGCGATCCGTGTGCTTCGCTCTGCTCGAACACCAGCCGCACGGCGCGCTCACGCACCTCGGCCGAATGTTTGCTCGCTCTTCCCATGACCCCATCCTCTCAAGCAATGGAGCCTCCGGGAATACCGGGGCGATTCAGAGATCGAAGAGCTCAGGGATAAGACTGAACACAGAACAGAACCAAACCTTCTTGGTCTCTCTGACCTCTCGGAACTCGCTGTGAGCTTTTCCCTGGGCGCCTTACGCGCGCTCTACGGCTGCTTTCCAGCGCCGCTTGTGCTCGTCGACCTGCGCTTGCGGCATCGACGGCTTGAAGCGGCGCTCTTCCTTCCACGCGCGCGCCGCGTCGCCGGTGTCCTTCCACACGCCGGCCGCGATCCCCGCGAGCAGCGCCGCGCCCAGCGCCGTCGTCTCCACGAGCGCCGGCCGCACGATCTCGCAGCCGAGCACGTCCGCCTGATACTGCATCAACAGATTGTTCGCGCTCGCCCCGCCGTCGACCTTGAGCGCCCGCACCGGCACGCCCGCGTCCGCCTGCATGGCGCCGAGCAGATCCGCGATCTGCAGCGCGATCCCCTCGAGCACCGCGCGCGCCAGATGCGCCTTGGTCGTCCCGCGCGTCAAGCCGGTGATGAGGCCGCGCGCTTCGGGCCGCCAATGTGGCGCGCCCAACCCCGCGAGCGCCGGCACCGCCACCACGCCGCCCGAGTCGGGCACCGAGGCGGCGAGCGCCTCGATCTCGCGGGCCGACCCGATGATCCCGAGCCCGTCGCGCAGCCACTGCACCATCGCGCCGGCGATGAAGGTCGAGCCCTCGAGCGCGTACACCACCTCGTCGCCGAGCTTCCACCCGACCGTCGTCAGTAGCCCATTCTGCGACGGTACCGCGCGCGTTCCCGTGTTCATCAGCATGAACGCGCCGGTGCCGTACGTGCACTTCGCATCGCCGACCGCGAAGCAGGCCTGACCGAAGAGCGCCGCCTGCTGATCGCCGGCGATGCCGCAGACCATGATCCCGTCGCGCAGCCCGGGCACGCCGCGCGTCTCGCCGTAGCGCTCCGACGAGCCACGCACGTCCGGCAGGATCGCGCGCGGCACCTTCAACAGGTCACACAGCCGCGCGCTCCAATCGAGCGCGTGCAGATCGAACAGCAGCGTGCGCGACGCGTTCGACACGTCGGTCACGTGCGCCGCGCCGCCGGTCAGCCGCCACACGAGATAGCTGTCGACGGTGCCGAAGCAAACTTCACCACGGTCTGCGCGCGCGCGCAGCCCGTCGACGTTGTCGAGCAGCCACTGCAGCTTGGTGCCCGAGAAGTAGGGATCGAGCACCAGCCCGGTGGCGCGCTTGAACTCGTCCTCGAGCCAGGCGGCCTTCATCTTGGCGCAGATGTCGGCGGTGCGGCGATCCTGCCAGACGATCGCGCGATGCAGCGGCTTGCCAGTGGCGCGCTCCCACACCAGCGTCGTCTCGCGCTGGTTGGTGATACCGATGGCCACGACCTGCGCCGCGTCGACCTCGGCGCCCGACTGGTGCAACGCGTCGGTGAGCGCGCCGACCACCGACTGCCAGATCTGCTCGGGATCGTGCTCGACCCAGCCCGGCTTGGGGAAGTGCTGCTCGAACTCGCGATAGCCGCGCGCGCGCAGCTCCAGCTTCTCGTCGAACACCAGCACCGTCGTGCCGGTGGTTCCCTGATCGATCGACACCACGAAGCGCGGCATGGTCCCCTCCATCATCCCAGAACGTTCAGAGATACGCGCCCACCCATTCGGCCACGGTCGCGAACACTTTATCGCGTTCGAGGTCGAGCGTGATCACGTGGTAGCTCTCCTTCAGCGTCACCTTGCGATACTCCGATGTGCCGAGCCGATTGGCGATCGCGTCCATGCACTCGTACGGCACCGTGTGGTCCCGCTCGGAGTGCATGATGAGCGTCGGCGTCTTTACGTCGCCGAGCTTGTCTCGCAAGTAGGCGCCGAGCTCGACGAGGCTCGCCAGCGCCGGCAGCGGCATGCCCGCCTTCGGCACTGCGTGCGCGTTGCGCGCCTTCATCTCGCGATCGCGGATGTCGCTGCCGGCGAGCTTGGGCAGCGCGAGGCCGCGCACGATGGGCAGGCGCGCCGTCACGCGCGCGAACTTCTCCGCTTGCGGCGGCAGCCACAGCGGCGCCGAGAGCACGCCGATGCACGCGAGCGCGTCGCCGTGCTGCCGCGCCAGCTCGAGCGTCAGGAGCCCACCCATCGACAGCCCGACCACCGCCACGCGCCGGCCGCCGACGCGCGCGCGCAACCGCGTGACTGCGTCCTCTGCCGACCGGTACCAGTCGTGCCACGTGGTCGCGGCGAGCGCGCGCGTCGTGTCCGCGTGCCCGGCGAGCTTCACGCCATCGACGGCGAAGCCGCGCCGCGCAAGATCTTCGCCGGCAAGTCGCATCTCGAACGGCGATCCGGTAAAGCCATGCACGAGGAGCACGCCCCGCTCCCCGCTGCCGAACGAGAAGGCCTCGGAATCACTTCGCATCGCTTGCGCCACGCGCATACACCGTAGCCGTTTTCCCGACGTGGCGTCACGTTGACAGAAGTACTTTGGGCGCGGTAAAAATGTACGAGGCAACTCGCGCCCGACCCGCGTGTCCGCCTCCCTGCCAATGGAAGACTGGAAGACACGCATCACGCAGATACGGCCCGTCGAGAAGCAGGCCTCGGATCCCGAGCAGGCGTGTCTCGTCCTCATCTATCCGGCGGGCGCCGAGCTCGGCAAGCGCTACGAGCTCGCCGGCGCCAAGGAGATCACGATCGGGCGCGGCGCCGACTGCGACATCCAGGTCGATCGCGACTCGGTCTCGCGCCGCCACGCCAAGGTCACGCGCGCCGGCAACGGCTGGGCGGTCTCGGATCTCGGCTCGACCAACGGCAGCTACGTCAACGATGCGCAGATCACGCAGTACTCCCTGCGCGACGGCGACCTTCTGAAGATCGGCAACGCGATCTTCAAGTTCCTCGTCGGTGGCAACATCGAGACCGCCTACCACGAAGAAATCTATCGCATGACCATCATCGATGGTCTGACGCAGGCGTTCAACAAGCGCTACTTCATCGAGAACCTCGAGAAGGAGATCCCGCGCTGCACGCGCCACCAGCGGCCGCTGTCGCTGGTCATGTTCGACATCGACCACTTCAAGAAGATCAACGACGAGCACGGCCACTTGACCGGCGACTACGTGCTGCGCGAGCTGGCGCGGCGTGTCCGCACGCGCGTGCGCAAAGAGGAAGTGTTCGCGCGCTACGGCGGCGAGGAGTTCGCGCTCACGCTGCCGGAGACGAGCCGCGATCAGTCGATGAAGGTGGCCGAGGATCTGCGGCGCCTGGTCTCGGCCGATCCGTTCGACTTCGAGGGCGATCACATCGCCGTCACCATCTCGCTCGGCGTCGGCACGACCGTCAACGAGGTCGCCGCCGACGCCTTCATCAAGATGGCCGACGACAACCTGTACAAAGCCAAGCGCGCCGGCCGCAACCGCGTCGTCGGCTAGCGCGGCGACGCGCAGTGGAAGTCGCTCGTCGTCGCGTGGTCGGGCGCACCGCCGCCCCAGTCGACGATCGGCACGTAGAGCTGCCGCATGCCGTCGACGGGGTCGATCACCGGCTGACAGTACGGCGGTAGCTTGCAGGTCATTGGTGGCACCACGTCCGGCGGCGTGCAGCCTCCCGTGTCGTAGTCGGCGAGCCGATCGACGAGCCGCCAGCACGGAGTGATGCCGCCGTTCTCCGCGCACGACGGGACATCGGCGATCGATTGCGAGCCGTCCGGCCTGGTCGTGATGTTCTCGACCACGCAGTCGGGCGTGCCGTCGACGCGCGTCGCGACCGGCGTCTGCAGGCAGGCGGGCCCGACGCCTCCCTGACCGAGTGGGAGCAGCTTCTTCATCACGTCATCGTCGCTGTCGTTGCAGATCGATCCGGCCTGGTGGTACCTGGCCGCGCCGACGACAGCCTGCAGCCGAACCGCGGGGTCGCCGAACCGCGACGTGTCGTTCACTGCGATGCACGACGGATTCAACGTCGGGCACATCGCGACGCTGGCGTCGTCGGCGCACGGGCTCGTGATCGTCACGCCGACGGGATCCGCCGGCGCTGCGATTGCCGCGAGGACGACGTCGCTCGGATCGAGCTTCACGCCACCCTGGGCCGCCGGCGTGGCGAAGAAGTTGATGTACCGGTCGACGGCAGTGAGCTTGCCGCCGTTCGATAGGTCGTAGGAGCTGCAGCCGGTGAGGCCCGAGACCGACATCGGCGGCACCGGCGCGCCGTTGCACTGCACGCCGAACTGGGTGCAGCGGAAGCGATCGAGCGGCCCGTACCGGGCGACGCCGTCGCTGGACGCGTCGAACAGATCGGTGTCGTAGGGCGCCGAGCAATCGTCGGCGTCGCTCACGTAGACGACGACGAGCACTGCGTCGCTGCGCAGAAAGCCTGCGTTCTCGGGCACGAAGTCGTGCAGCGCCTGATAGCCGGCCTGCAGCGGCTGCTGAAACGTGCAGCCTGAGGTGCCCACGTCGCTGATGGCGTCCAGCGTCGCCGCGACGTCGGGGACGTTCTGCATGCCCGTGAGCTGGTCGTACTCGACGTAGCGCACGCCGCCGGTCATGTCTGCGCTCGCGCGCAGCGTTGCGCCGTCGCCGCCGGGCTGGCAGCCGAACGACGGGAGGGCAGTCCCTCCCGCGCCGAGATCGGCGGTGACGACGCCGAAATGATAATCGGCCGGGGCGCCGGCGGCGGGATACTGCGCGAGCGTGTCGAGCAGCGCCGGCAGCGACGCGCGAAACGCGGCGAGCTTTGTGCCCATCGTCGGCCCGTCGCTGAGCACGAAGAGCATGTCGACCTTGTTCTTGGGCGCGGTTCGGACGCAGACGTCCTGCCCACACGGATTCGCAGGCGACATATCGGGGGACACGACAGCGCCGCCGTTGCCACAGCCGGCGAGCACGAGCGCGAGAAGCAAGCGACGCATGCGCGCTTGCAGAGCAAGGCGCGCGCCGACGGGAAAAAGGGGGCCGGCCGCCGCGTTGGCGGCGGCGGTCGGCAACCTGGTTGGCGGGAAGTGACTACGAAGTAGCGGAGGAGGCGACGACTACATCGACGAAGCGATCGTCGCGCACGACACCTGCGCGACGGTGCCCGCAGGCGCGTCGTTCGGCTTGCCGGTCGAGTCGAGGCCGCGATCGATCGAAACCGTCGCCAGCTCGCACGTCGTCGGGTCCGAAGCCTTGCCCGTGCCCGAGCAGGTCGGCACCGGCGTGTCGCCGATGTGCGCCGCGTTCGGCACCGGCTGGCACGTCGACGGCAGCTTGCAGGTCGACGGCAGCGGCGACTGGAAGCAGCTGCCGCCGTTGTAGTCGGTCAGGCGGTCGACGACCTGCCAGCACGGGATCATGTGGTTGTTCTCGGCGCACGACGGAACTTCCTTCGAGCTCTGGCTCCCGTCGGGCAGCGTGGTCACGTCGGTGACGACGCAGTCGGGCGTGCCGTCCGGGCGGTTCGCGATCGGCGAGTTCAAGCAGCCGGCGCCGAGCGACGAGATGATGAGATCGCCGAGCGACTGGATCGCGGCGGTGTAGTCGGTGTCGCAGATCGACGTGAGGCTGTGGTTGTGCGCCGCGTCGACGACAGAGTTGACGCGCACCGCCGGGTCACCGAAGAAGTTCATGTTGCTCGGCGCGATGCAGGAGTGGTTGAGGATCGGGCACGACGGCTGGCTCATCTGATCGGCGCACGGCGTGGTGATCGTCACGCCGACCGGATCGCTCGGCGCCGTGATGCCGACGAGGATGACGTCGTTCGGATCGACCTTCACACCGCCCTGGGCCGCCGGCTTGGTGAAGAAGTTGACGTACGTGCTGACGTCGGTGAGCTTGCCGCCGTTCGACAGATCGTACGAGCTGCAGCCCATCAGATTCGAGACCGACATCGCCGGCACCGGCTGCCCGTTGCACTGCACGCCGAACTGGGTGCAGCGGAACGAGTGCAGGACGCCGTACATGCTCATCGCCTGCGTCGTGTTCACGAAGAGATCCGTGTCGTCCGGAGCCGAGCAGTCATCCTCGTCGGTGACGAAGACGACGGCGAGGATCGCGTCCGAGCGGAGGAAGCCGGTGTTCTCGGCGATGTTGTTGTGGAGCGCGCGGTAGGCCGACTCGAGCTGGTGCTCGAAGCCGCAGCCGGTGTCGCCGACGTGCGCCATGCAGTTGAACGCGTCGGGGACCGACAGGCCGCCCATGACGTTGTTGGTGCCGGTGATCTGGTTGTAGTCGAGGTAGCGCACGCCGCCCGAGAGCGCGAAGTTCGCGCAGTTCGCCGGCGGCGGGACGCTGCCGGCCGTGTTCGCGGTGACCTGCAGCTTGGCGCCGTCGCCGCCCGCCTTGCAGTTCGCCGTGTTCTGACCGGCGCCGAGGTCCGAGGTCACGACGCCGATGTGGTACGACGCCGGGTTGCCCTGCATGGCGAAGGTGTCGAGCTGCTTGATGAGCTGCGGGAAGCGGTTCTGCAGCTCCATCTGCTTCGGCTGCATCGACAGCGAGTTGTCGACCATGAACAAGAGATCGACCTTGTTCTTGAGCGACTGCTCGACGCGCACGCTGGTTTCTTGCGTGACCGTGGTCTTCGGCGATTCGACCGGCGGCGACAGACAGGCGAACAAAGGAATCAGCCCGATCGGAGCGACGAGCCGAACGAGCTTCCAGGTACGTGAGCGCATAGTGGTCCTCCGAGAACGGCGCATCTTAGAATGAGCGTGCGCAAACTCGCAAGTCAGCAAGCCGCGCGCCGACTTTCCCCATTCTAACCGCCCGGAATCACGCGCCGCAATCACGCGCTGCGCCAACGAAGTTGGCAACTACACGCAACGCCGTTGGCGCGATTTCCACCTCCATCTCACCTGTGGACACACAGATCGAAGACCCCGCATTTTTTGCGGGATTCGTCGAAACATGCCACTCTACGCTGGGGCAAGAGGCGACTGTTGCACGCGAGCACGCGCGAGAAGCAGGCCGCACGAGCGGCGGCACCTGCCGGGGCCGGTACGGCCAACGGTGCGTTACGTCATGTTCTCGTCGTCGACGACGAGGAGGCCCTGCGCCAGATGCTGGTGCTGCTCCTCAAGTCGAAGGGCTACGAAGCCACCGCCGTCGCGTCGGGCGAGCAGGCGCTGGCGGAGCTGGCCGCGCGCTCCTACGACGTCGTGCTCTCGGACATTCGCATGCCCAAGCTCGACGGGCTCGAGCTCATGGACGAGATCCACCGGCGCAACCTGCCGACGACGGTGATCCTGATGTCTGCGTTCGCCAACCTCGAGGTCGCCGTCGAGGCGATGAAGCGCGGCGCCTACGACTACGTGTCCAAGCCGTTCCGCGCCGACGAGGTCGTGCTCGTGCTCAAGAAGGCCGAGGAGCGCGAGCGGCTGCGTCGCGAGAACGCGGCGCTCAAGCAGCAGCTCGCGCGCGCCGGCCGCGAAGACCAGAGCGGGCCGCCGTCGATGATCGCGCGTGCGCCGAAGATGCTCGAGATCTTCCGCACCATCAAGAAGATCGCCGATTACAAGACGACGGTCTTGATCCTCGGCGAGAGCGGCACCGGCAAGGAGCTGGTGGCGCGCGCCGTCCACGACCAGTCGCCGCGCGCGTCGGGTCCGTTCGTCGCGGTGAACTGCGGAGCGATCCCCGAGTCGCTGCTCGAGTCGGAGCTCTTCGGGCACAAGAAGGGCGCGTTCACCGACGCCATCCGCGACAAAAAGGGGCTCTTCGAAGAGGCGTCGGGCGGAACCCTGTTTCTCGACGAGATCGGCGAGCTGCCGCTCGGCATGCAGGTCAAGCTCCTGCGCGTCCTCCAGGAACACGTCGTGCGTCCGATCGGATCGGTCGAGGATCTGAAGATCGACGTGCGCGTGGTGGCGGCGACCGTGCGCGATCTGGCGACCGAGGCGAAGGAAGGTCGCTTCCGCGAAGATTTGTTCTACCGGCTCAACGTGATCACGATCGCGCTGCCGCCGCTGCGCGATCGGCGCGAGGACATCACCGACCTCTGCGAGCACTTCATCGCGCGCACCAACGTCAAGCTGGGGACCGCGATCGACGGCGCCAGCCCGGAGGCGATGAAGCTGCTCATGGACTATCGCTGGCCGGGAAACGTGCGCGAGCTCGAGAACACGATCGAGCGGGCGATGGTGCTTTGTGACGGAAAGCGCATCGAGGCCGACGGGTTACCCGAGCGAATCCGGGAGAGTCGCGACCGGATCAGGTTATCGCTGCAGTCGGGCGAGCTCTCGATCAAAAAGACGACGCGGATCATCGAAGAGGAGCTCATCCGCAAGGCGCTGCGCGAGACCAAGGGAAACCGGACCAACGCGGCGAAAATCTTGGAGATCAGCCATCGGGCGCTGCTCTACAAGATCAAGGAGTTCGGCATCGATGATCTGTAGGTCGGACAAAAATTTGACCACCCTCCTACAGGTGGTAGGATGTAGGACAACGTGTGATGAAAGAATACTTAATTAAGTATCTTTTATATTCTCTTGACGTTGAGGAGGGTGCGATCCCATCATTCTCCTCGGCCGATGGAAGCGCACGAGAAAGACGAAGTCGCACCGAAGAACGACGACTCCAAGGAGGCGACGAAGAGTAGCGCGCGCGCGCAGAAGTCGACCAAGTCGAAGAACAACGTCCGCAAGTTGCGGACGGAGCGGATGATGTCGAAGGCCGAGCTCGCGCGGCGAGCGGGGTTGTCGACACTGACCATCGACCGGGTCGAGCGCGGCATGAAGGCGCGGATGGACACGAAGCGGAAGATCCTCGAGGCGCTCGGCCTGAAGCCGACCGATCGCGTGATGGTCTTCGGCGACGCAGAAGAAGACTGACGGGCCCGGCCAGACGCCGCGCCCTGAAAAGAGGACGCGGCGATGGCGAAGAACTGCATCGGACTCGATCTCGGCAGCTCGGCTGTCAAGGTCACGCAGGTGAACAAGAAGGGCGGCGGCTTTCAGCTGCTCAACTTCGGCATCGAGCCGATTCCCCCCGACACCATCGTCGACGGCGCCATCCTCAACCACTCGGGCGTGGTCGACGCGGTGCGCGCGCTGTTCGAGCGGCTGAAGATCAAGCAGAAGGAGGTCGCGCTCGCGATCTCGGGCAACGCCCTCATCATCAAGAAGATCTTCGTGCCGGCGATGACGCCGGAGGAGCTCGAAGAGCAGGTGCCGTGGGAAGCCGAGCACCACATTCCGTTCAACCGCAACGACGTCGAGATCGACTACCAGGCGCTCGGCGGCAAGAACGCGCAGGGGCAGATGGAGCTCCTGCTGGTCGCGGCCAAGAAGGAAGTGGTCGCCGACTACGCGGCGGTGGCACGTGAGGCGTCGCTCACACCGGTGGTGGTGGACGTGGCGGCGTTCGCCATGCAGAACGCGTTCGAGTCGGCGTACGGCGAGACCGGCGATGTGGTGGCGCTGGTCAACGTCGGGGCGTCGCTCAGCAACATCAATATCCTGGCCGGTGGGACCTCGGCCTTCACGCGCGACGTGACCACCGGCGGCAACTCGTTCACCGATGACATCAAGCGCCACCTCGGCGTGTCGGGTGAAGAGGCGGAGGCGCTCAAGGTCGCGTTCACCGATGGCGATGCCTCGGCGGACGTCGCGCGCATCCTGCAGATGACGTCGCAGCAGATGGCGGGCGAGTTCCAGAAGTCGATCGACTTCTTCCTGGCGTCGCATCCCGACACGTCGATCTCCAAGATCTACCTGTCGGGCGGGTCGGCGCGCGTGCCGCCGCTGTTGGCCGCGATCGAGCAGCGCGCGCGCGTGCCGGTCGAGATCGTCGAGCCGTTCCGCGACGCGGGCGCCTCGAACATCGATCCGGCGTTTTTGCGCAGCCACGGGCCGCAGGCGATGGTGTCGCTGGGGCTCGCGCTCCGTTCGCCCGGAGACAAGTTCCAGTGAGCGTGCAACGATGATCAAGATCAACCTGCTGCCGGTCAAGGCAGCGAAGCGACGCGAGCAGGGGCAGCGGCAGCTGCTCATCGGCGTCGTGGTGTTCTCGGCGGCGCTGGTCGGCATCATCGTGTTCCACGGCACGCAGGTCGCCCAGATCAACTCGCTGCGCGAGCACAACACGCAGCTGTCGAAGGACATCGCCAAGCTCAAGGCGGAGATCGGCGATTACGAGGTCATCAAGGCGCAGCGTGACGAGCTCATCCGCCAGCGCGACGCGATCAAGCGGCTGCAGGCCAATCGCGGCGGTCCGACCTATATGATGCGCGAGCTCTCCGACATCCTGACGCCGGGCAAGGGCCCGACGTTCAACAAGGAGCAGTACGAGGAGCAGATCAAGCGCAATCCCAACGCCGGGTTCAACCCGAACTGGGACACGCGCCGCGCCTGGCTCATCAGCTATTCGGAGACGAATCACAACGTCAAGATCAAGGGCGGCGCCAAGAGCGACGAAGACGTCGCGGAGTTCTTGAAGCGGCTGCAGGTCTCGGCGTTCTTCAGCGACGTCAACTGGCAACAGACGAAGCCGGAGGTCGACACGAAGTTGAACGTCTCGTACGTGACGTTCGACGTGACGTGTCGGGTGAACTACTAATGCAGAACTTCTTCGACAGAATCGCGGCGCTGCAGCTGACGGTGAAGCTCGGCATCATCGTCGGGCTCGTGGCGGTGCTCGCGGGCGGCTACTGGTACTTCTTCTACAGCGACATGCAGGACGAGCAGGCGCACCTCGAGCAGGATCGCACGCGGCTCGAGAAGGAGAAGAAGGAGTACGAGCGGCGCAAGGCGGAGTACCTGGCGTTCCGCAACGAGGTGAACGCGCTGCTCGACGAGCAGAAGGAGCTCCTGCGCGTGCTGCCGAAGGCGGCCGACATCGAGCAGTTCATCGAGAACGTGTCGGCGCAGATCGAGCTCGCCGGGTTGACGAAGGTGGAGTCGGTGCGCGAGCCGGCGCAGCCCGTCGAGATGTACGTGAAGATCCCGATCAAGATGTCGCTCTCGGGCAGCTACCACCAGATCAACCACTTCTTCAAGCAGGTGGGCGATCTCAAGCGCATCGTCAACATCGAGGATCTGTCGCTCGATCCGGTCACCGTCGGGGTGTCGCCCGATCAGCCGAATCTGTTGAAGGCGAACTTCACGGCGACGACGTTCATGTTCACCGACAAGGGCGGCGGAGCGCAGAAGTCGGGCACGTCGATCTCCTCCGGAGGTGGCCATTGAGACGCGCGGCGATGGCGCTCGTCTTGCTCGCCGCGGCGTGCGGGCCGAGCGACGAGGATCGCAAGGCACCGCCGCCGCGACCGCCCAAGCCGGCGGCGGCACCGGCCGGATCGCCGGTGGCGGCGCTGCAGCCGGGCGTGGAGCAGTCGAAGGAGTCGTTGCTGCAAGAGGTGCGCAAGCGGCCGCTGACCAACGACGACTTCAAGGAGTCGGCGAACAACCGCGATCCGTTCCGCTCGTTCTTGTCGACGTTCGCGACGCAGATGGTGAACGTCAAGCCGCAGCATCGCATCCTGCTCGACAAGTACGCGCTCGAGGAGCTGAAGCTGCAGGCGATCGTCGGCGGCAACGGGATGCAGCCGAAGGCGATGTTCGTCGATCCCACCGGGACGGGCACGGCGGTGATACGCGGCGATCACGTGTCGAAGTCGGACGCGCTGGTCACGCGCGTCGCGCCCGATCGCGTGTTCTTCCAGATCGAAGAGGACCTGGGCGGGGGCGGGAAACCGAAGGTCACCGAGCGCGTGGTGGAGCTCCACCAGGGCGAGAACGTGGGGCAATGAGCGTGCGCACGAAACGAAGGGATCTTCGCGCCCCCGGAGGCGAGTGCAGCGAGCCGACATGGCGCGCCGAAGTGGAGTGCGCACGCGGGGCAAAAGTGATGCAGCGACGACCGATGCGGCGACGACTATCGATGACGACGACCAAAGGAGCCGTCATGAGGCGCGTTACTCATTTCTCACTGGCCACGATCCTGGTGGCCGTTGTCGTCGGGGGGGTGGCGAGCGCGGCGGAGAACGTCGTCACCAAGGTGACGGCCCGCGCCGATGGGGGCAAGACGATCATCGTCGTGCATGGCTCGGCGACGCCGAGCTTCACGGCCTATCGTCTCGAGCGGCCGTCGCGCGTCATGGTCGACGTGGCCGACGGCAAGATCGGATCGGACGAGCTGCGCGCGGGGCCGATCGACGTCGATACCTGGGCGGTCGGACAGATCGCGACGGCGCAGTATCAAAGCGACGTGTCGCGCACGGCGCGCGTGATGATCGGGTTCAAGCGGCCGTCGAGCTACGACGTCAAGGCCGTCGGGCATGATCTCGTGATCACGGTGACGCCGGACGAGCCGATGCCGGCGGGCGGCGCGGGCATGGCGACGGCGGAGCAGATCCGCGCCGACCAGGCGAAGATGGACGAGGCGCGCAAGCGGCGCGTCGAGGCCGAGGCGCAGACGCAGGCGACCGAGCAGCGGCGGCAGGTGGCGGAGAACGCGGAGCGGAGCGCGGTGGCACGTGCGAATGATGCGGTGCACGAAGCCGACGCGGCGCGCACGCGGGCACAGGCCGCCAAGGATGAATTGGATCGAGTCATCGCGGCGCGCAAGGCCGAAGAAGCTCGCTTGAAGGACGTGCAGTCGCGCGCTTCGACGGTGACGGCGCAGTCGGCACAGGCGGCGGCGCAGAACGCGGCGGCGCAGGCGCAGGCGCAGCGCGATCTGGCGGCGCAGCGCGATCAGCAGCGCGCGGAAGTGGCGGCGGAGCAGGCGCGGCTCGACAAGCTGCGCGGCGAGGCGCAGGCCATGGCGGCGCAGCGCGAGGCGGAGGCGAAGAAGCTGGCCGAGACGCAGGCGGCGGTGCGCAAGGCGGCCGAGGAGCGGCAGGCCAAGCTCGCCGACGCGGCGGAGGCGGCGCGCTCGCGGCAGGCGGCGTCGGAAGCGGCGCGCGTGGCCGAAGAGCGGCGCGCGTCGGCGCGGGCCGAGGAAGCGGCGCGGCTGGCGCAGGCGGCGGCGTCGGCCGAGCGCGCGCGGGCGACGGATGATCGCGCGCGGGCGTCGGAGTCGGCGTCGCGTGAAGCGGACAATCGCGCGCAGGCGGCGGCGGCGCGCGCGCAGGCGGCGGAAGAGGCGGCGCGCGTCGAGCAGCAGAAGGTGGCGACGCTGCGCGCGGCGTCCGAGAAGCAGGCGGCGGCGCAGGCGGCGGCGCAGGCCGATCTCGACAAGGCGCGCGCGGAGCTGGCCAAGCTGGCGACGGCGCAAGAGTCGGAGCGGGCGCGCGTGGAAGAGGCGCGGCGCGAGGCGACGGCGCTGGCGGCGGAGCGCGCCCAGGCCTCCGAGCGCGCGCAGCACGCGGCGGCGCTGGCGTCGGGCTCGTTGGAGAAGATGCAGCAGGCCGAGCGCGAGGCGCGCAAGGCGGCCGAGGCGCGGGCGCAGGAGAGCGCGCGGCTCGACAGCGTGAAGAAGGAGATGCAGGCGGTCGCCGACGCGCGCATGAAGGAGCTGACCAAGCTCGACGCGGCGCGCGCCGAGGCCAAGAAGCTCGAGACGGCGCGGCGCGCGGAAGAGGCGCACCTGGCGCAGCTGCGCGACGACGTGCGGCGGCAGTCGGACGAGCTGCAGGCGCGCAACGATCAGCTGGCCAAGACGTCGGGCGAGCTCGACCGCAAGTCGAACGCGCTGGCGGCGACGTCGAGCGAGCTCGACCGCAAGGCGAACGAGCTGGCCGCGAAGTCGAACGAGCTGCAGGCGCGCAACGATCAGCTGGCCAAAACGTCGGGCGAGCTGGAGCGCAAGTCGGGCGAGCTGCAGTCGAAGAACGACGAGCTGGCGCGCAAGATCGAGGCGGCGCGCGCGACCTCGGCGGACGCGGCGCGGGCGCACGCGGATCTGGCCAGGCTGCAGGCGGAGCTGCGCAAGCTCGACGCCGATCGCAAGGCGGCGGCGCAGGCGCAGAAGGCCGAGGAGTCGCAGGCGGCGCAGCAGTCGGCCGAGGAGCGCGCGCGCATGGAGCACGAGCGCGGCGAGCTGCAGGCGCAGATGAGCGGCGAGCGCGCGGCGCTGCAGAAGAAGCTGGCGGCGGCGCAGGCGGAGATGACGCGCGTGACCGGCGAGCAGCAGAAGAAGCAGGCGGCGCTGGCGACGGCGAAGAGCGATCTGCAGGCGGCGCAGGCGGAGATGGCGCGCCTGGTGGCCGAGCAGGACAAGAAGCGGGCCGAGGGCGCGGCGCTCGATTCACGGCTGGTGGCGGCGCGCGCCGAGCTGGCGCGCATCGAGGCCGAGACGCGCAGGCGGCTGGCGATGGTGCCGACGCCGGCGAAGATGGCGGCGGCGGCGAAGGTCGCCGCGGCGCCGGCGGTCAAGCCGATGAACAAAGACGCGCTGCCGACGGAGAAGCTGGCGGCGGCGAGCAAGGTTCGCGACGTGCGCTTCGCCGACGACGGCGACGCCGAGCGCGTGATCGTCGACGTCGGCGACAAGGGCGACGCGCAGGCGAGCGTGATTCGGGCCGACGAGAACAAGGCGGTCCTCAAGATCGCGGGCGCTTCCTTGCCGAAGAAGCTGGAGCGCACGCTCGACGCCAGCGCCTTCGCCGGGCCGATCCGCAGCGTGTCGACCTACGCCGATCCCGACGACGCCGGCGCCGTGCGCGTGGAAGTGGCGCTCACCGGCGACGGGCCGCACGCGCAGCCGAAGCTGGTGCGCGACGCGGGCACGCTCACCTGGGAGTTCCCGCGCTCGGGGACGCAGAACGTCGCGCCGACCAAGGTGGCCGGCTACTCGTCGCCGCTGCCGCTGCAGGTGGCGCCGGCCGCGGGCGTCGGGCGCGCCGGGCGGCAGCGCAAGGTCTACACCGGCAAGCGCATGGATCTCGACTTCGTCAACGCCGACTTGCAGAACCTCTTCAAGTTCATCTCCGACGTCGGGCAGGTCAACATCGTGCTCGCCGACGACGTCAAGGGCACGGTCACGATGCACCTGCGCGACGTGCCGTGGGATCAGGCGCTCGACGTCATCGCCCGGGCCAAGGGGCTCGGTGTGCAGCGCCAGGGCAACCTCATCCGCATCGCGCCGCAGTCGGTGCTCGAGAAGGAGCTCGAGGCGGAGGTGGCGCGCGCCAAGGCGTCGGTCGAGCTCGAGCCGATGCACACCAAGCTCATCCCGCTCAGCTACGCCGACGGGACGCAGATGCTGCCGCGCATCCACGAGGTGATGTCGCCGCGCGGCCACGTCTCGGTCGACACGCGCACCAATCAGCTCATACTCACCGACGTGTCGGCGAACATCGCGCTGGCCGAAGATCTCGTCGGCCACCTCGACACGCAGACGCCGCAGGTGTTGATCGAGTCGCGCATCGTCGAGGCGACCACCAACTTCACGCGCGACATCGGCATCCAGTGGGGCGGCAACTCGATCAACTCGGCCGCCACCGGCAACCCGACCGGCATCGCCTTCCCGTCGACGGTGGGCGTGGCCGGCGGCGCCACCGACGCGCAGACGGTCACGCAGGGCCTGCAGCTGGCCCAGTCGGGCGCGGCCTCGCCGAACTACGTGGTCAACATGCCGGCCGCCGTCGGCACCGGCTCGGGCGGCGCCCTCGGCGTGACGCTCGGCTCGCTCAACGGCGCGGTCAACATCAACCTGCGTCTGTCGTCGCTGGAGAACACCGGCAACGTGCGCATCGTGTCGGCGCCGAAGGTCATGACGCTCGACAACATCGAGGCGTCGATCTCGCAGGGCACGTCGATCCCGATCTCGGTCGTGTCGGCGGCGGGCGCCAACACCGTGTTCGTCGACGCGCAGCTCAACCTCACGGTCAAGCCGCACGTGACCAACGAGGGCTCGGTCCTCATGAACGTGCACATCACGCGCAACGAGCCCGACTTCGTCAACGTCGGCGCGCGCGGCGATCCGACGATCCTCAAGCGCGAGGCGCGCACGCAGATGTTGGTGCGCGACGGCGACACCGCGGTCATCGGCGGCATCTACACGCGCAACACCGGCCTGTCGTACACCAAGGTGCCGTGGTTCGCCGACATTCCGGTCATCGGCTGGCTCTTCAAGAACCGCCGCGAGAACGACGACCGGACGGAGCTGCTCATCTTCATCACGCCGCGGATCGTGAACCGCTCTGTCGTGGCGCGGTAACCGCATTACACTCCCCACACAAAAGTAAATGGCAAGGTTGCGTCTCATGACCGCGGGCGAGTCTCACGGGCCCGCTTTAGTCGCCATCCTCGAGGGATTGCCGCATGGGTTGCGCGTCGACGAGGCGGCGGTGAACGCGGATCTGCGGAGGCGGCAGGGTGGCTATGGCCGCGGCGGTCGCATGAAGATCGAGAAGGACGCCGTGCAGGTGCTCGCGGGATTGCGCGGGGGCGTCACGCTCGGCGCGCCGCTGGCGATGATGGTGCCGAACGCGGACTTCGCGAACTGGACCGACGTGATGCATCCGTTCACGCCGCCGGCGGGCGAGCGGGCCAAGGCGTTGACGCGGCCGCGGCCGGGGCACGCCGATCTGGCGGGGGCGCTCAAGCTCGGGCTGCACGACGCGCGCGACGTGCTCGAGCGATCGAGCGCGCGCTCGACGACGGCGCGGGTGGCCGCGGGCGCGGTGTGCAAGGCGCTCCTGGGCGCGTGCGGGATCGAGACGCTGTGCCACGTCACGCGCATCGCCGACGTCGAGGCGCCGGCGTTGACGGCGCGCGACGACGCCGGTTTGCGCGCGGCGCGCGAGGCCGCGGAGGCGTCGGACGTCCGCTGCGTCGATGCGCGCGCCGGCGAGCAGATGATCGCGGCCATCAAGGCGGCGCAGAAGGACGGCGACTCCGTCGGCGGCGTCGTCGAAGTGGTGGCGTGGAACGTGCCGCCCGGGCTCGGCTCGCACGTCGAGTGGTCGGAGCGCCTCGACGGGCGCCTGGCGATGGCGCTGATGTCGATCCAGGCGATGAAGGGCGTCGAGATCGGCGCCGGCTTCGGCGCGGCGGCGATGCGCGGCTCGGCGCTGTTCGATCCCATCCTCCACGACGGCAAACGCTTCGTGCGCCCGACGAACAACATGGGCGGCGTCGAAGGCGGCATCACCAACGGCGAGCCGCTGGTGGCGCGCGCGGCGATGAAGCCGATCCCCACGCTGGCGCGGCCGCTGCCTTCGGTGGATCTGGCGACGAAGCAGCCTTTCGACGCGCAGAAGGAGCGCACCGACTCGTGCGCGGTGCCGGCGGCGGCGGTGGTGGCGGAAGCAGCGGTCGCGTTCGTGCTCGCCGATGCGCTCGTCGACAAGCTCGGCGGCGACACGATGGATGAGCTCTTGCGTAGCTTGGAGGCTTATCGTGCCGACCTCGCAGAGTATTAAGGTCCTGCGGCCCATCTTCCTCGTTGGCTTGTCGGGCGGCGGCAAGTCGACGGTGGGCCTCCTGCTCGCCGCGAAGCTCGAGCGGCGCTTCGTCGATCTCGACGCCGTGATCGAAGAAGAGGCGCACATGACGATCGCCGAGATCTTCTTCAACGAGCGCGAAGGCGGGTTTCGGGCGCGCGAGGCGGCGGCGCTGCGGCGCGTGACGGCGCAAGGGCCGCAGGTGATCGCCGTCGGCGGCGGCGCGCCCGCGCACGGCGACAACATGGACTTCATGCTCCACGCCGGCAAGGTCGTGCTGCTGACCGCGTCGACGGAGGAGCTGTTGCGCCGCCTCGGCAACGCCGAGACGCGGCCGATGCTCGCGGGCAAGGACGTGCGCGCCGAGATCGAGAAGCTGATGCTGCAACGCAGCGCCGCCTACGCCCGCGCGCACGTCACCATCGACACGACGGGCCTGGTGCCGTCGCAGGTGGCGCGGCAGATCCAAGAGGCGCTGGAAAGCGGCTGATGAAGCAGGCGCGCATCGACGTCGCGATCGCCAACGATCCGACCGATCGGTCCTATCCGATCTTCGTCGACGCCGAGCCCGGCGCCGAGGAGCGCTTCGCCGCCGAGCTGTGCGCGCGCCTGCCCGAGGGGAAGATCGGCATCGTCACCGACGACACCGTGTCGCGCCTGCACCTGGCGCGCTACGCCGATGCGCTGCGCGGCCGCAACCGCAAGGTCACCGCTGCCGTGGTGCCCGACGGCGAAGGCTCGAAGTCGCTCGGGCGCGCCGAGGAGCTGTGCGAGTCCTTCGCGCGCGAAAGGCTCGATCGGGCGGCGCTGATCGTCGCGCTCGGCGGCGGCGTGGTCGGCGACCTCGGCGGCTTCGTGGCGTCGATCTTCCTGCGCGGCGTGGCCTACGTGCAGGTGCCGACGACGCTCCTGGCGCAGGTCGACTCTTCCGTCGGCGGCAAGACCGGCGTCAACCTGCCGGCGGGCAAGAACCTGGTCGGCACCTTCTGGCAGCCGCGCCTGGTCTGGGCCGACGTGACGTCGCTGGCGACGCTCTCCGATCGCGACAGCGCCGCCGGGCTCGCCGAGGTCATCAAGCACGCCTTCATCGCCGACGTGCCGCTGCTCGAGCTGCTCGAGCGCGAAGCGGGGCGGGCGCGCGCCGGCGATCCCGAGCTCCTCGCCGACCTGGTGGCGCGCTCGTGCGCCATCAAGGCGCGCGTCGTCGGCACCGACGAGCGCGAGACCACGGGCGCGCGCGCGCTGCTCAACTTCGGGCACACCGTCGGGCACGCGCTCGAGTCGGCCTCGCGCGCCGACGCCAATCCGCTACGCCACGGCGAGGCGGTCGGGCTCGGCATGCTGGCGGCAGCGCGCATCGCCGCGGCCGAGGGCGGGCCGGCGCTCGAGCCGCGCATCCGCAAGCTGCTCGAGGCGGTCGGGCTGCCCACCGACCTCGACGGGCGCCTGTCGCCGGGAACGCTGGCGCGCGTGTCCGTGGACAAGAAGCGCGGCGGCGACCACATCCAGTTCGTCGTCGTCGACGAGCCGGGGCGTGCGCGTACTGTGCCGCTTACGCCTACACGCATCCACGAAATCTTGCTCGAGGGAAAAAGGCGATGATACGATTTACGATGGAGGTAGGTGCATGAAACGCGCACTGCTCCTGTTCGCCGCGGCGACGGTCGCCTCGGTCGGTTGTGCGAATAACGATGTGTCGCTCTCCATCATTCAGATGGAGGCGGTCACGACCACCACGAACTGCGTCGCGACGGCGACCGCAGGGGCGGGTGCGATCGGACGCGATCGCGGCCTGCTCGACGTCAGCCTCGTGACGACGTCCGGCTATATCGCGGTGCCCGTCGTGCGCAACAACCTGGTGTCGTTCAACAACGGCGTCGAGTACAACGCCATCCAGCTGAGCGGCGCCAACGTCAAGCTGACGCAGGTCGGCGGCGAGGCGCTGGTCCTGCCGTCGGGACAGTCGTCGTTCTTCTACGCGGCGGCGGCGGGACGGCTCGATCCGGGCGGCACCGCGGCGATGTTCGTCGAGGTCCTGCCCGCGCCGGCGGCCAAGTCGCTCGCCGGCATGATCCCGTCGGGCGGGCTGTACACGGTCATGGCGCAGGTTCGCCCCGTCGGTGATCGGCAGAACGATCAGGTGATCGGGGGATCGATCAACTTCCCGATCGATCTGTGCTCGGGCTGCCTCGTGCAGACCTCGACCTGCCCGCTGCCGAAGGGCACGATGGCCGTCGACCCGTGCTTCCCGCAGCAGGACGATCCGTCGATCTGCTGCACCGACCCAACCACGAACGTCACTTCCTGCGGTCCGGCGGCGCCCGTCGCGATGTAGTGGTCCGGCCGCTCGTTGCGGCAACTTGATTCCGCCCCTCGAAACCGATACAACCGACTCCCATGTTCCAGGAAAACCTCAAGCGCCTGGTGGCCGAGACCGAGGGCGGCGTCGCGGGCCTCCTCATGGGCTTCGACGGCATCGCGGTCGAGCAATACACGGCGCCCGACGGCGGCGTCGACATCCAAACGGTCGGGATGGAGTTCAGCTTCATCCTGACGCAGGTGAGGAAGGCCGCCGAGATCCTGGAAGTCGGCGCGGTGCAGGAGATCGCCATCCGCACCGCGGCGCTCACCATGCTCATCCGCGTGGTGTCGCCCGAGTACTTCGTGGCGCTCGCCATCCGCCCCGACGGCAACTTCGGCAAGGGCCGCTACCTGTTGCGCCTGGTCGCGCCGAAGCTCTACGCGGAAATCGTTTAACGCACGCCGATGGCCCCGCACGTAATGGTGCTGCACGGGCCGAACTTGAACCTGCTCGGCGTGCGCGAGCCCGGCGTCTACGGCGCCATGACGCTCGCCGAGATCGATCACTCGCTCGACGAGCACGCCAAGAAGCGTGGCGCCACCGTCGAGTGCCATCAGTCCAACATCGAAGGCGAGCTCGTCGATCGCATCCAGGCGGCGCGCGAGCGCGCGCAGGCCATCATCATCAACCCGGCGGCGTACACGCATACGTCGGTGGCGATCGCCGACGCCTTGCGCGCGGTGGCGCTGCCCGCCGTCGAGGTCCACCTGTCGAACGTGCACGCGCGCGAGCCGTATCGCCATCAGTCGTTCGTGGCGCCCGTCTGCGTCGGCACCATCGGCGGCTTCGGCGCGCGCGGCTACACGCTGGCGCTCGACGCCGTGCTCGATCTGCTCGAGGAAAAAAAGAAGCCATGAGAGCCAAAGGCAAGAAGCCGGCGCCGTCGACGACGCGCGCCGCGGGGAGCAGCAGCATCACCGAACGCGTCGACGCGCTCGCCGAAGTCTTGCGTCGTCACGAGCTCAACGAGATCGAGGTCGAAGAGGGCGGCGTACGCATCTACGTGCGCAAGGGCGGCGGCGGCGAGCTGTTCCACGCCGCGCCGATGGCCGCGCACGCGCCGGCGCCGATGGCGGTGCCGGTGCACGCGCCGGCGGCCCCGTCCGCGTCGGGGCCGAGCGCCCCGCCCGCGAAGTCGACCGACACCAGCGACGGCAACGTCGCCTACGTGACCTCGCCGTTCGTGGGCACCTTCTATCGCTCGCCGTCGCCGGACATGTCGCCGTTCGTCGACGTCGGCACGCGCATCAAGAAGGGCCACGTGCTGTGCATCGTCGAGGCGATGAAGCTGATGAACGAGATCGAGTCGGAGATCGAGGGCTCGATCGTGCAAATCCTCGTCGAGAACGGTCAGGCCGTCGAGTACGGCGAGCCGCTCTTCAAGATCAAAGTCGGGTAGGCGTCGTGTTCAAGCGCATCCTCATCGCCAACCGTGGCGAGATCGCGCTGCGCGTGATCCGCGCCTGCCGCGAGCTCGGCATCGAGTCGGTGGCCGTGCACTCGCTGGCCGACTCCAACGCGCTGCACGTCAAGTTCGCCGACGAGACGGTCTGCATCGGACCGGCGCCGGCGCCGTTGTCGTACTTGAACATCCCGGCCATCATCTCGGCGGCGGAGGTCACCGGCGCCGAGGCGATCCATCCCGGCTACGGCTTCCTCTCGGAGAACGCCGAGTTCGCCGAGATGACCGTGCGCTGCGGGCTCAAGTTCATCGGCCCGCCGCCGGCGATCATGCGCCAGATGGGCGGCAAGATCCCCGCGCGCAAAGCGATGGTCGAGTCGGGCGTGCCGATCCTGCCGGGCACGGGGCTCCTCGAGACCGACGATCAGGCGCTCACCGCCGTCGAGGACATCGGGCTTCCCGTGATCATCAAGGCGTCGGCCGGCGGCGGCGGACGCGGCATGAAGATCGTGAAGGACCGCGGCAAGCTCCTCGGCCAGCTCGAGGTCGCGCGCGCCGAGGCGCTCGCCGGCTTCGGCTCGTCGGACGTCTACCTCGAGCGCTACGTCGAGGCGCCGCGCCACATCGAAGTCCAGGTGGTCGCCGACGGACAGGGCGGCGTCGCCATCCTCGGCGAGCGCGAGTGCTCGATCCAGCGCCGCCACCAGAAGCTCGTCGAGGAGGCGCCCTCCGTCGCGCTCACCGACGAAGAGCGTGAGCGGCTGATGGCCATCTGCGAAAAAGCGATGCGCGCCATCAACTACTCGAACGTCGGGACGATGGAGTTCCTGTACGAGCGCGGCAACTTCTACTTCATGGAGATGAACACGCGCATCCAGGTCGAGCACACCGTGACCGAGATGGTCACCGGGCTCGATCTCGTGCGCGAGCAGATCAAGCTGGCGTGGGGCGAGCGGTTATCACCGACGTTCACCGGCCGCTTCCGCCCACGCGGGCACGCCATCGAGTGCCGCATCAACGCCGAGGATCCGGTGAAGTTCACGCCGTCGCCGGGGCGCATCACCGCGCTCAACCTGCCGGGCGGCTTCGGCGTGCGCGTCGATACGCACATCTACGAAGGCTACGTGGTGCCGCCGAACTACGATTCGCTCCTCGCCAAGCTCATCGTGCACGCCGAGGACCGCGACGCGGCGATCCGCCGGCTGCGGCGCGCGTTGGACGAGTTTGTCGTCGAAGGCATCCAGACCAACCTCGCCTTCCACCGGAAGCTCATCGATCACCCTGATTTCGTGGAAGGTAGGTTGGACACCCACTTTTTGGAGCGCTTTTCGACGGAAAACACGCCCGCCGTTGCTTGAAAAAAGCGCCGCGTCCGCCTAAAATGTAGTGTCCGACCCAGTTTAGGAGCACCCCGAGCGGATCCAGGTGGCGACGAACAAAGAAAAACTGATCGCCGGCGCCCAGAAGCTGGTCGAAAAGAGCCAGTTCGAAAAGGCGATCAAGGAATACTTGAAAGTCGTCGCCGACGACGACAAGGACGTCCGGATCTGGCTGAAGATTGGCGACCTTTACGCCAAGCTCGGCAAGAAATCCGAGGCGGCCGAGACCTATGCAAAGGTCGCGCAGTTCTACTCGGACCAGGGCTTCTATCTCAAAGCCGTCGCCGTCTATAAGCAGATCCTCAAGATCGAGCCGCGCCTCGTCGACGTGAACCACAAGCTGGCCGAGCTCTACAAGCAGCTCGGCCTCTTGTCGGACGCGATGCAGCAGTACGAGGCGGTGGCGGCGTTCTATCACCGCGAAGGCAAGACGCGCGAGGCGCTCGCGGCGCTCAAGCAGATCGTCGAGCTCGATCCGGAGACGGTCGCCAATCGCATCAAGCTCGCCGAGCTGTACTCGAAGGAGTCGATGCAGCGTGAAGCTATCGACGAGTTCTCGAAGGCGGCGGAGCAGCTGCGGCAGGCGGGGCGCGTCGACGATTTCATGAAGGTCGCCGAGCGGCTCCTGTTCCACTCGCCCGACAACCGGCCGGTGACGAAGGAGCTCGCCGGGCTGTACATCGAGAAGGGCGATCCGCGGCGCGCGCTGCCGAAGCTGCAGATCTGCTTCAAGGCCGATCCGCGCGACACCGACGTGCTGTCGCTCCTGGCCAAGGCGTTCGAGGCGCTCGATCAGCGCTCGAAGTCGGTGAGCGTGCTCAAGGAGCTGGCGCGCATCCTCGGCGAGAACGGCGACGCGCGCGGGCGTGACGCCACGTGGCGGAAGATCCTGCAGCTGGCGCCGGGCGATCCCGACGCGGAGGCGGCGCTCTCGAATCCGGGGCGCGCGCGGCCGCCGTCGCAGCCGTCGATCGACGAGGCGCTGAACTCGCCGCCACCGTCGCGCGGCGTGGCCGCGGCGCGGCCCGACAATTCGACGGGCGGACGTCCGGTGGCGATGAGCGCGTCGGGGCGCATGCGCACCGTCGACGACGTCGACGGCGGGCGCGACTGGCAGAAGCCGGCGGCGAAGCCGCAGCCGGCGGCGAAGCCACAGCCGGCGGCGCCGCGGGCTGCCATCGAGGATCCGCCGACGCGCGGCTTCCAGGCGGCCGAGGACGCCGACGACTCGACGACGAACAGCGCGCCCGGCGCCGGTGCCGAAGAGGAGATCGCCAAGATCCTCAACGAGACCGACGTCTACATCAAATACAACCTGCACGCCAAGGCGATCGAGCACCTGCAGCGCGCCTTCGAGCGCAACCCGCGCCACGTCGGTGCGCGCGAGAAGCTGAAGGCGCTGTACCTCATCCTCGGCAAGAAGGACGAGGCGGTGCTCGAGCTGTGGTCGCTCGTGGAGAACGCGGAGCCGGGGCGCAAGCGACGCTACCTGCGCGAGATCCTCGAGATCGATCCGCGCAACGCGCGTGCGGCGGGCGAGCTCGGCGAGCGCGTCGCGCCCGTGGCGGACGAGGCGACGGCGGGCCTCGACGAGTACGACTCGATGCCCAACGCCGTCGGCGATCCCGAGGGCACGGGGTCGGAGATGCTCGACGTCGAAGACCTCGAGGAGCTGTCGGACGACGAGTTCGACGTCGCCGAGCCGTCGAGCATCCTCGACGCCGGGATGTTGCCGTCGACGCGCGCGCCGCGTGAGACCACCGTCGATCGGCGGCGCCGCGTGGAGGAGGAGCCGGTCGACGGTGACGACGAGCTGATCCCGGTGGTGGTCGAGCCGTCGCGCGTGCGCGAGTTCGACCGCGACGAGGGCGCGAGCGATCAAGTCGAAGACCGCTTCGGCTTCGACGACGAGCCGGCGCCGGCGGTCGAGGATCGCTTCGGCGGGTTCGACGACGATTCGGCGCAGGCGATTCCGCCGACCGACTCCGAGGCGCACGCCATCGACGAGGGCGTGCTGGCGGTGGAGCGCGAGGCGTCGGGCGGCCATGTGCTGCCGGCGAAGCCGCTGCCGTCGATGCCGCGGTCGGCGACGAACAAGCCGGTGACGTCGACGGCGCGCAAGCCGGCGCCGGCGCCGGACGACGAAGCCGACGTGCACACGCGCTTCGACGACTCGCCGCTCAAGTTCGATCACGCGACGCTGTTCGGGCACAACGAAGAGGTCGACGAGGCCGATCTGCCGCCGCTCGGCGCCGGGTCGGTCCGGGGCACGGCGACGATGAGGGCGCCGTCGCCGATGCTCGACGACGACGACGATGGCGATCGCGTGGTCTCGTCGTCGAAGGCAGGCAAGCCGGTGACGCGCACGGTACAGACGCCGGCGGCGCTGTTGCAGCCCGAGGAGTCGGGGCCGAATCCGTCGGGCGGCGCCTCGCTCGAGGACGATCTCGACGAAGCGGACTTCTTCACGCAGCAGTCGCTGTTCGAAGAGGCGCGCGCGATTCTCGAGAACCTGCTGGCGCGCCATCCGTCGCATCCGCTGGTGACGGCGAAGCTGCGCGACCTCGAGGCGATGGAGCAGGCGGCGACGGCGGGGGTGGATCAGTCGCTGCCGCACGTGTCGGATGCGCCGGGCCTGACGGCGGACATGAGCGCCGAGCTGCCGACGGATCTACCGGGCAACGTCGACGCGGGACCGTCGTCGGCGGCGGATCCGGCGGGCACGTTCGAGATGACGCGCAAGGGCGTCATCGAGAAGGGCGTGACCGCGGAGGACTTCGAGACGCACTACGATCTCGGCATCGCGTACAAAGAGATGGGGCTGCTCGACGACGCGATCAACGAGTTCCGGATCGTGATGAAGGATCCGGTGCGCGAGGTGCAGTGCCACTTGATGATCGGGTTGTGCTTCCTCGAAAAGGGGATGCAGACGGACGCGATCGGGCAGTTCAAGAAGGGGCTGTACGTCGAGGGGATCACGGAGCGCGAGGCGCTGTCGATGTACTTCGAGCTCGGGCAGGCGTACGAGCGGCTGAATGACCCGCGCGAGGCGCTGTACTACTACGAGAAGGTCATGAAGCGGGATTCGCACTTCCGCGACGTCGAGAAGCGCGTGGCGGCGGTGCGCGGGGGCGCGCCGGCGGTGCAGGCGATGCCCGAGGCGCGCAACGACGACGTCGACGCTGCGTTCGATACGCTGCTGGGCAAAGACGCCTAGTCGCTCGGCGGGTGCGTTGGGCGGCGGGTCCTGCCAGCCCATTCACTTTTTCGGCTGTGCTCGCTCCGCTTGGCCCGACTGATTCGCTGGGCGCGTCGCTCCGCTGCGCGCAGGCGAAAAAGCGAATGGGCTGTCACCCGCCGCAACGCACACTTCTCGCTTGCGGCGTGCTGGTGCCCTCGGCGGCGCAATACGCGTGCGTCGCGGCGATCAGCGCCCAGCACGCGACGTGATTGCGACGACGGTGGTGCGCCGAGACGGTGGCGCTTAGGGCTTGACGGGCGGGGCCGTCGACGGGGCGGCGACGCTGGGGACGTCGGGAGTCGCGGGGGCGGGCGCGCCCGGCGTGCCCGGCGCGGGCGGCGTGCCGCCGTTCGCCGATGCTTGCGCTGCCTGCGCCGCCGCCGCCGCGCGGGCCGCGTCGGCCTCCTCGAGGCGCTGCGCTTCGAGCCCGCGATCGGGCGGCCCGATCGGCCGGTCCTGCCGGAACTGCTTCTTCATGTGCGAGTTGCGCACCACCACGTAGGGCGACTTCAAGAGCTCGAGCGGCCGCAGCCCCGTCCACCCCGGCGGCAGCGGCGGCGTCACCCACTCGAACACGTGGCGCGCATCGAGCGGCGACGCGTTCACGCAGCCGTGCGACTTCGACACGCCGAAGCGATCGTGCCAATACGCGCCGTGAATCGCGTTGTGCCACTGGAAGAAGGTCGACCACGGCACCTTGTTCACGTAGTACGGCTTGTCCTCGTACGGCTGGTTCTTCATCGTGATCGCCGAGACCTTGGCCCACACCGGGTAGGTCCCCATCGGCGTCGGGATCGCGCGCCCCGACGAGATCAGCGTCGCGAACGTCGGCTTGTCGTTCTCGTAGGTGACGAGCACCTGCTCGCCGAGATCGACGTCGATCCACTTCGTGATGTCGGCCGGCACCGTCTTGGGGTGCTCGAGCAGCCGCACCTCGTTCACCGCGTCCGCCGAGATCCAGATCTCCGGCATGCTCGCGACCGTGCTGTTGCCTGCCGCCGCCGGATCGGGCGTCGCATCCGTCGCCGTCGCTGCCGCCTTCTTCTTGGCGTTCTCGGCCATGATGTCGCCGAACGTCGGCGCCGGCGGCGGCGCCGCCACCGTCACCTTCAGCCACTTCTTCTTGCCGACCATGCGCTCGTCGACGATCGCCACGCGCGTGCGCCGCTCGAGCGCCGCGTCCGGTTTCACCCTTCCGTTCTCCGGCGGCGCCGCGTACACGTTCGCCTTGTCTGGCGTGACCCAACCGAACGGCAGCGGCGTCTTGTCGTCGAGATCGATGCCGTGCCACTCCGCGCCGCCGCCCATCATCGCCGTGTGCGCCGCGGGCGTGACCTTGCCGTCGACGCTGATCCAATATTTCTGCCCGTCCCACGCGATCGACTTCTCGATGGCGACGGTGTCACCCTTCTTCAGCAGCCGCTCCGGCTCGGCGCCATTCTTGAGGTCGTCGAGCGTCGTCCACATCGGCGACTTCTCTTCGTCCTTCACCAGCACCATCACGTACTGAAACGGCAGCCGCGATCCCTCGCGCACCTTCAGCACCTGCTCCGTCGTCGCCGGCTCGTTGGTCGGCCGCGCCTCGTGGCCGCAGATCCAGCCGAACGGCTCGAGCGCGTACCATGGGCGCGAGCAGCCGTGCGACGCCTTCGCCGTCCCCTTCACCGGCAGCCGCGCGCCCTTGACCGCGTTGCCCACCATCGGCGACAGCCACGGGCGGATCTCGATCACCGCCTCGGGCGCCGTCACCTCGACGACCTTGACGTCCGACGGCTCGGGCGCCGGCTCGGGCGCGAGGTTGGGCGGCACGTAGGGCTTGATGTCATCGGGCTTGAGCGGCACGCCGGGGATGACGTGGATCTCGTGCGGCTTCCACGGCTTCGCGTCAGCGACGAGGGGCGCCGCGAGGAGGAGGGCGACGGCGACGAAACGCATCGCGAAGATCGTAGCACCGCGCAACGACGGCCGCTACACGCCCATTTTCGCGCGACGCCAGGCGCAGCGTCGCCGGGCTACGCCGACAGCTGCAGCGACAGCAGCTCGTCGGCGATGCGACTCGCAGCCTCGTCGCGCAGCTTGTCGCCGTAGAATTTCTGGACGCGCGCGATGAAGTACGGCCGCATATGCTTGCGCAGGAGGTCCGTCAGCTCGTCGAGCGGCAGCCCCGCCTCGCGCGCGGCGGCGCGCAGATTGATGCCGTGTTTCTCGAGGAGCGACAGAAGGTAGATGCGCTCGAACTCGTCGAGCAGCTCGCGGCAGGCGACGCGGTACGGAACACCTTCGCTCGGCATGATCTTCCTCCGAACCTGATTAGTAACTCAGATCAGAGTTACGATCAAGGGTCAGCGGAGCTTTTTGTGGCACTCCTTGCAGGTCGCCTTCATGTTGCCGAGCGCCTTGGCGCTTCAGGTAGTCTTACCACGCTCACCGACGGAAAATCGACGGTGGGCCGTTACGGAGCGTTTCCAGCCAGTCCAGCTCGTTTCGCTCCCAGCGGGTCACCAAGTGGGAGCCAGTCTTTACGGCGCTCTCTTCGAAGACAGCCGCGGCATCAGGCTTGCTACGCGAACGCTGCTGCCATGCTGAGCCTGCCTGCGACCCACTCGATCGTGTCCGGCACCGCGCTCGCGGAAGCGGTCGCGCAACGGTACTCGCTCGCGCCGATTCGCAGCTGCTCCTTGCTCGAGCGCCACATGCACGACACCTATCTCGTGCTCACCGACGGGCCGCGCTACATCTTGCGCCTCTATCGGCACGGCGTGCGCTCGGCCGAGGAGATCGGCTACGAGCTCGATTTGCTGGCGCACCTGTCCGCGCGCGGCGTCTCGGTGGCGGCGGCGCTCGTCGATCGCGACGGCCGGCGCGTGCACGCGGTCGACGCGCCGGAGGGCCGGCGCGACTTCGCGCTCTTTCGGCTCGCGCCGGGCGCGCCGCCGCCGCTGACACCGGCGGCGATGCGGCTGTACGGCCGCGCGCTCGCCGAGCTGCACAGCGCCGGGGACGGGTTCGCCTCGCCGCACCGCCGCGCCGCCGTCGACTTCGGCCTGCTGGCGCGCCGAACGCTGGCGCGGCTCGAGCGCTGGCTGGTCCGCGTCCCGGCGGATGCGCTGTTCATGGCGCGTCTGGTCGACGAGCTGCCGGCGGCGCTGGCGATGCTGTCGCGGCGTGGGCTCGCCACCGGCGTCTGCCACGGCGACTGCCACGAGGCAAACGCCCATCTCGCCGACGGGCGCCTCACCTTCTTCGACTTCGATCTGTGCGGCCCCGGATGGCAGGCGTTCGACCTCGCCGTCATGCGCGATCGCGTGCACCAGACCGGCGCCGCCATCGCTGTCTGGGATGCTTTCGTCGACGGCTATCGCACGGCGCGCCCGCTCGACGGCGCCGCGCTCGGCGCCGTGCCCTGGCTGGTGATCGCGCGTAACTTCCTCGTCGCGGACGGCGTGCTCGAGCACGCCGCCACCTGGGGGCTCGGCTTCCACTTCGCCGACGGCGGCTACGCGGCCGATCTGGTGCGCTCGTTGCGCGGCTGGAGCGCGCGCATGCGCCTGTTCGAACGGCGTCACTGAGACGTCCCTGGCGCTGCTCCTGGGACTGCGTCGTCGTCGACGACGCAGTCGCTGCCAACGGGCAAAACGCCTGATTGGCTCCGGCGCGCCCTGGATCGCGGGTTGCAGAGACGGGCGCCGACATGGGCTCTCACCGACCGACCTTGCGCGACGTGCTCCGCCTCCTCGCCGACGGCGAGAGCGGCCGCGTCGCGAACGAAGCGTACGTCGCCGCCAAGAACGCGCTCGAAGCGGAGCGGCGCGCGCAGTTTGCCGGCTTCGACGTGCTCGCGGAATGGCCGTGGCCGGCCTCGGCCGTCTTCCACGAGCACAGCAAGCAGACGCAAGCCTCGTGGTGCGGCGTCGACCCCGACGAAATCGAAGCGCACACGCTCACGCTCGATTATCGCCGGTACCCCGCCGCCGCGAAGGTGGCGCTACCGGCCGCGCGGCCACTCGCGTTGTCGCTCGCCGATGCGCTGCGAGCGCGGCGCTCGGTGCGCGAATTCAGCGGCGCGGCAGTGTCGCTCGACGCGATCGCCACGCTGCTCGCGCTCGGCTGCGGCGTCCAGCGCAGCGTCAACGGCGACGGCGCTCGCGTGCCCGCGCGCTCGGCGCCATCGCCGGGCGCGCTCTATCCGATCGAGGTGTACCCGCTCGTCTTGCGCGCCACCGGCCTCGCGTCCGGGCTCTACCATTACGCGCCGCTCGAGCACGAGCTGGCGTTCTTGCGCGCGGTCAGCGCCGACGAAACGCTCGCGCTCAACCGGCCGCTGCTCCAGCCCGCCGACGCGTCGCTGGTCGTGGTGCTCGCCGCGCGCTTCGAGCGCGTGCAGAAGAAGTACGGCGAGCGCGGCTATCGCTTCGCGCTGCTCGAGGCCGGACACATCGCGCAGAACGTGTCGCTGCTCGCCGCCGCGCTCGGGCTCGACGCGGTGTGCATGGGCGGCTTCTTCGACGAGCCGATGAACCAGCTCTTGCAACTCGACGGCGTGCGCGAGGCCGCCGTCTATTCGGTCGTGCTCGGCGGGCCCGGCCGGCAACAGATGTAGTCGCACCACCACCCGTAGCAAAGGAGAACGCATGAGCAAGACGAACTCGTTGGACCAGGTGATTGGCCGTGCACTGCGTGACGGCGACTTCCGCAAGAGCCTGCTCGAGAATCCCGAGCAGGCGCTGGCGGGGCAGGACCTCAGCGCCGAGGATCTGGCGCTCATCGTCGCCGGCATGAAGAGCGACGAGGCCACCAGCTTCTTCGCGACCGACATGCCGTCGATGGTGATGGCGTCGTCGGCCAAGAAGTGCTGCCAGTACCCGTAGCGCAAGGCTGATCAAGGCAGTGACGCGCCCTCTCCGCGGAGCGGGGAGGGCGCGGTTTTTCCTGATGTCATGCAACGGAGCGAGAGACATGAGAACGACCGAAGAGAGCTGCGCCATCATCGACCGGATCTCGGGTCGCTGCGTCCGCGAGCCGGAGTTCGCGGCGCGCGTCATGGCCGACCCGGCCGGCGCCTTGATCGAGTACGACCTCGAGCCTGACGAGCTCGAGGACTTCGTCGTCCTACAACAGCGCCATCGCGACGAAGCGCTGCGCGGTTGGGCGCGCGTGCGCGAGCTCTTGTCGCTGCGCTGATGGACGCGCGCATCCCCACGTTCGACCGCGGCGCCGACGCGACGGAGCTGCGGCGCGCGTTTCAGCGCGCGGGCATCGTCGTAGTGCGCGGCGCCGTCGACAGCGCGGCGCTGGAGCGGCTGCGCGCGGCGGCGGCCGAGGTGCTCGCCGTGGTCGCGAAGCGGCCGGCGTTGGCGCTCGGGCTCGACGACGCCGGACGGTTCAATCGCGTGCCGTTCGTGCTCGCGCTCGATCCGGATGCCAAACCTCTTTCGGCGCTCGTCAGAAGCCCGTTCGTCGGCGCGCTGGCGGAGACGCTGCTCGGCGCCGGCGCGGTGTGCACCGGCGACGTGCTGGTCGTCAAGGCCGCGGGACCGGCGAGCCAATTTCCGGTGCACGTCGACTGCGAGCCGGTGGCGCCGGCGCGCCTCGGCCGGCGCTGGTTCGTCAACGTCGGCGTCTATCTCGACGACGCCGGCGCCGACAACGGCTGCGTCGCGGTGCTGCCGGGCAGCCACGCCGATCCCAATGCCTGGGCGGCGGTGCCACGGCGCCGCGATCGGTTCGACGACCTCGTCCCCGTCGAGGCCGAGGCCGGCGACGTGGTCGTGCATCACTGCGCGCTCGTCCACGGATCGGCCGCCAGCGTACAGGCGTCGCCGCGGCGCACCCTCTATTTCGAGTTTCACCCGTTCTTACCGGCGCTGTTGTACGCGGAGGCGCGCCTCGAGCTGCCGATGGCGCGGAGCGAGATCCTGGCGCGCCGGCGCCTGCACCAGGAGGTGCGGCATGCGTGAGCTCGCGACCGCCGGCGCCGGCCTGCAGCTGCATCCGCGCTGTCACGTCGTCGACTTCGCCGGCGGACTCCTCGTGCGCGCCGGCGAGGCGAGCCGCACCGTGCGCGAACCCGACCGCGTCGCTCTCGCGCGCCGCGTGCTGGCGCTCGTCGACGGGCGGCCGGCGAGCGCGATCCTCGCCGGCGTCGATCGCTGCGAAAAGGTCGCGACTCTGCGCCTCCTCGGCGAGCTGACGGCGGCCGGCATCATCGACGACGGCAGCGCCCAGCCCGGTCCGCTGCTGCGGCGCGCCCCTTCGCCGCGCTTCGCCGACGGACGAGCGCCGCGCCGGCTCGTCGTCGTCGGCGACGGCGCCACCGCCGAAGAGACGGCGCGTGCGCTCACCGCCGCCGGCGCGCCGCGCGTCATCCGCCACGCCACCGGCGAGCTCGACGGCGGCGATGCGTGGGTCATCGTCCCCGACGGACCCGAGCTCGCGCTCGTCGAAGCGGCGAACGAGCGCGCGCGCCGCGGCGGCGTCGCCTGCGTGTTTGCGCTGATGCTCGACGACCACGCCATCGCCGGCGTGCTCGGTCGCGGCGACGACGGCGGCTGTTTCCGCTGCTTCGAGCTGCGCTGGCTCGGCATGGCGGAGGACGTGGGCGCCGAGAACGCGTTCTTCGAGCACCTGCGCCGCGGCGGCTGGCGGCGCGAGCGCGCCCACGCGGCGGCGCACGCCACCGTCGTCGCCGGCGCGGCGGTGCGCGCGCTGGTCGAGTCGCTGTCGTCGGCGTGGCCGGTGCCGCGCGTCTCCTTCATGAGCCTGACGCGCGACGAAGCGCGCGACGCGCCGCTCTTGCCGCATCCGGCCTGCGAGCTGTGCGCGCCGCCGCCGCGCCGACGCGATCCGATGGCCGCGCCGCCGCTCGATCGCGCGCCGCTCCCGGAGCCGGCGCTCCTCGGCGAGCTGACCGCGCTGGCGGACGCGCGCATCGGCATCGTCGGCAAGCTGGCGGTGCGCACGCTGCCGTCCGGCGCCGCGTCGGCGCCACTGCTGACGCGCGCCAACGCCCGCTTCGCCATCGTCGACGCCGATCCACGCGCGGGCGTGAGCAACGCCTGGAGCCAGGCCTGCGCCGCCGACGCTGACACGGCGCGGCTCGTCGCCCTGGCCGAAGCGCTCGAGCGCTACTGCGGCATCCGGCCGGCGCCGGACGCGCCGATCCGCGCGCGCCGCGACGAGCTCGGCGAGCGCGCCGTCTGCCCGACAACGCTGCCGCTCTTCTCGGAGCGCCAGTACGCGCTCGCCGGCTTCCCCTTCGCGCCCTACTCGCCCGCCCGCACCTTGAGCTGGCGCGAAGGCTTCAGTCTGACCGGGCGCACGCCGCGCCTCGTGCCCGAGTGCGCCGTCTCCTACGGCACGCGCGGCGGCGAGCTGTTCGATGAATGCTCGAGCGGCATGGCGGCGCACGGCTCGCCCGCGCAAGCGACGCTGCGCGCACTGCTCGAGCTCATCGAGCGCGACGCCTTCATGATCGCGTGGCTCCACCGTCTGTCGTTACCGCTCATCGATCTCGACGAGGCCGGCGATCCCTATTGCCGCGCCGCGCTCGACGAGATCCGCGCGCACGGCTACGACGCGTTCCTCGTCGACCTGACGACGGATCTGGGCGTGCCGACGACGCTGGCGCTGATGATCGGCAGCGGCCAGGCGGGGCCGGCGCTCGTCTGCGGCGCCGCCGCCGATCTCGACGCGCACCTCGCCACGCGCCGGGCGCTGCTAGAGGCCCACGGCGCCTTCCGCGAGTCTCTCGCCAGCGCGTGGAAACCGGGCCGTGTCTACGGTGAGGACGAAGTGCGCAGCCTCGAGGATCACGGCCTGGCCTACGCGCACCCCGCGTGGCTGCCGCGTGCCCGCTTCCTGTGGAGCGGACGCAGGCGGCGGCGCCTGCCCGCGGCCGCGGCCACGCCGCCGGCGCCGGCGGCGCAGCTCGCCGAGCTGGTCGCCCGGCTCGACGGCCGCGGCCTCGAGGTCATCGTCGTCGACATGACCGCGCCCGAGCTGGCGTCGACGAGCTTGTCGGTGGTGCGCGTGCTGGTCCCCGGGCTACAGCCGATCGGCTTCGGCACGCACGGCATTCGCCTCGGCGGCCGCCGGCTCTACGAGGCGCCGGTGCGCATGGGTGAGCGTGCCGCGCCGCCGCGCGAGGACGAGCTCAACCCGACGCCGCACTGCTTCCCGTAGCCGCGCCGGCGAGCAGCTCGGCGACGGCGTCCGAGACGGCGATGCCGGTCAGCGCCTCGAGCCACAGCCACGCGGCGTACGCGTTGAGCTCGAGGAAGACGAAGGCGCCGTCGGGCCGGCGGATGAAGTCGATGGCGGCGAAGCCGAGCCCGCAGCGCTCGACGAGGCGCGCGCACGCGCGCTCGAGCTCCGGCGGCAGCGCGCAGGCCGCGTAGCTGGCCTCGACCTCGGCGCGGCGATAGTCGTCCGGCGGCGGCGCGCCGTCGGCGAAGCGGATCTCGACGGGAAACAGTCGATCGCCGACCACGGTGACGCGCAGCTCGCTCGCCTTGTCGACCAGCTCCTGAAAGATGCACGGCGCGTGGCGCAGCCGTGGCAGCTCGGCCAGGTGCGCCTCGGTAAGGCGCTGCGCGTACACGATCTCGGTGTCGTGCCAGCCCGAGCCGATCTCGCCGCGAAACGCCTTGGCGATGACGCGGCCGCCGGACGCCGCAAAGAACGCGGCCGCCTCGTCGGGGCGATTGGTCACGAGCGTGCGCGGCAGCGTCAGACCGACAGCGGCCGCATGGCAGAGCTGCATCGGCTTGCTGGTCGCGGCGTAGAGCGCCGCCGCCGGATTGACCCAGAACGCGTCGGCGACCAGATCGAACAGCCCGCGCAGCGCCGCCTCGCGCTCGCGGCGGACGAAGCTGCCGAGGTTGTCGCGCGTCGGCCCCGCGCCGAACAGCTCGAAGATGGGGCGATGGAGCCAGACCGCGGCGATCTCCTCGGTGGCGAAGGTTCCCGCGCTGGTCACGATCCGTCCGCTGATGCCGGCTTCGCCCGTCGTCAGCGACAGCTCGGCCTCGTCGCCGAACGTGTCGACGTCGAAGCGGCAGACGGGCACGCCGCGGGCGACGAGGCGCGCCACGACCGCGTCGGCGTGCGCCTCGCCGCGCAGCGCGATGACCAGCACCTTGTCGCGCGCGCCGTTCGGCTGCCGCCGCCCGAACAGCCGCGCGCGCTGGTCGAGCAGATCGCCGCGCCGCTGTTCGGCGTCCGCGCCGTGCAGCGGACGTGCGAACAGCGCGGTGAGCGGCCTTCCGTCGTCGTGCGCCATGGGTCAGCCGAGCTGGCTGGCGAGCAGCCGCGCGTAATGCCCGTCGCTGCCGACGAGCTCCTCGTGCGTGCCCTGCTCCGAGATCTGTCCGTCGTCGAGCACGAGGATGCGGTCGGACGCGCGAATGGTGCTGAGGCGGTGAGCGATGAGGATGCGCGTGCACGACAAGGAGCGCAGCGCGTCGTGCACGGCGGCCTCGGTGCGCGCGTCGAGCGCGCTGGTGGCCTCGTCGAGGAGCAGGATGGGCGGGTTGGTCGCGAGCGCGCGCGCCAGCGCGATGCGCTGCCGCTGCCCGCCCGAAAGCGACGCGCCGCCGTCGACAATGACGGTCTCGTAGCCCATCGGCATGGCCGCGATGTCGGCGTGGATCTGCGCCAGCTTTGCCGCCGCGATGACCGCGTCCAGCGGCAGCGACGGATCGGCGAGCGCGATGTTCTCGCGCACCGTCGCGCCGAAGAGGAACGGCTGCTGCGTGACCACGCCGATCTGGCGGCGCAACGAGCGCAGATCGACGTCGGCCAGATCGACGCCGTCGAACGAGATGCGCCCCGCGGTCGGGCGCTGCAGGCCGATGAGCAGGTGCGCGAGCGTCGACTTGCCCGCGCCGGAGCGGCCGACGATGGCGACCTGCTGCCCCGGGCGGATGGTCAGCGAGACGCCGCGCACGACCGGCGGCAGCGACGGCGAGTACGCGAAGTGGACCTCCTCGAGCGTCACCACGCCGGAAAGCTTCGGCGCCGGCCGCGCGCGCGCCGCGTCCTGCTCCGGCGCCGCAGACAAGATGTCCTCGGCGCGACGGATATGGCTCTCGGCGAGCTGGAACTGCGCAGCGGTGGCCACGAGCGTGTTGACCGGACCGAGGAAGCCCGCGGCGAGCGCGCTCAGGCTCAGCATCGCGCCGAGGCTGAGCTGGCCGCCCAGCACCTGCCAGGCGCCGAAGCAGAGGATGGCCAGCGGTCCGAACAGGCGGATGGTGCCGAGCACCGTGTTCATCATCGCCTCGGTGCGGCCGACGGCGACGACGGCGTTGAGCTCGTCGACGAACAGGTCGGACCAGGTGGCGACGGCGCCGCGCTCGATGCCCATCGCCTTGAGCGTCTCGATGCCGTGCAGGATCTGGAGCTGCTGGTTGCGCGAGCGCGCCTGGCTCTCCACGTTCGCCGCCACCTGCTCGGCGCGCTGCCGCCGCTTGACGAGGTATGCCACGAGCTGCACGAGCGCCAGGAGGAGCACCAGGCCCGCCATCGGTGGGCTGGCGAAGACGAGGATGCACAGATAGACGAGCACCAGGCTGCCGTCGAGCGCGGCCGAGAGCGCGCTCGCCGTCAGAAGCTCGCGGATGGTGGCGTTGCTGTTGAGCCGCACGGTCAGATCGCCGGCAGTGCGCGTCTGGAAGAAGCCGTACGGCAGATCGACCAGGTGCTCGATGAACTCGAGCGTCATCTTCGCGTCGATCAGCGTGCGAAAGTGCAGGAGCAGGTGGCTGCGGATGAGCGTCGCCACGAAGTGGAAGGCGACGATGAGCCCGGCGCCGCTCATGAGCACCGTCAACAGGTGCGCGTCTTGCCGCGGCACCACCTGGTCGACGACGACGCCGGTGAGCGCCGGCAACATCAGCCCGAACAGCTGCACCAGCACCGACGTCGCGATGATGCGCGGCAACAGCCCCGAGCTGCGCAAGAGCGCACCGACGTAGCGGCGCGCCAATCCCCGCGGCCGCGCCTCGCGCACGAAGTCGCGCGTGGGCGCGAAGAGCAGCACCACGCCGGTGAACGCGCGGCGGAACTCCTCCATCGGCACCGTGCGCCGCCCCTTGGCGGGATCGACGACGGCGACGCCGCGCTTGCCGAGTCGCCGGAAGATGACGAAGTGGTTGAAGCCCCAATACAGGATCGCGGGCTGGTCGAGATAGCGCAGGTCTTCGACCTCGAGTCGCAGCGCCCGGCCGCGCAGGCCGAACGTCTGCGCCGCTTGCAGCAGGCCCTGCGCGCTCACGCCGTCGCGGCCGCCGCCGGTGGCCTCGCGCACCGTCTCGAGCGAGAGCTCCTTGCCGAAGTAGGCGAGGAGCATCGCGAGGCAGGCGGCGCCGCACTCGGTGACGGTGAGCTGCCCGATGAACGGCACGTCGCCGGCTCGGCGCGCGGAGAACAGCCGCTGAAGGGCGGGGAAGCGCCCGAGGAACTTGAGCGTGCTCGCTTGATCAGCCTGCATGGTGCCTTCCGTCGAAGAGCCAGGGCACCAGCATCGCGAGGATGCTGCGCCGGGCCAGCCGCAGCTGCGCCGTTCCGCTCATTCCGTCGAAGAGCTCGAGCGCCGCGCCGCCGGCCGGCGGCACGTCGGCGGCGAGGTGCGCACGGACGATCGCGATCGCGCCCGCGACGGGGACGAGATCGGCGTGCGCTCCGAGCGCGCGCCTGGCCTCGGCGGGACCGATTACCGAGGGCGCGACCTCGTCGACGATGGCGATGATGCGCGCGTCGCGATAGCCGGCGAGGGTCACGCGCAGGCGCTGGCCGGGGCGCAAATCCGGGCGCGCTGCGCCGGGCATGAGCGCGACGATCGAGAAGCGCGGCACGCGCGCGTCGACGCCATCGACCGCGCCGCAGACGACGGCCGGGCCGGCCACGTACTCGTCGACGGTAGCGAGCGCCGCGAAGAGCATGCACCCGGCGAGCGCGGCGTAGAGGCTCCACGACGCCGCCGCCGCCCAACGCGGCGACAGGCGCAGCACGTCACCGCGCGCGCGCTGGCCCGCGCGATGGTGGCGCACCGCCTCCTCGCGGAACAGCTTGTCGAAGCGGGCGTTCACGGCTCGCTCCCCGCCTACTCTTCGCGCAGCGCCAACGCGGCAGGGATGCGCGCGGCCCGCCGCGCCGGCAGCCAGATGCCGAGCGCCGCAGTCACCAGCACGCTCGCCGTCGCGCCGGCGTAGATGAGCCCGTCGACGGCGACGATGGCCCCGAGCGAGCTCTCGCCGACGCGCACGAGGAGCATGCCGGCGGCGAACCCCAGCGCCGCGCCGATCAGCGCCAGCCGCATCCCCTTGGCGAAGATCCACGCCAGCACCACGCGCGGCTGCGCGCCGATGGCGATGCGGATGCCGATCTCGCGCGTCCGCTGCGTCACCAGGTACGACATGACGCCGTTGACCCCGAGCGCGCCGAGGAGCAGCGCCAGCGCCGCGAACACCGCCATCAGCCCCGAAGCGAGCCGCAGGCCGGCCACGCGCTCGAAGAGCACGTCGTCGAGCTGTCTGACGCCGTAGAGCGGCAGCTCGGGATCGATCGACGTCACCGACGCGCGCATCGCGTGGACGATGGCGTTGGGATCGCGCGCAGTGCGCACCACGACGTAGTGATACTTGTACGCGTCCTGCGCGAACGGGACGTAGACGGTGAGCGCCGGCTGCGGCTCGAGCGCGCGATGGTACACGTCGCCGACCACGCCGACGACGGTGAACCAGGGCGCCTTGGCGTCGGCGGCGCCGAACTTGAAGCGGTGGCCGAGCGCGTCGCGGCCGGGCCACAGGATGCGCGCGGTGCGCTCGCTCACCAGCGCCACCGCGGGCGCGTCGGCGCGATCGTCGCTCTCGGCGATGACGCGCCCGCGCAAGAGCGGGATCTCGAGCAGCGCGAGATAGCCGGGCGTCATGGCGCGATCGTCGACATTGACGGTGCCGAGCGCCGGGTTGTCCGCATTCTCGACGGAGATCTGCATCGTGCCGGGGTGGCCCCACGGGATGTTGTTGACCACGGCGGCGCCTTTGACGCCGGGCAGCGCGGTCAGCTTGTCCACGAGACGCTTGGCGAAGTCGACGGCGTGCTGATCGGTCGGATAGCGCTCGTCGGGCAGCGCGAGCTGCGCGGTCATCACGTTGGCCGAGACCAGCCCGCGGTTGGGGTTGGCGACGGTGATGAAGCCGCGCGTGAGCGCGCCCGCGCCGATGACCAGCGCCAAGGCGAGCGTGAGCTGCACGACCACGAGCGTCGCGCGCAGCCGTTGCGATTGGCGGCTGCCGGTGGCCCCGCGCGAGTCGCTCTTCAACGCCTCGCCGACGTTGGTGCGGCCGAGCTGCAGCGCCGGCGCCAGCCCGACGACGAGACCGACGAAGAGGCTGACCGCGAGCGTGAGCGCGAGCGCCGGCAGGTTGACGTTCATGCGATCCCAGCCGGCGATATCGCGCGTGACCTCCGCGGGCAGCGCGCCGCGCACCAGATCGACGGCCCAATAGGCGACCGGCACCGCCGCCGCAGCGCCGGTCAGCGCGAACAGGCAGCTCTCGACGATGAGCTGCCCGATGATTTGCGCGCGGGTGGCGCCGAGCGCGACGCGCACCATCATCTCGTGGCTGCGATCGGCGGCGCGCGCGATCTGCAGGTTGGCCAGGTTGGCGCACGCGACGAGCAGCACCAGCGCCGCGGCCGCCAACAGTGCCCACAGAAAATGGCGATATTGATCGGATACGACGCCTTCGGCGATCGGCACCAACGACAGCGTGCGCTCGACGTTCTCGGCCGGATGCTCGCTCGCCTGCCGCCGCGCCAACAGCGCGAGCTCGGCGTTGGCCTCGTCCGGCGAGTGGCCGGGCTTGAGCTTGCCAACGGTGCGCAGGACGCGCATGCCCCAATCGGCGCGCTCCTCCGGCTTGAGATCGAGCGGTGCATAGAAATCGGCGAAGCGCTGGGGAAAGCGGAACGACGGCGGCATGACGCCGATGACCGTATAGCGCTTGCCGTCGATCGACAGCGAGCGGCCGATGGCCGCCGGATCGGCGGCGAAGCGGCGCCGCCAGAACTGGTCGCTCAAGAGCACCGTGGTCGCGTCGTCCGCGGCGCCGGAGAAGGTGCGGCCGACGGCCGGGCGTCCGCCGACGGCGTCGAAGAAGGCGTCGGAGACGAAGACCGCCGTGGCGATCTCCGGTCCGTCGCCGCCCATGACGTTGACGTCGGCGCGCTGATAGCCGGCGAGCGCCTGGAAGCTCTGCGCCTGCGCCGCCAGATCGAAGAGGGCGCCGGCCGACAGCACGTCCTTGTGTCCCTGCGCGCGCGTCGTCTCCCGTACGGTGACGACGCGATCGAGATCGGGCAGATCGATCGGACGCACCATCAGCGCCCAGGTGATGCTGAAGACCGAAGTGTTGACGCCGATGCTGAGCGCCAGCGTGGCCACGACGACGAAGACGAACCACGGCCGCTTGACAAAGAGGCGGCGGAACGAACGAAAGCCGCTGAGGAGCGCGCTCATGCGCGGCCTCCCTCGACGGCGGCGGCGGCGCGCGGCGCGTACGTCTCGTCGACGATGCGGCCGTCGAAGAGCTGCACGTTGCGCGTGGCGTAGCGCGCGTAGGCGGCGTTGTGCGTCACCATGCAGAGCGTGGCGCCGCCGGCGTGCAGCTCGCACAAGAGCTTCATGACCGCGTCGCCGGTCTTCGAGTCGAGGTTTCCCGTCGGCTCATCGGCGAGGATGATGAGCGGGTCGCCCACGACCGCGCGCGCGACGGCGACGCGCTGCTGCTGGCCGCCGGACAGCTGACTCGGCAGGTGGTTCGCGCGATGCGACATGCCGACGCGCTGGAGCGCCGCCGCGACGCGCGTCTGCCGCTCCCTGGCCGCCATGCCACGGTAGCCGAGCGGCAGCTCCACGTTCTGCGCGACCGTGAGATCGCCGATCAGGTTGAAGCTCTGAAAGATGAAGCCGATGCTGCGGCTGCGCGCGAGCGCGCGATCGGCCGCCGACAGCTCGCCGACCGACTGGCCGCCGAGGAGATACTTTCCCGACGACGGCGTGTCGAGCAGGCCGAGGACGCTGAGCAGCGTCGTCTTGCCCGAGCCCGATGGTCCTTCGATTGACACGAACTCGCCCTTGCGCACTTCGAGCGATACGCCGTCGAGCGCGTGCGTCTCCATATCGTCGGTGTAGTAGATGCGCGTGACGTCATGCAGGTGGATGAGCCGCTCTGGTGTCGCCACGTCATTCTCCGGTTGGGGGCATTGCGTCGCGCGCGCCGGCGAGGGCGTGCAGACGCTCTTCGGTGAGCTCGGCCACGAGGCTGCGCAGCGAGGCGAGGCCCGCGGCGGCATCGAGCGGGGCCGGCGCGTGCAGAAGCGGCGTGCGCCGCCAGGGATCAAGCTTCTTCAGCTGGTCGTCGAGCCAGCCGGTGACGAGCTGGTGCATCGGCCGCGGCACGAAGCCGATCGCGATCGACAGCGACTCTTCATCGTCGGCGGCGGCGACGCTGTGCCAGGTGCCGGCGGGCAAGAACAGGACGTCGCCCGGCTCGAGCACCGACTCGACCAGCTCGTTCTCGTCGAGCGGCGCCATCTGCGCCCACGGGTGGGCCTGACGAAATGGCTCGACGGGCGGCGCCGTGATCGCCGCGGCCCGCTGATGGCGCCAGCGCTTCTTGCCCGCCAGCTGCAGCGTGAGCGCGTTCTTGCAATCGAAGTGGAAGCCGAACCCCGTCGACGGCGGCGACCAGAACGACACCGCGTCGACCTTCGCCGGATAGCCGATCGCCGACTGAATGGCGGCGACGAAGAGCTGCGTCGGCGCGTGCAGCGCCTGCAGGTTGCGCACGAAGATCGTCTGCCGCGCGTGACGATAGTAGTCGACCGCCGCGCCGTCGATGATCGTCGAGACGGGACGGCCGCGCTCGTCGTTGTAGCTGGCCCACACGCTGCCCGCCGGCGCGCGCGCCGCCACCGCGCGCAGCGTCGCCGGCGACAGCCCGAGCGCCGCCAGCCGCGCGTCGCGTGTCGCCGCGTCGGCCTTGGCGAAGAGCGCGCGGCGATCCCAGTGGTCGCGCAGGAACGCCTCGACGCTGGTAGGCGCGATCAGCGCCTCGAACAGGCCGCTCATGACTCCGACCACATGCGAAGGAGGTTGCAGTAGCTGCGGCGCAGGCGCGCGCTCAGCGCCCCGCCCTTGTTCGCCAGATCGGTCGCGCTCGACACCGACCAAAGGTCGAACAGGATGCGGCGGCAGTCGGGATTGCGGACGAGGCTCTGGATCCAGAACACCGCCGCCAGGCGCGACCCGCGCGTCACCGGCTCGATCCGGTGCAGCATCGAGCTCGGATAGAGGACGCAGTCGCCCGCCGTGCCCTTGCACGCGCGCGCGCCGTAGTCGGTCTCGATGACCAACTCGCCGCCGTCGTAGTCCGACGGGTCGCTCAGGAAGATCGTGACCGAGATGTCGCAGCGCAATTGCGGATCGCTCGCCAGCGGCCAGTCGAGGTGATTGCCATACGACATCCCGGGGTCGAAGCGGTTGAACATCGGCGGCAGGATGGCCTTGGGCGCCGCCGCGGCGTCGGCGATGGGGTGGTCGCGGAAACAGCGGAGCACGATCGCGCCGGCCTCTTTGGCCGCGACGCTGGTGCGCGGCAGCTCGAGGTTGTGCTTGACGCGCTCGGCATCGCCCTTGGCCGTCGCTTTGCCGGACGTGAATTCGGCGCGCGCCAGCACGGCGCGTAACGCCGTCAGATCGTCGGGGCTTAGAACTCGTTCGATCTCGAGGAGCATGGTGGCCGAGCGCCACTGCAATCGACACACCAGCGCGCCCCCGGCGCGGCATCACGGCACGACGCGGGGTCCGGGGCGATGGATCGCTGGGTTGGAGGCGCGCGCGCATCGACGGCTCGTCCCATGGGACTGGAACCGAGACGTCTCATGGACACCGCAACGAGCGAAGAGTTCCATGGGATGAATCAGCCCTCCACCGTAAGTTCGTACATGCGCATCCAGTGGCGAGCTGGACCGGATCCTTGCTGTCGCAGCTGTTCGCCGACTTCGGGAAGCGGCCGGTGTTCGTCGTCTTCGCCAAGCGCCTCGGCGCGTCAGGTACTTTTACCGGGTCCCTCGTTCAGGGCACTCACGACAGTCGTACACGCACGCCGTGTCGACGGTTGGAAGTTCTCCGAACCCTGCTACGTTGATCCTGCATGAGCCTGCTCGGCAACCTGTTGTGGCTGATCTTCGGCGGGCTCGTGTCCGGGCTTGGCTACATCCTGTCGGGCTTCCTGCTGTGCCTGACCATTGTCGGCATCCCGTTCGGGATGATGTCGATGCGCATCGGCGTTGCCACGTTCGCACCTTTTGGCAAGCGCGTCGTCGAGCGGCCCGACGCCAACAGCACGCTGAGAATCGTGTTCAACATCATCTGGCTCCTCTTCTTCGGGTGGGGAATCGCGCTGGCTCACCTGGCGTCGGCGTTGGTGCTCTTTGTGACCATCATCGGCATCCCGTTCGCGATCCAGCACATCAAGCTGATTCCGCTCGCGCTGTTCCCGTTCGGCCGCGATTTGCAGTAGCGCGACAGCTCGGGGAGACGCATGGACCATGCGGGCAGACCCTGACGGCGAACCTCGCGGACGATAACGAGCCTCATTCCGCCCTCCGGATCGTCAGCCTGAACGCCGCGAGCAAGCTACGGAGTACAATCGATCTGATGAAATCCGTCTGGCTACTGCATCACGTGCACGCGTTTGAAGACGGCCACGAGGACGTGAAGCTGATCGGCGTGTTCGCGACGCGCGACGAGGCCGAGGCGGCTCGACTACGAGTGGCCGATCAGCCAGGGTTCCGCGACTTGCTCGTGGGTTTCTCGATCAACGAAAACGTACTTGGCCACATCGCCTGGCTCGAAGGCTTCGTGACGCATCAGCCTGGCGAAGGTTGAGCTACCCTTCGCCGCGAAGGATGGAATTGGCTTCGAGTCAGAGAAGCTGATGCGCTCCGGGCACGGACAGGTCGGGCTGCGTTAGGCTTCTGCCCACCGACTGAGGAGCCCATGAAAAAGACGATCGTGTTGGCCGGGTTGTTGTCGTCGTTGCTGTGCGCGGGCGCGCGCGCGGAGAAGCTGCCCGACGGCTTGTGGAAGGGGTACGACCCCGAATTTTCGCTCATCGCCGAGCGGCTGCTGGCGCTGGCGCAGGCGACGCCGCCGGAGAAGTTCGCCTGGCGGCCGGCGACGGGCGTGCGCTCGACGGGCGAAGTGTACATGCACATCGTCATGGCCAACTTGTGGCTGACCGGCCTGACCGGCGCCAAGACGCCCGCCTTCGACGAGAAGCTCGAGAAGACGGTGACGCAAAAGGCGCAGGTGATCGACTGGCTCAAGCGCTCACTCGAGATCGTCAAAGCGGCGCGCGCGCACACCACGCCGGCTGACCTGCACAAGAAGGTTCGCGTCTACGATCGCGACAGCGACGTCGACGCGATCTTTCTGCGCATCATCCTGCACGACAGCGAGCACATGGGACAGCTCGTGGCGTATGCACGCAGCTGCGGCATCACGCCGCCGTGGTCGAAAGAGTAGCTACGTCCTGGTTGCACGCGTAATCGGCGATCCCGATCATTCCGCGAAATCGCCGCCAAGACCGGCTTGGGAAGTCCCAGGCCGGATGTCCCGAGCGGCCGACGCTCCGTCGGCACAATCAGCGCGATCGTCAGGGCGTTAGCGGAACTTCTTGTGGCACTCCTTGCAGGTCGCCTTCATGTTGCCGAGCGCCGTCGACGCCGCCGCGGCGTCCTTCGTCGAGTAGGTGTTGGCCAGCTCCGCCGCCTGCTGGTTGAGCTTCATCGCCAGCGCGTCGAACTCGGCGCCCTTCGAGAAGTCCTTGATCTTGAGGCTGGTCGCCTGCACGCGCGTCGCCGCGGCGGTGATCGCCGCCCAATCCGCGTCGGTATATTGCGTCTGCCCGATTTTCTTGAACAGCGGATCCATCGCCGTCGCCTGGTTGTCCATCACGTCGGAGAGCTTCGCCAGCTTCGGGATCTCCTCGACCGGCGTCTGCTTCATCGGCGGTCCGCACGCCGCGGCCCCCGCGGCCAGCGCTGCTGCCAGCATCAGTGTCTTCATGGTCACCTCCGTCTCATCATTGCGGCTCCGCCGCGTGCGGTTCGGGAAACTCCGGTTGATCGGTCTCGTCGACGCGCGAGCCGGCGCCCGTCGGCGCGCGCACCGTCGCCACCACCGGGTAGAGCACGGTCGCGCCGATCATGAGCACGCTGCGCGTCAGATCGGGCAACAGCGGCAGCGGCGTCATCGCCGTCGGCACGTTGCCGAACTGGTCGAACAGCGAGTAGCGCGCGAACACGCGCAGCTCGGGGATCGGCTGCCAGGCGACGGTGACGTCGGCGACCGCGAGGTCGGCCGACGACTCGGGGATCGTCGGGACCAGCGGCAGGATGTGCGCGTGCTGGTAGCCCGCGGTGGCGCTGAACACCATGTTGAACTTCGGATAGGGCACGATGCCCTGCAGCGCGACCTCGTCGACCGCCACCGTCGTTCCGACGAGCACGTTGGGCGTCGCCGTGTGCGCGTAGTGCAGCTCGACCGAGCCGACCAGGCGCGCCCAGCGCAGCGACGCCAGCGCGCTCGGCTGCCACGCCGTCGTCGTTCCGATCGCCGGGTTCGCCGAGAACGCGACCACCGAGATGACGCCGAGCTCGGCCACCGTGTTCCACGACGCCGACCAATCACGCCGCCAGCGCGCCAGCGCCGTCGTCAGGAGCTGCTGCGAGTCGAAGTCGAGCGGCACGTCGGTGAGCGGATCGCGCGGCTGCACGAAGTCGATGAAGCTCTCGCGCAGCACCAGCCCGAACGCATTGGTGCGGAAGGTGCGGTCGGCGCCGAGCTCGGCGGTGAGCGTGTAGCTGTCGGGCATGCGGCCGCGATCGATCGGAATGAACGCGCCGAAGGCGAGCGACTCGGCGAAGCGCCACTCCGGCAGCGGCGTGGCCACGAGGCCCTGGGTCGCGCCCTGCTTGAAGTAGTTGGTCGAATTGTTCTGCGTCAGCACGCCGACGGTGGCGTCGGCCGACGACTGGTTCAGCGCGAACGTCGAGAGCCGCCCCTGGGTCGTGTCGAGCGACAGCGTCAGCCGTGTCGTCGGTGACGTCGCCACGTCGGCGAACCAGGTGAGCGCGTTGGTGTACGAGTTCGCCTCCGAGTGGCGCGCGAACAGATCGGCCGTGAAGACGTAGCCGAGGCGCTCGAGGATGCGCGGCGCCGCCTGCGTCATGAGCGCGCCCGGCGCCAGCTGGAAGAACACGTCGCTCTCGCGCGGCGCCGCGCCCACCGTCGTCTGGTCGGGCGCGTTCAGGATGTTGTCGGTCCAGCCCGCGGTCGCCAGCCCGGTGCCCTGCCACGTCACCTTGGCGTCGGCGCGCCTGCCGATCGTCGTCGCGGCGAGCGCGCAGGCGGCCGCGGCGAGCGTGACCGCGACCTCGGCGCGACGGGGCATGGCGCCGAGCCTATCACGACGCGCGCAGCGACGGTGGCGCAGCGCCGGTGCTATGCTACCGCCGTGCTGCTCGACGACGTCACGCTCGAGGCGCTCGGCATCAAGCTCGACGAGGCGACCACCACCGCCGTGCGCGCCGACTGCGTGGCCGTCGCGCGCCGGGTCAAGGAGACCGGGCGGCGCATCATCGGGCTTCTGCCCGCGTCGAGCGACATCGGCGTGACCGCCGTCGGCGTGCAGCTCGGGCTGTCGCTCGTCGACATCGCCAACACCACCGCCGCCTACGTCGACGCCAACGTCCGCTGGCCGGCGATCGCGCGCCTCGCCGTCGGCACCAGCGCCACCGACGACGAATCGATGTTCGCCACGCGCTGGCTGCGCGGCCAACTGGCGCTGCTCGTGCCGCCGCAGATCGGGCAAGCGGGCGCCGGCGTGCCGCAGCTGGCGCGGGTGATCCAGCACTCGGCCGAGCTCTTCTCGCACGTGATCGTCGATCTCACCGGCTTCAAGATGCTCGGCGAACACCTGGCCGCGATCGAGATGATGGACGGCGTCATCGTCGTCGCCCGCGCCGGCCGCACCACCGAGAACGAGCTGCTCCGCCTCAATCACGAGATGCCGCGCCACCTGCACCTCGGCGTGCTGCTCGCCAACGCCTGACTGACTTCTTGTCGGAACGACAATAAGTCGCGGACTTATTGTGCGAACAACGTATCGCCGGCCATGAGCACCAGGTTCTCCTCGGGATGCTCGCCCGACGAGATGCGATCGTAGTCGAGCGGAATGCGCCGGAAGCCGTGGATGTCGTTGCGGATGAGTACCAGCCGGTGCGGGTTGGCGTAGCGGTTGAGCCCGCCCGCCATGGCGATCGCCTCGGCCGCGGTCACGAAGTACTTCGCCGTCTGGATCCCCGGCTTCTCCACCTGCCCCGAGACCGTGAAGCGATAGCTGTTCACGTCGGTGACGGCGATCGACACGATCGCCCCCTCGTCCTTTACGTAGCTCTGCAGGCGCTTGGTGATCTCCGCCTTGAGCGACGACGGCGATCGCCCCGCCGCCTTGATGTCGCCGATGAGGGGCATGGTGATGGTGCCGTCGGGGCGTACGCGCGCGTCGCCCGACAGCTCGGGGTTCTTCCACACGTTGATGCGAACCGTGTCGTTGACGCCGAGGACGAACTCCTGCTTTCGCGGATCGGGTTCCTTGCTATAGTCGTACGCCACGGGCCCGCACGCGCCGAGCACCGTCGACGCTACCAGGACCAGAGCTACAGAAGCGAGCGCGCGCATCACCAAGGCTCCCGTTCGGTGAAGCGCGACAATATCCGGTTCCGCTGATGTTTGCCATGGTGGGCATAGTCGTCCTCCTCGTGCTGCGCGGGCTGCATCCGCAGGAGCTCGTCGCGGCGCTGCAGCCGCTGCCGCTCGTGCCGCTCGTGTTCGCGCTCGCGCTCTTCGGGCTCGTCGTCGATCTCAAGCTGCGAAAGGCGCAGCTCACCGCCGCGCCGCAGCTCGGCTGGGCCGCGCTCTTCGCCGCCGGCGCGCTCGTCGCGCTCGCCGTCACGCGGCCGCCGGGCGCGCGCGTCGAAGCGGCCGAGCTCGCCGCCGGCTTCACCACATTCTTCCTGCTCGCGCAGGGCGTGCAGCGCTTCCGCGCGCTCGCGCTCGTCGCCGCGGTCCTGGTGGCGGTGGCGTTGGTCGCGGCGGCGGCGGCGATGGGTCCGCCGTCGGCGCTGGCGGCGGCGCTCGACGATCCCGACGCCCGCGCATGCGCGCCGGCGCTGGCGTTGCCGCTCGCCTTCGCCTTCTTCGCGCGCAAGCGCAGCGCGACGCGCCTCTTCTTGTCGATCGTGACTTTAGTGGTGGTCGGAGTTTGCGTCATCTTGACGCAAAGTCGCGCCGGTCAGCTCGTGCTCACCACGATCTTGGTCGTGCACTTCGGGCTGCGCTTCGGTCTGCGCGGCCTCCTCCTCGCCGCCGCGCTCGCCGCGCCGCTCTTCTGCTTCCCCGTCCACGGCGGTGTCGCCCGTCACGGCGTCCCCGGCGGGCTCTTCGGCCTCGTCGCGTCGCTCGCGGTCCTCTACTTGTCCTTCAAGACCGCGCTGCTCCTCCTCGTTCGTTACCGCAACGATCGCGACGCCGCCGTCGCCGTCACCTGGGCGCGCGCGCTCCTCGCCGCGCTCGCCGGGCTGGCGGTCAGCCTCGTCTTCGTCCCGCCCGGCCGTGGCGCGGCGTTCTGGATCTACACGGGCCTCGCCGGCGCCCTCTACCAGGCGGCCCGCGCCCACGATACGAAGTTGACCCGCCCGGTCGTGCTTATAAGGTTCTGAGAGAGAGAAACGAATGCCCACCAAGATCCTGCTCGTCGCCGGCGCCCGCCCCAACTTCATCAAGATCGCGCCGCTCATGCGTGCCTTCCGCGCCAACCCGCGATTCGACGCGCGGCTGGTCCACACCGGCCAGCACTACGACGCCAAGCTCTCGAAGATCTTCTTCGAGGACCTGGCCATCCCCAAGCCCGACATCGAGCTCGAGATCGGCTCCGCGTCGCACGCGATGCAGACGGCCGAGATCATGCGCCGCTTCGAGCCCGTGCTGCAGGCCGAGCAGCCCGAGGCGGTGCTCGTCGTCGGCGACGTCAACTCCACGATCGGCTGCGCGCTGGTGACGTCGAAGTTTTTCCTCGACCGTCCGTTCCGCGCCCACCTCGACGGCAAGCTCGTCGAGCGCCGCCGCCCGCTCATGATCCACGTCGAGGCCGGCCTGCGCTCGCGCGACGACGACATGCCCGAGGAGATCAACCGCAAGCTCACCGACGCGATCAGCGACCTGCTCTTCGTCTCGGATCCGGCGGGCATGGAGCACCTCGCCCGCGAAGGCGTTGCCGCGGAGCGCACCTTCTTCGTCGGCAACGTCATGATCGATACGCTGCTCGCCGCGCGCGAGCAGGCGATGCGCTCGCCGATCCTAGAGCAGCTCGGCGTACCCGCGCGCGGCTACGTGCTGGTCACGCTGCACCGCCCGTCGAACGTCGACAACCCGGCGCAGCTCGGCGCGCTCCTGCGCACGATCGAAGAGAGCGCCGGCGACCTGCCGCTGGTGTTCCCCGTGCACCCGCGCACGCGCGCCCGCCTCAGCGACGGCGGCCTGCGCGTCGACGAGCGGCGCTGGCGCCTCATCGAGCCGCTCGGCTACCTCGACTTCCTCAAGCTCACCGCGCAGGCGCGCATCGTGCTCACCGACTCGGGCGGCGTGCAGGAGGAGACGACGGTGCTCGGCGTCCCGTGCGTCACGCTGCGCGAGAACACGGAGCGCCCGGTGACCATCACCGAGGGCACGAACTTCCTCGCCGGCACGCAGCTCTCGTCGGTGCGTGAGCACGTCGCCAAGGCGCTCGCGGCGCCGACCAGCGGCCGCGTGCCGCGCTTCTGGGACGGCAAGTCGGCCGAGCGCATCACCGACATCCTCGCCGACATCTTCCCTGCCTAGGGCTCGCGCCCGGCGCGCAGCAGCGCGGGCAGCTCCTTCCGATCGCCCACGCGCCGCAGCTGCCGCACCCACTCGACGACGGCATCCTTCTCGAGCGCGAGGTAGAAGTGCGCGACCTCCGGATACTCGTCGGTCCCGCCCGCGCACTTCACCTCCACCATCGGATGCCCCATCGTCTCCTCGCGGCAGAAGAAGCGCAGCCGCGCCGTCCCCACCGTCACCGTGCGCACGTCCTTTTGTCCGAGCGGGAACCCGTCGATCGCCTGCGCGATGCGCCCGAGCTCGCCCGCCTTCACGTAGGCCTCGGCGTGCGCGCGAAAGCGCCCGTTGCTGGCGTCGAGCACGGCCATCTTGAGATCGCCGTCGTCCCAGACGATCTCGATCGACAGCCCTTCGTCGAGCGCCACTAGCGGCCGAGCCCCTTCAGCATCACGATCGGCGTCTTGGCGATCACCGACAGCTCCGTCGACAGGAAGGAGCTGAACTGCTCGAGCGTCGCCGAGTAGGCCAGATCGAACAGCATCTTCAGGCGCATGTCGTCGGCCTCCGCGTCGTCGGCGCCGTCGAGCTCGAACGGGTTGGTCAGCTGCTTTTTGAACGCCGTGATCGGGCTGCCCTCGGGCGCCGAGCCGGTGTAGCCGAGGTTGATCTGCGCCAGGCCCGTGATGCCCGGCTTGACGTTGCGCATGCGCTCCTCGAAAAACGGGATCGCCAGCGCCAGGTTGTTGAGCAGCTCGGGCCGCTCCGGCCGCGGTCCGACGAGGCTCATGTCGCCGCGCAAGACGTTCCAGAACTGCGGCAGCTCGTCGATGCGCGTCCGCCGGAGAACGCGGCCGATGCGCGTCACGCGCGGATCGCCCTCCGACGACAGCACCGCGCCGGTGGTGCGCTCGGCGTCGGGGCGCATGGTGCGGAACTTCAACATCTGGAATTCACGAAATCGGAAGCGGCCCGGCCCGTCGGAGCCGAGGAGCTCGCCGGCGCGCTTCTGCCGGTAGAATAGCGGGCCCGGCGAGTCGAGCCAGATGGCGGCGCCGATGACGGGATAGAGCGGAACCGTCAGGGCCAATCCGACGGCGGAGGCGAGGACGTCGATCGCCCGCTTGGCGACCTTCACGGCAGGGGTCACAGCAGTGCAGTCTACCTCACGAAGCGAAGATTGGGTGATCGCCCCGCGCATGCGGTATCATGGGGCCGTGATCCACCTGCGCGTGCCGGGGACTTTGCGTTACCGCGATCTTGCGGTGCGCGTCGTCGGCTCGGCCTGCAAGCTCGTCGGGACACCCGACGAAACGACCGGGCCAATCCGCAATACGCAGTGGGACAACGAGGTCGTCTCGGCCTTCGGGGAGGCGTTCAACAACGCGGCGATCCACAGCTACGACGGCAAACCGGGCGATGTGGACATCGAGGTCGACGCGGGCGTCTCGGCCATTACCATTCGACTCATCGACTATGGAAAGAGCTTCGCCATCGAGGAGGTCCCGCTACCTGACCTCGATGCTCTTCCCGAATCGGGGCTCGGGCTGTACATCATCCGCTCGTTCATGGACGAGGTGAAGTACGTGGCCGGGTCGCCAAACGTGCTCTCTATGACGAAATATCTCGACCCGGCTCGCCGGCAAGTGCGGCAGCCATCTGACCGACTTCAGGACAGTGGTGGGGGCGATAGTCGCCAATGAATTTCAATCGCGAAGATGACGGAGATGTTACGGTTCTCCGGATTTCGGGATCTCTGGACGCTCTGTCCACACCCGAGCTTCGACCGACCATCGACGCGCTGGTGGCCGAGAAGCGTCCGGCAATTACTGTAGATCTCACGGATTTACGACTGATCGACAGCTCCGGCGTGGGCGCGATCGTGTCTCTCTACAAACGAATGAAGGCACTGGGGGCCAAGGTGGAGGTGGTGGGCCTCAAAGACCAACCGCTGGCAATCTTCCGCCTCCTGCGCCTCGATAGAATCTTCGCGGTTTAAGTAAGCGCCACCACGAGTGAAATAATGGCACAGCAGCTCCCACCGCGGGATTCCACTACTTCTGGCACGGATCCCGCTAAGCAGGAGGAGGGGGATCCGCGCCTCCAGGGAGCCGCACTGATGAGTACCGCGCTGAGACTGAACCCGATGCCGAGCCCGAGCGCCGCGCATCGGCTCGCCAGCGATTACAAGGAAGTGCAACGACGCCTCGCCGCGCTGTCGCGCATCGCTGCGCGCTTGCCGCGTTTGTCGACGGAAGTCGAGCTCCTGACCGAGGTGCTCGACAGCCTGCTCTCGTATTTCGAGGGCACGCGCCTGGTCGAAGTCTTCGTTGCCGACGGTGATTGGACCGAGTCGCGCCTCTACTGCCGCGAGCGCGGCGGGGCGCTGCAGACCACGCAATGCGGCGGCATCGAGGCGCTGCCCGAGGAGTATCGCGCCGACTTCGCCATCCCGCGCCTCATCGCCGGCGACGGCAAGCGCGGCCCGATGATGTCGGCGCCGGTGCTCGAGGGCGTGTCGCTGCTCGGGCTCGTCGTCATCGAGGCGGAGGCGGGCGCCGAGGACTTCAGCGAAGAGGATCACGACGCGCTCGCCGGCGTCACCGCGCAGATCTCGATGGCGCTGCAGCAGCTGCGCACGGTGGTGCGGCAGCGGCGCTCGCGCATGGTGCAGCGCGACCTCGAGGCGGCCAAACGCATCCAGCGCAGCTTTTTGCCGTCGCTGCCGACGGCGGTCAACGGCTTCCGCGTGGCCACCGAGTACCGCCCGGCGTACGATGTCGGCGGCGACTTCTACGACGTCATCACCACCGGGCCGGGGCAGCTGGTCGCGGTCATCGGCGACGTCGCGGGCAAAGGCGTCGCGGGCGCGCTCATGATGTCGCGCATCTCGAGCGAGATCCGGCGGCTGGCGGGCGTGGCGCAGCTGGCGCCGCGCGAGATCCTGACGCAGCTCAACGAGTCGTTCTCGGCGCTCGGCGTCGACGACAGCTTCGTGACGGCGGCGTGCGTGAAGCTCGACCGCTCGACGCGGCGGCTGACCGTGGCCAACGCCGGGCACGTGCTGCCGCTGGTGCGGCGCGCGTCGGGCGCGGTGATGCCGCTCGGGCGCGCGTCGGGGCCGCCGGTCGGCATGCTGCCGGCGCAGAGCTACGCCGACGACGTCTTCCCGCTCGACGCGGGTGACATCGTGCTGCTCATGACCGACGGCGTGCTCGACGCGCTCCATCGCGACGACGATCAGCTCGGGCTGTGGAGCGTGATCGATCTGTTGGCCAAGGCGCCGCGCGATCTCGACGAGATCAACCGGCGCATCGTGTCGCTCGTCGAGCAGCGCACCGGCGGCAATCGGCCGGACGACCTGACGCTGCTCACGCTCGAAGTCGGCGACTAGAGCCCGCCTACAACGATGGATCGGCGCCCATGCCGGCAGCGAGCCAGGCGAGCGCGCCCGGATCGTGCGCGATCTCGGCGGGGAGGCGCTTGATGGCCATCCAGTCGCTGTCGGCGCCGGCGATGCCTTCGGAGGTGGCGAAGGCGAGCGTGAAGCCGTGGCGGCGGAGGATGGCTTGCGTCTCGGGCGTGTAGTCGGTGCGGCGGCCGTTGGGGTAGGCCCACGTCGTCGGCGCGCGGCCGGTCTCGGCGGCGATGCGCTCCTTGCAGAGGCGGATCTCGTGGTCGGCGGCGTCGGCGCCGAGGCGCGACATGATCGGGTGCGTGTGCGAGTGGCCGCCCCAGGTGGTCAGGCGCGAGGCGCGGCGCACTTCGTCCCAGGTGAGCATCTGGCGCGCCACCGGCGGCGGATTGCCGAGCTCGGCGAGGAGCGCGGTGATCGCGTCGCGGCGCTCGCCGTCGGGGATGGTCTTGAGGTGCGCGCGCGCTTTTTCGCCGAGCGACCTTCGCGCGGCGGCGTCGGGCAGCGCGAGCGTTTCGAGCGACCAGGGCAGCGTCACGCGATCCTGGCGCGTGAGCTGCGCGGCCGATTGCACCTCTTCGGTCCACAGAAGGCCGCCGTCGTCGACGAGCGAGGTGACCAGGAAGACCACCGCCGGGATGCCGAGCGATTCGAGCACGGGGTAGGCGAGATCGTGGTAGTCGCGGTAGCCGTCGTCGAAGGTGACGAGCACCGGCGGGCGGCCGAGGCGGCTCGGACGACCTGCGCGCTCGACGAGGGCGTCGGGCGCGATCGGATCGCAGTGCGCGCGCAGCCAACGCATCTGCATCGCGAAGTCCTCGACGGGCAGGCCGGACCAGCTGCGGTCGTCGCCGAGGATGCGATGGTAGGTCAGGACGATCACGCCCGGCTGGCGCACCAGCGCGCCGAGCGAGCGCCAGCCGAGGCCGGTGGCGAAGCCGCGCTTGACCGCGCGCTTGACGAGGCCGACGGCGCTCACGTTGCCACCTTGCCGCGCACGCGGGCGAGCGCCTTGCGCACGAGCTCGCGCGCTTCGGGGCTGATGAGCACCATGGCGGCGGTGTAGATGGGCGCGCCGATCAAGACCCGCACGCCGACCGACAGCAGGCGGCGGCCGGGCATGATGTGATGGACCGCGTAGTACATGGCGAGCGCCGCCACGCCGGCGGTGACGACGGTGCGCCACGGGATGGCGACGGGCAGGATGTTGCGGCTCGAGATGGCGAAGGCGACGGCCACGTAGGCGTAGCAGGCGAAGGTGGCGATGGCCGAGCCGCGGATGCCGATGTGCGGCACGAGCACGATGTTGAGCGCGATGTTGAGGACGGCGCCCGAGAGCACGATGACCATGACCGTCACCGTCTTGCGCTTGATGAAGGTCGCGGCGCCGAAAAACGCGTTGGTGCCGTCGACGACCATGCCGCCGATGACCCACGGCAGGATGAGCTCGGCGCTGGCGTACTTGTTCGAGGCCAGCGCCGGCAAGAGCTCGGGCCCGACGGCGCTCAGGCCGGCGATGATGGGCGCGCCGAACATCACGTAGGTGCGCAGCGAGCGGTTGATGAACGCCGACGTGGCGGCGACCCCCTCGGTGTCCCACATCTTGACGTAGATGGGCATGATGGCCTGGCTCATCGACGTGATGAGGAGCGCCTGCACGTACTGGCACAAGTTGTAGGCGGCGGCGTAGAGGCCGAGCTGCTCTTCGCCGAGGATGCCCTGGATGACGTAGCGATCGCCGACGGAGAGGATGAGCCCCGACAGCTCGTAGCCGATCATCATCGGGATGCCGAAGCGGATGAGCTCCTTGTACAGCGGCGCCGAGAAGGCGCCCGAGCGCGGACGCGGCCAGTCGGCGGCGCGCAGCGACCAGACGGTGAGCACGACGAGCGCGAGCGTTTCGGCCAAGACGCTCGACCAGTAGAACGCGGTGAGCGTGCGCGCGATCAAGAGCACCGCGACGAGGATGCAGGCGAGCGACGTGTACTTCTTGGCGATCTGATACTTCATGAGCGCCGCGGTCTTCTGCTCGGCGCGCAGGTAGTTGGTGAGCACGCTCTCGGTGCCCTGCACGACGACGAGCAGCGAGGCGATCGCGAACAGCGAGCGCAGCTTGGGATCGCCGATGTAGCGCGACGGCGCCACGTGGCCGAAGATGGTGAGCGCGAGCATGACGATGAGCGCGGTCGCGGTCATGCCGATCGCCGTCGTCGAGTAGAGCTGCACGCGCGAGTAGGGGCTCTTGCCGGCTTCGATCTCGCTGTGGTAGCGGACGATCGAGTGCTGCACGCCGACCTTGGCGATGGCGACGGAGATGGTGAGCGTCGCCGCGATCAGGTTCATCGTGCCGTAGTCGGCGACGGAGAACAGGCGCGTGAGCACCGGGAAGGTCACCAGCCCGGCGATCATGCTGAACAGGCTGGTGAGCCCGTAGTGCGAGCTCTGCACCAGCAGGCGTCGGAAGGGCGAGGTCTCTCGGGGCATCGAGGGGGTTCGTCCGGCGCCATCGACGATAGCAGATGTTGGAGCGTGGTACACTGATGGGCCCAATGTCATCCGGTGGTCTGCCGAGTGTGCTCGGCGAGTTCGTGCTCGCGTGGGGAGACGGCGCGCGCGAGTTCGTGGGCGGGTTGGAGGGGTACACGCGCGTCAGCGAGCCGGGCGAGCCGGCGCAGGCGGCGGTGCGCGGCGAGGCGCGGCACGGCCGGGCGCCCGACGGGTCGCGCTGGGTCGCGGTGGCCGATCTCGTGAGCGGCGACCTGGCCGGCGCGGTCGCGGCGCTCGACGGAGGCGCGCCGCAACGGCAGTGGCGCGGGCGCTTCGCCGTGGCGGCGTGGCATCCGGACGCGCGGCGCGCGGTGGCGCTGAGCGATCACTTCTCGACGCTGTCGTTGTACACGATGGAGCACGAGGGCACGCTCGTCGTCGGCACCGACTTCCGCGCGGTGTCGGCGGCGCCGTGGTGCAAGCGCGCGCTCGATCTCGAAGCCATCTACCACTACTTCAACTTCGCGCACATCCCGGCGCCGAAGAGCCTGTTCCGCGACGTGCGGCGCTTGCCGCCGTCGACACGCTTTTTCTGGCGCGACGGCCGCGGCAGCGACGAGCGCTGGTGGCTGCCCGAGTATCCCGACGATCTGCGCGGCTCCGACGAGACGCTCGCGCGCGAGATGCAGGAGCGCATGATCGCGTCGGTCAACGAGTACCGTCCGCCCGACGCGCAGCCGTGGGGCTGTTTTCTCTCGGGCGGCACCGACAGCTCGAGCATCACGTCGATCTTGTCGCGGCGCGGGACGGTCAAGAGCTTCTCCATCGGCTTTGCCGAGGAGAAGTACGACGAGCTCGGCTACGCGCGGCTGGCGGCGCAGGCGTGCGGCGCCGAGCCGACGTTCCACAGCGTGTCGCAACAGGAGGCGCAGGCGCTGGTCGGGCGCGTCGTCGAGGCCTACGACCAGCCGTTCGGCGGCACGTCGTCGGTGCCGACGCTGGCGTGCGCCGATCTGGCCGCCGGCAAGGGCATGAAGATGCTGCTCGCCGGCGACGGCGGCGACGAGATCTTCGGCGGCAACGAGCGCTACGCCAAAGATCGCATCATGGAGACGTGGTACGCCCTGCCGCAGCCGCTGAAGGCGGTGGGGCGCGCCGTCGGCGGCGTGGCGGGCCGGAGCGGCAACTTCTTTTTGAACCGCGTCGAGAACTTCTTCGAGCGCGCGTCGTTGCCCAATCCCGATCGCTTCTACACCGACGACTCGTTCGCCAGCGATCACTACGATGACATGCTGACGCCCGAGTTCCGGCGCGCGGTCGGGCGCGACGCGTCGCTCGAGTGGATGCGCGGCGTGTATCGGCAGGGCTCGACGGGCGGGCCGCTGCACCGGGTGATGCGGCTCGATCTGCAGAACGCGATCGCGCAGCACGATCTGCGCAAGGTCGACAGCGCCACGCGCGCGCGCGGCGTGAGCGTGCGCTTTCCCTATCTCGATCCGCGGCTCGTCGATTGGGTCAATCGGCTGCCGGCGCAGTACAAGGTGCGCGGCCTGACCAAGCGCTACCTCTTCAAGCAGGCGACGCGCGGCATCCTGCCCGACGAGATCCTGAAGAAGAAGAAGCAGGGCTTCGGGCTGCCCATCAGCGTGTGGATGCGCTCCGATCCGCCGTTCCAGAAGATGATGCGCGAGACGCTGTTCGACGCGCGCACCGTCGCACGCGGCTTCTGGCGGCGCGAGTTCATCGAGAAGCTGATCGCGGATCACGAGAGCGGCAGCTGGGACCACTCGGATTACCTGTTCCGCCTCTTGATGCTCGAGCTGTGGCTGCGGAGGTACGTCGATGCATCGTGATGCGCCGCCGCTGCGCATCCTGATGGTGCTCGAGTCGAACTTCACCAAGCGGGGCGGCGGCGGGGCGGAGTCGCAGCTGCGCACCATCGCGCTCGCGCTCAAGCGCGCCGGGCAGCGCGTGGCCATCATGACGCCGCTGTCGGCCAATGGGCCGCAGACGACGGCGGAGCGCTGTTGGGGGCTGGCGGTGGCGCGGGTGAAGTATCCGCGCTGGAAGGTGGTGGGCGCGGGCATCATGAACTTGAAGTTCGCCGCGTTCCTCATCGCCAATCGCGATCGCTACGACGCGTGGCACGTGCACATCGGGCACAACATGGGCGCGCTCACGTGCCTCATCGGCGCCATCGTGGGCAAGCCGGTGATCGTGAAGATCTCGGGCTGGTGGGAGCTGGAGGCGGGGCTGCTGGCGCCGAACCGCGGCGTCTTCGGGCGCATCGCGCGCGGCTGGCTCAAGCGCGCGACGGTGGTGCAGGCGATCTCGACGCGCGTGGCGCACGAGCTGGAGAAGCATGGGTTCCCGCGCGAGCGCGTGGTCGTGCTGCCCAACGCCGTCGACACCGAGCGCTTCGCGTCGCGGGCAGCGGCGCGCGAGGTGGGCAAGCCGTTCGTCGCGGTGTACGTGGGGCGCCTCGTGCCCGAGAAGGATCTGGCGACGCTGATCGCGGGCTGGGCGCAGGCGTTCGGCCCGCACACGGACGGGCGCAGCGACGGAGGCAACGGGGCTCGCAGCGACGGAGGCAACGGCGCTCGCAGCGACGTGCGCTTGCGGCTCGTCGGTGGCGGGCCGCTCGAGGCGGAGCTGAGCGCGCAGGCGGAGCGGCTCGGCGTGGCGGCGCAGGTCGAGTTCCTCGGCCACCGCGACGACGTCGAGGCCGTGCTCGCCGAGGCGCACGTCGGCGTGTTGCCGTCGCGCATCGAGGGGTTGTCCAATACGCTGCTCGAGTTCATGGCGTGCGGGCTGCCCGCGATCGCCAGCCGCGTCAGTGGCAGCGAGGACTTCGTCAAGCCGGGGCGCAACGGCTGGCTGCACGACGTCGGCGACGTGAACGCCGTCGCGGCGGCGCTGCGCGAGGCCGAGGCGCTGGCGCCGGCCGCGCTCGCCGAGCTCGGGCAGCACGCGCGCGCCGACGTCGAGTCGCAAGCGGCGGTGCCGCGCGTGATCGGGCGGCTCATGGACTTCTATCGCGGGCAGCGCGTCTGATGTGCGGCATCATCGGCATCGTCGCCCGCCCCGGCGCCGCGCTTCCGCCCGAGTCGGTCGCGCGCGCGATGAACACGGCCATCACCCATCGCGGCCCGGACGACGAAGGCTACTTCCGCGACGCGCAGGCGGTGCTGGGCATGCGCCGCCTGTCGATCATCGATCTCGCCGGCGGGCATCAGCCGGTGCACAACGAAGACGAGACGGTGCAGTGCGTCTTCAACGGCGAGATCTACAACTACCGCGAGCTGCGCGGCGAGCTCGAGCGGCTCGGGCACTGCTTCTACACGCACTCGGACACCGAGGTCATCGTCCACGGCTACGAGGCGTGGGGCGACGGCGTCTTCGCGCGGCTCGACGGCATGTTCGGCATCGCGCTGTGGGACACCAAGACGCGCACGCTGCTGCTCGGGCGCGATCGCTTCGGCGAGAAGCCGCTGTTCTATTGCGAGCAGGCCGATCGCCTCGTCTTCGCCAGCGAGCTCAAGTCGCTCCTGCACGTGCCGGGGCTGCCGCGCGAGATCGATCCGGCCGCGGTGCGCGCCTACGTCACGTTCGGCTACGTGCCCACGCCGGGCAGCATCTGGCGCGGTGTGCGCAAGCTGCCGCCGGGCTGTTTTTTGCGCTTCGTCGACGGGCGCGCGCAGGTGGGGCGCTACTACACGCTGGCGCTGGAGCCGAAGACGACGCTGTCGGAGCGCGACGCCGAGGAGGAATTGGCGCAGCGGCTCGACGCGGCGGTCAAGAGCCGGCTCGTGTCGGATGTGCCCTTCGGCGCGTTCTTGTCGGGCGGGCTCGACTCCAGCGTCGTGGTCGCGCTCATGGCGCGCCACCTGTCGCAGCCGGTGCGCACCTTCTCGATCGGTTTTCGCGAGGAGCGCTACAACGAGCTGGCCGACGCGCGGCGCGTCGCCGATCACGTCAAGACCGAGCATCACGAGCTGGTCGTGCAGCCCGACGCCGTCGAGCTCTTGCAGAACCTGGTCTGGTATCTCGACGAGCCGTTCGCCGACTCGTCGGCGGTGCCGACCTACCTCGTGTCGAAGCTGGCGCGCGAGCACGTCAAGATGGTGCTCACCGGCGACGGCGGCGACGAGTCGTTCGGCGGCTACTCGCGCTACCTGAAGTTCCTCGATCTCGAGCGCGTGCGCTCGCTCGAGCCGATGGCCTCGGGCGCGGCGCAGCTGGCGGGGCGCTTCGTGCCGGGCGCCAACGGCTATCGGCTGCGGCGCATCGCCGAGCGGCTGCGCCAGCGCTTCCCCGACAGCTACCTCTCGGGCGTCGCGGTCACGCGCGCCGACGTGTCCGACGAGCTCCTCGGCGACGCGGTGCGCGCCGACGGCGCCGATCACTACGGCAGCCTCGCCGCGGTGGCCGACGCGGCGCGCGGGCTCGACGCGCTCGATCGCTGCGTGTCGATCGACATGGCCAGCTACCTGCCCGACGACGTGCTGGTGAAGCTCGATCGCATGGCGATGGCCAACTCGCTCGAAGGGCGCTCGCCGCTGCTCGCGCACGGCGTCGTCGACTTCGCGGTCCAGCTGCCGCGCGAGCTGCGCGTGCAGGGGCGGCGCGGCAAGCACCTTCTGCGCCGCGTGGCCGCGCGCTGGCTGCCGCGCGAGGTGCTCGACAAGCCGAAGAAGGGCTTCGGCATCCCGCTCGGCGATTGGTTCCGCGGGCCGCTCAAGGGGCTCGCCGCCGACGTCATCGGCAGCCGCGCGTTCCGCGAGCGCGGGCTTCTGCGCCCGGCCGCGGCCGAGCGCTACCTGCGCGGCCACCTCGCGGGCGAGGCCGACTACGGCGAGATCTTGTGGCTGACGCTCTCGCTCGAGCTGTGGGCGACGCGCTATCTCGACGGCAAGCCGGGGCCGCACGAGGCGTGACGTGCTGAAGGCGCTCCTGTTCTTTCAGCTGATGTTCGTGGTCAACCAGATCCACTTTCCCTGGGGCGTCGGCGTCCCCGGGCTGGTGCCGACCAACATCATCTTCGTGCTCATCCTCCTGCTCATGCGCGGCAAGGAGGACTTCGTCGAGCTCGAGGAGCCGCCGATCTTGCACACGCCGCTGCTCATCTTCTTCGGCTCGCTGACGCTCGCGTTCCTCTGGGCGCAGCTCACCGCGTCGCGCGACTTCATCGACGATCTCACGTACCTCAAGAACGCCTGCTTCTATCCGCTCTATTACTGGATGTACCGGCGCTGCAAGGTGGACGAGAAGACCACGCGCTGGCTCATCATCTTCGTCCTCGTCGTCGCCGCCGTCGCCGGCGTGGAGGCGATCCGCGAAGGCTTCGACTACGGCTTCGGCAAGTACAACCCGTTCCGCCGGGCGTCGGGGCCGTTCGGCGACAACTGGCGGCAGGCGAACCGCGCCGGCGTGTTCTACGGAATGTTCACGCCGATGTTCGTCGCGCTCGTGCTCTTCCTGAAGGGGCGGAAGTGGTGGCGCATGGCCGCCATCGCCGGGACGATCATCCTCATCGGCGGCGCGCTGTTCACCTACTCGCGGCAGTCGTACATCATCATCTTGTTCGCCATCGCGCTGCTCGTGTTCCGAAAGAGCATCGTGCTCGCAGTCGTGCTCGGCGTGATCCTGGCGTCGAGCATCGGCTTTCTGCCCGACAGCGTCACGCAGCGCGTGGAGGAGACCAAGCAGGAAGACGCCAACGGCGAGGAGGCCGTCGACGTCTCGACGCAGAGCCGCTGGGAGATCTGGGAAGGCGCGATGGGCATGCTCAAGGAGCATCCCCTCGGCGTCGGGCTGCACCGCTTCCAGCAGAACATCGGCAACTACTCCAAGTACAAGCACATGGATGCGCACAACTACTACGTGCTCACCATCGCCGAGTGCGGGCCGCAGGGCGAGATCGCGCTCATCATCCTGCTCGTCGCGATGGTGCGGCTCGGAAAGTTCGTGCGCAAGAGAACGTCGCCCGACGATCCCGAGCGGTTGGCGCTCGGCCTCGGCTTCTCGGTCATGACGATCTGCGTGATGCTCGGGCAGATCTACGGCAGCCCGTTCCTCGAGGGCGCGGTCATGGGGCCGTATTGGGCGCTGTGTGGCCTGCTCGAGCGCTACGTGCAGTTCAAGAAGAGCGGCGACGGCGACGAGGCCAAAGAGCCGCGGCGCGCGACGCTGGTCGAGAAGTTTCCGCTCGCCGTGCATCTGGGTCAGCGCTGATGCCGGCGCCGGTGCTGTTCGTGACCGACGAGCTCGAGGTCGGCGGCTCGCAGCGGCAGATCTTGTTGCTCGCGCGCGCGCTCATCGCCGCGGGGCACGCGGTGACCGTCGCCTATTTTCGCGCCGAGGGCGCGGTCTTCGTCGGCGAGCTGGAGCGCGCGGGCGTGACGGTGCGGCTGGTGTCGAAGGCGCGCGCGGTGGATCCGCCGTTCGTGGCGCGGCTGGCGCGCTTTCTCGCCGAAGATCGCGCGCGGCTGGTGCTGACGTTCGGCTATCCGGCGAACCTGTGGTCGCGCATCGCCGGCGCGATCGGACGCTGTCCGCCGCAGGTGGCGTGCGTGCGCAACTACGCCAACTATCCGCCGCTGCGCGACAACGCCGTCGGCACGGCGCAGAAGCCGGTGGAGTGGCTGTTGGCGCGGGCGAGCCGCGCGGTGGTGGCCAACTCGCGCGTGACGGCCGAGGCGCTGGTGGCGCGCCGCTGCGTGCCGCGCGACAAGATGCACGTCATCCCCAACGCCGTCGAGCTGACGCCGCCGGCGCCGCGCGAATCGGCGCGCGCGCGCTTGCGGGCGGTGGTGGGCGGCGCGGACGGCGCGCCCATCGTGGGGACGCTGGCGCGGCTCGTCGAGCCGAAGGATCTGCCGACGCTCTTGCGCGCGGCGCGCCACGTCGCCGATCGGCGCGACGACGTGCGCTTCGTCGTCGGCGGCGACGGTCCGTTGCGCGGCGCGCTCGAGGCGGAGCGGCGGCGGCTCGGGCTCGACGAGCGCTTCTTCTTGCCCGGCACGCTCGCGGGGCGCGAGGTGATCACCGGGCTCGACGTGGCCGTGCTCAGCTCGTCGTCGGAGGGGATGCCCAACTTCGTGCTCGAGGCGATGGCGGCCGGCGTTCCGCTCGCCAGCACGCGTGCGGGTGCGGCGCCCGATCTGCTCGAGGAGGGCGCGCTCGGCCGATTGGTGCCGATCGGCGATCACGCCGCGCTCGGCGAGGCGATCCTGGCGCAGCTAGCGGATCCCGACGGTGCCCGGGCTGCCGCCGCGCGCGCCTCCGCCAAGGCGCACACGCTCGACGCCGCAAATGTCGCCGCGCAGTACCTCGCGCTGTTCGACGCTGTGAGGTAGGCGGCGCCGCGACGTGACGCGGCGTCAGTGCGACTGGTAGGCGCCGATGTCGAAGGGGCCCGTCGACGGGCGCGCGTTGCCGAGCGCGTCGTGGGGCACGTCGCTGAACAGGTTGGTGCCGGCGCCGATGGCGGCGCTGCCCGGGCCGGGCGTGTAGTCGCCCGCCGGCGGCGCGGTGAATTTGGGATCGCCCATGACCGAGTGCGTGTCGGCCGACGCGGGATGGCCGTCGCCCCATGCGACCGGCTTGCCGGCGTCGAACGCGAGGTTGTAGTCGGACATTAGGCCGGTGCCCGAGGCGCCGTTGACCTGCATGACGTTGCCCATGTTCCCCGTCGAGCTGGCGATCACGTTGTCGAGGATGCGCACGTTCTGCGAGTCGCGCGTGGTGCCGTTGGTCGCCGCCGAGGTGATCTTCACGAGCACGTTGCCGTCGCCGCTGTCGACGATGGTGTTCGACAGGACGTCGCAGCTCGAGCAGCCCTGCACGTCGAAGCCGCGGCCGACGCGCACCATCACGTTGTTGATGGCGTGCACGCGCACGGCGGCGTAGTGGTCGGGATCGATGTCGCACGTCGAGTCGCAGCCGTCGCCCATGGCGATGGTGCCGGCGTTGCTGGTGATGTCCTGGAAGCGGTTGCTGTCGAAGAGCACGTCGTGCGAGCCGCCCTTGAGCTGCACGGCGCCGTTGTCGCCGGTGTTCCAGTCGTGGCCGAAGTTGCCGCGGAAGACGAGGCCGGGCGCGCCGGTGAGGCTCACCGGCAGGTGGCCGAACGCGCCGTAGAGCTCGTTGAACTCGACGGTGACGCCGGGCGCGGCTTCGTTGATCTTGATCTGGTCGAAGCCGCCCGTGATCTTGCAGTTGCGCAGGACCGAGCCGTTGCACTTGTTCATGTTGAGCCCGTCGAAGTGCACGACCTGCTGCGAGGTGTCGGTCGGGCTGTTCTGGAACTCGAAGCCGTCGATGACGATGTAGTCGTTGCGCACGAGCAGGGTCTCGCCGGTGCGGTTGCCGCCGGCGTCGACGATGGCGGCGCCCTTGCCGTCGGCGGAGCGCAGGACGATGGGCATGTCGGCGGTGCCGTCGTGCATGAAGGTGATCGTGGTCGATTCGGCGTAGGTGCCGGCGTGGACCTGGACGCAGTCGCCCGGCTGCGCCTTGGGCGTGGCCTTGGCGATCGTCTTCATGGGCGCGTCGGCGGTGCCGGCGGCGGAGTCGTCGCCGTTGGGCGCGACGTGGATCTCGTGCGCGCAGGTGTAGCTGACCATGCCGCCGTCGCCGGCGAGCGGCGGCACGCCGAAGTCGACGTCGCCGCCGCCGCCACCGCCGCCGCTGCTGCCGCCGCCATCGCCGCCCTTCGACATCGACGACGAGCAGGCCGTCAGCGCCAGCGCGGCGAACGGCAACAGGGCGAGCGCGAGACGCTTCATGCGGGCTCCTTGCCGGCGGCGCGCAGGAGCGTGCTCTTGATGCGCCGCTTGGCGAACAGCGTCGACAACAGCACCGTCGAGACCAGCGTGTCCTGCCATGATCGCCTCCGGATCCGTGGCGCCGCGGCGACGGCGGCGAAGTCGGTGATGCGCGCGCGATAGGCGGCCACGTCGGCGGCGAAGCGACGCAGATCGCCGGCGCTCCAGTCGTTGTGGTGATAGCAGACCGTCCACAGCCCGAACGGACGATAGCGGAAGCCCCAGATCTGCTGCGGCACCCACAACGTGCCGCGCGCGTCGCGGTGCGCCGACAGGAAGAAGCCGTCCGAGATGGCGTCGACGCCGAGGTCGCGCAGCGCGGCGACGGTGGCCGTGTCGAACGAGTGCGCCGGCGCGATCCAGACGTCGGGGCGCACCGACTCGGCGCGGAAGATCTCGACCGCGCGGCGCAGCTTGTCGGCCTGCTCGCCGGCGGAGAGCCCGGCGAACTCGCTGCGATCGTTGAGCCCGATGAGCCCGGCCTCGCGCGTGACGTAGCGGTGCTGATACCCGTGCAGGCCGATGGTCCAGCCGCGCGCCTGCCACGCGCGCACGCGATCCCAGAACTGCGGCTCGCGCGGGCCGACGTCGAGGTGCGCGTCCTCGTTCGACGGCACCACCGCGAGCATGGGGCGCACGTCGTGCTCGTCGAGGATCTTCTCGATCTCGCGCCACGTCGCCCAGTTCATGCCGGGGCAGATGTCGTCGAAGCGGATGAGGTAGCGCGCGCCGCCGATCATGCGCCGAGCGCCTGGGCTACTTCGGCGCTCGTGACCTGGATGTCGAAGCCGGCGCGAATGCGCTCGAGCGCGTGCGCGCCCATTTTCTGCAGGCGCGCGTGATCGCCGGCCAGCTTGGCGAGCGCGTCGGCGAGCGCGGCGGGGTCGCGCTCGGGCACGTAGACGCCGGTCTCGCCATCGACGAAGACCTCGACGAGCGCCGGCATGCGCGTGGTGACGATGGGCAGCCCCGACGCCATGGCCTCGAGGATCACGTTGGGGATGCCGAAGTGGATGAGGTCGGACGCGCTCGGCCGCTTGTTGCCGCCGGCGGCCTGATCGCCGTGCACCGCGGCGAGCACGAACACCGACGAGGAGCGGTAGATCTCGGGCAGCTTCTCCTGGCTCTGCTTGCCGAGGAAGCGCACTTGCGTGAGGCCGAGCTCCTTGGCGCGCGCTTCGACCTCGGCACGCACCGGCCCGTCGCCGACGATGTCGCAGCGGAAGGGCACGCCGCGTTGCGCGAGGATGCCGCACGCCTCGACGAGCGTGTCGAAGCCTTTGCGCGGCAGGAGCGTGCCCACCGACAGGATGCGGAACTCCTCGGGCGGCGACGGCGCCGGCTTGTACACGCCGAGATCGAGCCCGTGGTAGGAGAGGCGGATGCGCCCGTCGGGGACGTCGGGCGCGAGCTTCTGCAGGAACTCGAGGTTCTGCCGCGTGCAGGTGAGGACGGCGACCGCCTGGTGCAGCTTGAAGTGCAGCATCGCCTGGTCGAGATAGATGTCGTGCGCGTGCGCGGTGAGGCTGAGCGGGATGCCGGCTACCTCGCTCATCACCCAGCCCGCCGTCGTCGGGTGCGTGGCCCAGTGCGCGTGGATGCGATCGGTCGGATCTTCGCGCAGCTCCATGCCGCGGCGCACCGCCTGCGGGAAGACGGCGAGCGAGCGCCAGAGGAACGGCTTGCTGCGCCAGTTCTCGCGTAGGATGCGCCAGAGCAGGCGCGTGTAGAGCCCGGGCTCGCGCGCGAGCAGCTGCAGGTTGCGCCCGAGCACGTCGCGCGACCAGAGGAACGGCGAGTAGCGCGCCGACGAGAGCAGCGGCTTGGCGTCGGCGTGCAGCGGCGCCTCGGTGGCCTGCTTGAGCGAATAGATGCGCAGGTCGATGCCACGACGGGCGAGCGCGCGCAGCTCGCGAAGGATGAATACTTCGTCGTTGCACGGGAACTGCGAGATGACGATGGCGACCTTCACGGAGGAGCGATGATACCGTCGCCCCGGACGCTGTCAACGCGACGAGGCCGATCTGATAAGCTGCGCCACCGCGTCATGTACACCGAGAATTCGCGTCGAGACATGCTCCTGTTCGTGCGCGCGTCGATCACCAATCTGCTCGCCGTGTTCCCGTTCTACGTGCGCCTGGGCAATCGCAGCGGGCGTGGCGTGGTGAACGAGCGGCCCGAGGACGCCGCCGGCTATTTCCGTCGCTGCATCGACGACTACTGCGCCGAGCTCGGCGTCGATCGGTCGTACTTCCGCGGCAAGCGGGTGCTCGAGTACGGGCCGGGCGATCGGCTCGGCGTGGCGCTCTATTTGTACGCGTACGGCGCCGAGAGCGTGCACTGCGTCGACCAGTTTCCCATCTACCGTGCGACGCCGGCGGTGGCGGCGACCTATCGCGCGATCCTCGATTCGCTCGACGGCGAGGCGCGCGATCGGGCGGCGCGCGCGTTCGTGGTGCCGGGGGATCCGGCGAGCGGCCTCGATCCGGCGGCGATCGAGCATCGCGTGACGCCGCACGGGCTGGCGGGGCGGTCGGGCGCGTACGATCTGGTGCTGTCGCGGTCGGTGCTGGCGCTCGTCGATCGCCTCGACGACACGATCGCCGACGTGGCGGCGGCGCTGCGGCCGGGCGGCGTCTCCATCCACAAGGTCGATCTGTCGAGCCACGGCCTCGATCGCGATCGCCCGCTCGATTTTCTGACGTGGCCGTCGCCGCTCTACCGCCTCATGTACAGCAGAAAGGGGCGCCCCAATCGCCTGCGCGCGGACCGCTATCAACATCTGGCGCAGCGCTGCGGGCTCCGCATCCGCAAGCTGTCACCGACGGGCCGCATCAGCGACGCCGACGCCGCCTTCATCCGCCCGCACGTGGCCGCTCCCTTCCGCGACATCCCCGCCGACCTGCTGTCTTGGCTCGGGTTCTGGATCATTTTGGAGCGTGGGTCTGCGACCTGAAAAAGCTCACAGGGAGATCACGAGATCAGGAGATCACGAGTTTTACAGACCGATCCTGCGTGATCGTTCTGTAAGAGTTTTGTTCTCCTGATCTCTTGATCTCCCTGTGAGGCTTTTTTAGACGAACCTAGTGTTTACCGAGGGCGCCGAGGTCCTTCGAGCCGTTCGACCGCGTGGCGCCGGTGAAGTCGTGCTGCACCTGCTGCACGTCGGTGCCGATGCCGAACACCGGCGAGCTCGACTGCGGCGTCGCCTTCGACCAGTCGTACACCAGCTTCTGCGCCGTCGTCTGGCTGAACTCGCTCAGGTCCCCGAGCCCCGGGTCGCCGACCATGCTGTGCATGTCCCACGTCGGCTGCGCCGCCTTCCACGCCGTCCAATCGATGTCGTTGGTGTCTTCGTTCCACTGCCCGGGGCCGGCGTACCAGTTGTAGTCGAGCGCGATCCCCGGCCCCACGCCCTTGCCCACGCGCGCGAACTCGTCGTCCATCGTCGCCGTCACGAACACGTTGTTGGCGATGATGCTGTTGGCGCTGTTCTCGGTCTGCACCAGGTGATCCCAGCCGTAGCCCGCCTGCCCCGGCACCGGCGTCGAGCCGAGCACGAACGTGTTGTTGGCGATGACGCAGCCGCGGAGGCCGTGATGGTTGGGCCCCTGCGTGCCGTCGTCGTAGTCGAGGAATTCGAACTTGCCGCCGGCGACGACGTTGTTGATCGCCGTGATGTTGGCGAGGTGCGCCTGCTGATCGTAGGCCGACCCGGGCTCGTCGCCGAGCACCAGGCTCGGCGGCGTGATGCGCCGCCCGAAGTCCTCCGAGTAGCCCTGCGACGCCTCGAACAGCCCGTCGAAGGTCTGGGTCTCGTCGCGCGGATGCTGGAAGATGAAGTTCTCCTCGATCAGCACGTTCGCCGCGTTGTTCACGTACATGTTGACCGAGAAGTTGTCGAACACGATGTTGTGGCGCACGACGTTGTTCATGTCCTCGTGCCCGGGCGTGAACGTGTTGCCGACGGTCATGCCTTCGCCGCCGTTCAAGTAGCTGACGTTGCCCTCGGAGATCCCGTTGTCCTGCGACGACCAGTCGATCGCCGCCGGCCAGCCGCCGCCGGTGTTGCCGTTGTTGAAGCGCGGCCAGTTCTGGAGAATGTTCATCCAGATGCGCGACATTCGCACGGTGTTGTCGTGGCCGTTGGCGCTCTTGCCCGGATCGAACAGGATGGCCGCGCCGCCGTTGAACTTGATGTCGCAGTGATCGAACGTGTGCCCGTTCGACTGCGTGTAGACGCCGGTCCACGAGCTGGCGCGAATCGTCAGCCCGATGAAGCTGAAGTAGTCGTGCCCCTCGGCGAGATAGACGAGCAGCTGGTGCCCGCCGCCGCTGTTCTCGCTGTCCCACAAGACCGAGACGTCGGCCGTGTTCGGGTCGCCGTCGCCGAGCGTGCCGCCGAAGTCGGCGTACACGATGTCGGCCGACTTGTCGTAATAGAACTTGTTGCTGCCGTCGGCGATGTTGGTCTCGTCTTCGTTCGGCGGCAGCGACTGATTCGGATACGTCGACAGCTGCCCGTGGATCGTCTCGCGCAGCGCGTACTCGCCGCCCTTGCCGTCGTTGACGTAGATGCCGAGCACCGGCGTCTTCGACGAGACCTTGGTGCCCGACGTCGACGCCATCCACACGTGGCTCTGCCCCGAGCTCGTGTAGTGCATCCAGTTGGTGACCTTGAGCCCGCCGTCGAGGATCGGCGCGCCGGTGCCGCGTCCGTAGGAGCCGATCGTCGTCGGCGCGCCCGCCTGCCCCGACGGCGCGTCGCTGAACGACGGATACTCGCGATAGATGCCGCCGCCGAGGAGGAGCGTGTCGCCCGCGTGCATCTTGCCGCTCTTGAACATCGCGTCGATCGTCTTCTTCGCCGTCGCGAACGTGGTGCCGTCGTTGGCGTCGTTGCCGTTCTGCGCGTCGGCGTACCAGGTGGCGTGGCCGCCCGTCGCCTCGGGAACGTCGGGCACCGAGCCGTCGAACACCGGCCACGGAAAGGTCGTGCCGCCCGGCGGGAACTGCGAGGTGCCGCCGCCGGCGGGGCCGCCGCCCGTCGGTGAGCCGTGATGTTTGGAGCCGCACCCCACGGCCGCCGCGACGATCCCCAGCCACAACATGCTTCGCAACACGCGTACCCCCCTCATTTGTGCGCGGCGACGTCGAGGTACCAGTGCGGGAAGGCGAGCGCGCTCGTCCACGAGCGCGTGTCGCGATGCTCGCGCATCTTGGTCTCGCCGAAGGTGAACAGCTGCTCGCCCCAGCGCGCGAAGAACGGATCCTTCGAGATCTGGCAGGCCGCCGCCACCGACGAGAGCCACAGCCAGGCGTAGTTGTCCTCGTCGGTCCAGCGCTGGCAATCGGGTCCCTCGACGTAGCAGTACATGAAGTCGAAGCCGCCGTCTTTGCGCCGGCGCACGGCGTCCGTCAGAAGATGGCGCACCTCGCCGACGACGACCTCGGCCACGTCGGTGCGCCCGGTGCGCCGCCAGTACTCGCCGAGCCCCTCGATCATCTGCGCCTGCCACACCGGCTGGCGGCCGGGCAGCCGCTTGTTGGCGCGGTAGTATTCGACGAGCTGGCGCACGATGGCGTCGGCGGTGAGCTGATATTGGTGCTCGCGATCGTGCGGCCACCACTCGGCGCCGGCGAGCGCGGCGCGCAGCATCCACGCCGTCGGACGGCCGCCGTTGAGCACGAACTGCGGGCGCGTGACGGCGTAGAAGACGAGGCGATCGATGTTCTGCTTGGCGAGATCGCGCGCCCAGTTTTCGCCGGTGAGCTGCCAGTAGAGCAGGAGCGAGCGGAACGCGAAGCCCTGATCGGTGATCGGCTCGGCGGCGACGTGCGAGAACTCGCGCGGCATCTCGCCCTTGCGATAGACGAGCCCGTTGAGCTTGTCGCGGAAGGGCTCGAACTTCACGAGATCGAGATCCATGAGGTGGCGCATGGTCGCCTGCGCGTAGCGCCACAGCTCGGGGTTGCCGGTGCGCAGCCACGCGAGGAGGAGGCCGTTGGGCAGGTCGTATTGCAGGTTGGCCCAGTCCTCGAAGACCGTGCCTTCCTTGTCGCTGTAGCTGGTGCCGATCTGAAAGTCGCCCCAGTTGCGCCAGCCGAAGTTGTCGAGCCCCTCGAGGTCGCGCTGATAGTTGGCCGCGAACACCTTGACGAGCGCATCGTAGCGATCGCCGACGGCGCTGCGCGCGAGCGAGCCGTCGAGCGGGTGCAGCTTGAGGCGCACGTCGCGCGCGGGCGGCGCATAGAGCGCGGCCGAGGCGGCGGCCGGCGGCCCGTCGAGCGACAAGAGCGTCTCGATCGTCAGGCCCATGCCGCCGGTGTACGAGGCGGTCTTCTCGACGGCGCGCCAGCCGATCGCCGTCGCCGTGCGGTAAAGCGTCATCGGGTGGTGCTGCCAGAAGTCTTTGACGGCGAGCGTGATCGGCCCGTCGCCGAGCAGGCCGTCGTGGCGCGCGCCCGGCCCGAGCTCGAAGGCGCGTCCGCCCGCGGGCGCGATGCGCAGCGCTCCGGCGATGGCGATCTCCTCGCCGCCGCCGGTGGCTTTGAGGCGCACCACCGAATTCTTGCCGAGCGTGAAGCGGCCGAGCGCGATGCTGCCGTTGCGCTGATCGCCGCGCACCGTGTGCGTCTGTCCGGCGCCGTCGACGATCTCGTAGGTCACCTGCTTGGCCGCGTGATATTCGCTGCCGCCCGACCACGGCACGAGCAGCGCCGTCAGCTCGGCGGCACCGTCGACCATCGGATGCCACACGACCTGGTTCTCGGCGTACTGCGCCGGATGCACGAGCTCGAGCCGCTTCGGGTCGACGGGCGGATCGCGCGGCGCCCACTGCGACGGCGCGCCGCGCGCGTCGAAGACCTCGACCCACGGCTGCCCCGGGCTCGACCAGCTGTAGCTGTTGTGCTGCGTCACCGTCGACGGATGGCCGGCAGGCGCGGCGACCTCGAGCTGCCACTGCCCGAAGGTGCGGCCCTTCCAGTAGCGATCCGACTGCTCCTCGCCCGGCGAGCGATCGTGACGATCGGTCAGCGTGAGCACCAGGCGCGCGTACGGTTTGCCGTCGAAGAATTGGTAGCGCGCGACGTACCACAGGTGCTTGCCCTGATCGGCCCAGCCGCGCAGCTCGACCCAATCGCCGCCGGTGGTGACCTCCGACGGCGCGCCGAACGTCGACGGCGAGCCGAGCGCGTTGACGGTGACCCGGCCCGGCCCGAGCCGCGGCGCCCCGCGCCACGACGCCGCATGCACGACGTCGAACGTCTTCGTCGAAATGGCGAAGCGCGCGTCACCGGTGGTCACGTCGACGGCGTCGGGGCCGCGCGCGATGGTGATGCCGGCGTGCGCCGTCGCGCCGAGCGCCGCCAACAAGGCCAGCGATGCGAGCGCTCGCACGCTAGCGGCGGCCGATGCCGTAGTACTTGAAGCCGAGCTCGCGCACCTCGCTCGGCTCCCAGTTGTTGCGCCCGTCGAACAGCACGTGCTGGCGCATCAGCTCCTTGAGCTTGACGAAGTTCGGCCGGCGGAACTGGTGCCACTCGGTGAGCAGCGCGAGCGCGTCGGCGCCGGTCGCGGCCTCGTAGTTGTGCTCGAACAGCTTGATGCGCGCGCCGAGCTGCTTGCCGATCGCTTCGTTGGCCACGGGATCGTGGCCATGGATCGTGGCGCCCGCCTCGAGCAGCCGCTCGATGATCGACAGCGACGGCGCCTCGCGGATGTCGTCGGTGCCCGGCTTGAACGCCAGGCCCCACAGCGCGATCGTCTTGCCCGCCAGCGAGCCGCCGCCGAAGTGCGCGATGATCTTGTCGGCAAGCAGCCGCTTCTGCCGCTCGTTGACCTTGTGCACGGCGTCGAGGATCTCGAGCGGATGATGGTGCTCGCGCGCGGTGATCATCACCGCCTTGACGTCCTTCGGGAAGCACGAGCCGCCGTAGCCGATGCCGGGGAAGAGGAACTTCGGACCGATGCGCACGTCCATGCCCATGCCGCGGCGGACCATCTCCACGTCGGCGCCGACCTTTTCGCACAGGTTGGCGATGTCGTTGATGAACGAGATGCGCGTGGCGAGGTACGCGTTCGACGCGTACTTGGTGAGCTCGGCCGAGCGCGCGTCCATGACCACGATGCGATCGTTGGTGCGCACGAACGGCGCGTAGAGGTTGCGCAGGATGTCGCGCGCGCGGTCGTCGTCGGCGCCGATGATGATGCGATCGGGCTTCATGAAGTCGTTGACCGCGTCGCCTTCCTTCAAGAACTCGGGGTTCGACGCGACGGCGAACGGATGCTTGGCGACGCCGCTCAGCGCCTCGCGGATCTTGGCCGCGGTGCCGACGGGGACCGTCGACTTGGTGACCACGACGGTGTAGTCGGTCATGAGCTGGCCGACCGACTTCGCCGCGGCGAGCACCTGGCTCAGATCGGCGGAGCCATCGTGCGCCGACGGCGTGCCGACGGCGAGGATGACCACCTGCGCGCCGGGCACCGCCTCCTCGATCTTCGTCGAGAACGAGAGGCGCCCTTCCTCGACGTTGCGCTTGACCAGGCCTTCGAGGCCCGGCTCGAAGATGGGCATGACGCCCTTGCGCAGCCCGGCCACGCGCCCTTCGTCGAGATCCACGCAGATGACGTCATTGCCGAAGTCGGCGAAGCCCGCACCTGCGACGAGCCCGACGTAACCAGTTCCGATGACCGCGAGACGCATCGGCAGATTTCTAACATGCGAGGGCGGGCGCTACCAGGGCAGCGTGCGACCGTAGCGCAGGAAGCGCCACAGCCCGACGACGGCGGCGGCGTTGAGCACGACGAAGGTCTCGGCCAGGCCGGCGAGCGGCAGCCTGAGGCCGAGCGCGCGCACGCCGGCGAGGCCGTAGCCGCAAAGCTGCGCAATCACGAGCACCGTCGACAGCGGCCGCGGCAGGAACGCCGAGGCCACGAACGCCGCGACGAGCGCGTAGGGCACGAACAATCGGCACAGCTTGTGTGACACGAAGTCGAACCACGACGGATTGCGCAGCGGCGACAGCAGCGCCGGGGCGATCAGGAGCAGCTGAAAGTTGCCCGACAGCGTGCGCACCTTGCGCTGGAACTCGCGCTTCGACTCCGCGGCCGTATCGAAGGCTCGCGCCTGCGGCTCGAAGATCACGCGCTTTTGGGCCAAGCGCGCGCGCATCGGCTGCAGCACGTCGTCGAGGATGGTCTCGTCGGGCATCGGCTGCCACAGCTCGCGGCGGATGGCGTAGAGCGCGCCCGACACGCCTACCGTCGAGCCGGCGCGCCCTTCCCACTTGCGGATGAGCGCCTCGTACTTCCAGTAGGCGCCCGCGGGCGCGTCGCCGCCGAGGACGAGCTCGCCGCCGGCCACGCCGACGTCGGGATCGCCGAGATCGGCGACCAGCGCCTCGATGGCGTTGTCCGACAGCGGTTGGCGCGCGTCGGTGAGCACGAAGATCTCGCCGCGCGCCGAGGCCGCCGCGGCGTTGAGCGCGGGCGGCTTGCCGCGCCGCTCGGGCAGCGCCAGCACCTGCAATCGGCCCGGCAAGTGGGCCGCGCCGGCCGCGCGCGCCGCTTCGGGCGTGCCGTCGTCGGAGCCGTCGCAGGCGAGCACCACGTCGACCAGCTCGGCGGGATAGGTCTGCCCGGCCAGGCTCTCGAGCTTGCGCGCGATCGTCCCCGCCTCGCGCCACGCGGCGATGAGCACGGTCACACGCGGGCGGATCGGCTGCGGTGAGATCGGCCGGGCCATCAAGCGCGCGCGCAGGAAGCAGACGATCGGATAGCCGGCGTAGGTGTAGAGCACGAACGCCAACGACGCAGCCAGGACCCACGTAGCGATGATCACTCCCGCTCAGTATATGCAGACGGGCGCCCGCCGGGAGCGTCTGTTATAATCGAGCGCCTGTCATGGCGTCCGATCTCACGTCTGTCACCGAGCTCGCCAAGGTGATGTTCAAGGAGGGCAAGCGCCGCCTCCTCACGCTGACCACGATGTTCTCGATCACGGCGCTGATCGCGCTGATCGTCGGGCTCATGCTGCCCAAGCGCTACGACGCGACGGCGCTGATCCTCGTCGAGCAGAACGCCATCATCAAGCCGCTCATGGAGGGGCGCGCCACCACCATGGCCGACCAGACGGCGGTGGTGAACCAGCTCGTGCTCGGCCGCCGCGTGCTGCGCGAGATCCTGCTCTTCGGCGGCTGGGTCAAGCCGCCGCCGGCGCGCCAGCCCGAGCCGCGCGAGGAGGAGCAGCTCCTCAGGCAGCTGCGCAACAACATCAAGATCGAGACCTCGCGCGACGAGCTGGTGCGCATCAGCTTCAGCGATCGCGATCCGCAGCGCACCTACAAGGTCGCGAACAAGATCGCCGAGATCTACTTGCGCGAGAGCGACGCCGGTAAAGAGCGTGAAAGCCGCGAGGCGTTCGAGTTCATCGACCGCCAGGTCAAGGAGTACAGCGACAAGCTCTCCGACATCCACGGCAAGGTGCTCGCGCAGTACTCGGGCGAGTCGCCCAAGCCGACGCCGGACGCGCCCACCGTCGAGAAGCCGAAGGCGAAGATCTCGGCCGAGGAGCTGGCCAGCCTGCGCGCCGAAGAGGCGATGCTGCAGACGCAGGTGTCGCGCAAGCCGGCTGCGGGACAGAAGGTCGACCCGCAGGTCGAGGCCAACGCGCGCTCGCACGTGTTGCAGCTTTCGGCCGAGCTCGAGCGGCTGCGCTCCAGCTTCACCGACGAGCATCCCGACGTGAAGCGCGTCAAGCGCGAGCTCGCCAACGCGCAGGACGAGCTCGATCGCCTCGAGCACGCCTCGGCCGATCGCGAGGCCCAGTCGGCGCTCGCCACCAAGCTCGACGACGACGTGGCCCAGGCCGCGCGCCTCCGCCTCGAGGAGGTGCGCCGCCGCATCGCCGCCGCCACCGGCACCACGGTGCACCACTCGACGGCGCCGCGCGTGCAGAACGCCAGCGTCGAGAACATCGATCCCGAGATGCGCACCGTCGGACGCGACACCGCGCTGTCGGAGCTGCTGCGTCGCTACGAGGCCACGCGCGACGTCTATCAGGATCTGCTCAAGCGCCGCGAGAACGCGCGCGTGACCATGGAGCTCGATGCCAAGCACCGCAGCTTCAACATGCGCATCCAGGAGCCGGCCGAGCTGCCGGCGACGGCGTCGAGCCTGCGGCTCATGCACCTCGTGCTCATCGGCCTGATCCTGGCGGTGCTCGTGCCGCTCGGCTACCTCGTGCTCATCGTGCGCTTCGACCACCGCGTGCGCAGCCCCGCGCAGATCCATCGCCTCGTGCCGCTGCTCGGCAGCATCTCGTACGCGCCGTCGGTGCGCGAGAAGTCGCGGCTGCGCACCAAGGAGTTCCTCGCGCTGCTCATGGTGATCGGCGTCTTCGTCGTCTACCTGACCGTCTTCGTCATCAAGCTCAAGACGACATGAGCGAGCGTCGACGAGGCGGCGGCAAGGACCGTCCCGACATCATCGAGGACAAGACGCAGGTCGACACCTCGGTGCCCGTGTCGCGCGCGCTCGTGCCGCAGCAGCGCGGGCAGATCCTGGTGCCCGAGTCGCGGCTGCCCAAGGTCGCGGCGCGGCTGCCCGTCGGCATGGCGACGGCCGAGCAGGTCGACAGCTTCCGCGAGCTGCGCACCCGCCTGCAAGCGATGGCGCTCGGCGCCGGGCTGCGCTACTTCACGACGCTGGTCGTGCCCATCACCCCCGACTCGGGCGCGAGCTTCGTCGCGCGCAATCTGGCCGCGGCGTTCACCATGCAGGACAACCAGATGGCGGTGCTGGTCGACTGCAACCTGCGCCATCCGACGCAGCACCTCGCGCTCGGCACGCGCAGCGACGACGGCGGGCTCTTCGATTTTCTCGATCAGCCGCACGCGGCGATCGACACGCTCGTGCGCCCGACCGGCGTTCCGGGCCTGCACTTCGTCCCCGCCGGCACGCCCCCGCGCGGCGGGCGCGAGTACTTCGCCTCGGCAGGCATGCGCATGCTCATGTCGACGCTGCGCAAGGAGGCCTGTTACGTGTTCCTCGACGGGCCGCCCGCGAAGGGCTCGCCGGACGCGCGCATCCTCGCAGATCTCGCCGATTTCGTAGTAGCCGTCATCAGTTACGGGTCGGCGACGAGCGAGGAGATCGCCGAGACGGCGGGCCTGTTCGACCCGCACAAGTTCGCCGGCGTGGTCTTCAACGAACGCCCGTGAAAACGCCGGTCGGGCCCTTGACCACGGCGGTTATACCGCGTAGAAGACATGTAAGGAGCTTTACGGTGCAGGGCGTCTCTTTTTCGCGGACGACGGTGGCGCTGATGTATCACGCGGTGGGCTCCGCGAACGGCCCGCACATCGATCCGCACTACCGCGTCGACGGCCCTCGTTTCCGTCAGCAGCTCGAGCTCGCCCTGAGACTCGGCGGCGGCGCTGTCTGCACGCACGACTGGCTCGCCGGCAAGCCCGGCGTCATCTTCACCTTCGACGACGGCCTCGAGACCGACTACGCGGTCGCGACGCCGATGCTCAAGGCGGCGGGCGCGCGCGCCGACTTCTTCGTGAACCCGGCGCAGGTGGGCACGCCCGGCTACGCGACCTGGACGCAGCTGCGCGAGATGGCCGACGCCGGCATGTCGATCCAGTCGCACGGGCTCGACCATCGCCACTTTCTGACCGAGCTCTCGCCGTTTCATCTGCGCGAAGAGCTGCGCCGCTCGAAGCAGGAGATTGAACAAAATGTCGGGCGACCGGTGACGCTGCTCGCGCCGCCCGGCGGTCGCAGCCCGGCGCGCCTCGAGCAGATCGCGCGCGAGTGTGGCTACACGCACGTGCTCGACTCCAAGCCCGGCCGCATCGACGGCGTCGACGCGCGCACGCTCAGCCGCCTGGCGGTGACGTCGCAGCTCAACCTCGGGCAGCTCGAGGCGTGGCTCCTGCGCAAGGGCACCGCGCTCGTGCGTTTGCAGCTCCGATACTCGGTGCTCGACTTCGCCAAACGCGCGTTCGGCGACGACACCTATCGGAACATCCGCAAGCGGATCCTGAAGACGCCCACCGCCTGAATTCGTGTAGAATGTCCAGCCGTGAACGTACATTCCAATAGCGAGATCGTCGCCCAGACGCGGACCATCGCCCGCGAAGTGGCGGCCAAGCACGCGCCGGATGTCGACGCCAAAGCGCGTTTTCCGCACGAGACCTTCGAGGCGCTGCGCCAGGCCAAGCTGCTGACGGCGGCGCTGCCGAAGGAGTACGGCGGCGGCGGCGCGGGCATGGTCGAGCTGGCCGAGATGTGCATGACGCTGGCGCACGGCTGCGGCTCGAGCGGCATGGTGCTGGCGATGCACCACATCCAGGTCGCGTGCATCGCGCGCCACGCGCTCGGCTCTCCGTTCTTCAAGAAGTATGCGGAGGAGCTCGTCGAGCGGCAGCTTCTGATCGGCTCGATCACGTCGGAGGTCGGCGTGTGGGGCGACACCCGCTCGAGCATCTGCGCGTGCGTTCGCGACAACGGGCGCTTCAAGCTCGACAAGGACGCGACGACCGCGTCGTACGCCGAGCACGCGGACGATCTTTTGGTGACGGCGCGCCGCAACGCGGAGGCGCCGCAGTCGGATCAGGTGCTCGTGCTCGTGCGCAAGGCCGATCGCTCGCTCACGCAGACGACGACGTGGGACACGATGGGCATGCGCGGCACGTGCAGCCCCGGGTTCAAGCTCGTCTCGGCGGGGCCGGAGGAGCAGGTGCTGCCGGGCTCGTTCGCCGACGCCTCGGCGCAGACGATGGTTTCGTACTCGCACATCCTGTGGTCGGCGGTGTGGCTCGGGATCGCGTCGGACGCGATGTCGCGCGCATCGGCGTTCGTGCGTGCCGAGGCGCGCAAGATGCCGGGCACGGTGCCGCCGAAGGCGACGCACCTGGCGCGCCTGTCGGCCGAGGTGCAGCTCCTGCGCAACAGCGTGCACGGGCAGGCGCACGAGTTCGACGAGATCATGACGCGCCCGTCGGGGATGGAGGAGCTGCTCACCATCGGCTGGGCGCTCAAGATGAACAACATCAAGGTGTCGTCGTCGGAGAAGGCGCCCGAGATCGTGCACGACTCGCTGCAGATCATCGGCATCGGCGCGTACAAGAACGATTCCAAGCTGTCGGTGGGCCGGCAGTATCGCGACTCGCTGTCGGCGGCGCTGATGATCTCGAACGACCGCATCTTCTCGAAGACCGCTTCGATGCTGCTCGTACACAAGGACGAATAACGTGAGCCAGGACAACGTGAGCTACGACGTCGAGGGCTTCTACAAGGGGTTGGTGGAGCACGGGCTCATCGTGCCGGTGCGCGTGCTCGGCGCCTTCGGGCGCGGCGCGGTGTTCGAGGACGTGCTCGAGCGCTTCAACGGGCTGGTCACGCAGCTCTCGAAGAACGACGGCGCCGAGGTCTACACGTTCCCGCCGGTGATCGACCGGACGATCATCGAGAAGACCGACTACCTCGACTCGTTTCCCAATCTCGCGGGCACCGTCTTCAGCTTCTTCGGCAAGGACCGCGAGGCCAAGGCGCTGTCGGCGAAGGTGCACGCGGGCGAGGCATGGGGCGACACGCAGGGCATCACCGACGTGTGCCTGAACCCGGCCGCCTGCTATCCGGTCTATCCGTGCATCGCCGGGACGCTGCCGCCGAACGGGCGCACCATCACGATGACCAACTGGGTCTATCGTCACGAGCCGTCGCCGGAGCCGACGCGCATGCAGTCGTTCCGCGTGCGCGAGTTCGTGCGCGCCGGGACGCCCGACATGGTCGTCGAGTGGCGCGATCAGTGGTTGCAGCGCGGGCTCGAGCTCCTGACGTCGCTCGGGATGCCGGCGAAGTCGGACGTGGCGGCCGATCCGTTCTTCGGGCGCGCCGGCAAGATCCTCGCCGACGGGCAGAAGGCGCAGAAGCTGAAGTTCGAGGTGCTGGTGCCGGTGATCTCGCTCGAGAAGCCGACGGCGGTCTGCTCGTTCAATTATCACCAGGAGCACTTCGGGCACGTGTTCGGCATCCGCACCGCCGACGATCAGGTCGCGCACACCGCGTGCCTCGGCTTCGGGCTCGAGCGCGTGACGATGGCGCTGTTCAAGACCCACGGGTTCGATCCCAAGACGTGGCCGGCTCCGGTCCGGGCCAAGCTCTGGCCCTGAGCGAGTGAAGCGAGCGGTGCGACAATGACCCGGGTCGTCGTTCTTCCCGCGCTCGACGCGGCTCAGTATCAGCGGAGCACGCTGCACGCCGAAGACCGCGTCTGGGTCGAGAAGAACTGTTACATCGACATCTGGATCGAGGTCGTGCACGCGCTCGGGCTCGATCCGCTGGCGATGCTCGGGTTCACGAGCGCGATCGACTTCGAAGGCGATCAGTGGACCTTCTTCAAGCCGCCGCACGAGGAGCTGCGCGATCTGTACGGCCTCGACGTGCAGGAGCTGAACGTGTGGCGCTCGATCGCCGAGCACACCATCGAGTACGTCGGCGCCGGCAAGATGATCTCGACGGAGGCGGACGCGTTTTGGCTGCCTGACACCGCGGGCACCGACTATCAGCGCACGCACACCAAGACGACGATCGTCATTCAGGACTTCGATCTCGAGCGGCAGCGCATGGGCTACTTCCACAACGCCGGCTACTACGCGCTCGAGGGCGAGGATTTCCGGCAGCTGTTCCGCGTGGGCAAGGCGCCCGATCCGACGTTCATGCCGCTGTTCGCCGAGGCCATTCGCAGCGACCGCATGGTGAAGCGGCCGACGGCGGAGCTGCGCGAGACGGCGCGGAGGCTGCTGGCGCGGCACGTTGGACGGCGGCCCGCCGACAATCCGGTGGTGCGCTTCGGCAAGCGGTTCGCGACCGATCTGCCGTGGGTGACCGAGAAGGGCCTGCCGTTCTATCACGCGTGGGCGTTCGCGACGGTGCGGCAGCTCGGCGCGGCCATGGAGCTCCTGCAGCTGCATCTTGCGTGGCTCGACGATCCGGCGCTGCTTGCCGCGGCGGAGCCGTTCGGCAAGATCAGCGCGACGGCGAAGGCGTTCATCTTGAAGGCGGCGCGCGCGGTCAACGCCAAGCGCGCGCTCGACGCGTCGCCGATGTTCGACGAGATGGCGCAGGCGTGGCAGAGCGGGATGGACACGCTCGCCGCGCACCTGCGGTAATGGGCAAGGGGGGAAGCGCGTGACGACCGTGGGCATCGATCTGGTGCGCGTGAGCCGCGTGGAGGAGTCGCTGGCGCAGTTCGGCGAGCGCTTCCTCAGGCGCGTGTTCACCGACGGGGAGATCGCCTACGCCAATGCTGCGCCGGCGCTGGCCGCCGAGCGGCTGGCGGCGCGCTTCGCCGCCAAGGAGGCGGCCGTCAAGGCGCTCGGGCTCGTCGAGCGCGGGGTCGGCTGGCGCGAGATCGAGGTGACGCGCGCGCCCTCGGGCGCTTGTCAGCTTTCGTTGCACGGGGCGGCGCGCGACGCCGCTGCCGAGGCCGGCGTGGTCGAGCTCGCGGTGAGCCTCAGCCACGAGGGCGATTACGCCACTGCAGTCGTGCTTGCCATGCGGAATCAGGAGGCCGCGTAACATGATGGTTGAAAAGATTCGCAAAATCCTCGCCGACCACGGGCGGCTCAACAAGGACCCGTACACGCTCGAAGAGGGCGCCGATCTCTATCAGGCCGGGATGACCTCGCACGCCAGCGTCAACGTGATGCTCGCGCTCGAGGGCGAGTTCGAGATCGAGTTCCCCGATCACATGCTCAAGCGCAGCGTGTTCGAGAGCATCGGCGCGATGCGTGACACGATCGCGCAGCTCACTGAAGGAAAGTGAGCGAGCGTCAGCGAGCGAACGTGAGCGAGGCCGGTACGGCCCGCGGATCGTTTTCGCTTTATTGGTGCATCTGAGATGCACCAATGAACGGACGCGTCCGCAGCGTCGGTGGGCACGAGCGCGTGGCGATCACGCGCTGGCAGGTGTGCTCGACGGCGCCGGGGGCGACGACGGAGGGCGCGCGCTGGATCGACGCGGCGGCGCCCGAGGGCGGCGGGCTGACGGCGGCGGCCGCGTTGCGCGCGGCGGGCGCGTGGTCGCTCGACGGGGCGGCGCGGCGGTTCGATGCCGAGGATTGGTGGTTCCGCGCGACGCTTCCGGATGTGGCGCGCGGCGACGGTGAAGAGCTGGCGCTGACGTTCGGCGGGATCGCGACGCTCGCCGACGTGTGGCTCGACGGGCAGCCGCTCTTCTCCAGCGACAACATGTTCGTGGGGCACGAGCGGGTGATCGAGCGCGGCGGCGGCGAGCTGCTCATCCGTTGCCGGGCGCTCGACGCGGCGCTCGGCGGCAAGCGGCCGCGGCCGCGCTGGCGCGCGCCGATGATCGAGAATCAGCAGCTGCGCTGGTTTCGTACGACGCTGCTGGGACGCACGCCGGGCTGGTCGCCGCCGGCGCAGGCGGTGGGGCCGTGGCGGCCGGTCGTGCTCGAGCGCCGGCGCGGTGTCGCCATCGATCACCTCGCGATGGGTGCGTTCGTCGTCGACAACGTCGGTCGCGTCCGCGTGGTCGCGCTGCCGCGCTCGCTCGGCGCGCCGGGCGACAGTCGGCCGCAGGGCGTGCTCGTCGTCGGTGACGCCCGCGCGGAGCTGCGGACGCTAGAAGACGGACGCAGCCTCGTCGGCGATATCGAGCTGCCCGATCCGCAGCGCTGGTGGCCGCATACGCACGGCGAGCCGGCGCTCTATCCGGCGCGTCTCGAAATCGGCGGGCAGGCCGTCGAGCTCGGCAACATCGGCTTTCGCACCGTCGAGCGCGTCGAGCCGTTCGAGCTGCGGTTCAACGGCGCGCCCGTGTTCTGTCGCGGCGCCTGCTGGACGCCGCTCGATCCGGTCACGCTCGACGGCGATCCACGTCCTGCGCTGGCGCAGATGCGCGACGCCGGCATGAACATGGTGCGCGTCGGCGGCACGATGGTCTACGAGAACGACGCCTTCTACGATGCGTGCGACGAGCTCGGGATTCTCGTGTGGCAGGACTTCATGTTCGCCAACATGGATTATCCGGAGGACGACGCCGCGTTCGCCGCCAGCGTCGACGCCGAGGGCAAGCAGCAGATGATGCGGCTGCAGGCGCGCCCGTCGCTGGCGGTGCTGTGCGGCAACTCCGAGGGCGAGCAGCAGGCGGCGATGTTCGGCGCCGGGCGCGAGCGCTGGAGCCCGCGGTTGTTTCACGAGACGCTCGCGTCGCTCGCCGGCACCAGCGGCGTCGATGTGCCCTACTGGCCGTCGAGCGCGCACGGCGGCGACTTCCCGCATCAGGGCAACGTGGGCACGACGTCGTATTACGGCGTGGGCGCGTACCTGCGGCCGCTGACCGATGCGCGGCGCGCGGAGGTGCGCTTCGCCTCCGAGTGTCTGGCGTTCGCGAATGTGCCCGAGCCGCGCGCGCTGCCGGGCGGCCCGTCGGTGCGCGTGCATCACGCGGCGTGGAAGGCGCGCACGCCGCGCGATCTCGGCGCCGGCTGGGACTTCGACGACGTGCGCGACTTCTATCTCGGCGAGCTGTTCCGGGTGGAGCCGATGCAGCTGCGCTACGCGGATCACGAGCGCTATCTCGCGCTCGGGCGCGTGGTGACCGGCGAGGTCATGGCGCAGACGTTCGGCGAGTGGCGCACCCGCCGCTCGACCTGCCGCGGCGGGCTCGTGTGGTTCCTGCGCGATCTGTGGCCGAGCGCCGGCTGGGGCGTGGTCGACGCCGCCGGGACGCCGAAGGCGGCGTGGTACTACCTCAAGCGCGCACTTGCGCCGGTTGCGGCCCACATCAGCGACGAGGGCGGCAACGGCCTCGTGCTGCACGTGGCCAATGACCGCGGCGACGCGCTGACCGGCGAGCTCGAGCTCGCGCTCTACAACGCCGGCGAGGTGCAGGTGGCGACGGCGAAGCGCGCGATCACCGTCGAGCCGCGATCGGCGATCGAGCTGGGCGCGGCGTCGCTGTTCGACGGCTTCATGGACCTCGGCTACGCCTATCGCTTCGGGCCGCCGTCGCACGACCTGGTGGTCGCCACCGTGCGCGCGCCGTCGGGCGAGCGGCTGGCGCAGGCGTTCTCGTTTCCGCTCGGGCTGCCGAGCGCGCGCGAGCTCGACGTCGGGTTAACCGCGAGCGCGCAGCTCGACGGCGACGGCGCGATCGTCACGGTGCGCACGCGCCGCTTCGCACAGGCGATCGCCGTCGACGCCGACGGCTTCGTCGCCGACGACGCCTACTTCCACCTGCCGCCGGGCGGCGTGCACACCTTCCGGCTGCGCCGCATCGGCGGCACGGCGGCGCTGCGCGGCACGCTGCAGCCGCTCAATGCCGCCGCCACTACAAAAATCGTAGTGCCGTGAGCCTGCGCGAGGAACGCATCGAGCTCGGCGGGCTGCCGGCGATCGCCGTCGGCGATCCCAACGCACGCGTGGTCATGGTGCTGTCGCACGGCTTCCAGATGGAGCCGGCCGATCTGTCGCCGTTCGCGCACTCCATCCGCGCGCCGGCGTGGTTCCTCTTTCCCGAGGCGCCCCAGCCCGCCGAGCCGCGCGGCCGCGCCTGGTGGTTCATCGACGCCAAGCTGCGCGACGAGGCGCTTTTGCGGGGGCCGCGCGACTTCGCGATCCAGCATCCGCCCGATCTGCCGGCGGCGCGCGCCACGATGCTGGCGTTCCTCGAAGCGGCGAAGGAGCGCGCGGCCGGGCGCAAATTCGTCGTCGGTGGCTTCTCGCAGGGCGGCATGCTCACGTGCGACACGCTGTTGCGCTCGGGGCTCGGCGTCGACGCCATGGCGCTCCTGTCGGCGTCGCGCATCGCCTACGACGAGTGGGAGCCGCTCGTCGCCAGGCGGCCGTTCGCCGGGCGCCCGGTGCTCGTCAGCCACGGGCAGGCCGATCCCGACCTGGCCTTCGCGGCGGGCGAGGCGCTGCGCGACTGCATGGCCGCCGCCGGGGCCGAGGTGGCGTGGGTGCCGTTCGCCGAGGGGCACGAGATCCCGCTCGTCGTCTGGCGGAGGCTGCGCATGCTGCTGCTCGGCCTCGCCGCGTAGGTTCCATGCTATGAAACGCGCGTGATGTTTCGCGCCGTGCCCGACCGCTCGCTCGACGAGATCCTCTCGAAGGTGTCGCGGTCGTTCTATCTGAGCCTGGCGATCCTGCCGCGCGCGATGCGCACGCAGCTCTCGGCGGCGTACCTGGTCGCGCGCGCGGCCGACACCATCGCCGACACGCGCCTGGTGCAGGCGGAGCGGCGCATCGAGCTCCTCGACGGCATGCGCCAGGCGCTCGGCGATCCGACGCGCATCGCCGGCTACGTCAGCGACGTCGGGGCCAAGCTGCGCGCGCCCGACGCCGGCGCGCCGCACGACGACAAGAGCGAGGCCGAGCGGGTCCTGCTCACGCGGCTCGGCGACTGCCTGGCGCGGCTCGTCGACTTCGAGCCGGCCGATCGCGATCGCGCGCGCAAGGTGCTGGGCACGCTCATCAGCGGCATGGAGCGCGATCTGGCGCGCTTCGCCGACGGCGAGAAGCTGGTGGCGCTGGAGACGCTCGCCGATCTCGACGAGTACACGTACATGGCCGCCGGCTGCGTCGGCGAGTACTGGACGGTGATGACGGCGGCGCACGTGCCGACGGTGCGGCGGCTGGCGCGGCCCGACTTCGTGGCGCGCGGCGTGCGGCTCGGCAAGGCGCTGCAGCTGGTGAACGTCATTCGCGACGCGGCGCAGGATCTGGCGCAGGGCCGCTGCTACGTGCCGCGCGCGCTGCTGGCCGAGCATGGGCTGTCGCCGGAAGATCTGCGCGATCCGCGCGAGCGGCTGCGCGCGCGCCCGCTACTCGACGAGCTGCGCAAGATGGCGCTCGGGCACATCGACGCGGCGTTCCCCTACGTGATGGCGATCCCGCGCTGGGAGCCGCGCCTGCGGCTGGCGGCGTTGTGGCCGCTGTGGATCGGGCTCGGTACGCTCGAGCAGCTGGCGGCGGCGGACGATCCGCTCGATCCGGCGCGGCCGGTCAAGGTCAGCCGCGGCGACGTCTATCGCATCCTGGCGGAGTCGTCGATGGCGATCGGCGTCGATCGCGCGATCGAACGGCTGCACGAGCGGCGGCGGCGGCGCGCGGAGTGATATCCTCGGGTCGTGGACCCGTACCGCGGTGAGCTGGTTCGCGACGAGCCGCGCTCCCTCGTCGCCGAGTCGGAGCCGGCGCCGCGCGGCGTGCGTGTGTGGGCCTGGAGTGACGGCACGCTGCGCATGAGGCTACGCTCGCCGCAGCTCGGCTGGCGCACGACCCTGCTCGCCGGAGGCTTCGTAGCGATGCTCGGCGCGGTCGTCGCCATGCTCACCGGCGCGGGCGCGTTCGTCGTGCTCGGCCCCATCGGTGGCGGCTTGGCCGTGATCGCGACGGGCGGGTTGCGCAAAGACGTTCCGCTCGAGGGAGAGCGGCTCGAGCTCACGCCTGCCGCGATCTCGTGGTGGCGATCGAGCAGGAGCGACACGCGGGCGCTCGCCGATCTGAGCACCGTCGTCGTGACCGGCGTGGGCGCCGACGCGCGGCTCGACCTGCACTTCGGGCTCGAGCGGTTGCAGCTCGCCGACGGGCTCGGCTACGACGAGGCGACGCTGCGTTGGATCGCGCAACGCCTGCGGCGTGCGATCGAGGCGTCGCGGTGACGCGCGCCGCGCTGATGGCCCTGGCGGCGGCGGCGCTGTTCGGCGCCAGCGCGCCCGTCGCCAAGCGCCTGCTCGCCGAGGTGTCGCCGGCGCTGCTCGCGGCGCTGTTGTACGCCGGCGAAGGGCTGATGGCGCTCCCATTTGCCGCGCGCGCCTGGAAGCGGCGCGAGGCCCCGCTGCGCGCCGCGGATCTGCCGCTGCTCGCCGGCGTCGTCGCCTTCGGCGGGGTCGCGGCGCCGCTGCTCCTCCTCTTCGGGCTGCAGCGCACCTCGGCGACGGCCACGTCCCTTCTGCTCAACCTCGAAGCGGTGTTCACCACCGCGATCGCCGTCGTCGTGTTTCGCGAGTGGATCGGCCGGCGTGGGCTCGGCGCGCTCGTCGTGGTGATCGCGGGCTGCGCGCTGTCGACGTGGGCGGCAGGCGGCGCGACGCGAACGTTGCTCGGCCCACTCGCCGTCGCGGCGGCGTGCCTGTTCTGGGCCATCGACAACAACCTCACGCAGCGGCTGTCGCTCAAGGATCCGCTCGCCGTCGTGTGCGTGAAGGGCCTGGGCGCGTCGCCGATCGCATTTGCGATCGCGTATGCCACCCACGCGACGTCGCCGTGGCCGCCGGCGCGCGCCATCCTCGGCGCGCTCGCGCTCGGCGCGGTGTCGTACGGCGTGAGCCTCTCTCTGTACGTGCGCGCGCTGCGGACGCTCGGCGCGGCGCGCACCGGCGTCCTCTTCGCGGCGGCGCCCTTCGTCGGCGCGGCGCTGGCGATCCCGATCGCGGGCGAGCCGGCTTCGTTGCGCGTGGCGGGCGCGGCGCTGCTCATCGCCGCCGGCGTGCTGCTGCTGCTGACGGAGAAGCACGGGCACCGGCACACGCACGAGACGCTCGATCACGAGCACCTGCACGTGCACGACGAGCATCATCAGCATCCGCACCGCGGCGACGAAGGGCCGGAGCCGCACGCGCATCCGCATCATCACGAGCCGATCGAGCACGCGCATCCGCACGCCTCGGACGCGCACCACCGCCACAAACACTAGACCCGTCTAGTAGTCGTAGCCGACGGTGAAGATGCCGCCGAAGAACTGATCGATCGCGCGCGTGGCGCTGCGCGCCGTCGGCAGGTCGTGCGTGAAGCGCAGCCCGACGAGCTCCCAGAAGCCCGACGCGCCCACGCGCAGCCGCCGCCACACGCGCACGTCGAGGCCGGCGCGCAGCATCACGCCGTGCGTATGGGACGTTCCGTACTCGTCGACGTTCTCGGCGGGCCCCGCGTCGGGGAAGTATTCGTACGCGCCAGACAGCCACGGCATCAGCCGCTCGTGCCAGAAGACCGCGCGCAGCCCGAGGCCGAGCTGGCCGTAGACGTAGGCGACGTCGGGCGGGCCGGCGTCGACCTTCTTGCCCGTGGTCGGATCGGTCGCCTTGGCGATGGTGTACGAGTGATAGCCGGCGCCGCCGAGCACGGTGACCTCGAGGCGCGGGCGCCACTTCTTGACGATGAAGCGCCAGCGCGCGCCGCCTTCGACGCGCAGCTCGGCGGTCGCGTATTGGTTGGGCGTGCCCTCGAACTCGGTGGTCGGCCAGAACGGCTTGTCGACGGTGACGCCGGCGCCGAGCCCGGCGAAGATGCCGTGCACGAGCGCGTGCGACCAGGCGAACGGATAGGCCGTCACGTCGACGTGGACGCCGCCGCCGGTGCCGGGGTGATACGCCGGCGGCGCCGACGGGTGGAAGGCCAGGCGGCGGCTGTCGACGATGGCGCCGATCGACGCCTCGACGTAGGGGTACCAGCGCGGGCGCGGCACGTCGGGCAAACGGTGATGCACCGGCTTCGGCGCCACGATCGGGATCGGTGACGACGTCTCGAGCGGCGCGGGGATGCCGGCGCGCTCGGTGTCCTGCGCCTGCGGCGACGGCGGCGCCGGTGGCGGCGGCGCGTTCTCGTCGGGCGGCGGCGTCTCCGGTTGCGCCGTCTCCGTCGGGGCGGGACCGGATAGCGCGGTCGTCGCCAGCTCGTCGACCTGGCGCCCGAGCTCGGCGAGATCGGTGGGCGCGAGGTGGCGGCTCGACGGGATCGGCATCGTCACCTGGCCGATGCTCTTCTTGCTCGCGGCGTCGACGACGTCGATGCTGACGACGAGCCCGCTGCCGCGGCGCGCCACGCTGCCCGAGACGATCACGTAGGGCTGCGCCTTGGTCAGCTGCGTTGGTTTCATCAGCACTGCGCGCGTGCCGAGCGCGTGCAGGACCGCCGCTTGCGGCTCGTCGCCATGAAGGCCGGTGAACGGCATGACTGCGATCGGCGCCTCGGCGGCGGCCTCCTTGGCCGAAGGCTTCGCTGATTTTGCCGACGGTGGTGTCGGTGCGGCGGCGGCGATGCGGACAAGTCCCACACAGGCGAGGGCGACGAGGCCAAGGCGGCGCACCGCTCGACAATAGCGTGTTCCCGTTCTTGACGGAAATAGGATCCGGTGTTCTGCTAAAAGAGCCGATGGATCGTCGCGCGCGCGCACTAGCGTTCACCGTCGCATCCACCGTCGCGCTCGGCGGTTGCCACTCGACGTTGATCGCCCCGACCGACGCCGCGCTCACCGAGCTCGACATGGGCGCCACCGCCGACGACGGCGGCGATCTCGACGGCGGCGCCGGCGATCTCGCCGGCTGCGTTCCCAAGATCACGAGCTGCACCGGCCTGTGCGGGCCGATCGCCGACGCCTGCCTCGGCAAGAACGTCGAGTGCGGCGGCTGCGGCGCCGGCACCGTCTGCAACCTCGTCTCGCACGCGTGCGAGGTGCCCAAGACCAACTGCGCGCAGCTCGGCGCGCAATGCGGCAACGTGCGCAACAGCTGCGGCACGCGCCTGTTCTGCGGCGACTGCCCCGCCGGGCAGGAGTGCGATCCCGACAGCAACCAGTGCGTGACCTGCTCCAACGTCACCTGCGGCGAGCTCGGCTACCAGTGCGGCATGGCGTGGCTCGGCTGCGGCCCCGAGACCAACCTCACCGACTGCGGCGGCTGCCCCGCCGGCGCCAATCCAGTGTGCAATCCGTACTTCCACACCTGCGAGCCGAGCTGCACGCCGCCGGACACGGTCACGCTGTGCGCGACGGCGAAGAGCAAGCGCGGCGTCGAGTGCGGCATCATCTCCGACGGCTGCGGCGGCTACGTCGACTGCGGCGGCTGCCAGGCCGGCTTCGCCTGCGGCGCGCAGGGCGATCCCAACCGCTGCGAGCCGCAAGAGGCGCCCACCGAGTGCGAGGCGACCGGACGCACCTGCGGCACGATCACGTCGGAGTGCGGCGGCACCGTCAACTGCGGCTCGTGCACGCCGCCGGCGGTGTGCAACCCGAACGGCGTGTGCGGGCCGCCGTGCACGCCGAAGACGTGCGCGCAGCTGGGCAACCCGCAGTGCGGTCTCGTCGACGACGGCTGCATGGGCCAGGTCAAGTGCAACGACTGCCCCGACTCGACGTACACCTGCCTGGCGAACCACACCTGCTGCAAGAAGAAGTCGTGCAGCGTCGACTATGCCGGCAAATGCGGCACCGGCCTCGACGACGGCTGCGGCGGCACCGTCGACTGCGGCTGCTCGTCGGGCAGCTGCACGTCGACGATGACGGGCAGCGCCGGCACCTGCTGCGTGAACACCGCGATGTGCCCGGCCGGCGCGTGCAACACGACCGTGACCGATACGTGCACGGGCGCGCCCATCCAGTGCAAGTGCGACAGCGCGCATTGGTGCGACACGTCGACGAACATGTGTCAGCCCAAGAAGTCGTGCGGCGACTACGTGCCGCACGTACCGGGTCAGTCGGGCGACGTCTGCTCCAACGGCGGCTCGTTCGATCAAGGCGGCGGCGTCCTCATCTCCTGCCCGTGCACGCAGGGCGAGTACTGCATCAACGGCTCGGGCATGGTGGTCACCGGCACCAACCGCGGCAGCTGCTGCGTCGACACCGCCTGCCAGGGACAAGCGTGCGGCAGCGTGGTCACCAACAGCTGCACCGGCGCCAGCGAGACCTGCGGCTGCCCGTCGGGGCAGTTCTGCTCGTCGGGCACGTGCACGCCGCTGCACAACTGCGCCTACTACGGCGCGAACCATCACAACGGCGATCCCTGCTCGAACGGATCCAATCCCAACTGGCCGACCGGCGGCGGAGCGAACCTGACCTGCCCGTGCACCGACGGCAGCATCTGCTACACGCCGGGCGGCACGCCGGCGACGGGCGGTCAGCAGGGCGTCTGCTGCAAGAACAGCGCGGTCTGCCCGGCCGGCAGCTGCAACACGACGGTGACCGACACGTGCACCGGTCAGCCGATCGCGTGCGCCTGCGACAGCGCGCACTACTGCGACACGGCGAGCAACACGTGCAAGGTCAAGCTCACCTGCGGCAGCTACGGCGCCAACGGCCAGCCGGGCAACCAGTGCGGCTCGTTCTCCGACGGCGGCGGCGGCATGATCAGCTGCCCGTGCTCGACGATGGGCGGGCTCGGCAACAACACCTGCGTCAATGGCACCTGCACCTGCACCGCGTCGAGCTGCACCAGCTGCACGCAGAACGGGACATCGAACGGCTGCGGCGGCACCAAGGCGTGCGCCTGCAGCGGCGCCACGCCGGTCTGCTTCCCGTCGGCGGGCGGGCCCAACGGCTGCTGCGCGCCGTACAGCTGCTCGAGCCTGCCGCCGGGCGTTCCGCCGCCGGCCGACGCCGAGCATCCGATCTGCGGCTCGTTCAACGATCACTGCGGCTCGAGCTTCGGCTGCGCCTGTCCGGCGAACAATCCGTCGACGGGCAGCCCGTGGCCCAACGTCGGCTGCGTGCCGCAGTCGGGCAGCAACCCGGCCTACGGCGTGTGCACCTGCGTGCCGACGCCGTGCTCGCAGCTCGGCGCGGGTCCGCACAACAACGACGGCTGCGGCCACTTCGTGAACTGCACTAGCTGATGATGCGCGCGACGATCTACATAGCGGGCCTGTGCGCCGTGCTCGCGGCCGGCGGCTGCCGTCACGAAAACGGCGCCGGCTTCGACGGCGGCATCGGCGACGCCGGCATCCCCGGCGAAGACGACGACGCCGGGCTCGGGCCGGTGTGCGTGAGCGCGTCGGCGGCGGTGCAGACGCTCGGCGCCGACGTCATCTTCCTGCTCGATACGTCGTACTCGATGGACTACAACCTCAAGTGGTCGTCGGTGTCGCAAGCGCTCGAGCTGTTCTTGCAGGATCCGCGCTTCACCGGCATCGGCGCCGGCATCCAGTACTTCCCGCTGCGCGCGACCTGCGAGGAGAGCGACTACGCCACGCCGGCGGTGGCGGTCGGGATGCTGCCGGCGGCGAACACGGCGCTGACCGCGTCGATCGACGCGCAGCGCATGGCGGGCGGTACGCCGACGGTGGTGGCGATGCAGGGCGTGCTCGACTACGCCCAGCAGCGCGCGATGGCGAACCCGACGCGGCGCCAGGTGGTGGTGCTCGCCACCGACGGCGTGCCCGACGACAGCTGCCCCGCCGACGGCGACATGGGGCTGCCCAACACGATCGACTCGGTGGTGTCGCTGGTGTCGAACGCGGCACAGGGGACACCGTCGGTGATCACGTTCGTGATCGGCGTGGGCAGCGAGCTGACCGCGCTCAACGCCATCGCGCAGGCGGGCGGCGGCACGCAGTCGGCGCTGCTCGTCGACACCACGGCCGACATCCAGAGCGAGTTTTCGGGCGCGCTCGATCAGATCCGCAAGGTCGCCTTCTCGTGCGAGTTCGTGATCCCCGATGCGCCGGCGGGGCTGCAGATCGATCCCAACAAGGTCAACGTGCAGTTCACCGACACCGCGACGGAGAACCTGGTCTACGTCGGCGACGCCGGCGGCTGCGGCAAGGCGCCGACCAAGGGCTGGTACTACGACGATCCGCAGAACCCGAAGAAGGTCATCTTGTGCGATCAGACCTGCGACGTGGTGCGCGGCACCCTGAACGGCCAGGTCGGCATCGTCTTCGGCTGCAGCACGATCGTGCCATGAGACGGGCGCTCGCGATCGCCCTCGCCGTCGCCGGCTGTCACGCGGCTGACCAGGCGCCGGCCGACATGGGCGGCGACGGCGGGTTCGTGAGCACGTCGTTCGATCTCGGCTGCGCGTCGTCGTCGACGAAGGCGGGGCTGGTGCCGGTGAACCTCATCATGCTGCTCGACGCGTCGGGATCGATGGGCGACGGCGTCAACGGCGATCCGGCGCTCAAGTGGATGCCCGTCACCGACGGGCTGCGCGCCTTCTTTGCCGATCCCGGGTCGCTCGGCATGAGCGCGTCGCTGTCGCTGTTCCCGGCGGCGAACGACATCTGCAACCCGTCGGTGTACTACTTCGCCGAGGTGCCGCTGACGGCGCTGCCCGAGACGTCGATGTTCTCGACGGCGATGTCGGCGGCGACGCCGATGGGCAACACGCCGACGCTCCCGGCGGTGCAAGGCGCCATCGACTACGCCAAAGACGTGGCCTCGATGACGGCGGGCGCGCGCACCGCGATCGTGCTCGTCACCGACGGTGATCCCGACGAGTGCAACTCGTCCGTCGCCAACGTCTCGTTCGAAGTGGCCAAGGTCGCGACGACCATCCCGACCTACGTCATCGGCGTCGGCGACAGCCTGTCGAGCCTCGACATGATCGCGCAGTCGGGCGGCACCGGCGCGCCGACGCTGGTGACGGTCGGCGACGCCAACCAGACGAAGAGCGAGTTCCTGGCGGCGCTGCAGAAGATCCGCGGGCTGGTGCTGAGCTGCGACTTCCCGGTGCCGTCGCCGCCGTCGGGGGAGACGCTCGACTTTCAGAGCGTCAACGTCTTGTACACGCCGTCGTCGGCGCCGGCGGAGCAGCTCCTGTACGACAGCTCGTGCGCGAGCGGCGTGGGCTGGCGCTACGACGATCCGAAGAACCCGACGCAGATCGAGCTCTGCCCGTCGTCGTGCAACGAGGTGCGCCAGGACCACGGCGGGCGCGTCGACGTCGTCTTCGGCTGCGCCACCGCCGGCGATCCGATTCAGTAGCGGCCGCGCCCGGCTACCGCTTGCGCTGCGGACGCTGGCGGAAGCCGGGCCGCTGCGCGAAGCCGCGCATGGCCTTGGGCACGCCGGGCTTCGAGCCGTCGAGGCCGAAGCGCGCCCAGCGGTCGCCGTAGGGCGCGACCTTCATCTTCTTGCCTTCCTCGACGAGCTCGAGGTTGTTCTTGAGGCGCTCGCTGGCCGGGATCTTCTTGAGCGCGCGCTTGAGCACCGCCACGGCCTCCGCCTTCTTCTCGCGCGACAGGAGGCACCAGGCGTAGACCGTCCACGACAGGTCATCCTTCTCGCCGACCTTGACCGCCTTCTCGAAGGCTTTGACCATCCCGGCTTCGTCGCGCTTCTTGAAGTAGGCGCAGCCGAGGAACGCGCGCGACTCCCACGGACGCGACGAGGCGCGCTTGAGCTCCTCGACCGCCGCGTCGGTGTCGCCCTGGTCGTAGAGGAGCAGGCCGATCTGCGTGCGCAGCTGCGGCTCGAGCAGCGGGTGCCAGCCCCTGAAGCGGAGCCCGTCGCGCAGCGACTTGAGCGCCAGCTCGCGGCGGCCGCCCTGCATGTGGCGTTGCGCCTCCTCGACGACCGGGTTGATCATCTTGCCGATGCGCCGCATGAGCAGGATGACCGCGATGATCGTGACGATGACGCCGGGCGTGATCGCGCCCGCGACGGAGTGGGTGACGCCGGCGAGGCGAAAGCCCACGCTGACGACCAGGCCTGAGAGGATGGCTACGGCGATGGACAGCACGGGGATCTCCTACCACATTAATATACGGTGACAATGGCCCCCCGGGTTTTGGTCCTGTCGTCGACGACGTCCTACCGGACGGACGACTTCCTGCGCGCGGCGGTGCGCCTCGGCGTCGAGGCGGTGCTCGGCACCAACCGTTGTCACGAGCTGGCCGGGCTGTGGCCGCGCGAGGCGTTCGGCGGGTCGGTGCCCATCGAGTTCCGCCACGAGGCCGAGGCGGCGGATGCGATCGTGCGCGAGGCCGAGCGCGCGCCGTTCGCCGCGATCGTGCCGACCGACGACGCCACCGCCGACATCGCGGCGCGCGCGGCCGAGCGGCTGGGGCTGCGCGGCAACAGCGTCGGCGCGGCGACGACCGCGCGTAACAAGCGGCTCATGCGCGAGGCGCTGGCGCGGGGCGGGGTGGCGCATCCGCGCTTCGCCGTGTTCGACGCTGCCGACGAGCCGGCGCGGGCGTGGGGCGAGCTGGCCGCCGCCGGCTGGCAGTTCCCGGTGGTGGTCAAGCCGCTCCTGTGCTCGGCGAGCCGCGGCGTGATCCGCGCCGACGACGTGGATTCGCTGGCGGCGGCGTGGTGGCGGCTGCACGCGCTGTTGCAGACGCCGGCGTTGCGCGCGGTCGAGGATCCCGACGGACAGCGCGTGCTCGTCGAGGCGTTCGTGCCGGGGGACGAGGTGGCGCTCGAGGGCATCTTGCGCGACGGCCTCTTGACGCCGCTGGCGCTGTTCGACAAGCCCGATCCGCTCGACGGGCCCTACTTCGAGGAGACGATCTATGTGACGCCGTCGCGCCACCCGGCGACGGTGCAGCGCGCGATCGAGCGCACGGCGGCGATGGCGTGCGCGGCGATTGGGTTGCGCCACGGGCCGGTGCACGCGGAGCTGCGCGTCGGGCCCGACGGGCCGGTGATGATCGAGGTGGCGGCGCGCAGCATCGGCGGGCTGTGCGCGCGTACGCTGCGCTTCGGGCTCGGGGCCACGTCGCTCGAGGAGATCGTGATCGCCAGCGCGCTCGGGCGCGAGCTCGGGTCGCTGGCGCGCAGCGGCGCGGCGGGCGTGATGATGATCCCGATCCCGGCGGGCGGCGTGCTCGGCGAGGTGCGCGGGGTGGATGCGGCGCGGGCGGTGCCCCTCGTCGAGGACGTGCAGGTCACGGCCAGGCCGGGCGAGGTGCTGGTGCCGCTGCCCGAGGGCGCCGCCTATCTCGGCTTCATCTTCGCGCGCGGCGAGGCGCCCGAAGCGGTGGAGGCGGCGCTGCGCGAGGCGCACGCGCGCCTGTCGTTCGATGTATCGCCCCTGTTGCCGAAGCTCCGCTAGAACGGCGCGAAGGCCCCTTCGAAGCCGGCGCCGTCGTCGAGGTGCAGCTGGCGCGGCCCGTCCCTGAACGCGGCGTCGACGTCGCTGCTCTTGCCGGTCTCTTCCAGCGCGATCTGCTCGAAGTCCGGGCCGGGCAAAGGGTTGTACAAGAAGATGCCGCCGCCGTCGACGTCGCTGTCGCGCACGATGCTGCCGTCGGCGGCGTTCACGAGGAAGAACCAGTGGCCGCCGCCGGCCGGGGCTTGCGTCACCGAGTCGTCCTCGACGAACTCGAGGCCGGCGAAGCCGACCGGCAGCGCATAGGCGCCGAGGTTGTAGGGCGTGGTGTACGCGCAGGCGAGCCAGCGGCCGGGCAGGAGCTTGTGCGCGTTCTCGACGTCGCCGCCGAGCGAGACGACCGTGCCGAGCTCGAGGCAGCCGAGCCCCGCGCCGGCGAGATCGCCGCCGGTTGGGTCCATGTCGGCCGGGGAGTCGGCGCCGACGCCGGTGCTCCGGCAGCCGACGCAGGTGAGGAGCAGCACGAGTGCGAGGATCGACGAGCGCATGGCTGCGCACGTTGCACGTCGCGGACCGTTCGCCAAGTGTCGGACAATCGGTCGCCGCGCGCGCCGCGATCACGACACCGCTGTCAGCTCTTGGACGCCGTCTACCGCTTCAGCTCGCCCAACTGGCGAGTCGTGGGCTCCGCTCAACAGAACCAGGATTCGCTCAGCCGCGGCGGCCGGCCGCGCACCGTCTTGTGCACGATCGGCTCGCGCGTCGGCGGCCGGGCCGCGGCGGCCTCGGCGAGCGCGCGCACGTCGGCGAACGTGGCGCCGCCCTCGACGGCGGCGAAGACGTCGTGGGCGAGCCGATCCATGCGCGGATCGGGGTGCGTCCACGCGTAGCTCAGCTTCTCCGGCTCGAGCGCGCCGAGGTGCGGCCTGGTCTCGGGATGGTCGAGCAGCAGCGAGCCGGGCGGAATCAGCAAGCGGATCGCGAGCTGGATCGGATCGACGTGATCGACCATGCCGTGCGCTGCGAGCCAGTCGACGAGCGCGAGGTAGTCGTCCATCGTGGTCCACGGCGTGAAGGGCACGAAGGTCGGGCGCAGCGGCACGCCCGCACCGTCGAGGATGGCGAGCGCCTCGTCGACGTCGGCGCGCGTATGGCCCTTGTCGAGGATGGCGAGCACGCGCTCGGAGAGCGACTCGACGGCGCTGACCACGAACGCGCAGCCGAGCGCGCCGAGCTCGGCGAACAGCTCGCGGTGCTTCAGGATGTGCTCGACCTTGATGGTGACGTCGAAGGTCACGTCGGGGTGCGCGGCGTGGATGGCGCGCGCCACCGCGAGGGCGTGCTTGGGGCCGTTCAAGAAGTCGGGATCGCCGAGCGTCACGTGGCGCGCGCCGGCGGCGACCTGCGCGCTCACGTCGGCGAGCACGACGTCGACGGGCACGACGAAGAAGCGCCCGCCGTAGACGGGCGGGATCGGGCAGTGGCGGCAGTGGTGCAGGCAGCCGCGGCTCGCTTCGACGTAGCCGGCGAGCCGCGCGCCGCTGGCGGTCTCGAGGCGCGCGTACTTGTCGAGCGCCGGCAGCGAGGCGCGCGCGGGCGCGGCGAACTTGAGCCGATCGAGCGTGACGTCGGGCGTCGCGGCCGCGGGCGCGCCGTCGCCGAGCGCGCCGCGCACCAGCTCGACGAGCGCCGCCTCGTACTCCCCGCCGACGATCGAATCGGCGCCGTGCGCGAGCAGATACTCGCGGTTGAGCGGCGCGTACAGCCCGTAGTAGCAAAGATGCGCGCACGCATGGAGCGCCTTGACCCGCGCGCCGGCCTCCGCGCCGAGCCGGAGCGCCGTGTGCATCGGCACCGCGACGCCCACGAACGACGCCGCGCGCACCGCCTCCTCGTCGAGGCGCTCGACGGCGAGATCGACGGCGCGCGCGTCGATCCCCGCCGCCGCGAGAAACCCGAGCGGCGAGGCGAGGTGCAGCGGCTGGTGCCCGAGCTCGTACGTCGAGATCAGAAGCACCCGGGCCATCTGCGTGCTACTTGGCTTTGGGCGCGACGTAGTCGGGCGGGAGCGCCGACCCCTCGCCGAAGAAGTACTGCTCGACCTGCTCGCGCAGGATCTGCTGCGCCTTGGGCGACATGAGGTCGAGCCGGTACTCGTTGATCAGCATCTTCGAGTGCTCGAGCCACATCAGCCACGCCTCTTGCGAGACGTTGTCGTAGATGCGCTGGCCGAGCTCGTCCTCGAACGGCTTCCACCTCACGCCGGGGAGCTCCTTGCTCAGCTTCACGCACTTGACCATTCGTGCCATCTCAGTCTCCTGCCGATTCCATACACCAATGGGCCGCTCGCCACCAGCATGGCGCCGAGTGCCAGCATCGGCAACCTTCCGCCGGCGACGATCGTTCCGCGAGCCGTCTCACGTGCCGTCGCCCATGCGCAGCGCCGCGGGAAGGTGCGAGGTGTCGCCGAGGACCTGGAGCAGCGGCCCCGTCGCCTTGAAGTCGACGATCGAGACCGCGCACACCTTTTGCGCGATGCGCGCACGAAAGCCGTCGACGTCGATGCCGAGGAGCGCGCAGACCAGCACGCGCAAGGTCGCCTTGTGCGAGACGACGAGCACCTTGCCGCCGTCGGCGTGGCGCGCGCGGATGCGCTCGACCGCGGCCATGGCGCGCGCCGCGATCTCGGCGCCGCTCTCGCCGCCCGGGGGCGCCACGCGGCCGGGATGCGCCGACCAGGCGTGGAAGCGCGCGGCGTCGTCGCGCTCGACCTCGGCTTCGGGGCGGCCGTCCCACTCGCCGTAGGCGATCTCGACGAGCCCGTCGTCGGTGACCACGGGCAGCCCGGCGATGCGCGCCGTCGGCGCCGCGGTCTGGCGCGCGCGTAGGAGCGGGCTCGACACGATCTCGACGAAGCCCTCGGTGCCGTAGCGGGCGCCGAGCGCGTCGGCCATGGCCAGGCCGGTGGCGTTGAGCGGCGGATCGATGCGCCCCGCGAACCGGTTGTGCAGCGACGAGTCCGTCTGACCGTGCCGCACCAGATACAAGCTCAACATGATCGCAGTATATAGTCATAGGTCGATGGACGATCCGACGGCGGTCACGACCGTGCGCCGCGATTGGGTGGGCGACGAGGCGGCGGCTCCGGGCGTGCGCGCCGAGCTGCGTCGTCTCGGGCGGCGCGCGCGGCGGCGGCCCGACCGGACGCTCGCCTACGCGCTCCTCCTGACGACGCTGGCGGTGCTGGCGGCGCTGCGCCATCGGCCGGTCTACCAGTCGCGCGTGGTCTTCCACGTCGAGGGCAGCGGCGGCGAGCCCGATCGCGCCGGGCGCGCCTTGCGCGACTGGGTGGTCGGCAGCGTCTTGTCCGACGGGCAGCTGCTCGCGCTCGTCGACGAGCACAACCTCTATCCCGCGATCAACGAGCCGCGCCGCGCGGTCGAGGCCATCCGCGGCGACCTGGAAGTGCGCGTGCTTCACGACGGGCGCGGCTCGCAGCGCCTCGTGATCGCCATGCGCGGCGACGATGCGCGCACGGTGCAGGACACCGTCGCCCACCTCGGGCGGCTCGTCGAGGAGGCGCGGCGCCACGCGCATCCGCCGCGGCACGTCCTCGCGCTGCACCTCACGCTCGCGCAGGCGGCCGGGCGCGACGCGCCGCTCTTCGATCGCCTGACGCTGGTGCTGCTGGCCGGCGTGGCCGCGTTCCTCATCGCGCTGCCGCTGTGCGCGCTCGGCGTGGCCGCGTTCGATCCGCGCGTCTACGATCTCGACGACGTGCGCCGCCTCGGCATGGCGACGCTGGGCGCCATCCGCGGCTTTCCCGGCGACAACGCCGGTGCCCTCGTCGCGCGGCTGGGCCATGATAGAATGCCCCCGTCGTGAATCAGACGAGAACCGCACGCGATCGGCTCGATCGCGTCTTCGCCATCGCGCGGCGCACGGGCCGCTTCGCCGGACCGGCGCTCGTGGTCGCGCTCGTCGGTGGTGCGCTCACCGCCGGCTACGTGTTCGGGCTCCATCGTCGCGTCTACAAGTCGGAGGCGGTGCTGCGCTACCGCGACGCCGCGCGTGCCGCCGAGCTCGGCGGCGACGATCCCGACGAGCGCGCCCCGCGGCTGGCGGCGCGGCTGCGCGAGGCCGGGCTGTCGCGCGTGCGGCTCGAGCAGATCATCACCGCCTCCAAGATCTACGGCGACATCATCGCCGACCGCGGCATGCCCGAGGCCGTCGACGAGATGCGCCGCCACGTCGACTACCGCGCGCTCGACGGCGAGACCTTCGGCGTCAGCTTCGAGACCACCGACGCCACGCGCGCGCGCGATGTCACCGCGCGCATCGCCGATGCGCTCGTCGCCGACAGCGCGCACGTCGAGGGCGCGCCGGTCGAGGTGCCGCACGCCGCCGTCGATCGCGAGCGGCTCGAGAAGGATCTGAAGGACAAGCAGGCCGCGCTCACCGGCTTCCTCGGCAAGCATCCGGAGTTCACGCGCGAGCTGGCGCTCGGCCTGCCGCCGGCGCGCCCGCGTCCGGCGCCGGCCAACGGCAACGATCCGACGCTGGCCTCGCTCGATCGCGAGGTGCAGCGTCTGCAGGAGCGCCTGGCGCAGCCGACCAAGACGGGCGAGGCGGCGCAGGCGGAGGCGTCGCTCGTTGCCGCCAAGAGCGCGGCCGACAACGAGCTCGCCGCCGCGCAGAAGGATCTCGCCGACAAGCAGGCCAAGTACACCGAGGAGCATCCCGACGTGCGCGCCGCGCGCGAGAAGCTCAAGGCGGCGCAGGACAAGTCGCGGCACGCCGACGAGGCGGTCAACGCCAGCCTCGCCGCGGCGCAGGCGCGCGCTGCCGCCAAGCAGGAGGACGAGGGCTACATCGATCGCGGCGCGCTCGAGAACCAGCTCAAGCGCATCCAGGATGAAGTGGTCGAGTACAAGCGGCACAAGGCGGCCAACGCCGCGGCGCAGACGCAGTTCGCGTCGCAGGTGGTGGCGCTCGAGGGCGACTGGACGCGGCTGTCGCACGACGTGTCGGAGGCGCGCGAACGGCTGCAGGGCGCGCGCAGCGCCGAGGCGGCCTCGGCGGGCGAGGCGCCCGAGGTGGCGGCGGCGATCGTGCGCTCGTCGCCGCTGGTGCTGATCGATCCGGCCTACGTGCCGGGTCACGAACAGTGGCCGGGGCGCACGCCGATCCTCGTCGCCGGCGTGGCGACGTCGCTGGTGCTGGCGCTGCTGCTCGCGATCTTGATGGCGCTGCTCGATGATCGCATCTACGACCGGGTCGACATCGAGCGGCTCGGGGTTCCGCTGTTGAGCGTGGTGCCGCGTCGCGCGGCCGAGGGTGGGGGGAAGCATGGCTGAGCCGCCGCGTCGTGGAGGGCCGGGCGGCGCGCCGCCGCCGGCACAGGGCGATCGTTCGGCGCGCGTGACGCTCGAGCGCACGGCGCCGCCGGCGCCGCGTACGACCGCGCCGATGGGCATCGTGCGCGGCAAGTCGGGCGAGAAGATCGCCAGCGACGAAGAGACGCGCATGGATCCGCAGCCGACGACGCGGACGCAGAAGTTTCTGCCCGAGGATCTGGTGCAGACGACGCTGTCGCCGTCGCAGCAGCTCAGGCAGGCGCAGCAGCGGCAGCGCATCATCACGCCGCCCGGGCCGGTGACCGGCGCGGACGCGATGGCGGGCCGCCCGCGCGTGCCGACGCCGATGGCGACGACGATTCCGGAGCGGCAGCGCATCACCACGCCGATGGGCACGCTGCAGTCGGAGCCGCCGTCCGCGCCGAGCGTGATCGTGGCGTCGCAGCAGATCTTGACGCGCGAGGTGCCGCCCGAGCTGCTCGAGCGGCTGGCCAACGAAGGCGCGAGCGCGGGCACGGGCGCCAACGTGACCATGCCGAACGCCGAGGTGCGCGTGAACGCCGCGGTGCCGGCGCGGCGCACGCAGGTCTGGGTGGCGACGCACAAGCCGCCCGACGATCCCGACGCGCGGCTGGTGATGGTGCGGCAGCCCGATTCGCCGCAGGCGGCGAGCTACCGCGTCTTGCGCCACCGGCTGCAGGAGCGCGGCGATCCGCGCATCATCGCCGTCACCAGCGCCGGTCCCAAAGAGGGCAAGACCACCTGCGCGGTCAACCTCGCGCTGGCGCTCGGCGAGTGCGGGCGCGCGCGCGTGCTGCTCGTCGAGGCCAACCTGCGCTCGCCGTCGCTGGCGCCGCTGTTCGGCTTCATGCCGCCGCAGTGCTTCTCGGTGCAGATGCAGAAGCATCGCGAGAAGCCGGCCGACGGCTGGAGCGTCGTCGAGGTGTTCAGCGAGTACCTGCACGTGCTCGCCGTCGAGCCGAGCGATCGCGGGCGGCCGCTGCTCGACGGGCCGGCGTTCGCCAACGCCATCGAGGCGCTGTCCCAGGCAGGCTACGAATACATCGTCCTCGACACGCCGCCGGTGCTCGGGACTGCCGACGTCAACCTGATCGAAGACTCGGCCGACGGCGTGCTCCTCACCGCCTGGGCACGCACGACCCCGTCGCAGAAGCTGCGGCAGGCGATTGATCAGTTGGTCCCGTCGAAGGTGTTGGGCGTAACGTTGCTCGACGTGTAGTAGCGCTATGGGCGCCTTACGGGCGCGGGGGGTCGTCGGAGTCATTTTCGCCGGACGGGCGCGCTACGCCGTGCTCGCCTACGCGCTACGCGCTCCGGCTGCGCGCGGCACGTCCGCGCCCTCGAGCTCGTCGCTGGCATCCGCCCTACCGGGCGGAGCGCTCCTCGACGCCGGCGAAAACGACTCCGACGACCCCCCGCTTCCTACCGGTCCAGGCGAACCGACCGCAACCGATCGAAACACACCGAACCAGCCGCCGACGCGCCTGCTCGAAACGCTGCGAGAACTGTAGCGGCGAAGGCTGCCGACGCGTAGGCGAGCCGAGTCGTTCTTTCGGCGGCGTCGAGGAGCGCTCGCCCCCGGCTTTTTGGGGGCGATGCCAGCGACGAGCCGAGGGCGCGGACGTGCCGCGCGCAGGGCGTAGCGCGTAGCGCGTAGCCCGAGCACGGCGTAGCGCGCCCGGGCGGCTTCCTCGAAGTGTGCCGCCGAAAGGACGAGCTCGACTCGCCGCCCACAGTCGGCCCTACGTGCCGAACATCGGGGCTACGCTCTTTTGCGCATGAAGATGCGGACCAATGCCGGTAGGGCCACCAGGGCCGCGAGGAGGCAGGTGATCTCGCCCAGATCCGCGAGCAGCCCGAAGGAGCGGAGGGCGCGGTTGCGCGACAGGAGCAGGGAGCTGTAGCCGATGATGGTCGTCAGCGAGCAGAGCGCCACCGCGCTGCCCGTCTCGGCGATCACGGTCTTGACGCGCCCTCCGCCCTCGGCGCGCATGCGCGCCCAGATGTTGGCGGCGTAGTCGGCGCCGACGCCGAGCGTGATCGGCAGCGCCACGAAGTTCATGAAGTTGAGCTTGAGCGCGATCGTCCCGACGATGCCGCCGAGCCACGCCACGCCGATGCCGATGGCGATGAGCACCGGCGGCGCCCCGCGCAACCCGAAGATCATCAGCACCAGCGTCACCACGCCGAAGAGCGCGCACAAGGTCACGCGCGGCCCGTCGGAGATGATGGTCTCGAGCATGCCGGCGAAGATCGACGCCGGCGCCGCCGCCACCCAGTGCTTGCCGAGCGCGTCGACGGTGACCGCGGGCGCCATGCGCAGAAGGTCGTGCCCGTTCCAGTCGTAGTAGGTCGTGTGGTCGACGTCGATGCCGATCAGCCGCCCGCGCTGTCCGTCGGTCTCGGTGAACGCGTCGCGTACCACCTTCGGTAGATCGTCGGCCGTCAGCGCGTGCAGATCATCCGGCGGCCGCCACTTCTGCGCCTCGATCTTCTCGTCGGCGCTCATCATGTCCATGTGCCGATCGATCTTCCTGCGGATGCGCGCCAGCGTCTCGAGCTTCTCCTTCTGGTTCTTCGGCAGCATCGAGTTGAGCGTGCGCACTTCCTTGAGCACGTGCTTCGGCCCCTTGGCCGCGTCCTGCGCCTTCATCGCCGCCGCGACCGCGTCGGCCTCCTCCGGCTTGTCGACGAGCAAGACGCCGTTGTTGCCGATGTAGCCGGCCGACATGTCACCCATGCCGAGCTGCTCCATCGTCTTCCAGAACTTGTGCGAGCGCGACTCGTCGGAGCGGAGCTTCTCCATGTTCCACTCGAGCGGGTCCTTCGCCCACTTGACGAGCGGCACCGTCGCCGCGCACACCGCGACGAACGCGGTCAGCGCCAGCATCCCCGGCTTGGCCGCCGCCAGCTCGCCGAGCTTGGCGAACGGGATGCGCCACAAGTTGCGCCGCGGCGTGAACGCGCCCGGCCAGCGGCGCTCGCCGAAGATGACCATCGGCGGCACCAGCACGAAGGTCATGATGCCGACGAGCAGCATGCCCGCGCCGCCGAGCAGGCCGAACTGATTGAACCCGCGGAACGAGGTCACGAGCAGGCTGCCGTAGGCGACGCTCGCCGCGGCCACGGCGGCGAGGATGCCGGTCAGCGACGTGGTCATCGCCATCGCCAGCGCGTGCGCCACCGGTTTGCCCGCCTGCCGCTCCTCGCCGTAGCGCCCGAGCAGGATGATCGGCGAGTTGATGCCGTTGCCGAGGATGATCGAGATGAGGAACGCGGTGTTGATGTTGAGGTACTTGATCGTGACCGACGCGATCAAGAGCGACAGCAACAGCCCGAGCACCGCCGGCGCGCCGATGATCCACAAGAGCCCGACGCGGCGGAAGTAGCTCAAGATCGCCGCGAACACGCACGCGAGCACGAGCAGCGTCGCCGTCGTCAGATCGTCGCGGATGCCGTTCTGCTCGTCGATGGCCTCGGCGATGCCGCCGGTGTAGTCGACGCGCAGGTGCGCATCGAACGTCTCCGGATGCGTCGCCTTCACCGCCGCCTCGACGCGATCTTTCGCTTCGCGCGCGCCCGCCGTCGCCAGCCCGTCGAGGCGCTGCCACAACATGACGCCGAGGTAGTGCTCGCCCTTGATCTCGGCCTCGAAGAAGCCCGACGGCGCGCCCTTGGCCGTCGGCAGCCGCTGTTCGACCTTGCCGCGCAGCTTCTTCAGCTCCTCGTCGGGATCGCCCTCGAGATCGACGAAGCCCGGCTGCCCGCGCTTGGCGATGATGCGATCGAGCAAGGTCTCGGCGTCGTCGAGCTCTTTGTCCTCGGCGTAGAGCCAGCGCTGCTTGCGCGCGAACTGCGGCACCTCGGTGTCGGCCTTCCACTGAATTTCGGTGAAGGTGGCCGGCACCATCGCCTGCAGCTTGGGCGCGAGCGCGTCGGCGAACTTGTGGTTGGCCTCGCCCGACGGCGAGTGGATGAGCATGACCAGGTTGGTCGCGCTCTTCTGCCGCCCCGCGATGCGATGGAGCGCCTGCACCGCCGGATGCTTGTCGGGCAACATCTCCGCGAAGTCGCTGTGCAGCTCGAGCCGGGAGGCGAAGCCGAGCGAGATCAGCATCAGCGCGAAGAGCGCGCCGAGGAGCTTCAGGTTGTGCCGCTCGGCGAACGCGACGTAGCGGGTGAAGATCTGCGCCGGCGGCTTCTCGTCGGACATGCGCTCCTGGTTGCTCGGCACCTTGTTCGGCCTGGGCGTCACGGCGTCACCGTCCGTGGCACCCACTGCCGGCGCAGCTCGACGAGCCCGATGAGCGTGACCGGTACGAAGTGCGCCATGTGATGCAACAGGGCCACCGCCAGCGCCCGGTTGTGATCGACGCCGATGAGCCCGAGCGCGACCACCACGCCCGCCTCCTGCACGCCGAACTGCCCCGGCGTCGACGGCACCAGGCCGGCCGCGCGCGCGACGAGCATGACGAGGAACCAACCCGCTACAGGCAGCGACACCCCCACCGCCATCAGACACAGCCCGACGGTCAGCGCGTTCGCCGCGTCCGACATCATCGACCACACGAGCGAGCGCGCCCACACCGACGGCGAGCGCAGCTGGTGCATGCCCTCGCCGAGGCGGCGGAAGAAGTTGCCCGCGTGCACGCGCACGGCCGCGCCGAAGGGCAGCCCCTTGGCCTCGGCGTACGGCGCGTCCGACGACTTCCAGCGCCAGCCGACCACGAGCGCCGTGATCGCGCCGCCGGCACCGAGCGCGGCGAACGCGTACATCGACGCGTCGAGCCCACGCGGCAGGCCGCCGAGGGAAGCCACCACCAGCGTGCCGATGCCGAGCCCGAGCGCCTCGATCACCTTCTCGACCAGCTGCGCGGCCACCAGCACGCCGACCGAGTAGCCGTGACGGCGCTTGAGCTGGACCGTGCGCAGCACCTCGCCCGCCGGCGCCGGCAGAAGATTGTGCGCCGCCGACGACGCGAATTGGATCGACGCCAGCTCCCACAGCCCCACCGGCGAGTCGTGCGGCAGCGCCAGCAGCAGCGTGTGCAGGCGCAGCACCAGCCCGCCCATGCACAGCGTACCTGCCAGGATTCCGGCACCTACTACCAGCCGCCAGTCCGCCAGCCGCAACGCCGACAGGAACTCGTGCCCGTCGATTTTGCGTGCGATCAGCCACGCTAACGCCGCGAACACGGCGCCCGGCAGGATCCAACGCGTCAAAAACCTGATCACGCGCGCGTGGGTATTCACGTTCCGTTCCAAAGCGGGCGCACTATATCGTATACAAGCCGCCGTCATTCGGCATAATCCGCGGCGCCATGGTGGCGGTGCGTGAAATCACGGACAGCGACGGGCTGGCCGCGCTCGAAGCCGACTGGAGCGACCTCGTGTCGCGCGCGGTCGATCCGACGCCCTTCCAGACCCCCGAGTGGCAGGCCACCTGGTGGCGCCATCACGGCCGCGGACAGCTGTGGGTGCTGGCCGCGTATGACGCCGATGTCCTGATCGGCCTCATGCCGCTGCATATCATGCGGTATCGGGCGACGCCGCTGCGCCAGGTGCGCTTCCTCGGCGCGCCGCTCTCCGACTTCCAGGAGATCCTGGCCGCGCGCGGCCACGAGCGCACGGCGCGCGACGCCTTCCTGTCTCATCTGGCGCAGCATTCCCGTCGCTGGGATCTGTGCGATTTTGCCGACCAACGCAAGGGGACTTCGCTCACCGAAGGTGAGATGCCGGACGGGCTCCGTCCGCTGCTCGTGCACCACCGCGTCTGCCCGTTCATCCCGCTGTCGCCAAGCTGGGACGAGTTCGTCAAACGGCTGTCGAAGAACATGCGCACCAACGTCGGGCGACGACGGCGACAAGTGGCCAAGCAGTTTCGTGCCGAGTACGACCTCGCCGACGAGGCGACGCTCACCGCCGCCATGGAGGAGCTGTTTGCCCTGCACAACGCGCGTTGGCGCCGTCGCGGCGTCGCGGGCGCGTTCGCCGGCGCGCGCATGCAGGCGTTCCATCACGAGGTGGCGCGGCGGTTCCTTGGGCGTGGCTGGCTTCGTCTGCATCGCCTGCGGCTCGACGGTGAGACGAGGGCCGCGTTCTACTGTTTCCAGCTCGGCAAGCGCGTCTACTACTACCTCTCCGGCTTCGACGTCGCGTTCGGCAAGTTCTCCATCGGCAACGTGCTCATGGCGCAGGCCATCGAGCGCGCCATCGCCGACGGCGCCACCGAGTTCGACCTGTTGCGCGGCGACGAGACCTACAAGTTCCAGTGGAAGGCCGAGGAGCGCGAGACGCTGCGGCTCATCCTCGGCCGCCCGGCCTGGCGCTCGTCGTTCGCGCTCGGGGCGCACCGGCTCGAGCGCTACATCGAGCTCAAGGGGCTGGCGCTGCAGCGACGGCTCTGGGGCCGCAAGAAAGTCGACAGCCCGCAGCCCGCAGTCGACAGTTGAAAGCCGTATGGGGTCGAGTACGCTAAAGCGGTTGCGTAGCACTGTCGCGATTGTCATTTCGTTGCTGGTGACCGGCGTCGCCGTGGCCAAGCCGAAGCCGTGGCCGCTCACGACGCTGCCCGCCGACAAGATCCTGACGCTGACTCCGTCGCTGAAGGATCAGGACATGGCGCTCATCGAGTCGGCGCCGAACGGCACGCTCAAGCAGATCACGACGGTCACGCTCGTCGCCGCGGCACCGCCCTTGGTGCACGAGATCGTCGCGCACCCCGAGCGCTACGGCCAGTTCGTGCACAACATGTCGCGCTCCGACATCCGCCGCGAGCCCGGCGGCACGATCGTGCACGAGTACAAGCTCGACTACACCGTCGCCAGCGTCGACGGGCGCCATCGCTACGTGTTCCTGCCGCCGGTGGCGGGGCAGGCGGCGCCGCCGATCGACGTCTACGATCCCGACGACAACGGCACGCGCCACTATCGCTGGGAGTTCTACGCGGCGCCCGGCGGCCTCGGCACGCTGCTGGTCGAGTACGGCTATTCGCAGATCCCCACCGACGGCATCTACGGCAAGCTCATCCGGCGCGCGCAGACGCTCGAGTACGGCCTGGCGCTGATTCCGCAGATGACGCTCCTGCTCGCGGTCAAGCAGCGCGCCGAGGCGCTCTCGCCGGGGCAGGCGCGCCCGTCGACGAACGGCCCGCAGCCCAAGCTCGACTTCCTGCTCGATCGCGGTTGCGTCGCCATCTTCAGAAGGAGCGGCAGCCACGTCACCGAGGTGAACCTCGTCGACCGCACGCGCGCGCGTCCCGACGTGCTCGCGCATGTCACCGCCAACACGGCGGCGTGGTCGAAGTTCGTGCCGACGATCTCGAAGTCGTCGTCGCTCGGCCCGCGTCAGGGCTTGCCGGCGACGGAGGTGGAGCAGTCGCTCCCGCTCATGTCGTGGACCACGACGTGGGGCGTGTTCGCCAACGCCACGGCCGTCGACATGTTCGGCCTCGACGGCGATCTGACCCGCGCGCGCATGCGCTGGGACGTGCGCGCGCTGCCCGCCAGCGCCATGCCGATGCAGTCGGAGATCGTGCTGCGCGCGATGGTCGACTACGACCACGGCTCGGTGGTCGTGCGCGAGCTCTACAAGCTCGAGCCGCTGTTCCAGTACGGCATCGACGTCGGGCTGCAGCTGGTGATTCTGCGCGGCATCAAGCAGCAGGCCGAGCAGCTCTCGCCGTCGACGGCCGCGCGCTAGGGTTCGCGACATCGCTGTCGCGCTCGCCGACGAGGGCGGCCGCGCGGCTCTTCGCAACTACCGGATTCCTGGCGATCCGCGGTAGGCTTCGGGGTTGCATGGGAGGGCGTCCATGAAGCGGCGCACTGGGAAGAAGCGATCGGCGATCGTGCCCGCGGCGGTGTTCGCGGCGGGGCTGTCGGTGGCGGCTGCCGTCGTCCCGAACATCGTCGGCTGCGACAGCGATGCGACCATGCTCGGCGTCGCGGCCGAGTTCGCCGACATGGCCCGGTACGGCCTCGACGTCGCATACCACGCGTTCGACATGTCGGTCGCCGACCTCAGCGAGACGGACTGAGCGTGGCGAAGAAGAGGCCGCGCAGCGCGATCGTCCCTGCCGTCGTCTTTTCGATGACCCTGGCGGCCGGCGCCGCCGTGCTGCCGCAGATCACCGGCTGCGGCGACGATACGACGACGCCCGGATTCGGGCTCGACGTCGCGTACAGCGCGTTCGACATGGCGCGGCGCGACTTGTCGGCGGTGGCCGTCGCCAATCTCGGCTTCGACCTCGGCGATCATGACTGACTACGATCTCGGCGGCGACGTCCGCCCGCAGCGCCGGCAGATCCGGCGCGAGCTGACGCAGACGCCGCTGGCGCGCCGCCACGAGCTCGTCGTGCGCGGTCGCGAGCGGCGCGGCGTCACCATCCCGTGGTCGCGGTTCGATCGCGCGCGCCATCCGGCGCCGGCGCTGGCGCTGGCGGCGCACGCGCAGCGCAGCCTGGCCGCGGGCGAGTACAACGCCATCACGCTGTTCGCGCGCATCGCGTCGGCGATGGCGCTGCACGGCGCGCCCATCGACCTGGTGACGGCGGCGGCGCACGTGCCCGGCGACGAGGCGCGCCACGCCGATCTCGCGATGCGCATGGCGGCGCTGCTCGCCGACGACGACGGCGCGATCGTGGTCGATCAGCTCGCGCTCGAGCGTCAGTGGTCGCAGGCGCCCTCGATCGAGGAGCTCGATGCGGCGATGACCGAGATCGCCGCCATCGGCGAGACACTGGCGGCGGCGCTCCTCACCGGTTGCAAGCGGCGCGCGAGCGATCCGGTGGCCAAGGGCGTCTTCAGCGCGCTGGTGGCCGACGAGATCCATCACGCGCGGCTCGGCTGGTATTACCTGACGTGGCGCTCGCCGCAGTGGACGCGCGCCGAGCGTCAGCGCGTCGCCGATCGCGCGGCCGGCGTCGTCGTCGACGTCGAGCGCCGCTTCTCTCGCGGCCGCGACGCGCCGGCCGGCAGTGAACGAGCGGCGCGCGCGCTCGGAGTGCTCGACTCCGCCGCGCAGCAGGAGATCGTCCGCCAGGTGATGGAAGACGAGATCGTGCCGGCGCTCGACGCGCTCGGCCTCGGCGCCACGCACGCATGGCAAAAGCGGCGGCGCGCGCGCTGACCACGGCGACGTCGCTGCCGTATCGCGCGCTTCGGCGTCCGCTGACGGCGGCGCAGCGCGGTCGCCTGGCGCGCCACCTGTCGCGGCTCGTCGCGTGGCAACGCACGCTCGGCGCCTGGCCGCGGCTCGAGGCGGCGCCTGACGCGACGCCGTTCGTGTCGCTCTACGCGCGCGGACGGCTGGTCGGCTGCTTCGGCAGCGACGAGGGCGGGCCCGCCGAGCGCATCGGGCGCGCCTTTTTGCGCGCCATCGCCGACCCGCGCCACGGGGCGCTGTCGCCGGCGGAGCGCGGCGAGCTGACCGCGCAGGTCTCGTACGTCATCGCGGTCGAGAGAGCGCGCGCGCCGGTGGCCGACAAGCTCGAGGTCGGCACGCACGGCGTTGCGACGCCTTCGGCCATCCTCCTGCCCGACGTCGCGCGCGAAAACGGCTGGGATGCGCCGCAGCTCCTCGCGGCCCTGGCGCGCAAGCAGGGCGCCTCACTCGACGACGTCTGGCTCTTCCGCACCGAGCGCGTCGGCTCCGCTCGATCGTCGGATCGCGATCCACGGACGCTGGCCGTCGCCTGGCTGGAGCGGCTCGTCGACGACGACGGCGCGATCACGTTCGCCATCGATCCGCGACGGCGGACGCGCGAGCCCTCCGGCGTGATGTGCCACGGACGCGCGGCCGTCGTCGTCCAGGCGCTGGCCGCCGCGTCGTCGCAGCGCGGGATCGTACGGCGTGCGCAGCGACGCCTGCTCGCCGACATCCGTGGAGCGCTCGCCGGGCGCGCCGTCGACGGATGGCCGAACGAGCCAGCGGCCGTCGTCGGCACCGTGGCGCTCGCGTGCCGCGCCGGCCTGCCGCTCGGCCCCGAGCTGCGCCGGCTCGTCGACGCGACGCCCGACCTCGCGACCAACCCGTGGCACGCGGCGCAGGCCGTCGCCGTCCTCGGCGGCGCGGCCCCCGATTCGCTGTGGCGGGCCTGCGTGCGCGACACCGGGCGCCGGCCCTTCGCGCCCTGGACGCTCCTCGCGGCGCGGGCGCGGAAGGATGCGGCCACCGAGGAGCGGCTGACGCGCGCCCTCGCGGATCGGATGCGCGCCGCCCCGCCGCACCAGGGCGGCGCCGACGTGTCGCGCGTGCCCGAGATTGCGCTGACCGCGCTCGCCGTCGAGGCGCTGCTGCCGTCGCGCGATCGGCGGGCCCGAGCTGCCGCGGCGCGCGGTCAGGCGTTCGTGCGCCGATGGCAGCTCTCGAGCGACCGGATTCCGCCGTGGCACGACCACGACCTGGCGCACGGCGCCTTCCCCGGCTCGCCCGTCAGCGACGTCCTGCGCGGCGACATCAGCGCGCACGCCGTGCTCGCGTGCTGGCCGCCCGCGCGTTAGGCGAAGGTCAGGCGAGACGCTCGCGGAGCGCCTCGTTCTCCTTCCAGACCCGCAGCGCCGGCGCGACGCCGTGGCAGGCTTCGTACGCCAGCCGGTAGACGTGCATGTGCTGGCCGATGACCGAGTCCCACGCGAACCAGTCGAGGCTGCGCCGCGTCGCCGCGCTCATGCGCACGCGCAGCGCCTCGTCGCCCATGACCTCGGCGATGCGGGCGATGAACTCGTCACGCGTGTTGGCCAAAAAGCCTTCGCGGCCGTTCTTGATGAGGTCGCCGACGCCGCCGTGGTTCATCGCCACCACCGGCAGCCCGCACGAGCGCGCCTCGAGCGTGGCGATCGACAGCGCCTCTTTCGACGTCGGCAGGATGAACAGCGACGAGCGCGCCAGGATCTCGCGGATCTCGTGCCGCGGCTGGAACCCGGTCAGCTCCACCTGCGCCTCGACGCCGAGCCGCTTCACCTCGCGCTCGACGCGCGCGCGCTCCGGCCCGTCACCGACGAGCGTGAAGAGCGGCCGGATGTGCGCGGGCAGGAGCGCGTTGATCTTCGGGATCGCCCGAATCACCGAGCACGGGTTCTTGCGCTTGGTGAAGCGCATGACCGTGGTGACGCGCAAGGGGAGCTTCTCGCCGGGCGCCGGCGGGTTGTGCGGCTTCCAGTCGCGCGGGTTGATCCCGTTCGGCAACACGTACACGTCGCGCCGGCCCGAGACCTCGCGCATCTCCTTGGCGACGTAGTGGCTGACCGCGGTGAGCACGTCCGGCCAATCGGCCCAGCCCCAGATCTTGTGCAGCGCCGACAAGAGCGCCTGTCCCCGGCCGCGCAGCACCGAGTGCTCCGTCATCACCGACGGGAGCCCGAGCTTCTTGGCCACCCGCGTGGCGCCGATCGCCAGCGGCGACAGCGCGGTGTGCGCGTGGATGATGTCGTACTGCTCGCGGCGGAACAGCGCCTCGAGCGGCACCAGCGCCTTGCGCGAGCGGATGGTGTCGAGCCCCGGCATGAGCGGCACGTCGAGCCGGTGCACCTTGACGCCGTCGAGCTCGTCGGGCCCCGGCGTCGCCGTGATGACGTGCGCCTCGTGTCCGCGCGCGTTGAGCTCGCGCGCCAGATCGCGCAGGTGCAGCTCGAGCCCGCCGATGCGCGGCAGGTACCAATCGCTGACGATGGCGACCTTGTAGCCCATGCGCGGCTTCACAGCGCGCTCGCGCGCGCAAACGTGCGCAGCTTGACGAGCGCCGGCTGACGGTACTTGTTGTCGATCTCGGAGGCGCGATGCACGCAGCCGATCGTGCAGTACGGCGCGCACGCCTTCGGCGTCTTGTACTCGCGGCGGATGTCCTCCGACGTGTACTGCTCGATCGGAATCGCCGGGAAGCCGCGCTGCTGCGAGCAGTAGTGCACGAGGCCGTCTTCGCAGATGTACAGATAGCGCGAGCCGGCGCGGCACTGCCACGCGTTGGGGCGCCCTTCGATGAGGTTGCGCTGGAAGTCGTTGATGCGCGTGTAGAGCCCCTGGCCGAGCTGCACGCACTCCTCGTAGATGGCGCGCTCGCGCTCGTTGAGCGACTCGAGCTGCCCGCTCTTGTCGTGCAGGATGCCGACCGACGTCGAGAAGCCGAGCTCGGCGGCGCGCCGCGCGATGGTCAGCGCGTCCTCGGGGTTCTTCATGCCCGCGCCGACGACGCTGTTGATGTTGACGTGGAAGCGCGCGTGCTCGGCGAGGTGCTGCAGCTTGCGATCGAGCGTCTTCAGGCTCTTCTGCGAGACCTCGTCGGGCACGACGTTGTCGATCGAGATCTGCAGGTACTCGAGGCCGGCCTCGTTGAGCCGCTCGATGCGCTTGGGGCTCAGGTAGAAGCCGTTGGTGATGAGGCCGGCGAGCATGCCGCGGTCGCGGATGCGGCGGATGATGTCGTCGAGCTCGGGGTGCATCATGGGCTCGCCGCCCGAGATGGTGACGATGCCGGTGCGCAGCTCGCCGAGGCGGTCGATGCGACGGAGCATCGTCGCCAGCGGCACCGGGTCCGACGTCTTGTCGTACTCGTTGCAGTAGGCGCAGGCGAGGTTGCAGCGGCGCATGGGGACGATCTGCGCCAGGATCGGATGCGCAGTGTCGAGCAAACCCCACGTAACCATTCGCAGTTCGCGGATGGAGCGGGTGATCTTATGGGAGACGGTTTCCATGGCCTCGTCGGACGTTAGTCTGGTTGGCACGTATGAAGCAATTTCGCTGCCCGTCGCTGGCGCCCCATTAATGAGGGGTTAGAGCATGGATCTGTCGAAAAGTGTCAGATTCCCGTCGGCGGGTGTTAGAAGAGGGCCGCTTATATGAGTGACGTCGCCATCACGGTTGATCTGGAGCACGACTGCCCGCCGTTCCTCACGACCTATCGCGGGGTCACGCAGGGGATGCCGCGGCTCCTCGACCTGCTCGCCGCCGAAGAGGTGCCGGGCACCTTCTTCTGCACCGGCGACGTCGCGCGCAAGCATCCCGAGATCGTGCGCCGGCTCGTCGACGAAGGGCACGAGCTCGGCTGCCACGGCGACACGCACGCGCGCTTCGGCGCCATGGATCGCGCCACCGCCGAGCGCGAGCTGGCCGACGCGGGGGCGACCTTGCGCGCGTTCGGCGCGCCGGTGACCTCGTTCCGCGCGCCCAACCTCGACTTCCCCGCGGAGTTCGTGAATCTGCTCGCGCAGCACGGCTTCACGCTCGATTCGTCGCAGGGGCGGCACAAGCCGGGCTCGTTCTTCGTGAGGCCTTCGCAGGTCGACGGGGTCGAGCGCGTGCCGGCGACGATCGCGCCGTCGGCGGTGCGGCTGCCGCGGCCGATCCGCCAGGCGCTGTTCCGGCAGATGCGCGATCCGGTCGTCTTCTTCTTCCACCCGTGGGAGTTCGTCGACGTCACGCACGAGCCGATCCCGCTCGACTGCCGCTTCGCGACGGGCGAGCCGGCGCTGCGCTCGCTGCGCGAGACGATCGCGTGGTTCAGGCAGCGCGGGGCGACGTTCCGCCGGATGCGCGAGCTTTCGCATCACGCCAGCCGACGAGCAGCGTAAAGAACGCGGGCAGCACCACGAGCGCGGCTTCGGCGAACTCCTTGGCGCCGATGACGACGGGGCGCAGGTCGCAATCGAGCGGAATGGCGAGCGCGTAGTACATCGCCAGGCAGATGATGAAGACGGCAAAGCCGCGCTCGGCGAAGCGCGGCAGCTGCGTCGCCAACGGCAAGAGCGGCAACAGGTACCAGCTCTGCAGGAACGCGTGCAGGCAGAGGTAGTAGACGAACAAGAGCGTCGCGGCCCAGGCGAGCGGCGCGCGCTCGTCGACGGCGCGGTCGCGCGCGGCGCGGAAGGCGCACCACAAGATCCAGACGCCGCCGGCGGCGCGGAAGACCAGGCCGATGATCCACGACGGCGTGGGCCAGTGCACGACGTAGACGAGGAACGCGCGCGGCAGCCCCTCCCACGAGCGCGAGAACTGCGGGCTCGATTCGGCGGGATCGCCCAGGATCGCGGTGAAGGCGTGCAGCGGCGGCCAGACGCGCGGCGCGATCACCAGCGCCGCCACGCCGGTGACGGCGGCGGCGATGCCGGCGGCGACGACGGTGCGCGCGCGCAGCCGCGCGGCAAACGGCTCGAGCGCGAGCCGTAACAGATCGAACGCGACGACGAGCGCCGCCGTCAGCTTGACGAAGAGCGCGGCCACGAGCGCGACCAGCCCGGCGCCTTCGCGGCGCGGCGTGCGCGCGAGCGCGAGCGCGAAGGCGGCGACGGCGAGCGCGATGAGCGCGTCGTTGTGCGGATTGACCGTGCCGTCGATGACGGCGACGGGCGCGAAGAGCAGGAGCGCGGCGGCGCGCGCACCGAACGCGCGCCCGGCGAGCGCCGCGGCGGCGACGAGGACGGCGAGGTTGAGCCCCTGAAACAGGCGCAGCTGCAGCGTCAGATCGTCGCCGCCGACGGTCGCGATCAGGCGGCAGATCTGATTGAACGCCGCGCCGTAGGGGCTGGTGCCGCCGCGCCACGCGTCGTTGGGCAGGATGGTCCAGAAGCGATCGGCGTGCGGCAGCACCAGCGACAGCGGCGTCGACGCCGCCGCGTGAAAGCGCGCCATCGAGCGGCCGATGGCGGCGTAGAACAGCGGATCGTTCGAGGCGAACGGCGGCGCCACCATCGCCACCGCGTGCACCAGCGCGCCGGCGAGGAGCGCGCGCCCGAGCGTCCACTCGACGCGCATCGCGCGCAGCCAGGCGAGCGACAGCAGCGCCACGCCGAGCACGTAGGCGAGCGCGAAGCCGGCCCCGGCACCGAGCGGCGCCGGCCACGAGCCGCACGTCGCCGCGTCGATGCGATAGCGGAACGCCGGCAGCCACAGCGCCACGGCACCGCCGAGCGCCAACGCGACGGCGCCACGCGCTCGAACCATGGGTCATTGTAAACACCGACGGCACAACCGCAAGCCGTGCGATCGGTCCGCGCGCGCGTAGTCCCAGGGTATGAGGATCTGGATCGCGCTCGCGTGCGTCGCCGCCGCCGCCGTGGCCGGCTGCGCGCACACGCCGCGCGGTCGCATCGAGGAGCAGGCCAGCGGCGGCAACAAGATCTGCGCCGGCAAGGTCTGCTACAAGGTCGGCGCGCTGCCCGACGGCTGGCGTCTCGTGCACCAGGAGGGCGCGGCCGTCGGGTTCTTCAGCGAGGCCGTCGGCGGCGTCATCGAGGCCAACGCCACCTGCCGCGACGACGCCGACGCCGCGCCGCTCAAGGCGCTCACGCGGCAGCTGCTCATCGGCTACACCGAGCGCGCCATCGAGAAGCAGGAGGTCGTGCCGCTCGACGCGCGCGAGGCGCTGCGCACGCGCGTGAACGCCAAGCTCGACGGCGTGCCGATGACGCTCGAGCTCTACGTCATGAAGCGCGACGGCTGCATCTTCGACCTGTCGTACGCCGCGCCGCCCGACAACTTCGGGCGCGGCAGCGCCGCGTTCACCGAGTTCGTCGACGGCTTCGGCGACGCGCGCTCGCCCGGCGCGGCGCAGGCCTCGCGCGGAGGCCGGTGATGGCGACGGCGGCCCTGCGCGCGGCGGGATGGATCGGGCGGCGCTTCGAGGACCTCGTGCTCGCGCGTGTCGGCGCGCTGACGCTGCTGCTCGGCCGCACCGCGCGCACCATCGGCCGGCGGCGCGTGCGCGTGCGCGACGTCGCCTACCAGATCCAGGCGGTGGGCGTGCAGTCGCTCGCGCTCGTGGTCACGATGGCGGTGTTCGCCGGCATGGTGCTCGCGTTCCAGTTCGGCTACGGGCTCGAGCGCTTCGGCGCCAAGCTGTACATCGGACAGACGACGGTGACGGCGCTCGTGCGCGAGCTCGGGCCGATCATGACCGCGCTCGTCGCTGGCGGGCGCATCGGCGCGGGCATCGCCGCCGAGCTCGGCGGCATGGCGGTGACCGAGCAGCTCGACGCGGTGCGCGCGCTCGGCGCCGATCCGATCCAGCGGCTGATCGCGCCGCGCATCCTCGCCGTCACCATCGCGCTGCCGCTGCTCACCGTCGTGGCCGACGCCGTCGGCACCGCCGGTGGGCTCGTCGTCGGCTGGCTGCAGTACGGCGTGCCGCCGCGGCTGTTCGTCAGCGGCGTCGAGAGCTTCGTGACCATCAACGACTTCGGGTCGGGCCTGATCAAGTCGGTCGTGTTCGGCGCCATCGTCGGCGTGATCGCGTCGGCCGAGGGCGTCCGCGCCGAGGGCGGCAGTGAAGGCGTCGGGCGCGTGACGACGCGCGCGGTGGTCGCCTCGGCGCTGGCGGTGCTCGGCGCCGACTTCCTGCTCACGAAAGTGATGCTGACGTTCTGATGGAAACCGCGATCGTCATCTCCGGTGTGCGCAAGGCCTTCGGCGAGAAGGTCATCTACGACGGCCTCGACCTCGAGGTGCGGCGCGGCGAGACGCTCACCGTCGTCGGGCCGTCGGGCTCGGGCAAGAGCGTGCTGCTCAAGCTGATCATCGGGCTGCATCAGCCCGACGCGGGGCGCATCGTCGTCGGCGGGCTGGAGGTCACCAAGCTCGACGAGCTGCAGCTGCGCGAGGTGCGGCGCAAGGCGGCGATGCTGTTTCAGGGCGCGGCGCTGTTCGACTCGATGCCGGTCGGCGACAACGTCGCCTACGGTCTGCACGAGCACTTCGACTGGCCCGCCGACAAGGTGCGCGCGCGCGTCGCCGAGTGCCTGGAGTGGGTGGGCCTGCCGGGGATCGAGGCGATGCGGCCCGCCGATCTGTCGGGCGGCATGAAGAAGCGCGTCGGGCTGGCGCGCGCGCTCGCGCCCGGGCCGGAGATCATCTTGTACGACGAGCCGACGACGGGGCTCGATCCGACGAACACGCGGCGCATCAACGAGCTGATCCTGTCGTTGCAGGAGCGGCTCGGCGTCACGTCGATCGTCATCACGCACGACATCGCCTCGGCGCTGGCGGTGTCCGATCGCTTGGCGCTGGTGCGCGACAAGAAGATCGCCCTCGTCGTCGACGAGGCGGTGGCGGAGTCGTCGCCGCCCGAGGCGCTCGCGCGGTTCATGCAAGGCGAGGAAGCAGATGAACGGAGAGCGTAGGCTCGAGATCAAGGTCGGCCTCTTTCTCGTCGGCACGCTGGTGCTCGGCGTGATCGGGGTCTTGCTCCTCGGCAAGTCGCGTCACGTGTTCGAGCAGCGCGTGGTGCTGCACGCGACCTTTGCCGACGTGGCCGGCCTGTCGCAGGGCGCGCCGGTGCGGGTGTCGGGCGTCAACGTGGGCACGGTCTCGAAGATCATGTTCGTGCGCACCGAGCCGCGGCCGCTCATTCGCGTCGATCTGCAGGTGACACAGCAGGCGCTCGGCCTCGTGCGCAGCGACTCGGTGGCGCGCATCTCGGGGCAGGGCCTGCTCGGCGACAAGATCATCGAGGTGAGCGCGGGCTCGCTGTCGGCCAAGCCGGTGGGCAACGGCGGCGCCGTGCGCACCGCGCCGGCGCCCGATCTCGACAAGATGCTGCAGCAGGCGGCGGCCACGATCGACGACGCCAAGCGCGTGGCCGATCGCGCGGCGTCGGCGGTGGAGGAGATCGCCGATCCGAAGACGATCGCGTCGATCCGCGACAGCGTCACGCACATCCACGCGCTCCTGCACCAGGCGGAGAAGGGCAAGGGGCTGGCGCACGCGCTGTTCTACGATCCGCGCACCGCCAATCAGCTCAACCTGCTCGAGACGCGCCTGGTGAACCTGACCGATCACGTCGATCGCGGCGTGCAGCGGCTCGACGGCATCCTCGCCGCCACCGACGACGACGGCAAGCATCTCATCAACAACGTCTCGCGCGCGGCGCGCAGCGTGGGGCGCACGGCGGATCAGATCGATCAGTCGCAGCTGGTGGCGAACCTGTCGCGCGCGTCGGGCGATCTGGCGGCGATGACCGCGTACATGAAGGCGGGGCAGGGGACGCTCGGCGCGCTCGTGGTGGATCCGACGGTGTACGAGCAGCTGGTGCAGGTGCTCGGCGGCGTGGGGCGCTCGCGCATCCTGCGCGCGCTGGTGCGCTACGCCATCTCGCGCGACGAGGAGCATGGCGCGGGGCGCGTCGTCGACGAGAAGAACGTGCCGGAAATCAAACCGCCGCCGTCGGCGCCGCCGGGCAACACGGCCAAACGGGCGCATCACTCGGCGAAGCGCTAAGCTCTCGGGGTGCGCTGCGCTGCGCTGTTGATCCTCTTGTCGGGCTCGATCGCGTACGCCGATCCGATCATCGGCGAGCGTGCGCCGCCGCTGCCGGAGGTGGAGCTCGGCAAGGACGTCGTGATCGTCGACTTCTTCGCCACCTGGTGCGGGCCGTGCCACGAGGCGATGGCGGCGCTGTCGGACATCGCGGCGCGGCGCAAGGTCGAGCTCGTCGTCGTCGACGTGGGCGAGCCGAAGGAGCGCGTCGACGCCTGGTTCGCGGCCAATCCGTTGCCGGCGGGCGCGCGCGTGGTGCTCGATCCGCGCGCCGAGGCGTCGCATCGCTGGGGGCAACATCGGTTTCCGACGACGTTCGTGGTCGGCGGCGGGACGATCCGCCACATCAATCGCGGGTTCGGCCCCGGCTACGCGCGGCGCCTCGACGATTGGGTCGCGACGGAGCTGGCGCGGCGATAGCCTTCGGAGCTGGCGCGGCGACAGGCGCCGGGTGCGACGCCGAGGACGCGCTTGAACGCCTTGTTGAACGCGGCGTCCGACTCGTAGCCGACGCGGGCCGCGCCATCGGGCTCTCGCCGACGACGCGCATGAAGCGCTCGGCGAAGGCGAAGGCGCTGCGCGACATGCCGACCCGGAGCGGCGGTGCGGCGCGCTTCGTAGCGGGCGCGAACGACGGCGCCGATCGGTCAGAGCCCGAGACGGCGGCGGCGCAAGAGCCAGAAGGCGACGAGGAGCAGGGCAAGCGGCGTGAGGTCGCCGTCGCTGCTGAAGCGTCAGCGGAAGGCGGCGGCGAGCTTCTCCATCATCGCGCGCGCGGCCTCGTCGGCGTTGCCGAACGCGACCACGGCGACGCCCGCGGGCCCGACACGCTTGAGCGCGAAGGTGCCCGCCGGCGTCTTGACGCGCACGTCGACCCAGCGCGCCGGCGCCGCTGCTCCCGGCATCACCAGCGCACCGTCGATCATGACGATGCTCGCCGGCGTGCCCGCGGTGGCGAGCCGCGCCAGCGCCTCGCCCAGCTCGCCCGCTTCGTCGACGACGACTTCGAGCCCCATGGTTACTTCGGCGGCATGCGCAGCGCGCCGTCGAGCCGGATGACCTCGCCGTTCAAGTAGCCGTTGGCCACGATGTGCTCGACGAGCTTGGCGTAGTCGTCCGGCGTCCCGAGCCGCTTGGGGAACGGAATGCCCGCCGCCAGCGCCTGGCGCGCCGCCTCGGGCAGCATCGCCAGCATCGGCGTGTCCATCGTGCCCGGCGCGATGGTCATGACGCGGATGCCGACCGCCGACAGATCGCGCGCCACCGGCAGCGTCAACCCGACGACGCCCGCCTTCGACGCCGCGTAGGCCGCCTGGCCGATCTGCCCGTCGAACGCCGCCACCGACGCGGTGTTGACGATGACGCCGCGCTCGCCGTCGTCGCCGGGCGCGTTCTTCGACATCGCCGCCGCCACGAGGCGCAGCACGTTGAAGGTGCCGACGAGGTTGATGCCGATGACCGTCTTGAACAGCTCGAGGTCGTGCGCCTGTCCTTCTTTGTTCAGCGTGCGCGCCGCCCAGCCGACGCCGGCGCAGCTCACCGCCACGCGCAGCGTGCCGAGGCCCGTCGCCGCTTCGATCGCCTTGCCCACTTCGTCGGGCGAGGTCACGTCGGTCTTGACGAAACGCGCCTTGCCTTCGAGCGCCTGCTCCAGCGCCGGACCGCGCTTCTCGTCACGATCGACGATGATCACGCGCGCCCCGCCGGCCACGAGCCGCCGCACCGTCGCTTCGCCGAGCCCCGAGGCTCCGCCGGTCACCAGCGCTACCGCTCCATCGAGCTTCATGTTCGTGTCCTCCAGCTGTCGCGCATGCATACCACACCGCTTGACACACTGGTGTCTGCCCTCCCCGAAGGGCGCGGGGGCGATCGCGCCAGGCCCGCGAGATCGCACGTGCTCAGCGACGGCATCGGGCTTGCCTTGAGCGCGGCCATGCTGCGCACCCTCGTGCTCGCGCTCGCCTGCGTCCTCGTCGCCGCACCGGCGGCCCAGGCCAAGAAGCGGAAGGCCCACGCGCACGTGGCCAAGCGCGCCAAGAAGGCCAAGCGTTCGCCCAAGGCGTTCGCGCGCGTGCAGCCGGCGCCGCCGCCCACGCGCGTCGCCGCGGCCGAGCAGCACCCGGCGCCGCCGCCCGTCGAGCATCCTGCGCCGGCGGTCGAGCATGCGGCGCCCGAAGCCACGCCCGCGCCGTCGCCGCCCGTCGAGCACGGACCGATGGGGCCGCAGGCCACCGACGACGAAGTGCCCGGCTCGAAGATGAAGAAGCGCTAGTCGAGGAAGCCGCGTTCGCGCAGCGGCGCGCAGACTTCGCCGGCGAGCACCTTCGGCGCTAGCCGTGTGTAGATCGCCGACGGCAGCCAACCGACGGTGTGTCCGCCGTCGTCGGGCGGAACGGTGGCGGCGATCTTGTGCTGCTCGGCGATCGCGTCGTTGGCGAGCGCGCGCAGCCGCACGCGCGTCGGCTCGTCGAGGAGCTCGTCGGCCCAGTCGAGGATGATCCAGCCGAGGCGCGCGTGCGCGGCTTCGTCCTTGACGATGCGGCGCAGGACGTCGCGCATGACCGGATGCGGCTGATGGCGGATCATCTCGCGCGCGAGCGGCAGCCCGAAGGTCTCGTCGACGCAGTGGATGCGCAGCGCCAAAAACACCGCGCGCCCGAGCGGCGACAGATCGGTGGGCGGCTCGGGCACGAGCGAGCGGCCGTCATAGGCGAAGGCGGCGCCGCCGCCGAGCGCGTTGGCCACGCGCGCGGACATCTCGGTGTGCGCGATCTCGTCGAGCACGAAGCCCGACTCGGTGGCGACGAGATCGAGCGGCGCGCGTGCCTCGACGAGCGCGCGCAGCACGGCGCTGCACCCGGCGGCGGCGGCGTGCTCGGACAACGCGTTCGCCGTCCAGAAGCGGCGTCCCGCTTCGCGCTGCGCGGGCGTGAACTTCGCCTTGGCGAGCTTGTCCCAGGCGATCGCGTCGACGTCGGGCCGCAGCTTTCGATAGCGGCGCTCGATCGCACCGCCGAGCAGCGAGAGCTCGAACAGCTCCTTCGGCATCGTCAGTCTTGCGATCCTTTCAGGTCGACCGCGCTCATGTCCGGCAGGTCGTCGACCGTCGCCGCCAAGTCCTGCGGCAAGCACTCGTTCCCGCCACCCCCGTGCGCGCACGGGTTGACGACGCCATGCACTTGCGTGTTGCACCCAGTGAGCACGAGCGCACCCACGGCCACGAGGAGGGGGCGCGCGCGAAGGCGACGCGGGCGATTCCGGGCGGGTCGTTTCGCCATGATCCTCTGCTTGGGAGCAGCGGCCCCCTTCCGTCACGAATTGTACCGCGTGTGCTATGACCGTGGCGTGATCCGCCGCCTCGCCGATTGGCGCACCACGTTCGACGACGACGATCCGGTCGTCTACATCCTCGCGCCCGAGCCGACGCGCCCCGTTCCCGCCGGCGACACCCGCCGCGGCACCGCCTGGCTCTTCCGCCGGCGCGACGACGCCGCGCGCTTCGGCGCGTGGGTGCGCGCGCGTCACGGCGTCGCGGCGGTTCCGGTCGGCGTCAAGCTGCGGCAGCTGGCGCGCGCGCTCGCGTCGCGCGATCTCACCTGGGTCCTCGATCCCGCGCCGCAGCCGGGATACGGCGATCCGATGGCGTTCAAGGCGCCGCTGGAGAACTGATGCGCGTCGGTTGGATTGGAACCGGAGTCATGGGCGCCTCGATGTGCGGCCACCTCCTCGACAAGGGCAACGAGGTCACGCTCACCACCCGCACGCGCAAAAAAGCCGAGCCGCTGCTGGCGCGCGGCGCCGCCTGGGCCGACTCGGCGCGCGCCGTCGCCGAGCGGAGCGACGTGGTGTTCACCATGCTCGGCTTCCTCGACGAGGTGCGCGCCGTCTATCTCGGCACCGGGCTCGGCGACGGCGGCATCGCCACGCACGCGCGCGCCGGCCAGATCCTCGTCGACACCTCGACGAGCGACCCGGCGCTGGCGCGCGAGATCGCCGCCGCCGCCAGCGCGCGCGGTGCCTTCGCCGTCGACGCGCCGGTCTCGGGCGGCGACGTCGGCGCGCGCGAGGCGCGCCTGTCGATCATGGTAGGCGGCGACGAGGGCGCGGTGCAGACGATCGAGCCGCTCCTTTCGGCGATGGGCAAGACCATCGTGCGCCAGGGCGGCCCCGGCGCCGGCCAGCACACCAAGATGGTCAATCAGATCCTGATCGCCTCGGGCATGATCGGCGTCTGCGAGGCGCTCCTCTACGCGCATCGCGCCGGCCTCGACGCCGAGCGCGTGTTGCAGTCGGTGGCGTCGGGCGCGGCCGGCTCGTGGTCGCTGTCGAACTACGGGCCGCGCATCCTCGCCGGCAACTTCGAGCCCGGCTTCTTCGTCGAGCACTTCATCAAGGACATGGGCATCGCGCTCGACGAGGCGCGGCGCATGAAGCTGTCGCTGCCCGGGCTCGCGCTCGCCATGCAGCTCTATCAGTCGGTGCAGGCGCTCGGCTACGGCAAGAAGGGCACCCACGCGCTGCAGCTCGCGCTCGCGGCGATGTCGGGCGTCGACTGGCAGCGGCGTAACGCATGAGCGGCGCGATCGGGTTTCGTCCGCCGCGCTGGCTGCGCGGACGGCACGCGCAGACGGTGTGGGCCTCGCTGTTCCGCATGCCGATCGCGCTGCCGCTCACCCACGAGCGCTGGGAGCTGCCCGACGGCGACTTCATCGACGTCGACGTGCTCGCCGGCGCTGCGCCCGACTCGCCCGTCGTCGTGGTCTGCCACGGCCTCGAGGGCAGCTCGAAGGCGGGCTACGTGCGCGGGCTCTTGCGCGATCTGCGCGCACGCGGGCTCGGCGCCGTCGCCATCAACTTCCGCGGCTGCTCGGGCGAGCCCAACCGCCTGCCGCGCTTCTACCACTCGGGTGACACCGGCGACCTCGCCTTCGTCGTCGACAAATTGTGCGCCGCGCGGCCGGGACGCGCGCTCGGGCTCGCCGGCTTCTCGCTCGGCGGCAACGTCGTCTCCAAGTATCTCGGCGAGCGCGGCGACGCAGTCGCGCCCGAGGTGCGCGCCGGCGCCGTCGTGTCGGTGCCGTTCGATCTCGCCGCCTGCGCCCGCAACCTCGACGGGCCCGATCTCATGGCGCGCGTCTATCGCCAGCGCTTCCTGCGCCAGCTGCGCGCCAAGGTGGCGTCGAAGGCGCGCACGCACGCGATGCCCATCGCCAGGGCGAACGCGGCGCGCACGCTGCGCGAGTGGGACGACGCGGTGACCGCGCCGCTGCACGGCTTCCAGAGCGCCGAAGACTATTGGACGCGCTCGAGCGCCGGACCGTTTCTACCGTCGGTGCGGCGGCCGCTCCTCATCCTCGCCGCCGAGGACGATCCCTTCGTTCCGCCCGAGGCGCTGCCGCGCGCGCAGGCTGCGGCCAATCCGCTCCTGCAGCTCGAGATCTCGCACGCGGGCGGCCACGTCGCGTTCGTGCACGGTCCGCCATGGTCGACGCGGCGTCACGCCGAGCGGCGCGCGGCCGAGTTTCTCGTCGAGAAATTACGCGGACAAACGTTCTAGCGAGTCGTTGCGGCGGGCTTACAGGGGGGATATGGGGCTTACCCAAGCGGGGTAGGCAAGCGCCTACTTCTGCGGCGCGCGTGCGCGGAGCGGCTACTTCTTCGTGGGCGTGCCCGGCATCGTCGGCTTCGGACCGGTCTTCGGCAGGATCAGGCCGTGCCCGCTCGGGGGCGTTCCCGGCACCGACATCTGCGGCATCGCGCCCGCCGGCTTGGTGGTGATGCCGAGCAGCTCGATCTCGAAGACGAGCGTCGCGCCGCCCGGGATCGTCGGCGGACGGCCGCCGTCACCGTAGGCGATGTTCGACGGGCACACGAGCTTGGCCTTCTCGCCGACCTTCATCTTCTGCACGCCTTCGGTCCAGCACGGGATCACGCTCATGAGCGGGAACTCCGTCGGCTGGTTGCGCTTGTAGGAGCTGTCGAACTCGGTGCCGTCGATGAGCGTGCCGCGGTAGTTCACCTTCACGGTGTCGGTGTTCTTCGGGGACTCGCCCGAGCCGCCGCCCAGCGACTTGAACACCAGGCCCGACGGCGTGCGCTCGGCGCCCGGCTCGGCCGCGGCCTTGTCCTCGAACGCCTTGCCCTTCTTCTTCTCGTCCTCGGCCTTGGCGCTCATGCGCTTGGAGCGCAGCTGATTGACCTTGGGGCCGTAGGTCTCGAGCTCCACCTTCGGCTTCTTGCCGAGCGCCTCGTCGGCGAGGCCGGCTTCGACGGTGTTCAGCTCCGACGACGTCAGGTTGAACGTCTTCAGGTTGCGGCCGATGAGCAGGCCGAGCGCGTAGAGCGTCTTCTGATCATCGTTGTCGAGCTTGACCGAGCCACCGCCGGCGCCGGGCTGATTGCAAGCCGGCACGGCGAGCGTCAAAACAAGGAGGAACAAAGCTGGTTTCATCATGGCGCTCGTCGTAGCATCTTTTTCTATCGCCGAATAGATGATCATCGAGATCAACCCGCATACCCCCGAGCCGCGCAAGGTGCGGCGCGCCGTACAAGCGCTCGAAGCAGGCGAGATCGTCGCGTATCCGACGGACACGGTGTATGCGCTCGGGTGTGATCTGAGCAACAAGAAGGCGATCGATCGGCTGTACAAGGTCAAGGGCATGGACAAGGGGCAGCCGCTGGCGTTCATCTGCCCCGACCTGGCCGACCTGTCGAAGTATGCCGTCGTCGACAATCACGCGTATCGGCTGCTGCGGCGCGTGTTGCCCGGGCCGTATACCTTCGTGCTGACAGCGACGCGCGAGGTGCCGAAGATGCTGCACACGTCGGATCGGCGCACCGTTGGCATTCGCGTGCCCGATGCGCCGATCATCGTCGAGATCGTGCGCGCGCTCGGGCGGCCGGTGATCTCGACGACGGCGCACAAGCCGGGCGACGAGCACATGGTGATCGACGCGCGCGACATCGAGCCGACCTTTCCCGGCGTGGATCTGGTGCTCGACGGCGGCCTCGGCGGTCGCGAGCCGACGACGGTGGTCGACCTGACGCACGAGGCGATCGAGGTCGTGCGCGAAGGCGCGGGGCCGATCGCGCGGCTGATCGCGTAGCGCGCGATCGGCTGGAACGCACCAGATGCGTTCTAGCGCAGCTTGTCGAAGTCGCGCGCCGTCACCAGGCCGACGAGCCGATCGCCGCGCGGCTCGATCACCGGCAGGCTGTCGACGCGGGCGCCGTGCATGAGCTCGCGCGCCGCTCGTGTCTCGGTGGCCGCGTCGACGGCGATGGGATCGCGATCCATGACCTCGCCGACGGCGCGGTCACCGCCGACCTCGTCGAGCCGCGCCAGCGTCAGCATGCCGACCAGCCGCCCATGCGCGTCCTCGACGGGCAGGTGGTGGATCCCGTTCCAGCGCATGACGCGCGCGGCGAGCGCCGCCAGATCGTCGGGCGCCACGGTGTACAAGTCGCGCGTCATCAGCTCGCCGACGGTGGCGTAGCGCGGCCGCGCCGCCTGCTCCACGAGCGGCCAGGCGTGCACCGGCTCGCCGCGCTGTTGCCGCTCGATCGCCGCGGTCACCAGCGCCCGATCGCGCGCGTCGGCGTCGCAGTCGCCCATGGCCTCGAGCGAGCGCGACACCCACGCCGCGCCGGTCTGGCGATTTTGCACGCGCGCTTCGATGACGCCGAGGGTGCGCTCGACGTCTGCGCGATCGAAGCCGGCCTCGGTGAGCCCGCGTCGCGCCGCCGGCAGGAGCTCCTCGAGGATCAGCGACGCGGCCGGGCGCGCGGTCGTGTCGCGCCACGCGAGGCTCGCGTCGAGCCCTTCGCGCGCGGCGGCGAAGAAGTTGCTCTTGGCGGCGTCGAAGCGCATGACGCGCGCGACGTCGCCGTGCTCGCCGACGAGCGCGGCGCACAGCCCGTAGAAGAAGGCGGCGTTCGCCGCTTCGTCGCGCACGGTCGGTCCCGCGGGCAGCACGCGATGCTCGATGCGCAGGTGCGGCTTGCCGTCGGTGATGCCGTAACAGACGCGGTTCCAGCGGTAGATCGTGCCCGAATGCAGCCGCAGCGCCGTCAGCTTCGGCGCCTCGCCGGCGGCCGGCGGTCGATCGGGCTGCGTGGTCAACAGGATGCGAAAGCGCGCGATGTCCTCGCGAAACAGCTCGGCCGCGCCGCCGCGCAGCCAGTCGTTGCCGAAGGTGACGCGCGGCGCGTGCCCGCGCTGCTGCTGCGCCGGCGAGCGCTCGTCGACGGCGCGCTCGAACAGCGCCACGCGCGTCTCCGGCCACAGCCGGCGCCCGAGGAAGAGCGGCGCGTTCACCGCCGCCGCCAGCACCGGGCCGGCGGCCGCTTGCGCCGCGTTGTACCAGCGGTCGACCTCGTCGGGCGCGACCTGCACGTGCAGCTGGAAGCTGGTGTTGCACGCCTCGAGCATGACGTTGTCGTGCGCGAGCTGCAGCTGATCGTCGCGCCCGATGTCGACGGCGAAGCTGCCGCCGCGCCGCTCGGTCATGGCGCGGTTGAGCGCGTGGTAGCGCGGCGACGGCGTCATCTTGTCGAGCGACAGATCGGTCTCGCGCAAGGTCGGCAGGATGCCGAAGAGCGCGACGTCGGCGCCGGCGGCACGCGCCGCGCGACGGGCCAGCGCCAGGACCTCGTCGAGCTCGCCCTCGAGCGCGGACAGCGCGCGGCCGCCCCACGGGCGCGGCGTCAGGTTGGCCTCGAGGTTGAACTGCGCCAGCTCCGAGACCAGGCGCGGATCGCGGTTGGCCTCGAGGATCTGGGGCCCCACCGGCGCTGGCAAGCCGTGCGCATCGACGAGAAACAGCTCCTGCTCGGCACCGATGCGGCGCGTGCCGCGCTCGAAGCGGTCCTCGGCGATCAGCCGCTCGAGCGCGTCGAAGTCGTCGAGGATGGCCGCGGCGAAGACGCGCCGCGCCGCTTCGTCGGCCTCGGCGTCGACGTCATGCTGCCCCACCCGATGGTTCTAGGCGCTCAGCCCGCGTCGAGCCACTGCTGGTAGGCCGCAAAATCGTAGGGCCGACCGAGAAAGTCGCTCACCAGCTCGGCGGCCGGCTTCGACCCGCCGGCCTCGAGGATCGCCTTGCGATAGCGTCGCGCCGGCGCCGGGTTCAAGAGGCCCTCGCGCTTGAAGACGCTGAACAGATCCTTGGCGATCACGAGCGACCACATATACGTGTAGTAGATCGCCGAGTAGCCATCGAGGTGGCCGAAGCTCTCGTGGAAGTAGGTGCCCTCGACGTACTTGAACGGCGTGTAGCGATCTTGCAGCTCCGCCATCAGCTTCGTCGTGTCGAGCCCGCGCGGATCGCGCGCGTGGAACTCGAGGCTCGTCGCCGCGTAGAACATCTGCTGGCGCACCCACAAGCCCTTGCCGTACTCGTCGGCCGAGCGCGCGGCGGCGAGCAGCTCCGCGGGCAGCGGCTCGTCGGTCTGCCAGTGGCGCGCGAAGGTCTGCAGCGTCTCGAGATCCCAGATCCACTCCTCGAGCATCTGCGACGGAGCCTCGACGAAGTCCCACTCCGTCGCCACGCCCGACTGCCCGACCCAGCGCGTGTGGCCGCCGAGCACGTGGTGCAACAGATGGCCGAACTCGTGGAAGAACGTGCGCACCGAACCGTGCTCCATGAGCGCCGGCTCGCCGCCGGTTGGGCGCGGGAAGTTGCACATGAGCACGCCCTCCGGCAGCGCGCGTCCTTCGACGCCGTTGGCCAGCGTGAATTGCGCGTAGTGCTTGTACTTGCCGTCGCGCGGATGCATGTCGAGGTAGATGCGGCCGAGGAGCCGCTCGCCCTTGCCGGCCGCCTCGACGACGTCGTAGGCGTCGACCTCGGGGTGCCATACCGGCGCGTCGGCCACCTTGCGGTAGGCGATGCCGAACATGCGCGCGGTGATGTCGAGGACGCCCTTCTTCACGCGCTCGTACTCGAAGTAGGCGCGCATCGCCTGCGAGTCGAAGCCGTAGTCCTCGTTCATCACGCGTTCCTGGTAGAACGCCGAGTCCCACGCCGACACGTGCTTGGCGCCCGGATCGTCCTTCTGCTTGCGCTTGAGCAGCTGCGCGTAGTCGCGCCCCGCGCGCGCCTCCGAGGCCGACGCGATGCGCGCGATGAAGTCGCTCGCCGCCTTGGCCGAGCCGATCATCTTGTCTTCGGTCGCGTACGCGGCCCAGCTCTCGTAGCCGAGCAGCGTCGCCAGCTCGTTGCGCCGCTCGAGCATGCGGTCGAGCACCTCGAGGTTCTTGGGATGGCCGCGCAGGCGATAGAGCCGCCACAACGCCTCGCGTGCCTTGCCGCTCTTGGCGTAGGTGACGAACGGGATGTAGTCGGTGTTGTCGGTCGAGATCGTGACCTTGCCGTCGGCGCCCGGCTTGTGCTGCGAGCGGAAGTCGTCGGGCAGCCCGTCGAGCTCGCTGGCGTCGATCGACAGCGTGCGCACGTCGTCCTTGATGTTCTTGCCGAACTCCTGGCCGATCTTGAGGAGCTCCTCGCGCAGCTTCTTGACCTTGCCGCGCGTGGCGTCGTCCTTGTCGACGCCGGCGCGGCGCAGATCGCGCAGCGTCTTCTGCACGTAGTACCGGGTGGCCGCGTCGGTGCCGTCGAGATCGATCTGCGCCAGCGTGTCGTAGACGCCGCGATCGAGCGACAGCTCCGTCGCCAACGCGTCGACCTCCTGCTCGCAGGTGTCGGCGGCGTCGCGCATCTTCGGATCGGGGTGCGCGTTGCGGCAGACGCTCGCGCGCGCGGCGGCGTCGGCGAGCGCGCCCATCGCGATGTCGTAGGCCTCGAGCGCGGCCTGCGGATCGCGCGGCATCGTCATGCCGTAGAGGGCGGCGATGCCTTCGCGCGCGCGCTTCATGTCGGCGCGGCAGGCGGCGAGCAGCGAGTCCGGTGTCCCCGTGAGGACGCGCGCTGCGTCGGTCGGTGGATTCGGCATCTGGGGAATATAAGCTATTCTGACGTCCATGCTCGACCTCGCCGGGGTGCGCAGCCAGTTCCCCACGCTCGCCGATCCGCGCGGCTGGATCCTGTTCGACAACGCCGGCGGATCGCAGATCCTCGGCAGCGCGGCGACGCGCGTGGCCGAGTTCTACGCCACGTCGAACGTGCAGCTCGGCGGCTCGTACGCGATCTCGGCGCTCGCCAGCCAGCGCGTCGGCGATGGGCAGAAGGCGCTCGCGCGCTGGCTCGGCTGTGACGCCGAGGAGGTGGTGCTCGGCACGTCGACGACGCAGCTGTTGGCCAATCTATCGCTCGCCCTGGCGCCCCAGATCGCGCCCGGCGACGAGATCGTCGTCACCGACGTCGATCACGAGTCGAACATCGGCTGCTGGCGCCGCCTGGCCGCGTCGCGCGGCGCGACGATCAAGGAGTGGCGCGTCGACGGCGACACGCTCGCTCTGCGCGCCGAAGACCTGGCGCCGCTCCTCGGCGACAAGACGCGGCTCGTCTGCTTCACGCAGGCCTCGAACCTCGTCGGCACGGTGCACGACGTCGCGGCCCTCACGCGCCTCGTCCACGAGCGCGGCGCGCGCGTCGTCGTCGACGGCGTGGCCTACGCGCCGCATCGCCCGCTCGATCCGCGCGGCTGGGACGTCGACTACTACGTCTTCAGCGTCTACAAGACCTACGGCCCGCACCTGGCGTGCCTGTACGGCAAGCGCGCGCACCTCGACGCGCTCGCCGGCATCAACCACTTCTTCATCGACGACACGCCCTACAAGCTGCAGCCGGGCCACGTGCCCTACGAGCTCGCCGCCGCGCTGCCCGCCGTCGTCGACTACCTCACGGCGCTGAATTTCGACGACGTCGCGGCGCACGAGCGCGGCCTGGCCGCGTGCATCCTCGATTTCCTCGACGGCGTTCGCGGCGTGCGCGTGCTCGGCCACAAGTCGGCGTCGCCGGCGCGCGTGCCGACCATCAGCTTCACCGTCGACGGCGCGCCAGCCGCCGCCATCGTCGAGCGCGTCGATGATTCCAAGATCGGGATCAAGCACGGCGACTTCTATGTACGCCGGCTCGTCGATCGCCTCGGCCTCGGCGCGCGCGGCGGCGTCATCCGCGCGTCGCTCGTGCACTACAACACGATCGACGAAGCCCAGCGCTTCTGCGCGGTCCTCGAGCCTATCCTGACAACGGCGCGAGCAGGTTGACCGAGAAGCGCTTGCCGCCGTCGAGCCAGCGGCGCTCGACGACGAGCCCGGCGGCGCGCGCCAGCCGCTCGATCTCGGTGAACGAGTACTTGTAGCTCGACTCGGTGTAGATGCGCTCGCCGGCGCGGAGCTTCACGTCGAGCCCGAGCTTGGCGAGGTGCGCCGTCTGCGCCTTTTTGCTCTCGATGCGGATCTCGATGCGCCCGAGCCGCTCGTTCCATTTGGCGCGATGCGCGAACGACGCGAGGTCGAAGTCGCCGCCGAGCTCGCGGTTGATGCGCGCCAAGAGGTTCAGCGAGAAGCGCGCGGTCACGCCGGCCGCGTCGTCGTACGCCGCTTCCAGCACCGCGCGCCCCTTGCGCAGATCGACGCCCATGAGCAGCCGATCGCGCGCCGTCATCGTCGCGCGCACGCTGCGCAAAAAGCGCGCCGCCTCGCCGCGCCCGAAGTTGCCGACGTTGCTGCCGAGCCACAGCACCAGCTTCGGCTCGCGCTGCCGCTCGAGCCAGCGCAACCCGGCGCGATATTCGGCGGCGATCGCGGTGATCTCGACGCCCTCGTACTCGGCGACGAGCCGGCGCGAGCTCTCCTCCAGCATCGAGCGCGAGATGTCGATCGGCACGTAGCGCACCGCGTGGCCGCGCGCCGCCTGCGCCAGCGCCGCCTCGATGATCGTGCGCGTCTTGGTCGACGATCCGGATCCGAGCTCGACGAGCGCCGCGTGGCGTGGGCAGCTGTCGAGGATCTCGCCCGCGTGCGCGTCGAGGATCTCCTGCTCCGCGCGCGTCAGATAGTACTCGGGCAGCGCGCAGATCTCCTCGAACAGCGCCGAGCCGGCGGCGTCGTACAGATAGCGGCAGGAGAGACGCTTGTTGCGCGCGGTCAGCCCGTCGCGCACGTCGGCGGCGAAGTCCGACGGCAACCCCTTGTCGGCCTCGACGAGGGTCCAGCGTTCTTCTTCGTACAGCGGGAGCGCGTTCGGCATGCTCTTCCTCTCATGGGTCCTGCGCCAGCCGAATGCTTGAAAATTGCCAGCGCGAATGCGGTGGGAAGAAGTTGCGATAGGTGTCGCGCGCGTGCCCCGACGGTGTCGCCAGCGAGGAACCACGCAGGACGAGCTGATTGCACATGAACTTTCCATTGTACTCGCCGAGCGCGCCGGCGAGCGGGCGATAGCCGGGGTAGGGCGCGTACGCGCTCTGCGTCCATTGCCACCCGACGCCGTGCAGCTGCTGTGCGCGCGCGGCCGCCGCCGCGATCTCCCACTCGGCTTCCGTCGGCAGGCGCGCGCCGGCCCAGCGCGCGTAGGCGTCGGCCTCGTAGAAGCTGACATGGAGCAGAGGCTCGTCGGGATCGATCGCGCGGCGCCCGCCGAGCGTGTAGACGGTGAAGTCGCCGGCGTCGCCGTCGCCGCCGTCGTTGCGCCAGTAGAGCGGCGCCTGCCAGCCTTCGCGCTGCGCCGTCGCCCAGCCGTCGGAGAGCCAGAGCTCGGGGCGCTGATAGCCGCGATCGAGGATGAACTCGGCGTACTCGCCGGCGGTGACCAGGCGCGACGCGAAGCGGAACGCCGGCACCAGCGTGCGATGGCGCGGCCGCTCGTTGTCGAAGGCGAAGCCGCCGCCGGCGTCGCCGATCTCGCGCACCGCCTCGTCGAAAGGCAGCCACTGCCGCGCGTCGCCGCGCGCCGGCTCCGTCGGTGACGTGCGCAGCGCCGGCTCGAGCGGGTTGAGCGCGAACAGGTGCTTGACGTCGGTGAGCATGAGCTCTTGATGCTGCTGCTCGTGGTGCAGCCCGAGCTCGATCACCTCGCGCGGACCGTCGACCTCGAGCATGTGCGCGTCGACGTGCGCGCGATAGCGCATCACCTCGGCGACGGTGGGCCGCGTCAGCAGGCCGCGCGACGGGCGATCCCAGCGCGCGCCGACCGCCTCGTAGTACGAGTTGAACAAGTAGCGGTAGCGCGGATCGAACGGACGATAGCCGTCGCGCGCCGCGAGCACGAACGTCTCGAAGAACCACGTCGTGTGCGCGAGATGCCACTTGAGCGGGCTGGCGTCCGGCATCGACTGCGCCACGAAGTCCTCGGCCTCGAGGCCCTCGCACAGCGCTTCGGTCGCGGCACGTATGCCGCGGTAGGTCACGCGGGGTTCCACCTGCGGATTTTAAGCACGTCCTCTCCGAAAACCGGTGAACCGATTCGAGTTTCGGATGATCCACGACATGTGGATCGCGTGATCTCGCGCGCTTAGGCTTGGTACGATCGATGCTCCCGTCGCTGAGCGGAGGCCATCATGCGCACGCTCGCCATTGCACTCGTTCTCGTATTCCTGGGAGCCGGAACCGCGTCGGCCATGCCGCGGCACGGCAAGCGCCATCACCACGCGCGCGCCGCCAAGCACAAGCGCCATCGCCACCACCGCTAAAGCGCGATTCACTTGCGCTGAGCGTTGCGAGGTGCGCGAGGCCGAGTCGGATTCGGGCGCAGCGATGAGCCCGCCTGAAGGCGGCCGGCGGCGCGCGCCGCAGTAGGTCAGCGCAAGTGATTCGCGCTTCAGTCGGTTGTTTCGCGACGCACGCGCGTTTCGACGACGCCGATGAGGATCGGTAGGAGCGCGGTCAGCACCATCGCCGCCGCCGCGAGCGCGGGCACGCCGACGAGGCGCCCGTCGGGCAGCTGGCGCAGGAACGACGTCGACAGCCACGAGGCCCCACCGGCGGACGCGTGGTACACCGTCGACTGCAGCGACAGGAAGCGCGCCCGTTCATGCGGCCGCGGCACCTTGGTCGTGAGCGCGTTGTAGGCGACGTTGCGCGCGCCGAGCGCGACGAGCAGCGCGACGTAGAGCAGCATCACCGGCGCCGGCGACGGCGGCCGCACCAGGAAGATCCACATCACCCCGAGCGACGCGATCACGCCGAGCGTGCCGGCGCGGAACGAGCCCCAACGATCGGTGAGCCGCCCGAAGAGGCGCAGCGCGATGAAGCTGGCCACGCCACCGACGGCGAGCAGCCACTGGTAGTGATCGCGCGGGTAGCCGAGGTTGTTTTGGATGTATGCCGGCAGCGTCGGGATGATGAGGAAGCCCGCGGCCATCAGCGTCGCCGTCATCGTGTACGAAAAAAGCACCGTCGGGCGCGAGAGCAGCTCCCCGAGCGTGGCGACCGGCGCGCTCGCGTTGCGCAGGCGATGCTCCGTCAGCGGCGGCAGCATGAACGCGCTGGCGAGCGCGACCGCGGCGCCGAGCGCGGCCGCGCCGAAGAACGGCACACGCCAACCGAAGCGCTCGCTGACGAGCAGCGCCGCCGGCACGCCGAGCACCTGCGCGACCGAGAAGGCGCCCATGACCGCGCCCATCGCCTTGCCGCGCCGCGCCGGCGGGATGACGTCGGCGATGATGGCGTAGGCCAGCGACGTGGCTGGTCCGCCGAAGGTGCCGGCGAGCACGCGCGCCAGCGTCATGCCGCGCAGGTCGTGGGCGAGCCCGCCGGCGAGCGTGCCGGCGACGAGCCCGATCATGGCGACGGCGATGGCCTTGCGCCGATCGAAGCGATCGAGGAAGAAGCTGCCGAGAAGGCCGGCGGTGGCGGCGGCCTCGCCGTAGCCGGCGACGATCTTGGGCAGGTCCGACATCGGGATGCCGAGCGCGCGCGCGAAGTCGGGCCCGAGCGGCATCACCATCGTGAAGTCGAGCACGTTGATGAACTGCACCGCACCGACGAGGAACACGACCCGTCGCTCGGACACGTTGAGCATGGACGGCTGCATTGTAAGATGGGGGCCATGACTTCGCTCGAATGGTTGACGGAGTTCTTGCGCGCCCACGGCGGCGTCGCCGGCACGGTCCATCGCGTCGTCGCTGCCGACCTGATGGAGCTCGACGCGGCGGTGAACATCCCGCCGCCGGTGCAGGCAGCGACGGCGAAGATCCCCGTCGGCAAGGGCATGGCGGGAATCGCGATGGCCGAAGATCGCCCGGTCTCGACCTGCAACCTGAAGGAAGATCAGTCGGGCGCCGTCAAGCCGGGCGCCAAAGCCGTCGGCGCCGGCGCCGCCGTCGCCTTCCCCATCCACGACGCCGGCGGCAAGGTCCGCGCCGTCATCGGCATCGCCTGGCAAGCCGCCCGCGATATCAGCGACGACGAGCTACGTGCGATCCAAAAAGCTGGCGAAGGTATGCCGTAAGGCGCGCCTGGAAAAAACCAACGGGGAGACCAGAGAGTTCCCGGAGCTCAGGGAAGGATCAAAAATTTCTCTGATCTCTCTGAACTCCCTGTGAGCTTTTCCTAGAACCTGCCGAGCGCATTGAGCAGCTGCGCGCGGGCCGTCGAGACGTTGTAGTCGGCCTGGACCTTTTGCGCCTGCGCCGTCGTCGCCGCGACCTGCGCGTCGCCGAGCTCGATGATGCTGCCCACGCCCGCGGCGTAGCGCCCCTCGGCGAGCCGCAGCTGCTCCTTGGCGTTGACCTCGGCCTCGTTGGCCGCGATCAACGACGCCTTGGCCGCGCGCACTGCCAGCCGCGCCTGCTCGACGCCGAGGCGCACCTGCTGCCGCAACAGATCGCGCTGCGCGACGACGCTGTCGAGGTTCGCCTTCTGCTCCTTGACGGTGTACCAGGTCAGCCCGCCCTGGAAGAGCTGCCAGTTGAGCGTGAGGTTGAAGTTCCAGTTCCAGCCGAGGTTGTCGAGCGCGGAGCCGCCGTCGGTGAACGAGGTCGACGCCGCGAGGTTCGGGCCGTACGCCGTCTTCGCCGCCCAGATGGCGAGCCGCTGCGCCTCGATCTGCTTCTCGAGGCTCAGATAGTCGGGCCGCTCCTTGAGCGCCTCGGCGAGCAGCGGATCGGTGCCGCTGTCCTCGCCCTCGATCGGCGGGGTCGACTCGTCCTCGACGTCGTAGTTGGTGTCGCGCTCGATGCCGATCGCCTGGTTGAGCTGCGCCTTGGCGACCTCGTAGTTGTTCTGCGAGGTGATGAGCTGCACCTCGGCGTTGGCCACCGCGGTGCGCTGCTGCGCGAGCGCGATCTCCGGCTGCGTGCCCACCTTCACGAAGCCCTGCACCTGATCGAGGTGCTTCTGCTGATTGGTGAGCGTGTCCTTGGCCACCTGCATCAACGCCTTGTTGGCGCGCGCCGCGAAGTAGAACGTGCGCACGTTGAGCGAGACCGTCAGCCGCGTCGTGCGCTCGTTGTCGGCGACGGCCTCGGCGCTGGCGACGTTCTGCCGCCAGCGTGCGAGCTGCCCCGACGCGTCCCACAGCGTCTGCTGCGCGGTGATCGAGAAGTTCCAGCGGTTGATGGTGTTCCACGACGGCGGCGGGGTCATCACGCCGGTGCCGGCCGCGCTGCCGGCTCCGATGGTGGCCAGCGCGCCCGGCGTCGCGTTCGTCGTCAGCCGCTGATACTGCGCCGTGCCGAAGACCTGCGGCAAGAGCGGCGCGCGCGCCTCGCCGATGCGCGCCCGGGCGGCCTCGGTGTTGGCGTGCGCCTGATGCACCGTCGGCTGGTCCCGCTGCGCCGTCTGCAGCGCCTCCCCCAGCGACAAGACCTTCGTGCCTGCGAGAAATACGACCAGCGCAATGTTCATCATTCATACCGAAGCGCGTCGATCGGATCGAGCCGCGACGCTTTGTAAGCGGGGTACAACCCGAACCCAATCCCCACGAATCCCGAGAATGCAATCGCCGCGACTACGACGTCGGGGCGCACCAAAGTATTCCAACCAAAAAACTTCGCGATGACGTTTGCGCCGACCACGCCGAGCGACAGGCCGATGAGCCCGCCGAGCGTCGACAACGTCATCGCCTCGACGAGAAACTGCATGAGGATGTTGCGCGGCTTGGCGCCGACCGCCATGCGCAGGCCGATCTCGCGCGTGCGCTCGGTGACCGATACCAGCATGATGTTCATGATGCCGATGCCACCGACGACGAGCGAGATGGCCGCGATCGCGTTGAGCAGCGTGGTCATCGTCTTCGTTCCCTCCTGCTGCGAGTTGGCCAGCTCGGTCAGGTTGCGGATGAAGAAGTCGTCGTCGGTGCCGGTGATGTGGTGCCGATCGCGCAAGAGGTTCGTAATCTGGATCTCCGCGCGCGACGTGTCGGCCGGCGAGGTGGCGCCGATCATGACCGCGCCGGCGATGTAGTTCTTGAGGCCGCCCTGGATCTTGCTGCCGAAGGTCGTGTACGGCACCAGCACCGCGTCGTCATAGTCCTGCCCCATCGCCGACTGCCCCTTCTTGGCGAGCACGCCGATGACCTGAAAGGGGATGTTCTTGATGCGCACCATCTGTCCGACGGGATCGCTGTTGGCGCCGAACAGCTTGTCGACGACGGTCTGCCCGAGCACCGCCACCTTCGCGCCCGCCTCGACGTCGCTGTCCTGGATGGCCGCGCCCGACGACACCGGCCACGAGCGGATGGCGAAGTATTCGGGCGACGTGCCCTGCACCGACGTCGACCAGTTCTGATCTTCGCTCATCACCTGCGACTGCGAGCGCAGCACCGGCGCGACGTACTTCACCGTCGAGACTTCGTTCTGGATGGCGCGCATGTCGTCCCACGTCAGCGTCGGCTGCGAGCCGGAGCCGCCGCGCGCGCCGCCCGAGGTGCTCGAGCCCGGCATCAGGATCAAAAGGTTCGAGCCCATCGCCGCGAACGCCTCCTCGACCTTGGCCTTGGCGCCTTCGCCGACGGCGACCGAGAAGATGACCGCGCACACGCCGATGATCATGCCGAGCGTCGTGAGGAACGAGCGCAGCTTGTTGCGCATGAGCGCGCGCAACGCCACGCGCAGCGTGTGCAGGATGCTCATGACCGCCTCACGCCGCTTCCTCGGGCGGCAGCTCGCGCACCGCCGCCGCGGCGTCCCTCGGCGTCTGCCGCTTGTCCGACACGACGTGCCCGTCGCGCATCACCACCACGCGCGCCGCGTACTCGGCGATGTCCGGCTCGTGCGTGACGAGCACGACGGTGATGCCGTCGCGCCCGAGCTGCTGGAACAGCGCCATGACCTCGACGCTGGTGCGCGAATCGAGGTTGCCCGTCGGCTCGTCGGCGAGGATGACCTTGGGCTTGCCGACGATGGCGCGGGCGATGGCCACGCGCTGCTGCTGTCCGCCCGAGAGCTGCGACGGGTGATGATCGAGCCGCTTGCCCAGGCCCACGCGCTCGAGCGCCTCCTTGCTGCGCACGATGCGCTCCTTGGTGCGCACGCCCTGGTACAGAAGCGGCAGCTCCACGTTCTCGACGGCGCTCGTGCGCGTCAGGAGGTTGAAGCTCTGGAACACGAAGCCGAGCGTGTGGTTGCGGATGTCGGCGAGCTCGTCGCGCGACATGTGCGAGACCTCTTTGCCGTCGAGGAGGTACTGCCCCGACGTCGGGCGATCGAGGCAGCCGACGATGTTCATCAGCGTCGACTTGCCCGAGCCCGAGCTGCCCATCACGGCGATGAACTCGCCGGCGTCGATGGCGACGTTGACGCCGCGCAGCGCGTGCACGTCGACGTCGCCCATGTGATAGGTCTTCTTCACGTCGACGAGCTGGATCAGCGACGACATGTCAGAACCCGCGGAACCGCGGCCCTCCCTTGGTCGAGCCGCCGCTCGCATTGCCGTCGGAGAGGTCGGTGATCACTTCCTCGCCCTCCTTGAGATCGCCCTCGACGACTTCGCTCTGCGAGCCGTCGGAGACGCCCACCTTGATGTTCACCGGCTTGGGCGGCGCCAGCGGCGAGTCGCCGACCACCCAGACCTGGCGCTGATCGCTCTGCGCGCCCCCGGGCCGCATGCGATGGCCGCCCGGCGCCGACGGCGCGCCCGCCGCTCCGCCCGACGGTGGCGCGCCGCCCGCGCCGCGCCTGGCCGTTCCACCGCTGCCCTGCGCCGTCGCGCCCGAGCCCAGCATCTCCGGCGGCGGCTTGAAGCGCATCGCCGCGTTGGGCACGCGCAGCGCGTCCCTCTTCTCGGCATACACGAAGGTGACGTTCGCCGTCATGCCCGGCTTGAGCTTCAAGTCGGAGTTGTCGACGTCGATGACCGCGTCGTAGGTGACGACGTTCTGCACCGTCGTCGGCGCGTTGCGGATCTGCCGCACCACGCCCTTGAAGCGCTCGGTCGGATAGGCGTCGACGGTGAACGTGGCCTGCATCTGCGCGCGCAGCTTGCCGACGTCGGCCTCGGCGACGCTGGTGTCGACCTGCATCTTCGTCAGGTCCTGCGCGATGGTGAACAGCACCGGCGCCGAGAACGACGCCGCCACCGTCTGCCCGACGTCGACCGCGCGCGAGATGACCGTGCCGTCCGTCGGCGAGACGATCGTCGTGTAATCGAGGTTGACCTGCGCCTGGTGCAGGTTGGCCTTGGCCTGCGCGAGCTGCGCCTCCTGCACGTCGATGTTGGCCTTGGCCGCGTCGGCCGCCGCCTCCGAGGTGTCGAGATCGGCCTGCGCGATCAGGTTCTGCTTGCGCAGCTGGCGATTGCGCTGGCGCTGCAGATCGAGGTTCTTGAAGTTGACCTTGGCCTGCTCGATCTGCCCCTGCTCGACGGCGACGTTGGCCTTGGCCTGCTCGAGCGCGGCGAGGAACAGCTGCGGATCGATCTTGGCGATGAGCTGGCCCTTCTTCACCGGCGAGTTGAAGTCGACCTTGATCTCCGAGATGCGGCCCGACACCTGCGAGCCGACCTGCACGGTCACGAGCGCGGAGAGCGTGCCGGTCGCGGTCACGCGCGCCGTGATGTTGCCGCGCGTGATCTTCGTGGTCTCGAAGCGCGCCACCGGCTTCCGGTGACCGTGGACGAAAAAGTAGATTGCCGCCCCGATGACGAGCACTACAGTGGCAGCGACGAGAGCACGCCTCATTGCTGCGGACTGTACCGCGGGGCGGGCCTGAATCAACCCGCTTTACCGGAGCTTTACAGATAGATGACGATTCTCACGTCGGGCGCCTCCGGGTTGATCGGCAAAAAATTGCGCGCGTTTTTAACCTCGCGTGGCGATCGCGTGTTGCAATTGGTGCGGCGAGATCCGTCGGGCCCCGAGGAGATCGCCTGGGACCCCGCCAAAGGGCAGATCGACGCCGCGCGCCTCGAGGGCGTGGACGTCGCCATCCACCTGTCGGGCGCCAACATCGGCGACGGCCGCTGGACCGAGGCGCGCAAGCGCGAGCTGCGCGACAGCCGCGTCGTCTCGACGGACCTGCTCGCGCGCACGCTCGCCGCGTGCACGAAGAAGCCGCGCCTGCTGGTGAGCGCGTCGGCGACCGGCTACTACGGTCCGCGCAGCGACGTCGTCGACGAGCGCGCGCCCGCCGGCGACGACTTCCTCGGCCGGCTCTGCGTCGAGTGGGAAGCGGCCGCCGGGCCCGCGCGCGCCGCCGGCATCGCCGTCGCCCATCCACGCATCGCCGTGGTCATGGATCGGCAAGACGGCGCGCTTCGCCGCATGCTGCCCGCGTTCCGCCTCGGCGCCGGCGCCACGCTCGGCGACGGCACGGCGCCGCTGTCGTGGGTGGCCCTCGACGACGTCGTCGGCGCCATCGCCTTCGCCGTCGACCGCGGGCTGGGCGGCCCGTTCAACGTCAGCTCGCCGCACCCCACGACCATGGGCGAACTGGCGCGCACCCTCGGCCGCGTGCTCCACCGTCCGGTGCTGTTGCGCTTGCCCGGCGCGCTGTTACGCGTCGCGCTCGGCGAGATGTCGGACTCCATGCTGGCGGGGGCTGCGGCGATTCCGACGCGGCTCACCGAGGCCGGATATCGCTTCCAATGGCCGAATCTCGTGGATGCGCTCGCCCACGCACTTGCAGTAGACTCCGCACATGAGCGAGCGAAGCGAGCGATGTAGATGGTCGCTTTCGCGCGGCCCGTGGGGACGCGCTCTTCATGAGCGAAGCGAATGAAGCACGCAGCATTGATGTTGATCGCGGCAACGACGATCGCCTGCAGCAATAATGGCGCGCCGAAGCCGACCGATCCGAACGCGATCCTCTCGACGCTGAACGACCTCGCCGTCTTCGGCAACAAGCACGTCGGCACCGAGCCGGGACGACAAGCGGGCGAGTACGTCTTCGCGCAGATGCAGAAGATCGGCCTCGCCGAGGTGCACAAAGAGTCGTTCTCGTTTCCGCGCCACGTCGTCGACTCGCAGTCGTTCAGCGCCACCGTCGACGGCAGCGCGATGTCGCCGGCGTTCGAGGTGTTCGAAGGCTCCGGCGCCGGCCACGCCGACGCCGACGTGGTCTACGTCGGCACCGCGCATCCCGCCGAGGTCGCCGCCGTCGATCTGCACGGCAAAATCGCGCTGCTCGATCGCGATCGCAGCTACCACCGCTCGGCGCAATATTCGAACGTGTCGGCCGCCGGCGCCGTCGCCATGCTCTACAACTCGGCCGCCGACGGCGATCTGATCCAGGTCGGCAGCGTGCGCTTCGACGGCTGGTCGCCGCTCGGGCCGATCCCGGCCATCACCATCGGCAACGCCGACGGGCAGATCCTCGAGGCCGCGGCGATGGCGGGCAAGCCGCTGCACGCGGTCATCGACGTGCAGGCGCACAGCGAGATGGCGACGGGATCGAACGTTATCGGCCGCATCGAAGGCTCGGACGCGAGCGGCATGATCGTGCTCGGCGCGCACTACGACACCTGGTTCACCGGATCGTGCGACAACGGCGGAGGCATCGCGGCTCTCTTGGCGATGGCCGAGCGGCGCAAGCACGAGGGCAAGCCGCGCTACACGCTCGTCTTCGTCGGCTACGACGGCGAAGAGGTCGCGCTCTACGGCGGCTACGACTTTTTACGCAAGCACCGCATCGTCACCAGGGATCCGATCCTCGCGGTCATCAACTTCGAGATGCCGTCGGCGCGCGACTCGTCGCTGCTCGGGCTGGCGCGCTCGAACCACCAGGTCCTCGACGACGCGCTGAAGACGGCCAACCTCGGCATCGACTATCCGCTCTATGCGGGCATGGAGCTCGTGCCCACGATCTTCGGCGGCATCATCCCGACCGACATCCAGGGCATCTATCGCAACGGCGTACCCACGGCGTCGACGGCGGTCGATTCGCCCTGGTACCACACGATCGAGGACACGCCGGACAAGGTCGACCTCGGCGCCGAGGCGCAGGACGTCGACGACTTCGACAAGGCGCTCGGCCTCCTGCTCGCCGACGATCCGTCGCAGTTCACCGGGCTCGACGACAAGCTGTGGCAAGCGACGCTGACGGCGTCGAACGCGGCCAACGGTGATCTGTCGATCGACGTCGTGGTCACCGACGCGATGAACGTGGCGCAGGCCAACGCGCCCGTCGACGGCGTGCTCATGGTCGACGACTTCTTCGCGACGGGAACGGCGCACACGATGACCGACGCCTCGGGCCACGCGACGGTGACGTTCCCCGCGGCGGCGGTGGCGATGGGCTCGGGCAACCGCTACGTGCACGTCACGTCGGGCCCCGACTTCCCGTACGTCGAGCAGGTCCTCGCGCTGCCGTAGGGCGCGTCCGGCGCTCGGCCCGCAACTTTTTTCGCGGCTCGGCGATAATGATCGTGATGCGTTTGCGTGGCGTGATCATCGCCGTCGGGCTCCTGCTGGTTGCAGCCCCATGTCGCGGGCAGCACGTCGACGACGTACCGGCCGCGCGCGAGCACTACGCCAAGGGCAAACGTCTCTACGATCTCGGCCGCTTCGGCGACGCCGCCAAGGAATACGAAGCCGCCTATCAGGCCAAAGACGACCCGGCCCTCCTCTTCAACCTCGGCCAGGCCCACCGCCTCGCGCACGAATACCCGCAGGCGTTGCTCGCGTACAAAGCCTACCTCCGCAACGTCCCCGACGCCCCGAACCGCGCCGAGGTCGAGCAGCGCATCGCCGAGCTGCAGGCACAGATCGACGCGCAAGAACGCGCTCGACGAGGGCCTCCGCCCGATCTGACGCCGACGCCTTCGGCACGAACGCCGCCGTCTGCGAGCGCATTGACCGCGTCGGCACCGCCGCCGCGAACGTCGATCGCCAAGAAGCCTTGGTTCTGGGTCGCGGTCGTCGGCGGCGCTGCGGTGATCGCGACGAGCGTGGCGGTCGGGGTCGTCTACGGTCGGCGCGATCCGATGCCGACGAGCGGCTCCGTCGCCGGTCCGTGAAGCGCTATTTCGCTTCGTAGGCTCCGATGTCGTCGGTGCCGCTAGCCGGCTGAGGCCGCGAGGTGCCGGCGAGATCGTGGTCCGGCGCGCCCGTGTTGGTGCCCTGATCGATCAACGTGCACGGCTTGACGGTCATCTTCTTGGGACGGTAATCGCCGTTCGGCGGATCGGCGAGCAGGTCGTTGACGCCGCAGCCGGTGGCCGGAATGGTCTCGTTGTTCGAGCCGGTGGCTCCGAGGAAGGCGCTGAAGTCGGGGTGACAGTTCGTGTTCACCTCCGTCGCCAGCGGGGAGTTCCCGAGGATGAGCGTGTTGGTCACGTTCGTCGGCGAGACCGCACACAACATTCCCGACGCGAGCGCACCGGTCATCGCCGTGTTGTTCACGATCGTGAGGTTGAACATGGTCATCTTGCCCGTCTCGCCGGCGCTGGCCAGAGAGATGCCGCCGCACGAGGCGCCCGAGCCGCCGTTGTCGTGCACGAGGAGATTGGTGAACGCGAAGTCGGTTGCACTCAGCAGCGCCGCGCCGGCCTTGTTGCCGGTGAAGATGTCTGCATCGAACGTAATCACGCATTTCTGCGTGGTCGACAAGCCGACGCCCGATCCGTTCTTGATGGTCGACCGGGTCATGGTAAGCAGGGTGCCGCCGTAGACGCCGCCCGAGTTGCCGCTGCACTCGATGACGTTGCTGCCGTCCGTGAGCGTCGATCCGTCGAGCACGAAGCCGTCGACCGACGCGGTCACCTGCTTGCCGCTGGTTCCTGCGACGGAGAACGCCGGGCCGCTGCTCGACGGCTTGATGACGGGCCCGCCGATGCCGACGAGCGTGACGACGTAGTCGTTACCGCCGTTCAGACTGATGCTCGCCAGCACGTTCTCGGGGTACGTGCCCGCGAACACCACCACGGGCTTCGACGCCATCGCGCCAGCGTTCAGGCCCTTCTGGAGCGTGCAGAAAGGCATGGCGAAGGTTCCGGCGCCGGCGGCGTCGGAGCAGCCGTGCCCGGTCGCGTTGTCGACGTAGACGACCATGGTCTTGTCGGCGCACGCGCCCGCCTTGCAGAGGCCGCTCGCGCAGTCGCTGTTGTCTACACACGGCACGCAAGTGTTCGTCGGGCTGCACGTCTTGTGCACAGCATCGCAGTTGTCGTTGGTCAGACACTCGACGCAGCCGCCGTTCGGCCCGCACAGCGGCGTCGCCGGATGGTACATGTTGCATTCGGCCGACATGCC
>DATNAQ010000044.1:0-204705 GCA_035607415.1 Polyangia bacterium
CAGGACGCTGTCGTCCGGGAACGTGGAGGCCGTGATCTCCACGTTGACGACGCGGCCGGTGGTGTCGACTTCGACCTTGGCGTCCAGGTGGCCGGCGAGCTCGGGTCGCGTGGCCGCCTGGCTCTCGAAGCAGGCGTAGAGCCCGCGCGTCTGCGCCGCCAACAGCTTGTCCAAATCGATCTTGCTCGGATGGCAGGCAGCGACGAGCGCGAGGCAGACCAGGCGCGAGCGCATGTGTCGCGAGGATACAGACCGGAGTGGATAGGAATCGATCATTTACGGTCTGCTACGATGACGCACATGCTCGAGCATTGGGGCTTCATCGCGTTGATCTGGGGCCTGGGTATCGCTGGAGTCCTGAAGACCGGTTTCTGGCGCGGCGATCGGGACGCGCGTCGCCGTCGCCGGCTCGATCGCCCGTCGACGTCCATCGCTGACGCGAGGCCGGGCTCGGTCATCAAGATCGTTGGCAGAGCCGAAGCCGTCGAGGGGCTGATCGAAGCGCCCTTGAGTGGACGCAGCGCGATCGCTTTCGTCACCCGCGTCCACATCCACAGCTCGACCCGGGAAGCGGACGGCGTCCACCTCTATCGGGACGAGAAACGTGCGCAGGACTTCCTGGTTCGCGACGCGACGGGAGTTGCGCTCGTTCGCGCCGCCCATGCGGATGTCGTCGCCGGGTCGTACGACTTCGGCATTCGGGACGGCCGAGAGGAGCGCTGGCTGCGCACCAGAGGCGGCCACTCGCGGTTTTTGGGGATTGCAAAGAGGCACCTGCAATTCTCCGAGGCAGCGCTGATTCCAGGTGGCGAGGTGGTGGTGCTCGGGTGCTGCGCCATCCGCTCCGAAGCCGGCACCGATGGACCCTATCGCGACAGCGGCGCGCCAACGATCACGATCGAAGCGCCTGCCGGCGGCAAGGTGCTGCTCTCGTGGGGCACGACGCCGAATCCGACGCAGCCGCTGTTCACGCCGTAACCGGCGAGCTCGCTCCCTCGCTCACGGAATCTCGACGTGGACGCGCGCCGCGTCCGCCGGATGCTCTTCGATGTGCATGCGGCGGTGGATGAGCGTGTGCAGCGCGTAGATGACCGGCGTCAGCCCGACGGCGAGCAGCACCTTGACGATGTAGCTCGTGGTCGCGGTGCGATGGAGCTGCGCCATCGTCATCTGCCCGTAGAACGCCACGTAGGTGACGATGAGCGTGTCGATGAGCTGCGAGACCAACGTCGAGCCGGTCGAGCGCAGCCAGATGTGGCGCGACTGCGTGAGCCGCTTGGCCGCCTGGAAGACGGCGATGTCGGTGAGCTGACCCGTGAGGTAGGCAACGAGCGATGCGAAGAAGATGCGGTTGGCGTTGCCGAGCACGTTGTTGAACGCGTCCTGCTTCACCGGGGAGAAGCTGGCGGCCGGGATGAGCCGGGCGATGTAGATGACGACGAAGGCGAAGAGCGCCATGAAGAACCCGACGAAGGTGACGAAGCGCGCGCCGTCCGAGCCGTAGAACTCGTTGATCACGTCGGTGAGCAGGAACGTGATCGGGAACCAGATCGATCCCACCGACAGCGAAGCCTGCACCGTGGTGAAACCGAGCGGGATGTCGACGGTGAAGAGCTTGCTGCCGATGGTGTCGCCGATGAGCAGCGCCGTCAGGAAGATCGCGCACAGGTAGACGTAGAGACGCTGCCGGGCGCTGAGATCGAGCATGCCCGCAGCGTAGCAGGTCGGTCAGTGGATGCGGGAGTCGTGCGCTTCGTAGGCGTGGCGCACGCGATTGGGCGCGCCGGGTCGCGGCGCATCGGGATCGGCGGCCGCCGCGCGCTGATCGAGATCGCGCAAGCGGCGGTAGGCCTGGGCCTCGATGTCGCGGGCGACGCGCGCGATGGCGCGCCAGATCATGGCCGCGACCGAATCGCCGCCGAAGCGCGAGCCGCGCGAGGTGGCACCGCCGAACTGCGGCGCGCCCGAGGGGGACGCCGCGTCCTTGCCGAAGTCGATGGTCTCCATGAACAAGAAAGGTAACGCTCGGTTGCCCTCGATCAAGGCTGCGGCATGTACCAGACACCGTCGTCGGGGGCGCCGGTGAGCTGCGTGAACCAGGTGCGCGCGGGAGGCTGGCGCGAGTCGACGAAGTTGAGCGAGCCGACGCCGTGCACGTCGGGGATGGCGGTCGGTGACGAGAGCGTCGTGAGCACGCCGGCGCCGGTCGACGGGTCGGGCGCGTTGACGTAGATGAGGTGCGCGTCGCCGGGGATGAAGGCGGCGTTGTGCATGCCGACGCCGACGAGCGTACGCACGGGCGCAGCCAGCGGCACGATGAACTCGTCGCCGCGGCGGGTGACCGGATCGAAGTTGTCGAGGTACTCGCAGCTCGAGCCGTCGTCGCTGAAGCCGATGCTGACGCCGATGGGATTCTCGACGGCGTTGGCGAGCTGCACCGGCTGCGCGCCGGGCGTGACGTGATCGATCATCCACAGGTCGGGCTCGCCGTTGGCGGCGATGGTGTCGAGCTCGAAGAAGGCGTAGCGATCGGTCTTGCCCGGCACGTACTGCGAGACGAAGAGCTCGAGCGGGCGCTCGACCGGAAGCGGCGTGACCGCGCCGTCGGCGCTCAGCTTCACGAGCGTCGGCGGGTCGGCCGTGGTGTCGAGCGCGCGGGCGATGTAGGTGCTCGGATCGACCATCGCCGCGGTCTCGACGATCGCCGACGTCGGCACGATCACGGTCGCGGCGCCGCCCGCGGCGGGCATGACGTGGATCTCGTTGGCGCCTTCGACCCAGGCGACGGTGCTGCCGTCGTGGCTCATCATCGGCGCGCGCGGGTTGACGCCCGTCGACACCACCGTCGCCGTCGCGGCGTCGAACGACACGAGCACCACCTGACCGGGATCGGTCGCGGCCACGCCGCGCACGGTGAGGATCGCGAATCTGCCGTCGCTCGACAGCCGCCACGCGGTCTGCGCGCCGGTGACGCCGTCGGCGATGACCATGCGGTTGCACGCGCCGCCGCCGCACGACGACGCCGACACGGCGACGAGCGCGCCGGTGGTGGCCGCGTCGTTCGACGGCTTGGACCAATCCATGAACACCGCGGCGCCGCCGTTCTGCGCGACCGAGTAGTCGCGCACGATCTGGCCGACCGCGATCGGCGCGGCCAGCGACGGCGACCAGATGAACAGCCGGCCGTACACGTGCGCCACCACCGGCGGCGTCCCCGCGATCGCGTCCTCCGACACGACGTGCGCGCCGCCGAGGTACCACAGCGTGTTGCCGCGGTTGAACACGCCGCCGTCGGACATCCCGTCGAGCTGTAGCGGCGTCCCGCCGCTGCCCGGCGCTACCTCGAGCGCGCCGACGTGCAGGCCTGTCGGCAGGCGGATGGCGTGGGTCAAGACGGCGATCGACTGCTGATCGCTCGACACCGCCGACAAGATCGCGCCGCCGCCGACGAGCAGCTTCGGTGGTGACGGATTGCAGCCGGCGAGGACGAGCAGGAAGAGCGCTAGTAGACGGTCCATGGCTTGGGCAGCCGCTTCTCTTGATACAGCCGCATCGCGTAGCGATCGGTCATGCCGCACAGAAAGTCGCCGATCGCCCGCGGCAGCGACTCGTCGGGCCGCGTCGCCTTGAGCCAGTGCTTGGCGCGGAACTCGTCGCCGTGCTCGTGGAAGTGGCTCCACAGCTCCTCGAGGATGCGCTGCGCCTTGGCGAACTCCTCGCGCACGTCCTTGGACTCGTAGACGCGCTCGTAGAGAAAGTCGCGCATGGCGTAGAGCGCCTGCAGCTTGGGATCCGACATGCGGATCATCCGCCTCTCCTCGAAGCGCGAGCTCTCGACGAGATCGGTCACCAGCGAGTTGATGCGCTCCGAGTGCGTGCGCCCGAGCTCCCTGGTCACGATCTCGGGCAGCTCGCCGTCGGCGATGAGGCCGCCGCGCACGGCGTCGTCGTAGTCGTGGTTGACGTAAGCGGCGATGTCGGCGATGCGGACGATCTGTCCCTCCAGCGTCATCGCCGTCAGGTTCGGGTTGTCGCTGAAGATGGCGCCCTTGCCCTTGGAGTGCTTGAGGATGCCGTCGCGCACTTCCTGCGTCAGGTTCAGCCCCGCGCCGTCGCCCTCGAGCTGGTCGACGACGCGCAGCGACTGCTTCACGTGATGGAAGCCGTCGGGCATGAGATGCGCGAGCACCTTCTCGCCGGCGTGACCGAACGGCGTGTGGCCGAGGTCGTGGCCCATCACGATCGCTTCGGTGAGCATCTCGTTGAGCCCGAGGAACCGGGTCACCGAGCGCGCGAACTGCGCCACCTCGAGCGTGTGCGTGATGCGCGTGCGGTAGTGATCGCCCTCGGGCGCGAGGAACACCTGCGTCTTGCCGGCGAGGCGACGGAACGCCTTGCAGTGGATGATGCGATCGCGATCGAGCTGGTAGGGCGGGCGCATCGCATCGGGCGGCTCGGGGCGCGCGCGCCCCTTGGTCGCCGACGAGAGCTGGGCGAACGGTGAGAGGATCTTCCGTTCGTCCTCTTCGAGGCGCTCTCGGATCGGCTGCTTTTCCATCGTCATGAACATATTATCAGTACGTGCAAGAAAAAGTTGCCTCCGCCCCTCGAGAAATCGGATTTCTACTTCTTATTCGTGGAGTTGCCGAAGTCGCCGAAGGGCTCGTCGCGCTCGCGCACGGCCTCTTTGAAGCCGGCGGCGGCGGCGCGCGCCTGGAAGGCGTAGCCCTCGGGCGTGTGGCGCGCGATGCCGTCGAAGACGGTGCCGAAGATCTGCGTCGGGCCGAGCGCGGCGAGGAGCTGCTGGTTGACGAGCAGCTTGTGCATGACGAGCTGATTGACCGGCACGCGCGCGATCCGCTCGACGAGCGCCTCGGTGCGCGCGTCGAGCTCGGCGCGCGCCGGCGCTTCGAGCGCCAGGCCCCACTCCACCGCTTCGGTGCCCGACAGGCAGTCGCCGGTGAAGAGCAGGCGCTTGGCCCGCTGCGGGCCGAGGCGCGCCGTCCACAGCGCGGTGGTCGGCACGCCCCAGACGCGCGCGGGCGGATAGCCGATTTTGGCCGTGTCCTCGATGATCAATAGATCGCTGCACAGGGCCATGTCGGTGCCGCCGGCGACGCAGAAGCCGTGCACCTTGCAGACGACCGGCTTGTCCGAGTGGAACAGCGACATGAAGCCGCGGACGTTGCGCGACATCATCTGGTAGTCGACCATCGGATCCCACTGCCCGTGCGGATCGTGGTTGCGCGCGACGACGGCGGGATCGAGCGGCGAGCCCGCCGGCGCGTCGTCTACGCCGATGCCGGCGCCGAGGCGCTCGGCGCTGTCGACGAGATCGTAGCCGCCGCAAAAGCCCTTGCCGTTGCCGGACAAGAGGATCACGTGCACGGCCGGATCGAGGTTGGCGCGCTCGACGCACGCGGCGAGCTCACGCGGCATGTCGAGCGTGATGCCGTTGCCGCGCGCGGGCCGATCGAGCGTGATGCGCGCGACGCGGCCGGTGACCTCGTACTGCATCGCGCGCAGCGCGTTCGTGCTCATCGGCGACCTCGCTTGGGACGGCCGTTCTTGCCGCCATGGCCGCCGTGGCCGTTGCGCCCGCCGCCCTTGCCGCCGCGATCGTGCTTGCGCGACGGCGCCGGACGCAGCGGTTTCTTCGGCTCGCGATCAAAGCGCCGTTTGCCGCGCGACTCGGGGATCGGCGGCGCGGTCGACGCGTGCTCGACGAGCGCGAGGTCGATCTTGCGCCCCGCCACCGACACGTTCTCGATGCGCACCTTGACCGGATCGCCGAGCGCGAACTGCCGCCCGTGGCTGCGCCCGACGAGGCGCTGCGTCTCCTCGTCGTAGTCGTAGTGATCGTCGGCGAGCCCGCCGATCTTCACCAGACCCTCGACGAACGGCGACTCGATCTGCACGAACAGACCGAAGGCGACGACGGCGGCGATGGTGCCGTCGTACTCCTCGCCGATGCGATCGCGCATCAGCACCGCGCGGTACAGGTCGATGACGTCGCGCTCGGCCTCCATGGCGCGCCGCTCCGCCTTCGACGACTCGGTGGCCATCGACTGCAGCGTCTCGCGCGTCGGGCGCGTGCCGGGATTGCCGCCGGCGGGCAGCCCGTCGCCGTGCAGCGACAGCTTGAGGAGCCGATGCACGATCAAGTCGGGATAGCGGCGGATCGGGGAGGTGAAGTGCACGTAGTCGGGCGCGGCGAGGCCGAAGTGACCGACGTTGACCACGTCGTACACTGCCTGCCTCAGCGTGCGCAGGAGCAGGAAGTTGAGCGGGCGCTCCATGGGCTTGCCGTGCAAGGACGCGAGGAAGTCCTTCAGCTTCTTCGGCGAGCGGCCGGCCTCGGCATCGAAGTGCATGCCGAACGCGTGCGCCAGCTCGGCGAACTGCTGCAGGCGCTCGTCCGAGGGCACGTCGTGGACGCGCCACACGGTGTCGAGCTCGCGCTCGCGGAAGTGGCGCGCGACCGCTTCGTTGGCCGCGAGCATGAAGTCCTCGACGAGCTGATAGGCGCCCTTGACGGCGGCGTCGCCGCGCGACTGCACCACGTCGCGCACGCGCTTGGGGTCGTCCTCGTCGAGGATGACCTTGGCTTCGGGCAGATCGAAGTCGAGCGAGCCGCGCTCGAGGCGGCGCACGCGCAGCTTCTTGGCGAGCGCCGACATGCGCTCGAGCTCGGGCAAAAACTGCTTGTAGCGCGCGCGCGTGCCGCGGAAGTCGCCGGAGAGCGCGGCGGCGACGCCCGGATAGTCGAGGCGCGCTTTGCTGTTGATGACGGCGGCGCAGAAGTATTCGTCGTGCACGTCGCCCGACGGATCGATCTCCATGCGCGCGACCATGGCGCAGCGGTCTACTTCAGGGTTGAGCGAGCAGATCCCGGAAGACAATTGGTGCGGCAGCATCGGGATCGCGCGATCGGGCAGATAGACCGAGCAGCCGCGCACGCGCGCTTCGCGATCGAGCGCGGCGCCGGGGCGCACGTAGTGCGAGACGTCGGCGACGGCGACCCATAGGCGCGCCCAGCCGGGGCCCTTCGGCGACGGCTCGACGCACACGGCGTCGTCGAAGTCGCGCGCGGTCTCGGGGTCGATGGTCATGAAGCCGCGATCGCGGAGGTCGACGCGGTCGGCGAGATCCTCGGGCCGCACCAGTTGCGGCGCGCGCTCGGCGGCGCCGGTGACGTCGTCGGGGAACTCGGTCGGGATGTCGCTGATGATGAGGATCTTCTCGACCTCGGTGCGCGGATCGTCGGGATCGCCGAGGACGTGGATGACGCGCGCCGAGATCGGCTCGTCGGCTTTCGAGGGATAGCGCGTGATCTCGGCGACCACGGCTTGTCCGTCCTTGGCGCCGCCGGCGGTTCCATCGAGGAGCACGTGGCCGCCGGTGGCGCTGATGCGCGGATCGTCGGGCTCGATGAAGCTGGCGCGGCCCTGCTTGCGCAAGGTGCCGGTGAGCTTGGCGCGGCCGCGCTCGAGGACCTTCTCGATGCGGCCCTCGGTGCCCTTGTAGCCGAGCCAGGTGGAGATGGCGACGCGATCGCCGTCCATCGCCGAGCCGCGGTTGCGGCCGGCGACGTAGACGTCGTCCTCGCCGTCGTCGCGCGCGACGAAGCCGTAGCCGGCGGGGTGGACGCGCAAGGAGCCGGCGACCCAGCCCTTCGGCAGCGTCTTGCCCGGCTCGGTGGTCGGCGGCGGCGCGCCGACGATGCGGTAGCGGTTGCCGGCCGCCTTTTCGAGGACGCTCTCGTCGACCAGGTGGTCGAGGAGCGTACGCAGGCGATGCCGACCTTTGACGTCGGCGCTCATGACGGCGGCCAGCTCGTGCGAGCGCAGGCCTTCGTGCGGCCCGTTGCGCAGGGCCTTCAATACATTCTCTTTGTCGATGTTCATGATCTTTCTTTTTGGGAGCGGACTCTATCAGTGAAGCGCGTGCAAGGCGCGGTCGTCGTCGCCGACGTAAATGGTGCCGTCGGGGCCGATGGCGGGCGTGGCGTCGACGTCGCCGTCGAGGAGCAGCGACCACAGGAGCTTGCCGTCGGGGGCGACGGCGTAGAGGCGATCGTCTTCGGAGCCGACGATGACGTTGCCGGCGGCGTCGATGACCGGCGAGCTGACGATGCGATCGGCGGTGCGGAAGCTCCACGCCACCACGCCGCCCGGCTTGACCGCGTAGAGCGCGCCGTCGAAGCTGCCGACGTAGACGGTGCCGTCGGCGGCGACGGCGGGCGAGCTGCGGATGGGGCCGCCGGTGGCGACCGCCCAGCGCAGCACGCCGCCGGGGCCGAGCGCGTAGAGCTTGTGGTCGTCGCTGCCGACGTAGACGATGCCCTCGGCGGTGACGGCGGGCGAGCTGTCGACGTCGTCGCCGGCGCGGAAGTCCCAGCGCTTCTGCCCGTCGGGGCCGATGGCGTAGAGGGCGTCGTCGCGGCAGCCGACGTAGACGGTGCCGTCGAGGCCGACGGCGGGTGTGGCCGCGCAGTGCGTGCTGACGCCGGGCGCGAACTTCCACTTGAGCTTGCCGTCGGGCGCCAGGGCGTAGAGCCCGTCGGCGGCGGCGTACACGGTGCCGTCGGCGGCGACGGTGACGCCGTCGACGTCGCAGCGCGCGCCTTCGGGGCCGACGCCGGTGGAGACGCGGCAGGGGCCGGCGGTGAACTGCCAGCGCACGGTGCCGTCGGCGAGATCGAACGCGTAGAGCCGATCGTCGTCGCTGCCGGCGTAGACCACGCCGCCGGGGCCGAGCGCGGGCGCGCCCCAGACGAGATCGCCCGTCGGGTGGCGCCACTTGATGTTTCCGGATGAGTCAGTCGCGTAGATCGATTTGTCGTGCGAGCCGAAGACGAGGATGCCGTCGTCCGTGATCGCGGGCGACGAGTAGACTACGCCGCCGGTTGCAACATGCATCCGCTCTTGCGGTTGCGCAAGGGGCATTTTGAAACGACTGCGCCCGGAATGCATGGCATCGACGTGAAACATCTGCGACGCGCCGAGCGGCGCCGGCGGTGCGGACGCGATCATGTCGGAGGCGCCGCCGTCGGCGGGCGTGGTCTCGCCGCCGTCGCCAGGGCCGCCGTCGGCGCCGGCGGGCGGCTGCGGGCTCGTTGCCTTCTTGGGCGGCGGATCGACGCAGGCGTGGGCCACGCAGATGCGCGCGCCCTTGCAGTCGACGTCCTTGCCGCAGCCCGAAGGCAGCGTCGCCGCCGGCGGGCAGCCGAGCGTGGCGCCCATCAACAGGAAGAAGGCGAGTCGTCTCATGTGCGCGCCGAGGGCGCGGACATCGGCGGCGTCGTAGCCTTCAGCGAGCTTTTGGCGGAGACCGTAGGCGAGCGTGGAGGGGACGTCGGCGAAGGCGTCGAGGTAGCGCTTCACGCGCCGTATCGTACACCCTCAGGGCTTGCACGACGCGGGATCGCCCTCGGTGTCGGCGCTGTTCCACGAGTCGGTGAAGTAGCTGCGCGCGAACGAGCCGTCCCAGCACTCCTCGAGCGTGGCGCTGCCGCCGAGGCTGCCGCCGTCGGCGGCGACGTTCGAGGTGCCCTGCCCCGTCGCCAGCCACTGCGACTTGATGGCCAGCGTCTCCTGGATGCCGAGCGGATCGTGGTCGACGTCGGCCTTGGCCACGAACTCGAAGCTGCCCGAGCGATCGCCGTTCTCGCTGTACTTGTAGAGCGCGCTGTCGGGCGTGTAGTTGCCGTTGCCGTCGTCGAAGCCCTTGAAGGCGACCTCGACCACGCGCGGGGAGGCGGTGTTGTCGTAGTGCACCGTGATCGTGCCCTCGGCTTTGTTGCCCTGATCGAGCGTGTGCAGCGCGGTGAAGTCGTACACGAAGTCGCCCGAGCCGACGGTGCGCGAGACGACGTGCGCGGTGCCGGTGATGACGCCGACGTACGACGTATCGGCCGAGTTGCGCGGCTTGCCCGAGAGCACGTAGCTGAAGTCGCTCGGGCCGACCTTGGCGACGTCGAACTTCCAGGTCGTCGGATCGAGCGCGCCGGTGTACGGGCCCCAGGTCGCGTGGTCGACGGTGATCGCGGTCGGCTCTTGCGCCACGATCGCCTCGAGCACGAGCAGCGTGACGCCGACGCCGCCGTTGACGATGGCGGTGACGCCGCGGGTGATCTCGTACATCGTCGCGCGCTGGCCGATGGTCTCGGCGGTGGCGGCGCCGCTGGCCTTGGCCGAGGTGGTGCCGGCGCCGGCGGGGACGTTGAGGCTGACCGTCGACGCCGAGGGAGCGGCGCCGCGGAACTCGTCGACCGGGCTCATGCAGCCGCCCAGCAGCAATGCAATCAACGCGAGTCGTTTCATCGTCGTGTCTCCTTAGAAGTCGGTGAGCGTGAAGCCGGCCAGGCACATCTCGTCGGTGGAGCCTTCGCCGAAGCGCACGTCCTTGGGCTGTTGCACCTGGCCGTTGACGATCGGCTGGTGCGCGGCCGAGTTGTCCCAGACGCACGTGGTCTGCAGGCGATCGCCGGCGGCGACCTTGATCGGCGACGAGAACTGGTAGCTGCCCTGCCAGTGGAAGTCCCACTTCGGGATGCTGATGACGCACGACTTGGAGCCGTCGGCGCGGATGAGGTCGACGCGGATGGAGCTGCCGATCTGGTGCATGTGCGGGAACGCCGCCCACAGAAGGCCCGGGCGCGTCTGGTTGCCGGCCGCCGGCGTCATGGTGAAGTCACCGGTGGCGGTCGCGGTCACGCCGACGGCGCCGGGCGGGATGTCGAACGTGAAGTTGGCCGTCGCCAGGCCGTGCGGCACCTGCGTCAGCGTCGGCGCCGACCAGGCCTGCACGGCGATGCGGTTGGAGCCGCGGCCGTTGTCGAAGTTGTAGTGCACCTGCACGACGTAGCGGGTGCCGGCGGGGAGCGGCGCGCCCGAGCCGTTGGGGAAGGCGAGCGGCTGCGAGCCGACGGCGGCGGCGCCGACCTCGATGGCGCCGGCCCAGCCCGGGCCGCCGAAGCACTCGTAGCCCGGCAGCGGATCGGCGGCGTCGAGCGCGTCGACGGCGGCTTTGTCGCCCGCGAGCTGCGCGTAGACGATGGTGTGGTGGACGATCGCCGGGTTCGTCGAGTGCACGCCGATGGCGATGAGGTTGAACGTCGAGGTCAGCTGCGGATCGACGATGAAGCAGCGGTACTCGTCGGCGCCCTGGAACGCCGACTCGTAGTCGAGGCCGCTGTCGTAGGTCGCGGTCGGCGCGCCGAGCGGGCCCTGCGGGATCGGCGCCGGCGCGGCCTTGCTCTCGTCGCCGGCGAGCGCGCCGCCGTCGACCCAGGAGATGATCTTGTTGCGCTCGTCGTCGGGCATGACGCGCGCGTCGTCGATCTGCGGGCAGCCCGACTCGGCGGAGGTGTCGGGCGGCATCGGCGGCATGAGGTGGTTCATCACCGCCGGCTTGATGAGCGACGCGTAGGTCATCGCGTCCGAGTAGGTGAGCAGCGAGAACGGCGCGATGTTGCCCGGCGAGTGGCAGCTCGCGCAGCGCGACGCGAAGATGGGCGCGGTGTCCTGGTAGTAGGTCAGCGCCGTCGCCGGCGGTGTGCCGCCGGGATCGGTGGCGGCCGGGTTCTGCGACGTGCACCCCGTGAAGGCGACTCCAGCGACGATCAGCGAAACGGCGAGCTTGCGCATGCCCGCCCCTCAATGCACCCCCGATGCCGCCGGTAACTGTGCGCAACCACGACGCTCACCGACGAGAATGAGTCCGGCAGTCTCATCTTCGGGTGAGCCGGACAAGCTCACAGGGAGTTCCGAGAGATCAGAGAGGATCAGGAATTCCGGAATTCTTGTTCTCTCTGATCTCTCGGAACTCCCTGTGAATCACTCCTGGGGCGTCTGATGTCTCGCCAGCAGCCGCTTGAAGTGCATGCGGTCCAACCCCGCGGCTCTCGCAGCGCGGGAGATGTTACCGCCGTGGCGCGCCAGCTGCGCCTCGAGGTAGCCCTTCTCGAAGTGCGCGAGCAGCTCCTCGCGCGCCTCGATGAACGGACGCGCCAGATCGATCGCGGCGCCCGCGAGCGTGGCCGGCCCGACCGTGCTGGGCACGTTCTGCGGGCGCGCCGTGGCCGTCGCGGCCGAGGCGTCGACGCCGCCCGTGATGGCCATCGTGCGCTCGATGAAGTTGCGCAGCTCGCGCACGTTGCCCGGCCACGGATGCGACATGAGGCGCTTCCAGTTCTCGTCGGTGATGCTGGCGACAGCCTCTTTGGTCGCGGCCTCGTCGCCGTCGAGCGCCTCCTTGACGAAGTGCTCGACGAGGAGCGGCACGTCGCCTTCGCGCTCGCGCAAGGGCGGCACGCGCACGCGCACCACCGCGAGGCGATAGTAGAGGTCCTCGCGGAAGGTGTTGCGGTTGACCTCGCGGACCAGATCGCGATTGGTCGCGGCCACGATGCGCACGTCGACGGGGATGACCTGCGAGCCGCCGACGCGGCGGATCTCGCGCTTCTCGAGCGCGCGCAGGAGCTTCGGCTGCAGCTCGATCGGGAGCTCGCCGATCTCGTCGATGAACAGTGTGCCGCCGTGCGCCTCTTCGAAGCGGCCGATGCGTTTGGAGTCCGCGCCGGTGAAGGCGCCGCGCTCGTGGCCGAGCAGCTCCGACTCCATGAGCGAAGCGGGGACGGCGGCGCAGTCGAACACGACGAAGCGCTTGTGCGCGCGCGGCGAGCGCAGGTGGATCGCCTCGGCGAGGCGCTCCTTGCCGGTGCCGCTCTCGCCTTCGAGGAGGATCGTGAGATCTTTTTGCGCCACGCGCTCGAGCATGTCGAACAGCTCGCGCATGACGGCGGAGCGGCCGAGCACGTCGCCGAAGCGATCTTCGTGCGAGAGCGCGATCGGCACCTCCTCGCCGAGCGCCTCGAACTGCAGCGTGACCTCGCCGGCCTTGATGGTCGCGCGCTTGGGAAGGTACAGCTCGCGCACGCGATAGCCGTCGACGAAGGTGCCGTTGGTGGAGCCGAGATCGCGCAAGAGGAAGCCGAGCGGCGTCGGCTCGATCTCGAAGTGGTAGCGCGAGACGGTCTCGTTCTGCAGACGCAGCGAGTTGCCGTCTTTGCTGCCGACGCGAAGGATGGTGCCCGCGCCCTCGATCGTAGCCGGCATCCCGCTCGGCGCGGCCTCGCGGGCGGCGCCGCGGCCCGCTGCGCTCGCCTCGCCGGACTGGCCGGCGACGGTGAGGCGGAAGCGCTCGGCGTGGCGGACGAGCGGGCGCTCGCCTTCGGACATCGCGCGCGTCTGCTTGGGATCGTCGTTGCGCGTGGTCACTTGAGCTCCATCCGGACCTCTTTGAGCTCGCCCGGTTTGAGGTCGACGGTACGATCGCGCGGGATCAGGCGCAACCCGGGCGCGGCGGATTCGAGGTGGATCGTGTGCCGGCCGGCAGCGAGCTCGTAGTCGACGATGGGCGTGGCGCGGATGTATTGACCGTCGATGTAGGCGTCGGACTGGACGTCGGCGGTGACGGTGAGATGCGCTTTGGCGGGCGGGCCGGGCGGCGGCGAGGGCGACGCGGGCGCAGGCGCAGGCGCGGGCGCCGGCGGCGGTGTGGCGGCGGCGGTCGCGGGATGCGCGGCCGGCGGCGGCGCAGCGACGGCAACGGCGTTGTGACCGCGCGCGTGGTGATCGTGGTGGCCGTTGCGCGAGGCCGACGGCGGAGGTGGCTCGACGACGACGGAGATGGCGGGCGACAGGGGCGATGGGTGCGTCGGCGGAACCGGCTGCGGATGGGCGGGAACAGGTGCAGGAACGGCAATGGGAACGGACGCCGTAGCGACGGGAGCGGCGGCCGCCGGAGCGCGCGAGATGTACAGCACGGCGCCGGCGGCGACGACGGCCAGGAACGCGGCGCCGCCGAGCAGGAGCGGCAGGCGCGACGAGCCGCGCGGGATCAGATCGGTCATGTCGGTCGGGCTGCGCGGGCGGTCCGACGGCGCCGGGGCCGCCGCGGCCGGAGGCGTGATCGCGGCGTGCGCCTTGACCGGCTTGGCCACCACCGTCGGGCGCGCCGGGAGCGTCGGCACCGCGGAGGTCGCCACGGGAGGCGCGTCGGCGGCGCCGGGCTCGTCGTCGCCGCTGCCGCCGAGCGACGCCAGCGCGCCGCCGAGGGCGTCGTTGAAGGCGCGCGGCGCCGCCACCGCACGCGTGCCCGACAGCCGCTTGGGCGGCGTGGCCGACTTCGCGCGCTCCGGCTCGGGCCCGGGCGCATCCATCAGATCGCGCACGAATTGCCCGAAGTCCGACGGCGACAGCGTGTAGGACTCGCGCCGCGCGAACACCTCGAGGTCCTCGCGCATCTGATCGCACGTCTGATAGCGCTCGGCACGATCGGGCGCCATCGCACGCATCACGATCGCCTCGAGCCCTTGCGGCACCGAAGCCAGCAGCGCCCGCACCGACGGGAAGCGCCCGGCGCGCACGCGCTCGAGCGCCTCGTTCTCCTTCGGCGCGTCGAACGTGAACGGGTTCTGTCCGCTCAACATCTCGAACATGACGGCGCCGAGGGAGAACACGTCCGCCCGCGCGTCGAGCGGCTCGGCGCGCGCCTGCTCCGGCGCCATGTAGCCGACCTTGCCCTTGAGCCCGCCCGGCATCGACGTCACCTCGCGCAGCCGCGAGCGCGCGATGCCGAAGTCCGACACCTTGATCTCGCCCTCGAACGACACCAGCAGGTTCGACGGCGAGACGTCGCGGTGCACGAGGTGCAGCGCCTGCCCCGCCGCGTCGCGCGCGCGGTGCGCGTAGTCGAGCCCGCGCGCCGCCTCGACGGCGACCAGGCAGGCGAAGCGCAGCGGCAACGGTTGTCCGGCCGAGGTGCGCAGCCGCTGCACGATGGTCCCCAGGTCGGCGCCGTCGATCCACTCCATGGCGATGTAGAAGCGCCCGTCGATCTCGCCGACGTCGCGCACGCCGATCACGTTCTGGTGACAAAGGAGATACGACAGCTTCGCCTCGTCGACGAACTGCCGCTTCAGCGACGGGTCGAGGGCCAGCGCGGGAGCGATCAGCTTCACCGCGACCGGGCGCTCGATGCCTCCGTAGCCGACGTCGACGCCGCGGTAGACCTCGCCCATGCCGCCCTGCGCGATGCGCGCCGATAGCTTGTAACGACCGAGCGGCGGACCGGGCACGGCGTCATTATACGCGTTTTGACGCTTGTTTGCCCCGCTCCCGACGGTGTGTTACCTCTTTGGCGTTCATGCCGATTCCGCAGGACCAGATCGATCCCGACGCCGCCAAAGTCGTCCGCCGCCTCGCCCGAAACGGTTTCGCCGCGTATCTGGTGGGTGGCTGCGTCCGCGATCTGCTGCTCGGACGGCGCCCCAAGGACTTCGACGTGGCCACCTCGGCGACGCCGCCCGAGATCAAGTCGCTGTTCCGCAACTGCCGGATCATCGGCCGCCGGTTCCGGCTGGCGCATATCTTCTTCGGGCAGAAGATCATCGAGACCTCGACCTTCCGCGCCAACCCGCGCGAGGTCGAAGCCGACGACGAGACCCCGCTCGACGCCGAGCAGGGGCACGGCGACAACGAGCTCTACATCCGCCGCGACAACGTCTTCGGCTCCGCCGAGGAGGACGCGCGCCGGCGCGACTTCACCATCAACGGGCTCTTCTACGACCTCGACGGTGACAAGGTCATCGACTACGTCGAGGGGCTGCCCGACCTCGAGCGGCGCACGGTGCGCACCATCGGCGATCCCGACGTGCGCTTCCGCGAGGATCCGATCCGCATCCTGCGCGCGCTCAAGTTCGCGGCGCGGCTGAACTTCGAGATCGAGCCGGCCACCTACGCGGCGATCCTGACGCACAAGGGCGAGATCGCCAAGTGCGCACCGCCGCGCGTGCTCGAGGAGATCTATCGCCTCTTGCGCGGAGGCGCGGCGCGGCGCTCGCTCGAGCTGTTGCAGGCGACCGGCGTGCTGACGGTGCTCGTGCCCGAGCTCCAGCGCCTGCTCTCGCGCGAGGGCGACCACGTCGGCGCCGAGCGGCTGATCCAGACGCTCGACGCCATCGACGCGCTGGTGCAGGGCGGCTACACGCCGTCGAACGCGCTGCTCGTGTGCGCGCTGATCGCGCCGTTCGTGTTCGACCAGCTCTTCGACGGCGACGGCGACGCGCAGAAGAGCCGCGACTCGGTCGCCATCATCGAGCAGCTCGCCGAGCCGATCGTGCAGTCGATGCGCGTGTCGCGGCGCGACGCCGAGCGGGCACGGCAGATCCTCGTCGCCGAGCGGCGGCTGGGTCCGTCGAAGAAGCGGCGCGGGCGGCCGATGGCGCTGGTGCGGCGCGACTGGTTCGCCGAAGCGCTGACGCTGTTCGAGCTCATGCATCCGCACGCCGAGAGCGAAATCGCCGACGAGATCGCGCGCTGGCATCGGCTGATGCGCGAGGGCGGCGAGCATCCGCAGCCCGGCGGCGGGCGCGGACCGCAGGGCGCCGCCGGCGAGGACGCGGACGGCGAGCCACGCCGCCGTCGTCGCCGTCGTCGCGGCGGGCGGCGTCGCCGTGGCGGCGAGCCGTCGCGGCATGGGGCGTCCGACTCGGCCGACGGCTAACGGCTGCGGCTGCGGCCGCAGCTCCGGGGCATCTCGCGACGTACGTCCTCGCTTCCTCGGTCACGGGCCGGAGCCCGCTCCCTCGGGCGCTCCGGGCGTGCGCCGCGATCTGCCTCCGGAGCTGCGGCCTCGCCTCGTGGACGTCTGGATCCTGAACGGCGATTCTGAACGGAACTATTAGCGCGGCGGTTGCGGTGACGGCGGTGAGGGCGCGCAGTCGGCGGCGACGTCGTCGCCGTGCGTGACGGCGGACTCGGGGATCGTCAGCAGGCGACGCCCGCTCGGGCAGCCGAGCTCGACGCCGCCGGCGTACGGGTAGACGAGCGCGAATCTGCCGTCGCTGCCGGCCTTGGCGCTGGCGCGAAAACGCAACGTCGTCGTCGCGGTGCGCACCGGCGCGTCGACGGTGATCGTGGCGCCGGCCGGTGCCGTGCCGTGCAGGCGCGCGCCGCGCACGCGCTCGAAGAGGCGCGCCGTGCCCGCGTCGGCGACCAGGCGCAGCGTCGACGTCGCCGGCCAGCCGGGGTGCTCGCTGCCGGCGGCGATGCGCAGCTGCTCGTAGAGGCCGAGCGACGGGCGCGGATTGGTCACGAGCACGTACCGGATGCGCCAGGCGTCGAAACGGCGCTCGAGCGCCGCGTCGTAGGGGCCGCGCAGGAGCGCCAGCGTCTGTTCGTACTGCGCCAGCGCCGTCGGCTGCCCCCAGAACGGCAGCGACGGCACCGCCACGTGCGCCAGGTACGCGAAGCGCACGCCGTCGACAGGATGGGCGAGCACCACCGACGCCGGCTGCGCGCGCGGCCGGTCGTACGCCGGATCGGCGAGGCCCGGGTGCTGCGCCAGCGTCGCCAGCCCGCGCGCGACGGCGATCTGCAAGAGGCGCGGATTCGGCGGCAGCAGCGCCGCGCTCGCCGCGACGACCGCCAGGCCCACGACGGGTGCGAGCGCGCCGCGCAGGAGCGCCCAGCCCGCCGGCACGACCCGCAGCACGAGCGCGGGCAGGAGCGCCCAGCCGCAGGCTTCGAGGAGCGCGCGCAGCGCCTGGTACTTGGCCTGCGCCACGTCGAGCAGCACGAGCCCGACGAGAAAGCCGAGGAGGCGCAGGTCGCGGCGCCCCTTGTCGAAGCCGAGCACCACGACGGCGACGATCATCGGCAACAGGTGGAAGGCGGCCTCGGGCAGCGTCACGTTGGTCCAGCCGGGCAGCGCCTCCTCCATGGTGCGCGTGACCGGATCGGCCGGCGCCGTCAGCCACAGCCCGAGCGCCGCGCCGCGCACCGCCGCGTAGACGATCGCGCCGGCGAGCACGGCCCACGTCGCGCGCGGCCCGTCGCGACGCGCCAGCATCGACGCGGCGAAGGCGACCGCGATCGCCAGCCGTAGGTCGACGCCGAGCGCGCGTGGCGCGCCGATCGCCCAGTCCCCGAGCGTGGCGGCCGCGATGCCCGCCGCCAGCCCGATGACGGCCGGCGCATGGACGGCAAGCGGCCGTCGCGCGAGCGCGAAGAGCACGGCGAGCGCGCCGAGGAGCGCGCAGAAGACGAAGGTCAGATCGAGCGTGAACGCGCACGCCGCGCCGATCACCGCCGCCGCGATCGCCACGCGCCCGCGCCGCGGCGACGGCGCCGCGAACACCAGCGCATAGAGCCCGAGCGCCGCCGCCGGCTCGAGCACGTGATGATCGATGCGCGCGTAGTGCCCCGCCATGCGGCTCGACGGAATCGCCGCCGCCGCCACGCCGCCGAGCCACGCCGCCGCGCGCCCGAAGCGCGCCAGCACCAGCATCAATAGAAGCGGCGTCAGCGCCCCGAGCACGGGGATGGCGAACGCCACGATCGCCTCGATCGTGTGGCGCGACGGCGCGTGCCCGATGGTCGCCACCTTCACGATGCCGTCGAGCAGCAACGGCAGCCCGATCGGCCACGGGCAGTCGAAGCGCGCCGGCGCGTTGACGAAGTAGTCACCCACGCCGGGCGGAAAATCGCCCGCGCGCAGAAGCTCGAGGCGGCGCAGCTGATAATAGGGATCGGTGTCGTAGGGCACGAGCGCGTCGCCGGCCCACGAGGTCCCGTAGGTCTGCGTCACGCGCAGCCAGATCGCCAGCGTGGCGACGAGCACGATCACCGCCGCCCACACGAGGCGCGTCTTCATTGCACGTAGCGCGTCGGATCGGCCACGCCGGCGTCGGCGAAGCCCTTCTTGCGCAAGAGGCACGAGTCGCAGCGCCCGCACGCCGCGGCGCCCCCAGAAACGACGATCGGATCGTAGCAGGAGTGGGTGAGTGAGTAATCGACGCCGAGCGCGACGCCGGCGCGGATGATCTCGGCCTTGGTCATCGCGATGAGCGGCGCGCGCACACGCCACTCGGCGCCCTCGGCGCCCGCCTTGGTGCCGAGGCGCGCCATGGTCTCGAACGCGGCGAGGAACTCGGGCCGGCAGTCGGGATAGCCGCTGTAGTCGAGCGCGTTCATCCCGGCGTACAGATCGCGCGCGCCGAGCACTTCGGCCCACGCCAGCGCATGACACAGGAACAGCGCGTTGCGCGCCGGCACGTAGGTGATCGGGATGTCGCCGCCCATCTCGCCGACGGCGCGATCCTTCGGAACGGCGAGGTCGCTCGCGGTCAGCGCCGAGCCGCCGATCCAGCCGAGGTCGACCGTGGCCACGCGATGCTCGACGGCGCCGAGCGCGTGCGCGACGCGGGCCGCGGCCTCGAGCTCGACGACGTGGCGCTGGCCGTAGCGGAACGACAGCGCGTGGCAGGCGTAGCCGTCGGCGCGCGCCATCGCCAGCACCGTCGCCGAATCGAGACCGCCGGAGAGCAGCACCACGGCGCGTTTCACGGTTGCTCCGCTCGCTCACTCCGGCTCGGCGCAACCGGTCGGGTCGCTCTGCGCGCCTCCGCGTTGCGAAAACCCCTCGCCGACGCTCGCTCGCTCATGCGATTCACTACTACCATGTCCTTCCACGAGCGGCTCGCCGCCGCGCTCGCTGCCGGCACCAGCGAGCACTATGAAGACGCCAGCCTCTACGACCACGAATACAAGCGCCGCCGCGACGACGTGCGCTGGTACCAGGCCCTCGCGAAAAAGGAGCTGAAGCGCGGCTCCGACATCCTCGAGCTCGGCTGCGGCTCGGGCCGCACGCTCATCCCGCTGGCGCGCGACGGCTGGCGCGTGACCGGCGTCGACAACTCGGCCACGATGCTCGACCGCTGCCGCGAGCGCCTCGCGCGCTTCCGCGACGTGCGCGTCGAGCTGGTGCGCGCCGACTTCCGCTCGCTGGCGCTCCGACGGCGCTTTCCGCTCGTGATCTGCCCGTTCAACGCCTTCATGCACCTCTACTCGCGGCAGGACGTCGAGCGCTTCCTCGAGGTGGTGCGCGCGCACCTTCAGCCGGGCGGATTGTTCGCGTTCGACGTGATGAATCCCGACCTCGCGTGGCTCTCGCGCGACCCGAACCGGCGCTGGGCGCGCACGCGCTTCCGCCATCCGCGCACGGGCAAGCTCACCTATTATTCGACGAGCCTTAGCTACGACGCGGCGCTGCAGATCGCCTTCATGCGCATCTATTACGAGCCTGCCGGCGGCGGGCGAACGCGCACCATCCGCCTCACGCACCGTCAGTTCTTCCCGCTCGAGCTCGAGGCGCTGCTCCACTACAACGGCTTTTCCGTCGAGGCGCACGAGGGCGGCTTCGACGGTGCGCCGCTGGTTCCGGAGTCCGAAGAACAGGTTTTGCGCTGCCGCTCCCGTCGAGGAATTTCTGTTTCTCGACGGAAAAACATTTGACAAGCGTTTTCGCGGTCAATTACTGTCGCTGACAAGCAACTCCCTCAAGGAGGATCGGGATGGCTGAGAAAGTTGCAAAGGTTGGTGTCAAGCGCGAGCCGGGCTTCCTTTACTTCCTGCGTGGGTCGGATGTTTGGAAGACCCCGATGAAGCGCGCAGGCGGCCCCTCGGCTGCCGGCAAGGCTGAAAAGGTCGCTGCGGGCAATTTTACGCGTGCGGAAGGGTACCTCTACTTCCTCGACTCGGCGGGCGACGTCTCGCGCGCGAAGCGCGCGGTCGGCGGCCAGAAGCGCAAGGCCAAGGGCGGCGCGAAGAAGGCCGCGAAGAAGGCCGGCAAGAAGAAGGCAGCGGCGAAGAAGCCCGCCAAGAAGAAGGGCGGCGCCAAGAAGAAGGGCAAGAAGTAGTCGATCGAGCCTCCTCGCCGACGCACCACCCGACTCTGGGGGGCGTCGGGTTCGGTACCCGATCCTTATAATCGATGGCTGTGACACGGCGAGGAGGCGCGTTCGCGCTTGCGTGGGTGCTCCTGGTGGGCGCCGGCGCGAGCGCGTGCAATTCGACGGGCAGTGGATCGGGCCCGTCGCCGCCGAACAATACGGACTTGTCGGTGTATCAGGCGTGCGAGAGCGTTTGCGTGCGGCCGTCGGACTGTGCGATGGCGTTCAATGACGATGGGATCTGTCCGCCCGGCTTCCTCTGCGCGCTTCGCTTCTCCTGCAATCCAGACTGACCGACCCACGTTTGCCGAGGCCCACGAGGGGGTAGATCCTTTCGGCCGGTCCTGCGTTTGTCCTGAGCGGAGGGAGTTTCATGGACAAGCGCAAGTTGACCACCTACGGCCTCATCTCCGGCGTCCTCATCCTCGCCGCCTGGGCCGCCTCGGCCATGCCGCGCCAGCACGGCAGCAACCTCGTCTCCACCGATCCGACGACGACCAACACGCACACGCCGTCCCACGTCACCATCCCGCAGGCTCCCCCGCGCGTGGAGCTCGTCTTCGCCCTCGACACGACCGGCTCCATGTCCGGCCTCATCGACGGCGCCAAGCGCAAGATCTGGTCGATCGCGCAGTTCATCGCCGAGGGGCAGCCCAAGCCCGACGTGCGCATCGGCCTCGTCGCCTATCGCGACATCGGTGACGCCTACGTGACGCGCTTCTACGACCTGTCCGACGACCTCGACACCGTGTTCGAGCACCTCTCGTCATTCGAGGCGGGCGGCGGCGGCGACACGCCCGAGCACGTCTCCAAGGCGCTCTACGACGCCGTCTACAAGACCTCGTGGACCGCCGATCAGTCGGCGCTCAAGCAGATCTACCTCGTCGGCGACGCGCCGCCGCACACCGACTACTCCGACGGCTACGACTACAAGAAGATCTCCAAGCACGCCCACGACCTCGGCATCCACATCAACACCATCCGCTGCGGCTCCGATCCCGAGACCGCGATGGTGTGGAACCAGATCGCCAACAGCGCCGCCGGCGAGTTCGCCTCCATCGACCAGACCGGCGGCGTGCGCGTGGCCGCCACGCCCTTCGACGGCGAGATGCAGAAGCTGAACGCCGCGCTCGTCGGCACCGCCATCGGCTACGGCCGCGGCCGCGCCGAGGTCACGCGCAAGGTCGCCACCGCCACCGCGATGTCGGCGCCCGCCGCCGCCGATCGCGCCGGCTACTTCGGCGTCAAGGGCGGCGCCGTCGGCGGCGGAGGCGATCTCGTCGACGACGTCTCCAACGGCAAGGCCAGGATCGGCGACGTCAAGGCCGAGGAGCTGCCCGCCGAGATGGCGGCGATGGACGAGTCCAAGCGCGAGGCCTACGTGAAAGAGAAGGTGGCCGAGCGCAACAAGATCCAGACCGAGATCAACACCGTCGCCAAGCACCGCCAGGAGTGGCTGAAGAAGAACGCCAAGGACAAGACGGACGCGTTCGACGTGCAGGTCGAAGGCGCGCTCAAGAAGCAGGCGAAGTCGATCGGTCTCGCGCTGTAACCTCCGCCCCGCCCCCCTCCGCCTTCATCGCCTCCTCCACCAGCGGCGCCGTCGGTCCCGTCGACACCAACCACAGCTGATGCGTCGCGCGCGTCGCCCCGATGTGTAGAAGATGGCGCGCCTCGACGGTGTCCGGGTAGCTCGACGCGTTCACATCGAGCAGGATGACGTAGTCGAACTCCAGGCCCTTGACCTGCCCGACATCGGTGACGTCGACGCCCGGCGCGAACGCGAAGTCCTGCCGCCGCACGCGCCGGAGCTGCGGCACCTCGGCGCGCGCCAACGCCCCCCACCACGCATCGGCCTGCCCCGCGTGGCGCGTGAGCAGCGCCACCGACGCCGCCGGCTCGCGGCCGAGCAGCGAGCGCAGCGCATCGGCCACGAACGCCACCGCCTCGCCCATGCCGTCGAACGGATGCAGCGTCACCTCGGCGCCCGGCCGCGCCTCGACGTCGGTCGTCTCCGCCGCCAGCGGCCCGAGCACGCGCTGCGCGAAGCGCATCACCGGCGCCGTCGAGCGATAGGCGAGCCGCAGCGGCCGCACCTTCACCGCCGGCACGCCCACGTCGCCGAGCAGCGCCTCCCAGCCGCGAAACGCGTTGTCGAAGATGACCCGCTGCGCCACGTCGCCGGCGATGGTCACCGAGCGCCGCTCGTTGGTCGCGTAATAGAGCGCCTTCACTTCCGACGCCGACAGATCCTGCGCCTCGTCGAGCGCGATGTGATCGTAGACGAGCGGCTCGCCGTCGACGCGCACGAGCTCGCCGTGCACGATCTGATACAGCCGCAAGAGGAGCGCGTCGTCTTCCTCGTCGATCCGCGCGCGCGCGCCGCCCTCGCCCGATCCGTCGTCGAGCGGCAGCCCGTCGATCGGCCGCATGCGCTCCTCGTCGATGCCCTCGAGCTCGGCCGGCTTCTCCTCTTCGAGCTGCATCGTGCACCAGCGCACCAGCTCCTCGATCTCGCGCACGCCCGCCGGCTCGAGCACGCCCTCGGCGCGCAGCGCCTCGAGCCGCCCGCGATCGGTGTACAGCTCGAACAGGATGCGCCGCACGTCGCCGAGCCGGGTCTGCAGCTTGCGCAGCGCCTGCTCCGCCGCGTGCGCCGTCGCCGCCGGCACGTCCATCGCGCCGCGCTCGATCTGCCGCCGCACCGACCGCGCGCGCCCCACCGCCGGCCTGCCCGCGCTCTGGTCCCACGCCTCGAGGATCCACGACGCGCCCGGCGCATCGCCCAGCCGCGCGACGAGCTCGGCGCGCGCCGCGGCCAGCTCGAGGTCGACCGCGCGCTCGACCAGCTCGAGCAGCGCCGGGTGCTTCTTCAGCCGCGCCACCGCGACCGGCGTGTCCTCCGCGTAGCGATCCGGCGCCGACGGCACCAGCCGCTTGCGCAGGTTGCGCGCCCAGCTGCGGAAGGTCATCACCGGCACGCCCTGCACGCCGAGCGCCGGCAACACGCCCGCGACGTAACGCGCCAGCGCCTCCGACGGCACCACGAACAGGCAGCGCGACGGCTTGAAGTGGCGCCCGTCGTTGAACACGAGGTACGCGATGCGATGCAGCGCCACCGTCGTCTTGCCCGAGCCCGCGCCGCCCTGGATGACGACGAGCCCGGTGGCCGGCTCGGTGATCAGCTCGAACTGCGCGCGATCGATGAGCGCCGCGATCTCCGGCAGCGCCTTGTTCGCCTCGTGCGACGAGCGCGCCGGCTCCATGCGACGCCGTCCGCGCGGCACCGGCGGCCCCGGCCGCGGTGGACGCGCCGCCGTCCCCTGCCCGCCGGCGAGGAGCGCCACCTCGTCGCCGTAGAGCTCCGACCACTCGCCCTCGCCCGACGCCACGAAGGTCCCCTGCGGGCAGCCGATGCGGCGCAGCTTGCCGCCGGCGATGGTCACGTTGCGCCGCGCCTCGACGATACCGCGCAAGGTTCCGCCCGCGACCTCCTCGTCGTAGTCGTCGCCTTCGTCGTAGCGGTAATAGACCTGCGACACCGGCGCGTCACGCCAGTCGACGATCTGCACGCCCGCCGCGCGATCGATCAGTCCCCGCCGGCCGATGAGCACGTCCTGCTCGCGCGGCGGCTCGCCCGCTTTGCCCTCGGCACGCAGCCGCATGTGCGCGAAGTATGGCGACGCAGCGTCGATGGGCAGCGCCGCCTTGCCGCCGCGCCGCCCCGCCGCCAGCGCCGACACGCGCGTCATCTGCTCGACGAGCGACGGCAGATCTTCCGGCTTCTCGTCGGCGAGCTGGTCGCGCAACGCGATGAGATCACGTTCGAAATCACTCGCGGTCGCGCCCCCGGGCAGGGCTTCACCTTCGCGCCCCAAGAGCGCGTGCACCCGGCGTAGAATGGCGACTTCGTCGTCGACAATCGTGCGAGCGGGTGAATCCGGTGGGACCGCTTTTCGCATGAACGGATCAGTATAATGCATCGCAAACGAGTGAGCGTAGCGAACGAGGAGGCAGGGTGAGCCATGTCGAAGCCGGCACCGATCGAAGGATTGGACTCCACGTCGCCGCTCGAGGACGCAGCGCGCCGCTCGATCGAATCTCGCCTGGGTGACATGCGGCGGTACGAGGAGAAGCTCGCCGGCGCGCCGGAGGCCGACGATGTCCACGACATGCGTGTGGCGTCGCGGCGCCTGCGCGCGGCCCTGGCCCTGTTCGATCAGAAGAAGCAGCTGCGCCCGGCCTACGACGCCGTGTCGACGCTCGGCGACGCCCTCGGCGAGGTGCGCGAGCTGCAGGTCCAGCTCGCGTGGTTGCGCGAGGAGCTGGCGGCCGCCTCCGAGCGCGACAAGGTCGGCCTCCAGGCCCTGCTCGAGGAGCGCCAGGGCAAGCTGCCCAAGAGGGTCGAGAAGCTCGAGGCGGCGCTCGGCACCTGGACGGACGACGGCGTGCCCACCGTCGAGGCGGCGCTGGCGGGCCTGAGCGTGCGCGGCAAGCTCGGCGGCCATCGCGTGCGCAAGCGGCTCTCGCGCCGCCTGAAGGACACCAGGCGGCGCGCGGCGGCGGCGCTGAAGTCGAACGACCCGCGCACGGCGCACAAGCTGCGCATCGGCGCCAAGAAGCTGCGCTACCTGGCCGAGCTGGCGCAGCCCGCCTTCCCGGCCGAGATCGCCGCCCTCCTCGATCGCCTCGAGCCGTTACAGGAGACCCTCGGGGAGCTGCACGATGCCGACGTGCACGTGCCGATCGTCGAGAAGTTCCTGGTGCGCGCCGACGCCCTGGCGCAGCCGGGCGCGCTCGTCCTGCTCCGCAGCGAGATGGCGCACCGCGAGGAGCAGGCCTCGGCGCTCGCCGACGCGCTCGGCCGGCTGCGCGAAGATCGCGTGCTGGAATCGCTGCGCGACGCCCTTTGTTGAGCTACCGTTAGGTCCGTCATGCCGTCGGTGATTCGCGCCCTGGTGCTCGTCGTCGCCGGGGCCGTCGTGGGTCTTGCGGCCAACGCCGCCCGCCCGCACGGCCTCCGCATCGCTGCGTTCGCTCCGCCCACCGAGTGCACGGGTGGCGAGCATGGCGCGCCCACGCCGGCGGTGATGAGCGCGACCGAAGCCTCGTCGCTGTGCGGCCAACCGAACGTCGTCATCGCCGACACGCGTCCGGAGAACGCCTTCGTCGAAGGGCACGTCGCCGGCGCGGTGCACCTGCCGTGCGACGCCGGCGGCAAGACCGCCGACGAGGCGCTCGCGCATTTTTCGCACGCGCAAACGATCGTGGTCTACGGCAACTCCACCGACGACGCGCGGCCGGTCGCCGAAAGCCTGCAGCGGCGCCATCCCGACGTGAAGGTCGCGGTGCTCGACGGCGGCTTCGTCGGCTGGTCGCAGGCGGGGCTGGCGTGCGCGTCGGGGCCGTGCGCCGACTGCAAGACCTCGAAGGGCCCGCTGTCGAAGGCGTCGAACCCATGAAGGCGCTCGTGCTGGTCGCGCGGCTGGTCGTGGGCGCGCTGTTCGTCGTCGCCGGGGCGCTCAAGATCGGCGATCCGACGGCGTTCGCCACGGAGATCGCCAACTACCGCTTCTTCGCCGAGCTGGCGCCGTGGCTGGCGGTGATCTTGCCGGCCACCGAGATCGTCGTCGGCGCCGCGCTGCTGGTCGGCCCGAAGAAGTGGCAGAACGCCGGCGCCCTCGCCGCCATCGGGCTGCTCGTCATGTTCACCGTCGCCATCGTCCACGTCGTGCGCGCCGGCATCAACGTCGATTGCGGCTGCTTCGGCGGCAACTCCGGGCCGGTCACGGCGTGGACCGCGGTGCGCGATCTGGCGCTCCTGGCTGCCGCCGCGCTGGTGTTTCGTGGTACCAAGGAGTATGCGAAGTAGGCTCCTCGTCGCCGCCGTCGCTTCCGTCGCCCTTCCCTTTGCCGCTTGCTCGAGCTCGCCGCCGTCGATGGCGCTGACCACCGGCGTCGAAGTCGAGATCCCCGGCTGCCCCTTCACCATCACCACGCCGAACGAGACCACCGCGCCGGTCAAGGACGACGGCTCCGTCGGCGCCGCGCCCGATCCGCGCGATCAGCACCTCGCCTACGTCGGCGATCCCAAGTCGAGCATCAGCGTCACCTGGGCCACGGACGTGGGCACGCGCGGCACCACGCTCGAGTGGGGCGCCGACACGAGCTACGGCCACAAGACCAAGGGCTTCTGGTTCGCCTATCCGACCGACCTCGCGGGCTCGGATCCGCCGTCGGTGGGCATCCACCAGGTGCACCTGTGCGGCCTTTCGCCCGGCACCACCTACCACTATCGCGTCGGCACCGGCTCTCACATGAGCGCCGACTCCACCTTCACCACGGCGCCCGGCGACGGCCGGCCGGTGCGCGTGCTCGTCTACGGCGACTCGCGCGGCAACGCCGCGACCCTGGCGCAGGTCGTCCAGGCCGCGACCGCCGACGCGCCCGACGTCGCGCTCTTCACCGGCGACGCCAACGACCTCGGCAGCATCCAGGAAGATTGGGAAGCGTGGTTCGCCGCCAGCGCCGGCCTCATCGACCACGTGGCGCTCATGATGGTGCACGGCAACCACGAGATCAATTCGCGCCACTACTACTCGCAGTTCCCGCTGCCGGGGAATCAGCAGTGGTACTCGTTCGACTTCGGCGCCGCGCACTTCACCGCGCTCAACGACACGCCGCCGTCGGGCGATCCGACGAGCATCACCTCGGAGCAGGCGCCGTTCCTCGACGACGATCTGGGCAAGACCTCGCAGCCGTGGAAGCTGGTCACGCATCATCGGCCCGAGTACACGTCGTCGACCGGCCACCCGCCGGCGACCGATCTGCAGATGGCGTGGGAGTCGATCGTCGACGCGCACCACGTCGACCTCGTGCTCACCGGCCACGCGCACGCCTACGAGCGCTCGCACGCCATCGTCGGCGGGCAGGTGGTCGCCGATGGCGCCGGGCCGGTGTACATCGTCGAGGGCGGCGCGGGCGCCGATCCCTACGACGTGGCGCCGCAGGCGTTCACCGCGTTCGCGGAGAAGATCTACAGCTACGTGCTGCTCGACATCTCGACGTCGTCGCTGACGCTGACCGCCAAGGGCACCGACGGCACCGTCATCGACACGATGACGCTCACCAAGTAGCGACCGCTATTTTCCCTTGAAGGCGGGCGGGCGCTTGTCGACGTAGGCGCTAATGCCCTCTTTGGCGTCGTCGCTCACGAAGAGCTGCTGCTGCAGCTCGCGCTCGAGCGCCAGACCCGACGCGAAGTCCATCTCGATCCCGCTCGTGACCGCGCGCTTGATGAGGCCCACCGCCTTCGACGCCTTGCCCGGCGGCACGAACTTCTTGGCGTACTCCATCACCGCCGCGTCGAAGCCCGCTTCGTCGACGAGCGCGTTGACGATCCCGAGCGCCTGCGCCTCCTCGACGCTCAAGTTCGCGCCGAGCGCCATCAGCTCGATGGCCTTCGGCCGCCCGACGAGCCGCGCCAGCCGCTGCGTTCCGCCGGTCCCCGGCAACACGCCGAGCGAGACCTCGGGCAATCCGATCTTGCCCTTGCCCTTCTTGGCGATGCGCAGATCGCACGCCATCGCCACCTCGAGCCCGCCGCCGACGCAGTGGCCGTTGAGCGCCGCGATCACCAGCTTCGGCGTCTGCTCGAGCCGATTGAGGGTCTCGTTGGCGTGCAAGCAGAAGTTGTACTTGAACGACGGCTTCGACGTCGCCAGCATCTTGATGTCGGCGCCGGCGCAGAAGAACTTGTCGCCCTCGCCGCGCACCAGGAGCACGTGGACGTCGTCGTCCATGCGCGCGCGCAGGATGGCGGCGTCGAGCTCCTGCATCATCTCGTAGCTGTAGGTGTTGGCCGGCGGATCGGAGAGGGTCAGCGTGGCAACGCCGCCCTCGACGGTGAAACGTACTTTGTCGCCCATGGCGGGCGACGATACCGAATCAGCCCGCCTTGGCCAAGCGGATGCGCACGGTGTCTTCGTCGCTGCGCGCGATCGGCTGCGCGGCGCGTCCGACGACGAGGCCGCCGTCCCAGGTCACGATCATGTCGCGATTGCACAAATCGCACGGGATGCGGAAGCGCCACGACGCCGATTCCGAGCCGCGGACCTTGGTGTCGCAACCGCACCACGGGCAAGGGAATTCGAAGCTCATGTGAGCATGCTCAGGGCAGTCGGTGAAGGGAGCAAATTTTTGTACGCCGATTAACGCGAGATACCGACCAGGACTCGCGTGACGACGGTAGCCTCGAGCGCGCGGCGCGCACCCGGACGGGCCGGCGCGGCCCGCGCGAGGTCGGCGATGGCCTCGTCGAAGCGGCCCAGGCGCCCGAGCGCCACGCCGCGCAGCTCGCGGACCGCCGGCTCGTCGCGCGCGGCGAGCAGCGCATCGCAGTCGGCGACGGCGCCGTCGAGGTCGCCGCGGCGCAGGCGGATGCGCGCGCGCTCCCAGCGGGCGCGCGGCGCCGACGGATTGGCGGCGATGGCGCCGTCCCACGCGAGCGCGGCGTGACGGAGGTCGCCGCGGCGGGTGTAGAGCTCGCCGAGGCGCTCGTAGAGATCGACGCGATAGGGATCGTCGCCGAGCGTGTCGATGGTGTGCACGTAGAGGCTGACGTCGTCGTGCCACGCCGCCTGCTGCTCGACGCTCAAGACGCCGAGCCCGGCGACGACGGCGGCGACGAGCACCAGCGCCGTCGCCCGCGCGCGCACCAGCGCCGCGGCGACGAGCACCGCGACGACGATGCCGGCCAGATGATCGTAGCGATCGTTGGTGTAGTGCGGCCGCTCGGTGAGGCCGAGCGCCGGCACGAGCAGGATCAGATGCGCGCCCCACGCCGCCAGCAGCCACGGCGCCCGCTTGCGCAGCGCCCACGCCGCCACCGTCAGCACCACGACGAACCCCGCCGACGCCACGAACGGCGCCGACCCCGGGCGGAAGTCGACGAGCGTCGTGTACACCGGCGCCAGCCCGACGGGCACGAGCGGCCGCCACGCGTAGTAGGCCCACACGTACGCCGCCTGCATCACGCGCGCGCCGACGCCGAACGAGCCGAGCCCCTCGGGCCGCGACCACAGCGTCCCGCCGGCCGCGCGCGCCAGCACGGTCAGCGCGAGCGCGCCCGCCGCCAGCAAGAGATACGGCAGCTTCTCGACGACGCGCGCGCGATCGAACGGCCGCCCGAGCGGCGCCACGTCGAGCACGAAGAGCACGCCGGCGACGCCGAGCACGATCGGATACGAGAGCACCGCCGCCGCGAACGCGGTCACCGCGAGCACGTAGCGCCAGCGCTGTCGCGTGCGCACCCACGACAGATGCAACAGCACCGCGACGAGCGCGAACAGGAGCGACTGCGAGTACGAACGATCGGTCGCCCACGTGACCGGCTCGACGCGCAAGGGATGGATCGCCCACCCGAGCGTCCCCAGCGCCGTCGCCGCGGCCGCTCGCCACGGCGCCACGCGCGCGCGCGCCGCCTCGGTCAGCCGCGCCACGAGCACGTAGACGAGCCCCGCGTTCGCCGCGTGCAAGACGACGTTGCCGAGGTGATACGCCAGCGGCCGAAGCCCGAACAGACGATAGGTGATCGTCCAGTCGAGCCACGTCAGCGGCATGTAGCGCGGGTTGTAGCCGAGCTCGCCGAACATCCAGCGCCAGTCGAAGGCGCGGATGTGCGGGTTGTCGAAGATGGCGACGGCGTCGTCCCAGTCGAGGAGGCCGGCCCCAAGCGCCGGCACGAACACGCCGAACGTGACCGCGACGACGACGACGAGGGCGACGCGGTCGGCGCGGCTCACCGCGCTACGCTACCACCCTCTTGCTTGAGCTTGGCGCGCTCTTCCGGATGCTCGTCGAGCCACGCCTGCCGCGACTCGCGCGTGATCTCCACGACCACGTCCTCGTCGGCCACCTTCGACTGACAGCCGAGCCGCGAGGTCGAGCGCACGTCGAACGCCTTGTCGAGGATGTCCTCTTCGTTCTCCTGCTGCTCCGACAAGGAGTCGAACCCTTCGCGCACGTACACGTGGCACGTCGAGCAGGCGCACACGCCACCGCACGCGAAGCCGACCTGCGCGTGCGCCTTCTTGGCCGCCTGCAAGATGGACGTCCCCGGCTCCACGTCGATGCTGTTGCCGTCGGGTAGAAAGGTAATCTTCGGCATCAGCGCTGCCCCTCGTGCTCCGCGGTCCCCTTGGCGTGCTCGACCTTCTGCTCGATCTCGCCGACCTGGTGCCCGCCGATGGCGCGCGCGATGCCCGCGTTCATGCGCTTCTCGGCGAACGGCTTGGTCTGGAAGTCGAGCTGCTCGGTGCGGCGCCGGATCATCGCGTGATCGTCGCCGCGCAACGCGTCCTCGAGCCGCCCGATGCCGCGATCGATCTCGTCGCGATCGTCGCGCGCGAGCAGCTGACCATCGGCGGCGAGCGCCGCGCGCAGCGCCGCCAGGATGCGATCGGCCTCCACGCGTGCCTCGGCGAGCTGACGCGCCTTCAGATCCTGCTCCGCGTACTCGTAGGACTCGTAGAGCATCTGCTCGATCTGCTCGTCGGTGAGCCCATAGGACGGCTTGACCTGCACCGACGCCTCCTTGCCGGTCGTCAGCTCCTTGGCCATCACCTGCAAGATCCCGTCGGCGTCGACGAGGAACGTCACCTCGAGCCGCGCCATCCCCGCCGCCATCGGCGGAATGCCCTTGAGCTGAAACTTGGCCAGCGAGCGGCACTGCTCGACCGTCTCGCGCTCGCCCTGCACCACGTGCAGATCGAACCCGGTCTGGTTCTCCGCATACGTCGTGAACGTCTGCTTGGCGCCCGTCGGGATCGTCGAGTTGCGCGGAATGATCTTCTCGACCACGCCGCCCATGAGCTCGAGCCCGAGCGACAGCGACACCACGTCGAGCAGGAGCACATCCTCGCGCGGAAGATCTCGTGGGCCGGCGAGCAGATCCGCCTGCACCGCCGCGCCGAGCGCGACCACCTGGTCGGGATCGATGTCACCGAGCGGCTCGCGCCCGAACAGCTGCTCGACGAACGCGCGCACCGCCGGCACACGCGTGGCGCCGCCGACGAGGATCACGCCGTCGAGCTGCGCGCCGTTGCCCGGCGTGAGCCCCGCGTCCTTGAGCGCGCGCTTGCACGCCGTCGCCGTGCGCTGGATGATCGGCGCGATCGCCTCGTCGAGCTCGGCGCGCGTCACCCCGCCCGCCGCGTCCTTCGTCGTCAATTCGTGCTTGAGCGCGCGCGCCTCGTCGAGCAGCGCGCGCCGCGCCGAGGCATCGAGCGCGCCCTCGTCGATCCCGCGCTTGCCAATCAACAGCTCCGCGAGCGCGCGATCGAAGTCGTCGCCGCCGAGCGCCGTGTCGCCGCCGGTCGACTTCACTTCGAACACGCCGCCGGTCAGCTTCAGGATCGAAATGTCGAAGGTCCCGCCGCCGAGATCATAGACGGCGAACATCCCCTCCGACTTCTTGTCGAGCCCGTACGCCAGCGCCGCCGCCGTCGGCTCGTTGAGCAGCCGCAAGACCTCGAGCCCCGCGATGCGCCCCGCGTCCTTCGTCGCCTGCCGCTGCGCATCGTCGAAGTACGCCGGCACCGTGATGACCGCCCCGTCGAGCGGACCACCGAGCGCCTGCTCGGCGCGCACCTTCAGCGTGCGCAAGATCTCCGCCGACACCTCGATCGGCGTGACCTCCTTCGAACCACTTACAGGGCCTTCGGCCCCCCCGTCCTTCGGCGGGGGCCCAGCAACCTTGAAGCGCACCACCGGCCCTTCCATGGTCGCAAACTCGTAGGGCGTAAAGCGCCGCGTCGTCTCCGCGTCCTTCGGCCCGCGCCCCATGAACCGCTTGGCCGACACGATCGTGTCGTGCGGAAACTTCGCCGCGTCGCGCAGCGCCTCCGCCCCCACGATCGGCGCCGCGCCCGCGCGATACCGCACCGCCGACGGCAACAGCATGCGCCCTTCGCCATCGGGCAGGCACACCGGATTGGCGTCGCGCACGCACGCGACGAGCGAGTTCGTGGTCCCGAGGTCGATCCCCACCGCGCGACCCGCACACGCCTCCTTCGCCTTCGACTCCCCCGGCTCGGCGATGTCGTAGAGCGCGTCGGCCATCGCTATTCCTTCCCCTCGACCTCGTCCATGAACCGCCCGTAGTAGCGCAGCGAGACGAGCGCCCGCGCGATCGCGTCGAGCTTCGACTTGTCGCCCGCGTCGTAGGCGGAGAATCCGTCGTGCACGATCTTCATCGACGCCGCGCTCCGCCCCTCGACGTCCTTGGTCAGCTCGACGACCTTGGCCTCGTCCTTCTCGTCGCGCGCGTCGGACAGCGCCTCGCGCAACGTCATCACCTCGATGAGCAGCTTGGGATCCACCACCAGCTGCTTGGTCGCCCCGGTCGTCGACTGCGGCTTCTCTTCGCCGATGTCGACGCCCTCGAGCTTCAATAGATACTCGGCGCGCCGAAGCTCGTGCTTGAGCACCTTGTACGCGTCGTTGAGCTCGGTATTGCGCACCACCGCCTCCATCCGCTCGCGCGGCAACGCCTTGGCGAAGCGATCGGGGTGCGTCTCCTTCTGCAGCGAGAGATAGCGGGACTCCAGGTCCGCCGCGTCGAGATGGAACTTGCGCGGCAACCCCAACACTTCGAAATGGTCAGGCATAGTCGATTCTCTAGATTAGAACTGGACGCTTTCGCCGCAGCCGCACGAACCCTTGACGTTCGGGTTCTCGAACTTGAAGCCGTGCCCCATGAGACCGGTGACGAAGTTCAGCGTCGTGCCCTTCAAATACAGCATGCTCTTCTTGTCGATGAACATGCGCACGGTGCCGTCGGCACCGTCAGGGAACTCGAGCACGTGATCGTGCTTGCCCGCCGGCTTGTCGGCCCACTCGAAGACGTACGAGAAGCCGTCGCAGCCGCCGCCGCGCAGGCCGATGCGGATCGCCTCGGTCGGCTTGCCGTCGTCCTTCCGCTTCTGCGTCAGCCGCACGATCTGCGCCACGGCCGCGTCGGTGACCTTGAAGTCACCGTCCGCCTGGTCGGCTTCCTTTGGGCGCGCGACCGGCGCCGCCGCTTCGATCCCGACATGTTCCATCACGCGCCGTTCCCGTTCTTCTTTTTGTAGTCGGCGATCGCCGCCTTGATCGCATCTTCGGCGAGCACCGAGCAGTGGATCTTGACCGGCGGCAGGTTGAGCTCTTCGGCGATCTGCGAGTTCTTCAGCTCCATCGCCTTGTCCACCGACATGCCCTTGACCCACTCCGTCACCAGCGACGACGAAGCGATCGCCGAGCCGCAGCCGAAGGTCTTGAACTTGGCATCGGTGATGATGCCGTCCTCCACCTTGATCTGCAGCTTCATCACGTCGCCGCACGCCGGCGCACCGACGAGGCCGGTGCCCACGTTGTCAGAGTTCTTGTCGAGCGACCCGACATTGCGCGGGTTCTCGTAGTGATCGATGACCTTGTCCGAGTACGCCATTTTCTAATGCTCCGCAGCCCATTGAATGGACTTCAAGTCGACCCCTTCCTGCACCATCTCCCACAGAGGCGACATCTCGCGCAACCGCGAAACCGCCTCGACCACGTGCTTGCCGACGTAATCGATCTCTTCTTCGGTGTTGAAGCGCCCGATGCCGAAGCGAATCGACGAATGCGCCATCTCCTCGCCCACGCCGAGCGCGCGCAAGACGTACGAGGGCTCGAGCGACGCCGACGTGCACGCCGACCCCGACGAGACGGCCACGTCCTTGAGCGCCATCATCAGGCCCTCGCCCTCGACGTAGGCGAACGACACGTTCAGGTTGCCCGGCAGGCGATGCTCCCACGAGCCGTTGAGATGCACTTCCTTGAGATTCGTCGTCAGATACGAATAGAGCCGATTGCGCAGCGCGGTCAGCTTCTCCGCCTCCTGCGCCATCTCGGTCCGCGCCAGCTCCGCCGCCTTGCCGAAGCCGACGATGCCCGGCACGTTGAGCGTCCCCGAGCGCATGCCGCGCTCGTGCCCACCGCCGTCGATCTGCTCGACGAGGCGCACGCGCGGCTTTCGGCGCACGTAGAGCGCGCCCACGCCCTTGGGCCCGTAGATCTTGTGCGCCGACACCGACGCCAGATCGACCTTGCCCGCGGTGACGTCGAACGGCACCTTGCCCGCCGCCTGCACCGCGTCGACGAAGAAGAGCACGTCCTTCTTGGTCGCCTTGATGGCCGCGCCGATCTCGTTGATCGGATTCACCGTCCCGATCTCGTTGTTCGCCGCCATCAGCGCGACCATGATCGTCGTCGGCTTGATCGCCGCCGCCACCTGCTCGGCGGTGATGATGCCGTCCGAGCGCACCGGCAGGTAGGTGACCTCGCACCCTTCCTTCTCGAGCCGCTTGCAGGTGTCGAGCGTGGCCTTGTGCTCGGTCTGCCCGGTGATGAAGTGGTTGCCCTTCTCTTTGTAGAACTCGGCGGCGCCCTTGAGCGCGAGGTTGATCGACTCGGTCGCGCCCGAGGTCCACACGATCTCTTTGGCTGAAGCGCCAATGAGCTTGCCGACCTCTTCGCGCGCGATCTCGACCGCCTTCTCGGCGCGCCAACCGAAGACGTGGTTGCGCGATGCAGCGTTGCCGAAGTCCTCGCGGAAGAACGGCAGCATCGCGTCGAGCACGCGCGGATCGACCGGCGTGGTCGAGTGGTTGTCCATGAAAATGGGGACCTTGACGCTCATTCGCTTCTTAGCCTCGATGAATTCCGGCGACGAGGATGGGCTGCGCGCCCGCCTCGTGGCCATTGTGGTTGCATGACGGGCACTCGTCGATCTGGTGCGCCTTCGGCTCGCACGAGCGACAGCCGTCGAGATAGGCGAGGCTGGCTTCGAGATCGCGCTCGAGCTGCGAGAGCCTGGTCAGCTGCTCGCGTGTCTCGTGCAAGCGATCGGCGAACACCTGGCGCACGCGCTCCATCGCCAGCGACGCCACGCCCGACTGCTCGGTCACGCCGTGCAAGAGATCCTGCAGGTCGTGCAGCGAGAAGCCGGCGTCCTGGAGCTTGCCGATCCACTCCACGCGCTTGACCGCCGACGGCGCGTACAAGCGGAAGCCGCCCTTGGAACGGTGCACCGGCTTGAGGAGCCCGAGCTCTTCGTACAGGTGCAGCGCGCGCACGGTCTTCCCCGAGCGCTTGGCGAGCTCGCCGACGCGCAGCGGTTTCTCCAGCATCACCGTATGTTGGTCGCGATGTCCCAAACCCTCACCCTTACGTACGAGTATTAGTTAGTGCAGGTGGGGCGGCGTGTCAACGCCTAAGGGACGAGAACGATTTTGCCAAATATTGCGCGATCTTGCAGTAAGCGATGGGCCGCCTGGGCCTCGACCAGTGGCATGATCTTATCCACAACCGGGCGGAGACGACCGGCGCCAACGTGATCGAGGATGGGGAACAGATCGCCCTTCGGTCCCATGGTCGAGCCGAGAATCTCGAGCTGGCGGAAGAAGACGTGACGCAGATCGGTGCGCGCGTCCCAGCCGCTGGTGGCGCCACACGTCACGATGCGGCCGTTGCGCGCGGCGGCGAGGATGAGCTTGGGCCAGACCTCGGCGCCGACGTGCTCGAAGATGATGTCGGCGCCCTTCTTGGCGGTCAGGCGCTTCACCTCGGCCACGAGATCTTGCGTGCGGTGATTGATGGTCTCGTCGGCGCCGAGCTGCCGGGCGCGCGCCAGCTTCTCGTCGCTGGAGGCGGTCGCGATCACGCGCGCGCCGTGAAGCTTGGCGATCTGCACCGCGGCGACGCCGACGCCGGAGCCGGCGGCCATGACCACGACGTCGTCACCCGGCTTCACCGGCGCCTTGCGCGTGAGCATCTGCCACGCGGTCAAGAACGTCGTCGGCAGCGCGGCCGCGTCGGTGAACGAGAGCGACTTCGGCTTGGCGACGACGTTCTGCGCCGGGACGACGAGCAGCTCGCAGTAGCCGCCCGACATGTCCTCGCCCATGAGGCGATACCAGCGGCACAGGTTGTCGCGCCCCGAGAGGCACTCCTTGCAGCGCCCGCACGAGTGGCCGGGGTTGACGACGACCTCGTCACCGACGGCGACGCGGTTGACGCCGCTCGTGCCCGGGCCGACTTCGTCGACGGTGCCGGCGACGTCGGCGCCGAGGCGGAACGGATACTCGAGCTTGAGGTGCGGCAGGCCGTTGCGCACCCAGATGTCGAGGTGGTTCATCGCCACGGCGGCGACGCGCACGCGCACCTCGCCGGGACCGGCGTGGGGCTCGGGCAGATCTTCGACGGTGAGGACCTCGGGCCCTCCATGCTGACGCAGGACGATGGCTTTCATGAGGAGGAACTTACTGGTTGCCGCAGATGCCGTACAGCGGGCCGGAGAAGGAGAAGCGGTTGCACGTGCCTTCGCCGGCGGGGCAGGCGCCCGCGCTCGACGAGCCGCCGTCGGGCGTGTCGTAGTAGCAGTAGCGACGGCAGAAGTTGAAGTCGTCGCAGCGGAACCCGGGCGCGCAGCCGGCCTGCTTGAGCCCGTCGCAGGTGTCGCCCGCCATGCCGCCGGGCGCGATCGGCATCAGGCACACGCCGACGCGGCCGACGTCGTCGGGGGGCGAGAGCCAGCACTTGCGCCCGCCGGTGCACACGTTCTGCGCGACCGGATCGCAGCCGTCGTCGTTGGCGCAGGCGTGCAGCGACTGGACGCCGCTGTCGGTCATGCGCGTGGTGCCCGTCGGCGTGAGGAAGGTGCAGGTCTGCCCCGGGCAGTCGGCGCGCACGAAGCACGGCTTTCGGCAGTGCGGCCCGTCGCCGGGGAAGTCGAGGCAGATGAGGCCGGGCGCGCAGTTGTCGCCGGTGCGGCCGTTGCCGATGTCGACGGTCATGCAGCTCTGACCGACGGTCACCGTCGTGGCGCTCACCGGCGCGCACAGATCGCGCGGCGTGCCGTTCTGCGTGCCGACGGTGCACTTGTCGCCCGACGGACAGCCGGTGTTGTCGAAGACGTCGCACTCGGCCTTGAGCACGACCATGTCGCCGGGCGGCGTGAGGTCGTCCATCTCGACGGACAGGTCCATCGTCGTCGACGACGTCGGGTTGTCGTCGCCGCAACCGGCGAGCGCCAGGGTGGCGAAGAGCATGAGTGAAATGCGCATCAGCCTGCGACTTCGACGGCGCGGAGCTCGCGGATCACGGTCACCTTGATTTGGCCGGGGAAGGTCATTTCCTCGGAGATGCGACGGGCGATCTCGGCGGAGAGCTCCACCGCGCGCCCGTCGTCCACGCGCCCTTCTTGCACGTAGATGCGCACCTCGCGGCCGCCCTGCACGGCGAACGCGCGGTCGACGCCGGCGAAGCTGCCGCCGATGCGCTCGAGGTCCTCGAGCTTCTGCACGTAGTTGTCGGTCTGCTCGCGGCGCGCGCCGGGGCGGGCGCCGCTCATGGCGTCGGCGGCGGCGACGAGCGAGGCGTAGACCGAGTTGCACGGCTCGTCGGCGTGATGCGCGCCGATGGCGTTGGCCACGATCTCGGCCTCGCCGAGGCGGCGCGCGTAGTCGGCGCCGATGACCGCGTGCGAGCCGTCGATGGCGTGGGTGAGCGCCTTGCCGATGTCGTGCATGAGCGCGGCGCGCCGCGCCAGCTTGATGTCGAGGCCGAGCTCGGAGGCCATCATGCCGCAGAGGAACGCCGCCTCGACGGCGTGCTTCCACTGGTTCTGCGTGTACGAGGTGCGCCAGTTGAGCCGCCCGACGAGCTTGACGATGTCGGGGTGCGCGCGCGGGATCTCGAGCTCCTTGAAGGCGCGGCGGCCGAGCTCGACCACCTCGCGCTCGAGGTCTTCCTTGATCTTCTCGACGGCGACGCGCGGCTCGCCCTTCCAGGTGCCGTGCTTCTCGAGCTTGCGGATGGCGCGGCGGGCGATCTCGCGGCCGAACGAGTCCTGCCCTTCGAGGCGCACCGACGACTGATCGTCGGCGAGCGTGAGCGTGACGTTCGAGATTTCCTGAATGACCGGCAGGTCGGGCACGAGGCGCGCGCCGAGGCCGGGCGGCAAAAGGAGGTTCGACTGCAGTCGCTCGGTCAGGTAGTGGCCCTGGTAGCGCTGGATGGCGATGCCCATGATGCGCTTGGCTTCGCGGCCATGCTCGGCGTCGGCGAGCGACTGATCGATGCGGCGCAGCTCGTCGGCGGCGCGCGCCTTGGCGTCGGTGACCCACTCGCCGACGAGGCGGTCGCGGAGCTCGCTGCGGGTTTCGCCGGCGATTTGCTCGAGGCGGCGAACGATGTCCTGCTCGACGCCGCGACGGGAGTCGTCGTGCTGGCGACGGGTGGCTTCGAACTGCTTGAGGCCCTGCTCGCGCTCGTTGACGGCGGCGGCGCGGGCGATCACGCGCGCCTCCTCGGCGGTGAAGGCGAGCTGGCGGCGCGCGAGCTCGTCCTCGCGGCGCTGCAATTCGCGCTCGGTCTTGTGCGCCTCGTCCTGCGCCACGCGGCGGGCGTCGAGGAGCTGCTCCTTGGCTTCGGCCGCGGCGGCACTGACGGCGGCGGCCGCTTCGGCCTTGCCGGTGGCGGCGATGGCGGCGATTTCGGCGGCGAGGGCCTCCTCGCGCAGGCGGGCGTCGAGGAGCTTCCGCCGGCGCACCACGGCAAAGGCGCCGCCGCCGAGAATCAGCGCGGCGACTACATAAAGGAGGAACACGTCACCAGCTTGCAGGCGCCGGCCGGTTTTGGCAAGGCTCGCCCGCGTCGCCAGCCGTCGTCGCCGATCTGGCCGCCGCCGCTCCGGACCTCGCGTCGCCCGTCGTCGATCTCGCCGGCGTTCCCGAGCGGGCGTGCAACGTCAATCAGCACCACCGCTCGTTCGATTACGGCTGGGCTGACGGCACGCGCGTCGACGTCGACTTTCGTCGCTGCGCAGCTCTCGTTGCGCTGCTCGCCGCTCGCTGCCCAAAGCCGGATTCCGGCGCGTGTACGTTTTTTTGACGCAACGCCCCGAATTCCATCGCGGTCTTGTTCGAACGTAAAATTCCGTAAAGAAAAGAAACGATCCTTGCCCAGCGCTCATCCAAAAGGCGGAAGGAGGCCACGACCATGGGCCGCCCGCTCGAGGAGGACGCCGGGTTTTCCCACTATCTCGCCAGCATTCAGAGGTTCGAGCCGCTCGAGCGCGAGGAAGAGCTGCGGCTCGCCCGTCGCTGGCAGCGGCGCAAGGACCGTGACGCCGCCGATGCGCTGGTGCGCGCCAACCTGCGATTCGTCGTCAAGATTGCGATGCAGTATCGCGGCTACGGGTTGCGCGTCAGCGACCTCGTCGAAGAGGGCAACATCGGGCTGTGCGAGGCGGTGCGCCGCTTCGATCCGTCGCGCAACCTGCGCTTCATGACCTACGCGGCCTATTGGATCCGCGCCTTCGTGCTCGCGCACGTGCTCAAGCAATGGTCGATGGTCGGCGTCGGCACCGGCCCGCTGCAGTCGAAGCTGTTCTTCCGCATGGCGCGCGAGCGCGCGCGCATCACCACCGCGCTCGGCGCCGAGGGCACGCCGAGCGCCGTCGAAGAGCGGCTGGCGGCGAAGTTCGGCACCACCGTCGAGCGCATCCGCGACATGACGGGCCGTCTCGAGTCGAAGGACTCGTCGCTCGACGCGGCGGCGTGGAAGGAAGGCTCGGAGACGCAGCTCGATCGCCTCGCCGACGATCACGGCGAAGGGCAGGAAGATCGCTTCGAGCGCATGCAGCGCGAGTCGATCGTGCGCGATCGCGTCAGCGGCATCTCGCGCACGCTGTCGACGCGCGAGAAGTACATCCTGTCGCGGCGGCTGCTCTGCGACGAGCAGGACACGCTCGCCGAGATCGGGCGCCACCTCAACCTGTCGCGCGAGCGCGTGCGGCAGATCGAGGATCGGCTGAAGACCAAGCTGCGGCGGGCGCTGCCCGAGTTCGAGCCGCAGCGGCTGCGCGCCTGACGCCGGTCGCATCACTCCTGATATCCTGCCGCGCGTGAAATCCGCGCCAGTCGTCGACTTCTTCCGCACCCGCTTCACCGCCGTCGGTACACCCGAGCGCGCCACCTACGAGCGCGCGTACATGAAGAGCGCGCTGCGCTTCCACGGCGTCGACGCCGCCGTCATCCGCGGCGCGTGCGCCGAGTTCGTCAAGGCGCACAAGACCATCGATCACGACGGCGTGGTCGCCGCCGTCGACGCGCTCTACGCCACCGACTGGTTCGATCTGCATTCGGCGGCCATCGGCGTGCTCGAGCGCAAGCGCAAGCTCGTCGGCGACCGCGACGCGGCGTGGCTGATCGCGCTGGTGCGCGCGTCGGCGTGCTGGGCGCACGTCGACTGGCTGGCGACCAAGATCGTCCCGCTCGCGCTGCCCGCATCGCCAGGCAGGCTCCTGCGCACGTGGGCGCGCGACGACGACTTCTGGGTGCGGCGCACGGCGCTGCTCGCGCAGCTCGATGCGCTGCGCGCCGGAGCTGGCGACTTCGCCCTCTTCGAGGCGCTGGCGGTGCCCCTGCTCGGCGAGAAGGAATTCTTCATCCGCAAGGCGATCGGCTGGATCCTACGGGACACGTCGAAGCGGCGGCCGGAGCTGGTGCGGGACTTCGTCGCCCGTCACGGCGGCGCGATGAGCGGCCTGACCTTTCGCGAGGCGACGCGGCGGCTGCCCGCCGCCATGCAGAAACAGCTCACGCGCTAGCCGCACCACTGTGCGGTGCCGGCCGGCGGCGGGCTCGGCTGGTCGGGCGAGAAGAGCCGCGCCGGCACCACCACGATCCGCGGGCGGCGCGCGATCAGGCGCGCGGCAGCTTGGTGTCGCCGAGGACCTTGTCGAGCCAGAGGTTGGTCAGCTTCTCCTGCACCGTGTTCAGCCGCAGGCGCGCCGCCAGGTTGCCGAAGTCGACGTGGTCCATCGGCTGATCCTGATTGAAGCAGCTGAAGACGACCGACTCCTTGCCGGTGCGCGGGTCGACCCACTTCTGCAGGCACTGCGCGCACACCTCCTTCATCATGCACTGCATCGGCGAGTTGATGCTCGCCACCGCATGATGATTCGGCTGCAGCTTGCCCGCGAGCGGCCCGGTGTGCCGCGCCTCCTTCACGGCGCGCATCATGCGATCGCTTCCGATCGCGATGATGCGCTGCCCCGCCGAGTACGGCACCGCCTGCTCGCCGAGCTCGCCGTTGGCGTACGCGGCCATCGCCTGCACCACGTTGCCCACGAACGAGCGATCCTGCGGCCGCCGCGGCGCCGGCGCGGGCGCCACGTCCGTCGACCACACGATCACGTCCGAGGCCGCCTCGATCTCGTCGACCTTGTAGATGTCCTCGGCCTTGCGATAGGCCGCGAAGTAGATGACCTTGCAGCCCGCCGCGCGCAGCGCCTTGCCGATCGAGAAGAGCACCGCGTTGCCGAGGCCGCCGCCGGCGAGCACGACCGTCTCGCCCGTCGGGATCTCGGTCGGCGTCCCCGTCGGTCCCATGACCACGACCGGCTCGCCGACCTTGAGCGCCGCGCACAGCCGCGACGAGCTGCCCATCTCGAGCACGATGAGCGAGAGCAGCCCCTCGGCGGGATCGGTCCACGCGCCGGTGAGCGCCAGGCCCTCCATCGCCAGCCGCGTCCCGTCGACGAGCGTGGCCTCCGATTCGTAGTTCTGCAGGCGGTAGAACTGGCCCGGGTGGAACTGCCGCGCCGCGAACGGCGCGCGCACCACGACCTCCACGATCGTCGACGTCAGGCGATTTACCGCCACCACCGTCGCGCGCAGGCCCTCGTCGAGCCGCGCCGTCATCTGCTTCCACTTCTGCTCGCGCGCCGGCTGCCCCGCCGGATCGTGCGGCGCCTCGCCGAACACGTCGGCCACGAAGCGGAACCCGTGCTTCGCCGACGCCATCGCCTTGACGACGCTGCCGGCGTAGCGCGGATGGTTGTCGCCGTAATAGCTGACGGTGTGCCCGTCCGAGTTGTACGACGTGAAGAAGCCGTTTGGATCCGGCGTCAGCGTCACCTTGCCGTCGCTGTCGCGGGTCGCCTTGTGCGGCGCGAAAAACCCGCGCTTGTTGAGCTCGAACGTGCCCGGGTGCTCTTTTTCGTAGATCGTGTTGGGCGACGTGCCCGCCGCCACGCACACGGTCCGCGCCCCGAGCTCGACGAGGTTGCCCGCCGCGTTCTTGAAGGTCATCGCCTTCACGGCGCCCTTCGCGTCGGGGATCGCCGCCACCGGCGTCATGCCCTCGACGAAGCGCACGCCCTCCTCGAGGCACTTCTCGACCTCCTCGTGGTTGAGGCGATAGGCCGGCGAGTCGGTGATCTTCTTGCGATAGAGCAGCGACACGCCGCCCCACGAATCGAGCAGCTCCTGGAACCTCGGCTCGCGGTTCTCCTCGCGCGCGCGCATGCGCTCGCCGCGGATGGCGCGCCCGTGCGCGCAGAACTCGTCGAGGATCTCGCTCTCTTCGGCGTCGAAGGCGCCGCGCACGCGCGACTCGCCGAGTTGCTTGCACAGCGTCTCGAAGCGCTCGAGCGTCTTCTCGACCTGCACGACGTAGTACGCCAGCATCTCCGTCGCCGTGTCGATCGCCGTGAGGCCACCGCCGATGACGATGCCGGGCAGCCGCACCTGCAAGTTCGCCAGCGACGACCGCTTGTAGGCGCCCGTCAGCTGCAGCGCCATCAGGAAGTCGGACGCCTTGCGCACGCCGCGGATGAGGTTGTTCTCCATCTCGATGATGGTCGGCTTGCCGGCGCCGGCCGCGATCGCGATGTGCGCAAACCCGAGCTTCCACGCGTCCTCGATGGTGACGGTGCCGCCGAGGCGCACGCCGCCGTAGGCGCGGAACTTGTCGCGCCGCGACAGCGTCGTGTAGAGGAGGCCGAGGAAGTTCTTGTCCCAACGAACGGTGATGCCGTACTCCGACACGCCGCCGAACCCGGCGAGGATGCGATCGTCGAGCTCTTCGTAGCGGAAGTTGCGCACCGGCTCGGGCGCCTGCCCCTTGTCCCAATCGCCGGTCACCGACGGCGGCAGCGGCTCGAGCTTGAGCCCGTCGACGCCGACGACGCCGAAGCCCTCGTTGAGCAGGTGATGCGCGAGCGTGTAGCCCGCCGGCCCCAGGCCGACGACCATCACGTCCTCGCCGCGGTAGGGCAACGCGTACGGCCGCCGCACATTGAGCGGGTTCCACCGCGTCAGAAACCCGTAGATCTCGAGCCCCCACGGCAACCCGAGCACGTCGGTGAGCACGGCCGTCTCGATCTGCGGAATGTCGACGGGCTTCTGCTTCTGGTAGACGCACGCCTTCATGCAGTCGTTGCAGATGCGGTGCCCGGTGCCCGGGCACATCGGATTGTCGATGCAGACGAGCGCGAGCGCGCCGATCGAATCGCCGCGCCGCTTGGTCATGTGCATCTCGGAGATCTTCTCGTCGAGCGGGCAGCCGTTGAGCTCGATGCCGAGCGCGTTCGGCTTGATCGCGCCCGACTTGCCGTCACGCAGGCCCTTGGAGCACGAGTCCTTGTCGCGATCGTGGCAGTAGAGGCAGTAGTCGACCTCGTTCAGCACCTCGGCGAACTTCATGCGCCGATCGGTGAGGCGGAAGCCGTCGCGCTCGCGCCGATGCTCGTGCGGCCCGACGATCATCTCCTGCATCACCTGCGACGGCCGCTTGAGCTGCACCAGGTTGAGCGCGTCGGGCGTGGCGTGCGCGAACTTGTACGACAGCCACTTCTTGCCGAGCTCGCCCTTGCGGCAAACGATCCACTGCTCGAGCGCGCCGAGATCGTTCTTCACGGCCAAGAGCTCGGGATGGTCGGCGGCGCCCTTCTTCAGCTCCGCCTCTTTGTCGAGCAGACTGACGATCGCCAGCGCCACCTTGCGCTCGTCGTCCGCGTGCTCGCCGAGGAGGCCGAGCCCCTCGATCACCTTGTCGCCGGCCGCGCGCGTGCACTCCTCTGGCTTACGCTTGAGCGCGCGCCGCTTGACGAATTCGTCCTTGAAGCGGAAGACGTGCAGCTCCTCTTCGGTGCGCACGCGCAGCGCGTTCCACTCGTCCTCGACGCGGAACAGGCGCGCCACGAACGACGACACCGTCGGCGCCAGCGCGACCAGCAGATCCGACAAGGCCTGCGGCCCGAGGTCCGCGCCCTGCGTGGCGCGATACGCGTCGTACCGCTGGGCCAGCTCCGCATCCTTCTGGTGCAGCTCCGCGTGCCACGTCTCGAACAGGGTGCGCAGCTTCGCGGGGTCGTACAGGTCGGGGTACGAGTAGCCGGGGAGTCCCAGATCGAGCTTCTGCTTTTGCATGCTTGCGGCCGTCAACACGGCGGGGAATTTGCCACAGAATTAGAAGGATGGCGTGAGAATCAGCGTGTCGTTCTTCTTCTCCGGCTTGGGCGCGTGGTGGTGCCTGGGCGACGCGGGCGCAGGCTTGGGTGGTTCGACCTTTTCCGGCTTCGGCGGCGCCGTCTGCACCACGGGCGTCGGCTTCGGCGCCACCTGCGCCGGCGCCACTTGCGTCGGCGCCAGCTGCGTCGGCTTCGGCGGCGGAGGAGGCAGCGGCTCTTCCTTCTCCTCGACGGGCTTCGGCGACAGGCGCAGCGTGAGCGTCGTGTCGTCCTTGCCGGTGATCGTGCGCTGGGCCGTCAGGTAGCCGTCCTTCTTCACCAGGATCGCGTGCGGCGCGCCGTCGCGCGGCAGCTTCACCACCGTCGGGGACGGACCGACCAGCCGCTCGCCGTCGTAGACCTCGGCGCCCGCGGGATCGGTCGTGACCATGACCGCGACATTGCCGCGGCGTCCCGGTCCGAGCGTGAAGTACCACGCGCCCGCGCCGGCGATGGCGACGACCACGGCCGTCACGCCGATGGTCAGGCCGCGTGACTTGCGCTTGGGCCGCACGCCGTGGGCGACGGTGGCCTTGGCCGGCCGCTGCGACACCACGCGCTCGGGATCGGGCCGCCGCGCCGTCGGTGCCGTCGTCGCCTCGTGACGCCCGCGCTGCGCCGCCGCCTCGCTGTCCGCTTTGGCCTTGGCGATCGCCGCCGCATCGGGTGCCTGCTGCGCCAGCATCGTCGGCGCCTCGTGCGACACGCGCGGCGACTGAAAGCGCCCGCTCGGCGGCGTCGACGGCGCCGGCGGCGCCTCGGGCGGCGGCCCCATCCCGGCCAGGCCCACCGCCGCCATGCCGGCGTCCGGCGTCAGCTTGCCCTGCCCGTCGAGCGTCTGGGCGAAGCGCTCGGGATCGCGCAGCGCCGCACGGAAGTCGTCCATCGACGCGAAGCGGAAGTCCGGCTTCTTGGCGAGCGCGTGCAGCACGATCTTCTCGAGCGCCGGCGGCACCGACGGGTTGAGCCGCGACGGCAGCGGCGGCGGCTCGCGCACGTGGCGCACGAGCACCTCGCCGAAGCCCTCGCCGGGGAACGGCACGCGCCCGGTCAGCATCTGGAAGAGGATGCAGCCGAGCGAATAGACGTCGGCGCGGTGATCGACCTTCTTCACGTTCTCGGCCTGCTCGGGCGCCATGTAGTGCGGCGTGCCGAGGAGCGAGCCGGTCTTGGTCTGATGCGACATCGCCTGCGACGGGCCCGACAGCTTGGCCAGGCCGAAGTCGAGGATTTTCACGAAATCAGGATCTCCGCCGCGCGGAATGAGGAAGATGTTGTCGGGCTTCAGATCGCGATGAATGATCCCGCGCGCATGCGCCGCCGCCAGCCCGTCGGCGAGCTGCAGCGCGATGTGCGTGGCGCGCGGAATCGACAACGCGCCTTCGCTCTTGATGCGATCGCCGAGCGAGAACCCCTCGAGCAGCTCCATGACGATGAAGCTGTCGCCGTCGGGCGTCTGCCCGAAATCCTGCACGTCGACGATGTTCTCGTGCCCGATCTGCGTGACCGCGCGCGCTTCGTTGAAGAAGCGCGCGATCATCTCCTCGTTCGACGCCAGCTCGGGATGAATGACCTTGAGCGCGACGCGCTTGCCGATGACGGGATGGTGCGCGAGGTAGACGTGGCCCATCGCGCCGGAGCCGATTCTCTGCAGAACCTGGTAGTTGCCGACGGTGGCGCCGACGCCAATCACGCCGTGATCATAGCACTACTTCAGAAGATCGCCGAGTGATACGGAGGGATCCTCGAAGGTCACGCCTCCGTAGATCACGGCAGCGGAAATGCACGTCTCGCCCTCGAAGATGGTAAACCCGTGCGCGCTGCCCTCTTCCATCACGTGCAGATCGCCGGGGTGGACCTCGACGCCATCGTGTTGCTTGAATCCGCCTTCGAGCACGAGCATGTACTCGCGCCCGAGGTGGCGGTGCGCCGGCCACTTCACGCTCGGCCCCATCTTCACGAAGCCGCAGAACGCGCCGTCGAGCTTGGGGCCGCGCACGTCGGACATCATCACCCACGAGTGGGGGACCGGGCCTTCCATCCACGCTGCCGGATCGTCGATGCGATCGAGCAGCGCGCGCGCCTTGCCGCGGGTGATGTCAAAGAGGTCGGCCAGCTTGTCGATGAACCCGGCCAGGCGCGGCGCCTGGACGTCGTCGAGGATGCGCGCACGCAGCGCCGGCGGCGGCGACTCGGCCGGCAGCGCCAGCGCCATCGCAGCGAACGCGTCTGCCGCGTGTAGGAGCTCCTGGTTGCAGCGCGGGCAGCCGGCGACGTGCGCCTCGAGCGACTCGCGCTCGGCATCGCTGATGTCGCCGAGGAGCAGATCCGCGATGCGCTCGTCGATGTGCAGGTGGTTGCTCATCGGGAGACCTCGACCGCCGCGCGCAGCTTGGACAACGCCGCGGCCACGCGCGACTTCACGGTGCCGATGGGCGCACGCACGCGCTCGGCAATCTCCGACGACGACAGCCCTTCGAAGTAGCCGAGCTCGAGCACCTGCCGCTGCTCCGCGGGCAGCTGCGCCAGCGCCCGCCGCACCGCCTGACGATCGGGCCCGAGCGCCGGATCCTCGCCCGCGTGCGCGTCGCCGACAGCGTCGGCGATGGCCTCGGGCGCCGGCAGATCCGCGCGCTTGGAGAACACGGCCGCCTTGCGACGATCGAGCGCACGGCTGCGCATGCGCATGAGCAGCCAGGCGCGCACGCTCCCGCGGGCTTCATCGTAGTCGCCCGCTTGCCGCCAGACTTCGATGAACACGTCGTGCAACAAATCCTCCGCCTCGCGCCGGTCGCCGAGGATGCGGCGACCGATAGCCAAAAGTGCCGGCGCATAGCGGTCATACAACGCCGCCAGGCAGTCCCGGTCGCCAGCTGCGGCCCCGCTCACCAGGTTCACGTCGACCTTATCGCCCACGCTAAGCCACCGTCCTCCCGCGACATACGACGGTAGCAGCATAGGGGTTACGCAAACAAGTACGGGCCAGGGCCCGAAACGGATCTATGGGGTGGGCGCGGCCGTCAGCGCGCGATGCTGCAGAACGCTTCGTAGTCGATGAGCTCGATCTTCTTGCCCGGCTCCGAGCAGACCACGCACTTCGGATCGCGCGGCAGCTTGAACTCGCGGAACTTCATGTTGAGCGCGTCGTACTGCAGGAGCCGCCCGATGAGCGGCTTGCCGATGCCGAGGATCAGCTTCACGGCCTCGGTCGCCTGCAACACGCCGATCACGCCCGGCAGCACACCGAGCACGCCCGCCTCGTTGCACGACGGCGCCATTCCCGGCGGCGGCGGCTCCGGATACAGGCAGCGGTAGCACGGCCCTTCGAACGGCTTGAACACCGTGACCTGCCCCTCGAACTGGAAGATCGAGGCGTTCACGACGGTCTTCTTGAGGATGAGCGACGCGTCGTTGAGCAGATAGCGCGTCTGGAAGTTGTCGGTGCCGTCGACGATGATGTCGTAGTCCTTGATCACCTCGAGCACGTTCTCCGACGACAGGCGCAGCTGATGCGTGCGCACGTTCACGTCGGGATTGAGCCCGAGGATCGTCTGCTTCGCCGACTCGACCTTGGGCACGCCCACCGTCTTGGTCGAGTGGATCACCTGCCGCTGCAGGTTCGATTCGTCGACCACGTCGTCGTCGACGAGGCCGAGCGTGCCCACGCCCGCCGCCGCCAGGTACAGCGCCGCCGGCGCGCCGAGCCCGCCCGCGCCGAGGAGGAGCACCTTCGATTGCAGGAGCTTGGCCTGCCCCGTCTCGCCGACCTCGGCGAGCATGAGGTGGCGCGCGTAACGCGACTTCTGCTCCTGCGTGAAGATGAACGGCTTCGCCGTCGGCAGCCCCGCGCGCTTCCAGGCGCCGTAGCCGCCCGCCATCGACGACACGCGCGTGTAGCCGAGCTCCTTGAGCGCCTTGGCCGCCAGCGCCGAGCGTGTCCCGCCCGCGCAGTAGAGGACCACGTCCTCGTCGCGGTTGGGCACCGTGTCCTCGATGCGCAGCTCGAGCTTGCCGCGCGGGATCCAGGTCGCGCCGGGAATGTAACCGTCGTTGTACTCGTCGCCCTCGCGAACGTCGATCAACACCGGGGGACGCTTGGCATTGACCTCGTCGACCGAGACCTCGCGAATCTCCGCTTTCGTCTGCTTCAGATACTGCTGAAAGTTCATGGTCAGCCTTTCGACATCAACGCCCGGAACTGATCCTGGTCGAACCCGTACGCCACCCGCTGCCCGCGAATGAGCAGCGGCCGCTTGATGAGATTCGTCTCGTGGCTCATCAGCTTCACGGCTTCGGCGCGGGTCGGAGGATGCTCCTTCATCTTGCGCGTCCGATACAGCTCGTTGCGCGAGTTCAGGAACAACTTGTAATCGTGCTGCCCGATCAGCAAGTCCAGCTCCTCGGTCGTCATCGGCGACTTGCCGAGCTCCCGTTCCTCGAACGCTCCCTCGCCTGCCATCTCGAGCAAGAAACTTCTTGCTTGGCGGCAGGTGGTTCAGGTCTTCTTATAGATAAATAGCGGTTTCGGCACGAAAACTCCTTGTACCACACTCCTTGACACCACCGCGCGCGAAACGAATACTTGGTGTTCGGACTCTCAATCATTCGCGAGACTTGATGGCGACGGACGAAACAGGCGGCGCTTTTCTGACCCGGGTGGAGGACCTCCTCAACTGGGGCCGCAAAAACTCGACCTGGTATCTGCTGTTCGGCACCGCTTGCTGCGCCATCGAGCTCATGCAGACGGGCGGTCCGCGCGGCGATCTCGAGCGCTTCGGCTCGGCTCCGCGCGCGACGCCGCGCCAGGCCGACCTCATGATCGTGGCCGGCACCGTGACCTACAAGATGGCGTCGCGCATCCGCACGCTCTACGATCAGATGGCAGAGCCGAAGTACGTGCTGTCGATGGGCAGCTGCTCCAACTGCGGCGGCCTGTTCCAGCTCTCGTATTCGGTGCTAAAAGGCATCGACCAGGTGGTCCCCGTCGACGTCTACGTGCCCGGCTGTCCGCCGCGGCCCGAGGCGCTCATCGAGGGCCTGATGGCGATCCAGAAGAAGATGGAAGAAGAGCGCGGTTGGCTCAAGCGCTTATGGACGAAGGGACGCGCGGCGGTGACCGCGGCCAACGAAGTGTAAAGGAGACACGATGGACACTCAGGTTCAGCAGCCGACGACGACGGGCACCGACGAAGAGCCGATGCTCGGGCTGACGGAGAAGGCGGCGGAGAAGGTCAAGGAGATCCAGGCAGCCGAGAACATCGAGGCGGCGTATGGCCTGCGCCTGCGCGTGGTGGGCGGCGGCTGCTCGGGCTTTGCGTACGATCTGTACTTCGATCAGGTGACCGAGATGGATCGCACGTTCGATTCGCACGGCGTCAAGCTGGTCGTCGACCAGATGTCGCTGCAGTACCTCGCGGGCACGACGGTCGATTACGTCGAGGGCCTGCAGGGCGCGGGCTTCAAGTTCGGCAATCCGAACGTGAAGTCGACGTGCGGCTGCGGCTCCAGCTTCAGCGTCTGATGTGACTGACCTCTTCGAGCTGCTAGGTCGAGAGCTCGGTTCCCACAAGATCATCAGAGACGAGGAGCGCCTCGAGCGCTTCCTCGTCGACGAATCGGGCCTCGGCCGGTTTCCGGCCGAGTGCGCCGTCCTCGTCGAATCGCGCGACGACGTGGTGACGACGCTGCGCCTGGCGCGCGAGCATCGCATCGCGGTCACGCCGCGCGGCGCCGGCACCGGCATGACCGGCGGCTGCTTGCCGGCGCGCGGCGGCATCGTGCTCTCGACCGAGCGCATGACCAAGGTGCGCGAGATCGACACCGACGATCTCGTCGCCGTCGTCGAGCCGGGCGTGGTCACGCTCGAGCTGCAGAACGCCGTCGAGGCGGCGGGCCTCTTCTTCCCGCCCGATCCGGCGTCGCTGGCCTCGTGCACGCTCGGCGGCAACGTCGCGGAGAACGCCGGCGGGCCGCGCGCCTTCAAGTACGGCGTGATGCGCGAGTACGTGCTCGGCCTCGAGTGCGTGCAGATGGGCGGCGAGTCGTTTCGCTGCGGGCGGCGCACGCAGAAGGGCGTGGTCGGCTACGACGTCACCGCCGCCATCGTCGGTAGCGAGGGAACCTTCGCGGTGGCGACGGAGCTGGTGCTCAAGCTCTTGCCGAAGCCGCCGGCGGTGCAGACGCTGCTCGCGGTGTTCACGGATCCCGTCGCCGGCGGCGCGGCGGTCACGCGCGCCATCCACCTCGGCGCGCGGCCGCGGGCGCTCGAGCTCCTCGATCGCGCGACCATCGATCACCTGCGCGGGCGCACGCCCTATCGGCTGCCCGACGGCGCCGGCGCGGTGCTGCTCTGCGAGCTCGACGGCGATCCCGAAGGGCTCGATCACGCGCTCCTGCGATGCGCGCAGGCGTGCGAGGCGGCGGGCGCGATCGAGATCCTGATCGCGCAGAGCGAGCGCGAGCGGCGCGATCTGTGGGAGACGCGGCGCCGCGCCAACCCGACGCTCAAGGAGCTGCACCGCCACAAGATCGCCGAAGACGTCGTCGTGCCGCGCGGCGCGATGCCCGAGATGCTGCGGCGGATCGACGGCATCGCCGCGCGCGTGAACCTGCCGATCGCCACCTACGGCCACGCCGGCGACGGCAACCTGCACATCAACCTGCTCGTCGACGACGAGCCGATCCCGGCGCGCGCGCACGAGGCGGTCGACGCCATCATGCGCGCGACGCTCGAGCTGCAAGGCTCGCTCGCCGGGGAGCACGGCGTGGGGCTGGCGAAGATGAAGTACGTCCCGTGGGAGCAGGCGCCGCCGCTGTTGCGCATCCAGCGCGAGCTCAAGCGCGTCTTCGATCCGGATGACCTCTTGAACCCGGGAAAGATCTTTCCGTCATGATCTTCGACGCTGAACAATTGCGCCTGATGCTCGCGTCGCGCCCGCGCGCGCGCGTCGACATCGAGGGCTTCGCGCCCGCCGCCGTGCTCGTCCCGATCGTGAGCCACGCCGATCAGCCCGAGCAGCTCCTGTTCACCGAGCGGCGCCACGATCTGTCGACGCACGCCGGCCAGATCGCCTTCCCCGGCGGCAAGCAGGACGCCGAGGACGCCGACCACGCCGCCTGCGCGGTGCGCGAGACCACCGAGGAGCTCGGCATCGAGCCGGCCGCGATCGAGGTGCTCGGCCTGCTCGACGACGTGCCGACGCCGACGCGCTTCATCATCACGCCGGTGGTGGCGCGGCTGCGCGGCCCGCTCGTGATGGTGCCCAATCCGGCCGAGGTGGCGAGCGTCTTTTCGGCGCCGCTCGACGCGCTCGCCGATCCGACGCGGTACACTGCCAATGGCACGCGCACGTTTCTCGGCATCACCTACGAGATGCACGAGTATCGTTGGGAGCCGCACCGTATCTGGGGCGCGACCGCGCGCATGGTGTATCAGTTGATGACGCTTATGCGATGAGCCGCCAGTGAGTAGAAAGAAGAAAAAGAAGCGGGTGCGCGTGACGGCGCGCGCGCCCGAGCGGCACTTCCTCGGCAGCGACGAGGCGCGCTTCCGCCTGGCGGCGCGCCTGTCGACGGGGCTCGGCGTGGCGCTGCTCGCCTTCGCGCTCGCGCTCAGCTACGCGATCCCGTCGTGGAACCGCGCGCTCGGACCGCACGGCAACATCGCGCTGCGCGTCGCCGGCGTGGCCCTCATCATCGTCAGCATCATGTTCGCCCGCGCCGGCAATTAAGCCGCGCAAAAGAAAACCCCCCGGCCGTTTCCGACCGGGGGGCTTCCAAACTTCAAAACGAAGAAGACGAGTTACTTCTTGGTCGCGTCGCCACCGGCCGCGTCGCCACCGGCCGCATCGCCAGCCGCGTCCTTCTTGCCCTTCTTGCCCTTCTTGCCCTTGGCCGGCTTCGCATCGGCCGGCTTGTCGCCGCCAGCGGCGTCACCCTCGGCGTGGGCCGGGGTCGTGAAAGCGGCGAGAGCGAGGGCGGCGACGAAACCAAGCAGAATCTTCTTCATTGGGGGTCTCCTTGAGTGTGGTGCTGTTGCACCAAGCGGGTGGACGGCATTGCAGACAGCGTGCCTTGACACGGCGCCCTCCAAGTCCGCGATTCGCCGTTGCCCGGGCGAGCGTCGTGAGGCGTGATGGTCGTGCGCCTGCGAGCGCTCACGCAAAGACGCCACACTCGGCGCGCTTGCTCTTCTCCGACAGCTGCGCAAACATGGGAGAGCGTGGCGGTTTTCTCGTCCATCCTCGATGCAATCGGGCATACGCCGCTGGTGCGCCTATCCCGTGTCGGGCAGGGGTTGCCCGTCGAGCTCTACGGCAAGGTCGAGTCCTGCAACCCGGGCGGGTCGGCCAAGGATCGGCTGGCGCTGCACCTGTGCGACATGGCCGAGAAGCGCGGCCTCCTGCGCCCCGGCGGAACCATCGTCGAAGCGTCCGCGGGCAACACCGGCGTCGGCCTTTCGATGGTCGCGGCCGTGCGCGGCTACCACGCGATCGTCGTCGTGCCGCACGGCACCTCGCCCGACAAGCTCGCGGTGGTGCGCGCGCTCGGCGCCGAGATCCGCGAGTGCGGGCCCGATGAGGACTACATCGACGTCGCCGAGGCGATGGCGCGCGAGCGACGCGCGTTTCGGCCCGATCAGTTCCACAACCCCGACAACCCCGAGTCACACGGCCTGACCACCGCGCGCGAGATTTGGGACGATCTTGGCGGCCACGTCGACGCGCTGGTGGCCGCGTGCGGAACGGGCGGCACGCTGTCCGGCGTCGGGCGCGGGCTGCGCGAGCGCAACCCGAAGCTGCACCTCGTGCGCGTCATCCCCGTCGCCGACGACGGCGGCGAGTCGAAGCTCGAGGGCATCGCGCCCGACGGGCCGCCGGCGTCGTTCATGTGTCCCGAGCTCGGCGCCGAGGTGCACGTGCGCGACGGCGATGCGCGCGCGGCGATGGCGCGCCTCGCGCGCGAAGAGGGCATCCTCGTCGGTGGCTCGGCAGGCGCGGCGCTCGCCGGCGCCCTGCAGCACGCGCGCGAGCTGCCCGCCGGTTCGCGCGTCGTCGTCATCCTGCCCGACACCGGGCGCAACTATGTCGGCTCGCTGGCTCGTTAGCGCCGCCATCGTCGTCGTCGCGGGCTGCGGTGGATCGCCGAGCCGCGGCAGCTGCAGCGACGGGCCGCCCTGCGCGCTCGACTGCGGACCGGCGGTGGACGCGCCGCCGAACGAGGGGCAGCTGCACGTGCCCGAGCCGACGATGGTCGACTACCAGTCGAACCCGCCGGCGTCGGGCCCGCACTGGCCGATGTGGCAGGAGCCGTGGCAGCCCTACCCCGACGGGCTGCCGCGCGAGCGCTGGGTGCACAACCTCGAGCATGGCGGCATCGTGCTCCTCTACAACTGCCCCGGCGGCTGCGACGACGTCGTCGGCGAGCTGACCGCGCTGTGGCAGGCGACGCCGCCCGATCGGTACAACGAGCAGCGTGTGCTGATCGTCCCCGACAGCGCGATGCCGCACAAAGTGGCCGCAATTGCCTGGGGTTGGCGCTGGCAGGGCGAAAGCGTCGACTCGGGCGCGATCCGCTGCTTCATGGACGCCCGGTACGACCGGGCTCCCGAGTCGATTCCATAGGTTACGAGGTGCCGATCGGCACCCCGCGCGCCTCAGAACCGCTTATAATGTTGAATGAATCGGCGTAGGGCTACGTCCTAAGCAGTGAATGAGGTCGACCATGAAAACCACGCTTGCTGTCGCGCTTGGACTTTCTCTACTCGGCTCGGGCGTCGCCCGCGCCCAGGACGACATCACGCCGGCGCAACCTCAAACGGCAGCACCGACGGATCAGCCGCCCGCGCCGCCGCAAGCGGTGCCGGCTCCTCCGCAAAACGTGCAGCAGCCGATCGCGGCGCAGCAACCGCAGCCGACCGCGAGCGGTCAGTGGGTCTACACGAGCCAGTACGGCTGGGTCTGGATCCCGTACGGATCGCAGTACACCTCAGAGGCCGCCGGCGGCGATGCGCCGTATCAGTACGTCTACGAGCCGAGCTACGGCTGGTCGTGGCTCGAGGCGCCGTGGGTCTGGGGCTGGGGTCCGAGCCCGTACTGGGGCGTGTGGGGTCCGGCGCACTTCGCGTGGTATCACCCGTGGCGCTACTCAGGCTACGGCTGGCGCGGCTATAGCCACGGCTATCGCTGGGGCGTCGGTCGCGCGTACGTGGGCCGGCCGGGCTATGGCGGTCGCGGCTACGGCTATCGCGCCGGCACCTTCCGTCCGGCGTACGGCGGCGGCTTTCATCCGGCGTACGGCGGGTATCGCGGGGGCGTCGTGCGCTACGGCGGCGGCGTCGCCCACTACGGCGGTGGCGGCGTGCGCTATGGCGGCGGCGTCCACGTCGGTGGCGGCACGCACTTCGGCGGCGGCGGCGCGCACTTCGGCGGCGGCGGCCACTTCGGCGGCGGCGGCGGCCACTTCGGCGGCGGCCACGGCGGCGGACACCGCTAGCCATCAACGCATCGCCGTGTCGTAGTCGTGCGCGGTGAGCTTCCGCAGCGATGGGACGGCGAACATCGTGACCACCGCGGCGAGCACGCAGGCGATGCCGCCCGAGGTGACCGAGAAGCGCGGGCCGACGGCGCGCGCGACCACACCCGCCTCGAACTCCCCGAGCTGCGGACCCCCGATGAAGAAGATCATGTTCACCGAGGTCATGCGCCCGCGCAGCTCGTCGGGCGTGAGCAGCTGCCGCAACGTCTGACGCACGACCATGCTCACGGTGTCGGCGGCGCCGCTCAGCGCCAGGAGCACGAGCGACAGCGGCAGCCACGGCGAGACGCCGAAGAGCGCGACCGCGGCGCCGTAGATCACGATCGACCACAAGACCGCGGCGCCCTGGCGATGGATGGTGCCGCGCGAGGCGAGCAGCGCGGCAGCGACGGCGGCGCCGGCCGGCTGCGCCGCGTAGAGCAGGCCGAGGCCGCGCGGGCCGACGTGCAGCAGGCGATCGGCGTACACGGGCAAGAGGAGCAGCGAGCCGGCGAAGAAGGTGGCGATGGCGTCGAGCACCATCGTCGACAGGATGATCGGCGTGCGCGCGATGAAGCGCAGCCCGTCGAGCATGGCGCCGATGGAGATGTTGACCGAGCTGCGCGGCGGCGCCCGGTGGTGCATGGCGAGCAGCGCCGCGATCACGGCGGCGAACGAGACGCCGTCGAGGACGTAGACGGGGAAGACGCCGCTCCAGGCGATGATCAGGCCGGCCAGCGACGGGCCGGCGATGGCGGCGATCTCCCACGCCATGGCATGCAGGCTGAGCGCGTTGGCCAGGTGCTCGCGCGGGACGAGCAGCGGCACGAGCGATTGGCGCGCCGGCGAGTCGAGCGCGAGCGCGGCGCCGCCGAGCGCGATGACCGCGTACATGACGCCGGGCGTGATGTGGCCCGAGCGCGTGGTCCAGGCGAGCGTGAGCGAGCAGGCGGCCATGAGCGACTGCGAGAGGATCATGAGGCGGCGGCGATCGAGCGCGTCGGCGATGACGCCGCCGCCGAGCGCGAAGATCACGATGGGGACGACGCGGCAGAGGCCGATCATGCCGAGCGCCAGCGACGAGCCGGTGAGCTTGTAGATCTGATAGGGCACGGCCACCGTCTGCATCTGCGAGCCGGTGAGCGAGACGATCTGGCCGAAAAACAGGAGTCGGAAATCGCGCGAGCGCAGCGCGGCGAGGCGACCCGAGCGCGGCTCCTCGCCGGAGGCCGTCACGAGGCCGAGGCGCGCTCGGAGAGCGCGCCGGACGCTGGCTGGTCGGACTCGCGCGCACGCCCGGAGCGCGCGGCGAGGCGTACGATGGTTACGGTGAGCCGCGCGCGAGGACGTACGCGCGAAGATGGCCAGCCAGCGGCGGCCGCAGCAGGCGTCAGGCGAGGAGCCGCGCTCGATTTCACTCCCGCATTGTAAAGCGAAGGCGGCGCGCGCCCACGCCGAAGACGATGACGACGAGGAATGCGCCGGTCGTACCGCCGCGCTGACGGGAGGGCGCCGCGCAGCCACAACCGGGGTTGCCGCCGGCCGCGGGATTGGGGCCTACGCCGTTGCCGCCGGAGCCGCTGCCGGCGCCGCCGCCGCCGCTGCCGGCCGAGCCGCCGTTGCCGGTCGGCGTCGACGAGGGCACGCACTGACCCATCACGCATTCGTGCTTGGGCGGGCAGACGGCGCCGTCGCAGGCGTCCTTGCAGGCGCCGGCGTCGCAGTACTGCCCGGCGGGACAGCCGTTCGGGCACGACGGGTCGATGCACGCGCCCGTCGACGCGTCGCACGAGAGCGGCGCCGAGCAGGTGACGCCGCCGCACGCGCTGCAGCCGGGCAGGCACAAGCCGCCGACGCAGACCTGCCCGCCGCCGCACGACACGCCGGCGCACGGATCGACGCACGCGCCGTTGCGGCAGCGGATGCCGTGCGGGCAGACGATGCCGTCGCAGGCGGTACCGCAGGCGCCGCCGTGGCACACCTGGTCGGGCGGGCAGCTGACGCCTTCGCAGCTGGCGTCGATGCACACGCCGCGCATCGGATCGCACGCGGTGTCGGGGCTGCAGGCGAACTCCTGGCCGAGCGTGCAGCGCCCCACGCACTCGCCGTTGACGCAGACCTCGAGCGGGTTGTCGCAGACGGCGCCGTCGTCGACGACGCCATTGCAGTCGTTGTCGAGGCCGTCGCAGCGCTCGGGCGCGCCGCCGCCGAGCGGCGTGCACTTCAGCGTGCCGCCGTCGCAGGTGGTGACGCCGCCGCCGCACACGCCCTTTTGGCCCGTGTCGCAGGCGACGCCGGCGCCGCCGCACTCGACGCCGTCGACGCTCATCACCGGGTTGGTGAAGTCGGCGCTCGTGGTTTTGAAGGTGTCTTCCCACGCGAAGTAGAACTTCCGCGACGCGAGCTTGCTGAGGTACGTCAAAAGGTGGATGTACGGCGCAGCGCCGCCACCGTCGGGGTTGAAGGCGCGCTGCGAGTAGTAGGCGTAGCCGACGCCGCCGGCGAAGCGCGGGATGGTCGCGCAGCAGTCGCCGCCGGCGCAGCTGCCCGCGCTGGCGTGGTCCTCGGGCGTGACGAGGAAGAAGCCGATGTCGCCGCCCTTGTAGGCGGGATCGTTGCGCACGTCGAGCAGCACCGACGCGCCGGCGGCCGCGTTGCAGTCGAGCATCGGGTGCAGGTCGCCCGGCTGCGGCGCGGCGCCGGTGACGTTGTACCAGCCGAAGACGCTCCCGAAGCGCGCGCCGCCGCGCGTGACGACGGTGAACGTCAGCGCGCAGGTCGGGTGGAACGTCTCGGGCGTGGTCTTGGCGTCAGCGACGGGATCGAGCCCCGAGAGCAGCGACGGGATGCAGCTGTTGTCGTTGGGCGCGTGCCACATCGTGGTCTCGCAGGTGCCGTGCTTGCCGTCGTCGCAGGTGGACGAGCCGCCGGGGCACGACGCGCCGATGTTGCAGACGCCGGCGGCGGTGCACTGACACGCGAAGGTGGCGCCGAGGCCCGTCGGCGTGCCGCCGTTGCAGCCCGCGGACGATGGGATGGCGGTGCCGTTCGGTTGCGTGAGGGCGAAGGCGGGAGTGGACAGAAACAGAATGGCGAGCGCGAGCCGCATGGTGCCCTCCTCGACGGGAGCGCACCGTAACTCACGCTTGAGTCACTGACAAGGCGTCTTTTGCGACGCGCGGACTTGCGCTAGCGCTTGGCGGCGGCGCTGACCGGCGCGGGCGCCGGCTTCTTCTTGTTCGACTGCGACGACGACGCGGACACGGGCACCGGCGGCGCATCGATCGGCGGCAGCTGCTCCGAGGTCGTTTCCTCGATCACTTCATCGTCGCTGACGGCGTTCGGCTCCCACGAGTCGGCGTCGTCCATCGGGCGCGACACGATCGGGCTGGCGCGCACCACCATCGCCTCGAGCTTGGCCGCCGACATCGAGGCGGCGGCCTTCTCGAGCGTCTCGGCGGCCTGCGAGCGGGCGTCGCCGAGGCCGAATGTCTTCTGCGCGGCGTCGACGATGCAGGCCCACACCAGCGGCGGCGAGAGGTTCTCGGCCATGATCTCGGGCGTCAGGTGCTCGAGCGCGAGCTTGGGATCGAAGCTGCCCTTCGACAAGCCGTGCGCGAGCATCTCGGCGACGACGGCGGGCGGCGCGTCCTTGACCCACTCGTGCGGCGGCACGTGCTTGACGACGTCCTCGGCGCTGGTGAGCCCGTCGGTGATGGCGCGGCCGAGGATGTCGCCCATCCAGCGCTTGCCGGCGGCCGAGGCGGTGCCGCCGACGGTCGTCAGGTTGGCGGCCTCGGCGGCGTCGCGCAAGCAGCTCCAGACCACGGTGGCCTCGAGGTGCTCGGCGAGCACCGTCGGCGGCGCGACCTCGAGCACGCTCTCGGGCGTGAGGCGCCCGGTCTTGAGCGCGCCGGCGATGAGCTGCGACGTCAGCTCGCGCGGCAGCTGTGCGACGAGGACCTCCGGCGTCGCGTGCGCAAGCATTTCGCGCGCGTCGGTCAGCCCATGTTTGATCCCCTCGTGCAGCGCGTAGCCGAGCCAGGCCGTGCCGCGTTCGCCCGAATCGCCAGTGCCCATGGTGCCCCCGTGTGCCGTTAAAAGGTGAAAGTGCGCTCTCCACAGTACCACAGCGCGAATCATTCCGGTATAGACTCCCGCGCATGAAAACGATCCGTAGCTACGTCGCGGGCGGATGGGCGGAAGGCGCGGGAAAGGCGCAAACGCTGGTGAATCCGGCGACCGAAGAGCCGGTCGCGGAGGTCGCGGCCGGGCCGGTCGATTGGGGGCGCGTGGTCGCACACGCACGCACCCGCGGCGGCGAGGCGCTGCGCGCGCTGACCTTCGGCGAGCGCGGGCAGCTGGTGAAGGCGCTCTCGAAATTGATTCATGCACACCGTGACGAGCTCATCGCGCTCGCCATCGCCAACGGCGGCAACACGCGCGGCGACGCCAAGTTCGACATCGACGGCGCGGCGGGGACGCTGGCGGCGTACGGCGAGGTCGGGATCAACCTCGGCAAGGTGAAGTTCCTCGTCGACGGCGAGGCGGCGCAGCTGACGCGGTCGGTGCGCTTCGTCGGGCAGCACATCGCGGTGCCGCGCCAGGGCGTGGCGGTGCACATCAACGCCTTCAACTTCCCGGCGTGGGGAATGATGGAGAAGGCGGCGGTGGCGCTGCTCGCGGGCGTTCCGGTGATCACCAAGCCGGCGACGTCGACGGCGCTGGTGGCGGCGCGCATGATGGAGCTCGTCGTCGAGGCGAAGATCCTGCCCGAGGGGGCGCTGTCGTTCATCGCCGGCGGCGTGGGCGACCTTTTGTCGCACCTCGAAGGGCAGGACGTCTTGGCGTTCACCGGGTCGTCGGACACGGCGCAGCTGCTGCGCGGGCAGAAGGACGTGGTGGCGCAGTCGGTGCGGGTCAACGTCGAGGCCGACAGCTTGAACGCGGCGGTGCTCGGGCGCGATCTGGCGCGCGACTCGGAAGGCTATGCGCTCTTCGTCGCCGACGTGCTGCGCGACATGACGCAGAAGGCGGGCCAGAAGTGCACCGCGATCCGGCGCGTGCTCGTGCCCGACGACATGGTCGAGGCCGTGCGCGAGGATCTGTCGGAGCGGCTCGGCGCCGTCAAGATCGGCGATCCGGCGCGCGAGGAAGTGGGCATGGGGCCGGTGGCGACGAAGAAGCAGCAGGAGGACGTGCGCGCCGGGATCGCGCGGCTGCGCGAAGAGGCCGACAGCGTCTTCGGCGGCGACGGCAGCGTGGCCGAGGCGATCGGCGTGCCGAAGGGCAAGGGCTTCTTCGTGTCGCCGGTCTTGTTGCAGCTGCGCGACGGCAAGACGGCGACGCGCGTGCACGCGCACGAGGTGTTCGGGCCGGTGTCGACGATCATTCCGTACTCGGGCGAGGCGAAGGATGCGGTGGACCTCGTCGCGCGCGGCGGCGGTGGCCTCGTATCGTCGGTGTACTCGGACGATCGCGGGTTCCTCGGCGAGATGGCGTTCGGGCTCGCGCCGCATCACGGGCGCTTGTTCCTCGGCTCGTCGAAGCTGGCGGGGCACGCGGTGGGGCCGGGCACGGTGCTGCCGCAGCTGGTGCACGGCGGGCCGGGGCGCGCCGGCGGCGGCGAGGAGCTCGGCAGCCTGCGCGGGCTCGCGTTCTATCTGCAGCGCACCGCGATCGCGGGCGACAAGCCGATCCTCGAGGCGCTCTTCGGCAACAAGCCCGACGACGCCGCGTAGAACGGCATCACAGCCACGCGCGGCGGGGGCATCGTAGGATTGGGCATGCTCCGCCGGTTCCTCTTCACGATTGCGTTCGGTCTCGCCGCCTGCGGCACGGGCGCGAAGCGGCCGTCGCGCGACGTGGTGCGCGCGTGCGAGACGATGACCGCCTGCGGCTACGAGAGCGACTTCGCCGTCTGCATCGACGGGCTCGCCGATCTCGCGAACAGCACGGCGCGCTACGGCACCGCCGGTCTCGGGCCGAGCGAGCTCGCGTGCCTCGGACGGGCGGGCGACGACTGCGACGCGGCCGAGCGCTGCTTCAACATGGGCGCGCCGGTCACCGACTGCGGCACGCCGATGACGCTCACCAGCAGCTGCGACGGCGAGATCGATCGAGCCTGCGTGAGCGGACGGACACGCGCGTTCGACTGCTCGTCGGTGGGGCTGCACTGCATCATGGCAAGCGGCGGGTTCGGGGAATGCGCCGCGGCCGCGTGCGGCGCGCAGGCGGGCAGCGGCTGCACCGACTCGACCACGCTCGCGTCGTGCCAGGGCGGCGTCGAGACGCGGCTCGACTGCAGCATCGACGGCGGCGGCTGCGTCGCCGACACGAGCGGCAGCGCCTGGCGCTGCGGCGGCGCCGGCGCGGCGTGCAGCTCGCCCGATCATTGCGACCACGACACGCTCGTGCGCTGCGACGGGCACGAGAGCCGCGTCGACTGCGCGGCGCGCGGCTTGCGTTGCGTCGTGTTCGCCGACGGTTTCACCGACTGCGCCAACGGCAACACGTGCAACGAGCACGACGAAGCCAGCTGCGCTCCGGACGGCAAGATCTCGTACTGCTATCTCGGCCTGCCGCTCGTCACCGATTGCATCGCGGACGGGTTCACCGGCTGTTCGGCGAGCGGCTGCGTTCGCTGACCGCGCTCGCTAACCAAATCGTCAAACCAAACGGTCAATTGCCGACGCGGCGCGGCGTGGATTCTCGACGGCAGGAACGCTAGAAACGTCGCCATGGGATCGATTGCGCTCGGCTCGGGCATTGCGCTCGGCGAGCATGAAGTGACGAACGAAGCACTCTCGCGCGTCTGTGACACCAACGACGACTGGATCCGCGAACGCACCGGCATCGCCACCCGCTATTACGTCGCCGACGGCACGTCGACGTCGGATCTGGGTGTGCGCGCCGCGGAGAAGGCGCTCGCAGACGCGAACCTCGGTCCCGGCGACATCGACTACGTGGTCTTCGCGACGATGACGCCGGACTACTACTTCCCCGGTGCCGGCGTGCTGCTGCAGGAGAAGCTCGGGCTCGGCAAGGTGCCGTCGCTCGACATCCGGCAGCAGTGCACCGGCTTCATCTACGGGCTGCAGGTTGCGGACGCATTGCTCCGCACGAAGGTGGCGAAGCGGCTGCTCCTCGTCGGAGCGGAGGTGCACTCGGGCTTCATGCCGTGGCGCGATCACGGGATCGTGTTCGGCACGTCGAAGGCGAAGCTGACGCCGGAAGAGTTCGCGTTCAACACGCGCTATCGCGATCGCACCGTCTTGTTCGGCGACGGCGCGGGGGCGGTCGTGCTCGAGTGGAGCGACGAAGAGCGCGGGCTCGTCGACGTCGTCCTGCACTCCGACGGGCATTACGCCGAGAAGCTGTTCGTGCCGTCGGGGTTCAAGTTTCGGCCGTACATCACCGAGGAGATGGTGCGCGAAGGGCGCCACATCCCGGACATGGACGGGCAGCGCGTGTTCCGCATGGCGGTCGCCAAGCTGCCCGAGGTGGTGCACGAGGTCTTGCACAAGAGCGGGCACAAGCTCGACGACGTGAAGCTGCTGCTCGCGCACCAGGCGAACTTGCGGCTCAACGAGGCGGTGCAGAAGGCGCTCGGGCTCGGCGATGATCGCGTCGCCAACAACATCCAGCGCTACGGGAACACCACGGCGGCGACGATCCCGATCTTGTACGACGAGTGCAGGAAGGCGGGGCGGATCGAGCGCGGAGATCTGGTGTGCTTCGTCGCGCTCGGCGCCGGGTTTCACTGGGGCGCGGCGCTGTGGCGCGAATGAGGCGCGGGGGAATTAATGAAGCGCTTGATTAATTCCACGCGCTTCAGGCGCTTCACACGCCTCAGGCGCTGCCCGCCTTCGCCGTCTTCGTCCCGCCGCCGGCCCCGCCGGTCTTGATCTGCACCTTCTTGGCCTGCTGCTCGCGCGACTTCGGCACCTTGAGCGTCAAGACGCCGTCGCGCAGCTCGGCGTCGACGTGCGCCTCGTCGATGTCCGTCGGCAGCGTGAAGGTGCGCGTGAAGCTGCCGTAGTTGCGCTCGACGGCGTAGTAGCGATCGTTCTCTTCGCGCTTCTCCATCTCGCGCTTGCCCGACACCGACAGGCGGTTCTTGGCGATGCTGATGTCGAGATCCTCTTCCTGCACGCCGGGAAGATCAGCCTTGAAGACGTAGCCGTCGTTGTTCTCGCGGATCTCGAACTGCGGCACGAACGTCTGCGCCGGGTGGTGCAGGGCGCCGGTGCCGAAGATGTGGCGCAGCGGATCGAGCGAGAACATCTCGCGCATGACATCGAAGGGATCGAGCACGCTCGAGCCCGGGGTCATGCTGCCTTCACTCTTGCGGACGATGTTCGCCATGATGGCCTCCTGTGCGGGCGCCAATATCGGTCGGGGGCGACGCGCGCCTAGAACGGCGTTGTGTCCGCTTTTGGGACGGCGCGTCCCGCAAGCGGTCAGGGGTGGGCCGGTGTATGCCGTGATTTCGAGCGCTTGAGGCTGGCACGGCGCTCGCTCAAGGGAGCGGCGTGCTTCGCCTTCGCTACCTACTGTTCGTGCTCGCCGCGGCCGCCGCCACGGTGCGGGTCGACGCCGCCGAGATCGGCACGCCGGCGCCGAAGCCGGTCGGCCTGAAGGAGATCATCGGCATCGCGCTCAAGCAGAGCCCGACGCTCAACGCCTCGGTCGCCGACGTCGACTACGCCGAGGGGCAGGTGACGGCGGCGCGCGGCCTCGACGACCTGTCGCTCGACGCGTTCGGGCAGTGGACCTCGAGCCGCCATCCGCTGGTGTCGGGCACGCCGGTGCAGACGACGGCGAGCGACGACATCCTCGGCTGGGCGCAGCTGACGCAGCCGTTGCCGACGGGCGGCAGGGTCGGGCTGCGCTTCACCAACGAGTGGACGCGCTCGCAGTTCGAGACGCAGAACATGATGGGCGGCTTCGATCCGTCGTCGTCGACGGTGTGGGCGCCGGCGCTGCAGCTCACGATCTCGCACTCGCTTCTGCGCGGCATCGGCATCCACACCGCGCGCGCGCCCAAGTACAAGAACGCGGCGCTGCGCGACCAGGCGATCGCCAACCGCGCGACGACGGCGGCGGTGCTGGTGCGCGACGTGGTCGGCGCCTACTGGGAGCTGGCCTACGCGCGCGAGGAGCTGGAGATCCGCAAGCAGCTGGCGAAGTCGGCGCGCGATCAGCTCGAGATCGTCAAGGCCAACATCGACGTCGGCAAGCAGCCGGCGTCGGCGTCGGCCGAAGTGCTGGTGTCGATCGCGACGCGCGACGAAGATGCGCTGATCGCGGCAGAGACGGCGGACGAGCGCTCGCTCGATCTCGAGCGGCTGGTCGGCGTCAGCGTCGACGCGCGCGCGCCGCGGTTGGCGGCGGCCGAGCGCGCCACGCCGGTGGAGGCGGTGCCGGCCGTCGCCGAGACGATCGATCAGGCGCTGCAGTACAACCCGCAGCTCATCGCGGCGAAGGCGGGGATCCGCGCCGCCGCCGTCGACGTCGAGGTCACCCGCAACGGCATGCTGCCGCAGCTCGACCTCACCTTCGCCGGCGGGCCGCAGGGCAACGCCACCGACGCGGGCACCGCGTTCGGGCAGATGAGCAAGTTCCAGGCGTTCGGCGTGGTCGGATCGGTGGTGTTCTCGGAGCCGATTCCGCGCCACTACGCGAGCGGCCAGAAGCAATCGGCGGAGGCGCTCTTGCACAAAGCGAAGCTCACCACCGACGACATTCGCGTGCAGATCGAGACGACCGTGCTACGACTGGTCGCGCAGATCGACACCGCGCGGCGGCGCATCGACGTGCTGGCGCCGACGACGGACAGCGCGTCGCTCGACCTCGAGGCGGAGCGGGCGCGCTTCGCGGTGGGCCGCTCGACCAACTTCGACGTGCTGCGGCGCCAGGACGAGCTCGCCACCTCGAAGCTACGTCAAGCGAGAGCCAGGACCGATTATCTCAAGGCCGTCGCCGCGCTCGGCGCCGTGACCGACGAGATCCTCGACCGCTACCAGGTGGTCCTTCGATGATCAAAGAAAAGAGCAACATGACCGATTTCGTGAAACCGGATCTCCCCCGGTCGACACAGTCGTTCGGAGGAGTTTCGAACGACATCCGCCGTACGCCGCCGCGTCGTGGCCGCCGACGCCTCATTCTCGTGCTGATCGCCTCCGCGTGTGTGATCGGTTTGACGCTGGGGCTTCGGCGGCTGCGCGCGGCGGCGCCCACGGTGGATCGCTCGGTTGTGTGGATCGACCAGGTGAAGCGAGGGCCGATGCTGCGTGAGGTCCAGGGTCAGGGGACGCTGGTTCCCGTCGAGATCCGCTGGATCACGGCGGTGGCGCCGGCGCGCGTCGACCGCGTGCGCGTCCTGCCCGGCACCAAGGTCGAGCCGGACACGGTGCTCGTCGATCTGTTGAACCCCGACGTGGAGCTGCAGGCGCTCGAGGCCGATCGGCAGCTGGCGCAGGCGCAGGCCGAGCTGGTCAACCTCGAAGCGACGGTGACCAACCAGAAGCTGGCGCAGGAGTCGGTCGTGGCCGGGCTCGACTCGGAGCATCAAGAGGCGCAGCGACGGGCGCAGGCCGATCAGGTGCTGGCCAAGAAGGGCTTCCTCTCGGATCTCGAGATGGCCACGTCGCGCGACAAGGAGTCGACGCTGTCGGGGCGCAAGGCGTTCGAGGAGAAGCGGCTGACCGCGCTCGAGAAGGGCATCTCGGCGCAGGTGCAGGCGCAGCGGCAGCAGGTCGAGCGGCTGCGCTCGATCGCCGAGTTCCGCCACAAGGAGGTCGACGCGCTGCACGTGCGCGCCGGCGTGGCGGGCGTGCTGCAGGATCTGCCGCTGCAGCCGGGGCAGTCGGTGGCCGTCGGCGCCGTCGTGGCGAAGGTGGCGCAGCCCGACAAGCTGAAGGCGGAGCTGCGCGTGCCCGAGACGCAGGCCAAGGACGTGCAGCTCGGACAGAAGGCGATGGTCGATACGCGCAACGGCATCGTCGAGGGCAAGGTGGCGCGCATCGATCCGGCGGCGGTGTCGGGCACGGTCAAGGTGGACGTGCAGTTCGCGGGGCCGCTGCCGGCGGGCGCGCGGCCGGATCTGTCGGTCGAGGGAACCATCGAGCTCGAGCGGCTGAACAACGTGCTCTACGTGGGGCGGCCGGCGTTCGGGCAGCCCGATTCGTCGGTGGGGCTGTTCAAGCTCGTCGACGGCGGCGACGAGGCGGTGCGCACCGAGGTGAAGCTGGGCAAGGCGTCGGTGCGGACGATCGAAGTGAAAGGCGGTCTCGTCGAGGGCGACCGCGTGATTCTGAGCGACATGACGCAATGGGACGGCGCCGAGCGCGTCCGCTTGCGCTGAAACGGGAGAACCCATGGCCCCTGAGCAAAGCGAACAGAAAGACATCGAGGTCCTCATCAAGCTGCGCGACGTCTCGAAGGTGTTCTTCACCGACGAGGTCGAGACGCACGCGCTGGCCGAGGTGCACCTCGACGTGAAGAAGGGCGAGTACGTGGCGATGGAGGGTCCGTCGGGATCGGGCAAGACGACGCTCTTGTCGATCCTCGGCCTCCTCGACTCGCCGACGAGCGGGACCTACCAGCTCGGGCCCGACGCCGTCGCCAACCTGACGGCGGCCGAGCGGGCGATGCTGCGCAACCGGCACATCGGGTTCATCTTCCAGAGCTTCAACTTGATCGGCGACCTCACGGTCTACGAGAACGTGGAGCTGCCGCTCACCTACCGCGGCATGTCGGCCGATGATCGCAAGAAGCGCGTCGAGGCGGCGCTCGAGCGCGTGGGCATGGCGCACCGGAGAAAGCACATGCCCAGTCAGCTCTCGGGCGGCCAGCAGCAGCGCGTCGCAGTGGCGCGCGCCGTCGCCGGCGATCCGCTGATCCTGCTCGCCGACGAGCCGACGGGAAACCTCGACTCGCGCAACGGCGACGCGGTGATGGCGCTGCTCTCCGAGCTGCACAAGCAGGGCGCGACCATCTGCATGGTCACGCACAACCCCGAATACGCCAAGCAGGCGACGCGCACGATCAATCTGTTCGACGGCCGCGTGGTCGACGAGACGCGTTCGGCCGCCTAGCGGCGAGAGGGCGACATGGAGGGCTTCGGCAAGGACGTGCGCTTCGCGCTGCGCATGCTCCGGCGCACGCCTGGCGTGTCGGCGGCGGCGATTGTGGCGCTCGCGCTCGGCATCGGCGCGAACACGGCGATCTTCAGCGTCGTCGACGGCGTGCTGTTGCGGCCGCTGCCCTACCCCAACTCGTCGCAGCTGGTGTCGATCCGCTGGCATTATCCGTCGCTGGGACGGCCGGCGGCGCTGTCGTATCCCGAGTACAAGGACCTCCTCGCGCAGAGCCGCACGCTCGCCAACGCGGCGGTGTACGAGCAGCTCGACGCCAACCTCGAGGGCACGGGCAGCGCGCCCGAGCGAGTCTCGGCCGGCGTGGCGTCGGCCACGCTGTTTCCCACGCTCGGCGTGGCGCCGATGCTGGGGCGCAACTTCACCGCCGAGGAGGAGCGTCGCGGCAGCGACCAGGTGGCGATCCTGACCTACGCGACGTGGCGCGATCGCTTCGGCGCGGACCAGAAGGTGGTCGGGCGCTCGCTGACGCTCGACGGGCTGGCGTATCGCATCGTCGGCGTGTTACCGGCGGGGTTCCGCTTCGGCGGGGTCGACGAGCTGTGGATCCCGCTGTCGACGTCGAATCCGCAGGTGAGCGAGCGCGGGTCGCACTGGCTGAGGGTGGTCGGGCGCAGCAAGGCGGGCGTGACGCCGGCGCAGCTCGATCAGGATCTGACGGCGATCTCGATGCGCACCATCGAGGGCAATCCGCGCAGCTATCGCGCGGACTATCGGCTCGTCGAGAAGCCGCTGATCGCGCAGGTCGTGGGCGACGTGCAGTTGGCGTTGTGGGTGCTGCTCGGCGCGGTGGCGCTGGTGCTCTTGATCGCGTGCGCGAACGTGGCCAACCTCTTGCTCGCGCGGGCGACGGCGCGGCGGCGCGAGATGGCGCTGCGCACGGCGCTCGGTGCGCGGCGGCTCCGGCTGGTGCGGCAGCTCTTGACGGAGAGCCTGCTCCTGGCGATCGCCGGCGGCGGGCTCGGCGTGCTCCTGGCCAGCTGGGGCGTCGATGGGCTGCTGGCGCTGGCGCCGGATGCGCTGCCGCGGGCGCACGACGTCGCGCTCGACGGGCGCGTGCTCGCCTTCACCCTGGTGCTGACCGCGGCGACGGGCGTGGCGTTCGGGCTCATCCCGGCGCTGTCGGCGTCGCGGCCCGATCTGCAGGGCGCGTTGCGCGACGGCGCGCGCGGGGCTTCGGCGGCGCGCGGGCGGCTCAAGCGCACGCTCGTCGTCGCCGAGCTGGCGCTGTCGCTGGTGCTGCTCGTCGGCACCGGGCTGATGCTGCGCAGCTTCCTGGCGCTGCGATCGGTCGATCCGGGGATTCGGCCCGACCACGTGCTGACGCTGCGCGCCGCCTTGTCGACGCCGAAGGGCGAGCCGACGACGGAAGAGCGGCTGCGCTGGGTGGCGTGGTTCGCGCGCGCGACCGACCGTCTGGCGGCGCTGCCGGGTGTGCGCTCGGCGGCGGCGGCCGACATCCTGCCGCTCGACGGCAACGACTCGCGCTACACCTTCGAGCTCCCCGGGCAGGCGGGGATGGCGGCGGTCGATTTGCCGCACGAGGAGGTGCGGCAGGTGACGCCGGGCTACTTCGAGACGCTCGGCGTGCGCCTCGTGCGCGGCCGCTTCTTCGCCGCGAGCGACGACGCGCAGGCGCCGCCGGTGGTGGTGGTGAACGAGACGCTGGCGCGGCGCTACTGGCCGAACGAGGATCCCATCGGCAAGCGGCTCAAGCTGCACCACGACACCACGCCGGCGTGGGCCACCGTCGTCGGCGTCGCCGGGGACGTGCGCGGCTTTGGTCTCGACGAGCCGGCGCACGGCGAGCTGTTCCTGCCCTACGCGCAGATGCGCGACAGCTCGGGCATGACGGTGGTCGTGCGCAGCGACGGCGATGCGAAGGCGCTGGCGGCGTCGGCGCGCGCGGCGATGGCCGAGCTCGACGCCACGCAGCCGATCTACGACGTGCAGCCGATGAGCGAGCTGGTGGCGTCGTCGCTGGCGCAGCGGAAGTTCGCGCTCGTCTTGATGCTGCTGTTCGCGGGCGCGGCGCTCCTTTTGACCGCGGTCGGCATCTACGGCGTCATGTCCTACACCGTCGCGCAGCGCACGCAGGAGATCGGGATCCGCGTGGCGCTCGGCGCGCAGCCGTCGAGCGTGCTCCGCATGGTGATCGGCGACGGCATGCGCCTGTGCGCGATCGGGCTCGGCATCGGGCTCGGCGCGGCGCTGGGGCTGACGCGCCTTCTGGCGTCGCTGCTCTACGGCGTGTCGACGAGCGACGGGCTGACCTACGCGGCGATCGCCGGCGTGCTGGCGGGCGTGGCGCTGGTGGCGATCGCGATCCCGGCGCGGCGGGCGACGCGCGTCGATCCGATGCTCGCGCTGCGGGCGGACTGAGGAGGACCGATGGACGCTCTGTGGAGGGATCTGCGGTTCGCGTGGCGCATGCTCAAGCGCACGCCGGGCGTGTCGGCGGCGGCGGTGCTGGCGCTCGCGCTCGGCATCGGCGCCAACACGGCGATCTTCAGCGTCGTCGACGGCGTCCTGTTGCGGCCGCTGCCCTATCACGACTCGCGCGCGCTGGTCGTGCTCAACGGCAACTTCCCCGAGCAGGGCCTCTTGCACATTCCGGTGTCGGTGCCCGAGCTGCAGGACGTGCAGAAGCAGAGCCGCCTGCTCGCGTCGGTGGGCGGCTATACGCTCGGCGATGCGAACCTGTCGGGAGGCGCCGGCGCGCCCGAGCGCGTGTGCTCCGGAGCGGCGTCGTCGAGCTTGTTTCCCACGCTCGGCGTGCAGCCGGCGCTCGGGCGCAACTTCACCGACGACGAGCAGCTCGTCGGGCACAACAAGGTCGCCATCCTCACCGACGGGCTGTGGCGGCAGCGCTTCGGCGGCGATCCGGCGATCGTCGGCAAGACGCTGCAGCTCGACGGCGAGACCTTCCAGGTCGTGGGCGTCTTGCCGCGCGGCTTCCAGATCAGCGGGCCGTGCGACATCTGGGCGCCGCTGGCGTCGAATGATCCGGCGCTGACGCGCGGCGCGCACTTCCTCGGGGTGGTGGGACGGATGCGCGCCGGCGTGACGCCCGCGCAGCTCGACGCCGAGCTCGGCGCGCTGTCGACGCGGCTGACGGAGCAGTATCCGAACAACTATCGCAAGGGCACCTGGTTCCTGCAGGAGCGCCCCATGCTCGACGACGTCGTCGGCGATGCGCGTCCGTCGCTGCTCCTGTTGCTGGCGGCGGTGGCGTTCGTGCTGCTCATCGCGTGCGCCAACGTGGCCAACCTGATGCTGGCGCGCGCGGCGGCGCGCAACCGCGAGATGGCGCTGCGCACCGCGCTCGGCGCCGCGCGCGGCCGGCTCATCCGCCAGATGCTCACCGAGGCGGTGCTGCTGTCGGCCATGGGCGGCCTCCTCGGCCTCGGGCTCGCGGTGTGGGGCGTCGACGGCATGGTCGCGCTCAGCCCCGATGCGCTGCCACGCGCCAGCGAGATCGCGCTCGACGGGCGGGTGCTGGCGTTCAGCATGGGCCTGTCGCTCCTGACCGGCGTGGCCTTCGGGCTCATGCCAGCGTTGTCGGCGTCGCGGCCCGATCTGACCGCGTCGCTCAAGGACGGATCGCGCGGCGCCACCGGCACGCGCGGGCGGCTGCGCCAGACGCTGGTGGTCGCCGAGATCGCGCTGTCGATGGTGCTGCTCGTCGGCACCGGCCTCATGGCGCGCAGCTTCGTGGCGGTGCGCCACGTGGATCCGGGCTTCCGGCCCGATCACGTGCTCACCATCAGCGTGTCCTTGCCGTCGGTGACGCGCAGCGACGAGGAGAAGGCGCGCTGGGTCGCGTACTACCGCCGCGCCACCGAGCGGCTCGCGCAGCTTCCCGGCGTGCAGGCCGTCGGCGCGGCGAACCTCCTGCCGCTCGACAACAACTCGTCGGACTACTCGTTCACCATCGAGAACTACGTGCCACGCTCGCCGGGCGACGTGCCCGACAACGAGCTGCGCGAGGTGACGGGCGACTACTTCGCTGCGCTCGGCGTGCCGCTGGTGCGCGGGCGGCTCCTCGGGCCGTCCGACGATCAGAACGCCCCGCGCGTGGTCGTGATCAACGAGGCGATGGCCAGGCGCTACTGGCCGAACGCAGACGCGATCGGCAAGCGGCTGCGCACCAACCGGCGCAGCGAGACGCCCGAGTGGGCGACGGTGGTGGGCATCGTCGGCAACATCCACCACTTCGGGCTCGATCAGCCGGCCAAGCCCGAGATGTATTTCCCGCACGCGCAGATGCGCAACTCGTCGGGGCTGTCGCTCATCATCCGCACCGTCGGCGAGCCGCTGCAAGAGGCGGGCGCGGCGCGGGCGGCGCTGGCGGAAATCGATCCGCTGCAGCCGGTGTTCAACGTGCGGACGATGAACGATCTGGTCGCGCGCTCGATCGAAGGGCGGCGCTTCGCGCTCCTGCTCATGCTGATCTTCGCCGGCGTGGCGCTGCTGCTCGCCGCGGTCGGCATCTATGGCGTCATGTCGTACACGGTCGCGCAGCGCACGCAGGAGATCGGCATCCGCGTCGCGCTCGGTGCCACGCCGGCGAGCGTGCTGGCGATGGTGCTGCGCGACGGGCTGCGCCTGGTCGTCCTCGGGCTCGGGCTCGGCGTCGCCGGCGCGCTCGCGCTGACGCGGCTGGTGTCGTCGCTGCTCTACGGCGTGTCGGCGACCGACGCCGCCACCTACGCTGCGATCGCGGTCGCGCTGGCGGCCGTCGCCGTCGTCGCCATCGTGATCCCGGCACGGCGCGCGACCCGCGTCGATCCCATGCTCGCGTTGCGGGCGGACTGAAGGAGCGTGAATGAGCGCCCTCGGAAGTGACCTCAAGTTCGCGCTGCGCACGTTGCGCCGCAGCCCCGGCGTCACCGCCGCCGCCGTGATCGCGCTGGCGCTCGGCATCGGCGCCAACACGGCGATCTTCAGCGTCGTCGACGGCGTCTTGTTGCGCCCGCTGCCCTACCCCGACTCGGCGTCGCTCTACGCGATCGGCACCGGCTCCTCGAAGCATCCCGAGTTCAGGGCGGGACCGCTGTCGTATCCGGAGTTCCTCGACTTGCAGCAGCAGACGCGCACCTTCGAGAACGTCGGCGGCTGGGTCGACGGCGACGTCAACCTGTCGGGAACCGGCAGCCCCGAGCGCGTGCTCCTGCGCGTCGTGACGCCGTCGCTGTTGCCGACGCTGCGCGTGCAGCCGGTGGTGGGCCGCAACTTTTTGCCCGAGGAGACGGTCAAGGGGCGCGACCACGTGGCCCTCATCTCCGACGGGCTGTGGCGGCGCCAGTTCGGCGGCGGGCGCGACGCGGTCGGCCGCAGCGTGCGCCTCGACGGCGTCGACTACCAGGTCATCGGCATCTTGCCGCGCGCCTTCGTGCTCGATCATCCGGTCGACGTGTGGATTCCGCTCTCGACCGCCGACGAGAGCATCAAGGTGCGCAATTCCCACTTTCTGACGGTGCTCGGGCGCAAGCGCGCCGCGGCGACCCGGTCGACCATCGACGGCGATCTCGGCGCCGTCGCCAAGTACGAGAGCGACACCTTCCCCGACCTGTTTCCGCCGTCGTGGGGTTTTCAGCTCAAGGAGCAGCCGTACATCGAGAGCATCGTCGGCGACGTCAAGCTGCCGCTCCTCGTCCTGCTCGGTGCGGTCGCCTGCGTGCTGCTCATCGCCTGCGCCAACGTGGCCAACCTCCTGCTCGCGCGCGCGGCCACGCGGCAGCGCGAGATGGCCATCCGTGCGGCGCTCGGCGCGCGGCGCGGCCGCATCATCCGCCAGCTCCTGACCGAGAGCCTGCTCTTGTCGCTCGCCGGCGGCGCGCTCGGCCTCGCCGTGGCGGCGTGGGGCATCGACGCGCTCTTGGCGATGACGTCGCTGCCGCGCGTCGGCGAGGTCGGGCTGCACCTCGACGTGCTCGTCTTCACCACCGGAGTCGCCGTCGCCACCGGCGTCGGCTTCGGGCTGGCGCCGGCGATCGCCGCGTCGCGCCCCGAGCTGCAGTCGTCGCTCAAGGACGGCACGCGCGGCACCACCGCCGGCCGCGGCCGCCTGCGCCAGGCGCTCGTCGTCAGCGAAGTGGCGCTGTCGCTGGTGCTGCTCGTGGGCGCCGGCCTCATGGTGCGCAGCTTTTTGCGCCTCAAGAACGTCGACCCCGGCTTCCGTCCCGACCACGCGCTCATGCTGCGCGTGTCGCTGCCGGTTCCGGACAGCAACGTCAGCGACGCCGACCGCGCCCGCTTCTCCGCGTTCTACGAGCGCACGCTCGAGCGCATGCGCCAGCTTCCCGGCGTCGCCACCGTCGGCGCGTGCAACATGGTGCCGCTCGACGGCGGCATGACCGATCGCCTGTTCGACATCGAGGGCTACACGCCGGGGCCGAACGACATGCACCCCGACGCGCAGAACCGGCAGATCGCCGGCGACTGGTTCGGCGCCATCGGCGTGCCGCTCATCCACGGGCGCTTCATCGCGCCGAGCGACGACGCGCAGGCGCCCAAGGTCGTCGTCGTCAACCAGGAGTTCGGCAAGAAGTTCTTCCCGAAGGGCGACGTCCTCGGCAAGCGCATCCGCCTCGGCAACCTGGCCGCGCTCGAGTTCCCGTGGGCCACCATCGTCGGCGTCGTCGGCAATATCCGCGCCTACGGGCTCGATCAGCCGGTGCAGCCCGAGATGTACTGGCCGGCGGCGCAGTCGCGCACCAATCCGGCGATGGCCTTCGTCATGCGCACGCACGGCGACCCGGCGGCGCTCGGCGCCACGGTCCGCGGCGCGATGGCCGAGGTCGACGCGATGCAGCCGATCTTCGACGTGCAGCCCGTCGAGACGCTGGTCGGTACGTCGCTCGGACAGCGGCGCTTCACGCTCACGCTGATGATGGTGTTCGGCGTGGTGGCGCTGCTGCTCGCCGCCGTCGGCATCTACGGCGTCATGGCCTACACCGTCGCGCAGCGCACGCAGTAGATCGGCATTCGCGTCGCGCTCGGCGCCACGCCGGGCGGCGTCCTCGGCATGGTGTTGCGCGACGGCATGAGCCTCGTCGGCATCGGGCTCGCGCTCGGCGTCGTGGCCGCGCTCGCGCTGTCGCGCGTGGTCTCGTCGCTGCTGTACGGCATCGGCGCGGTCGACGCGCCCACCTACGGCATCATCGCCGGCGCGCTCGCCGCCGTCGCGCTCGTGGCCATCATCGTGCCGGCGCGACGGGCGATGCGAGTCGATCCGATGATCGCGCTGAGGGCCGAGTGATGGACGCGCTCCTTCGCGATCTGCGCTTTGCCTGGCGCACGCTGCGCAAGAGCCCGGGCGTGACCGCGGCGGCCATCGTCGCGCTCGCGCTCGGCATCGGCGCCAACACCGCCATCTTCAGCGTCGTCGACGGCGTGCTGCTCAAGCCGTTGTCCTACCGCGCGCCCGACCAGCTGGTGCGCGTCTTCACCAACTTCGGCGCCACCACGACCTCGCGCTTCTCCTCGTCGTGGCCGGAGTACAAGGACGTGCGCGACGCGACGCACACGCTCGCCAGCGTCGCCGCCTACACCGGCGGCACCGCCAACCTGACCGGCGAAGGAGCCCCGCAGCGGCTGGGCCTCTTGTACGCGACGCGCTCGCTTCTGACCACGCTCGGCGTCGAGCCGGCGCTCGGGCGCGGCTTTCTGCCCGAGGAGGACAGCGGCCGCGGCCGCGCCGTCGTCATCCTCGACCACGCGCTGTGGCAGTCGCGCTTCAGCGGCGATCCGCAGATCATCGGCCGGCGCATCACGCTCGACGGCGCGCCCTACGAAGTGATCGGCGTGATGCCGCCCGGCTTCTTCTTCGATCGGCGCTGCGACGCCTACGTGCCGATGGCGCTCGTCACCGACGGCGTCGACGTTCGCACCTCGCAGTGGCTCCAGCTGGTGGCGCGGCGCGCGCCCGGCGTCACCGATGCGCAGCTGCGCGGCGATCTCGACGCGCTGTCGGCGCGGCTGCGCGCACAGTACCCGAGCGACTATCCGCCCGAGATCCACTGGTTCCTCTCGGCCGAGCGGCTCGCCGACGTCGTCGTCGGCAACGTGCGGCTGATGCTGCTCGTGCTCCTCGGCGCCGTCGGCTGCGTGCTGCTGCTCGCCTGCGCCAACGTGGCCAACCTTTTGCTCGCGCGCACGGCGGCGCGCCACAAGGAGATGGCCGTGCGGCTGGCGCTCGGCGCGCGCCGCGGCCAGATCGTGCGCCAGCTGTTGACCGAGAGCGTGCTCCTCGGCATCGCCGGCGGCGCGCTCGGCCTGTTGCTCGCCGTGTGGTGCATCGATGCGCTCACGGCGCTGGCGCCGGCCGGGCTGCCGCGCGTGGCCGACGTCCATCTCGACGCGCGCGTCCTCCTCTTCACGGTCGGCGTCTCGCTCGTGACCGGCGTGCTCTTCGGGCTGGCGCCGGCGCTCAGCGCCTCGCGCCCCGATCTCGCCGGCGCGATGAAGGACGGCTCGCGCGGCAGCGCGCATGGCCACGGCCGGCTGCGCAAGACGCTCGTCGTCATCGAGGTCGCGGTGTCGCTCTTGCTGCTCGTCGGCGCGGGCCTGATGGTGCGCAGCTTCGCGCGGCTGCGCGCCGTCGATCCCGGCTTCCGCGCCGATCACCTCCTGACCATGCGCATGGCGCTGCCGGTGCCGCTCGGCGACGAGACCGACGCCGATCACGACCGCTACGTGAGCTTCTTCGCGCGCGCACAGGAGCGCCTGCGCACGCTGCCCGGCGTGCGCTCGGTGGGCGCCAGCACCATCCTGCCGTTCGCCCACTCGAACGAGGTCTATTCGTTCAACATCGAGGGCTACACGCCGTCGTCGCCGCTCGCCACCACCGACACCAACGTCCGCGAGGTGACGCCCGGCTACTTCGAGACGATGGGGATTCCGCTCGTGCGCGGGCGGCTTCTCGCCGCCGCCGACGGGCGCGACGCGCCGCGGGCCATGGTGGTCAACGAGGCGTTCGTGCGGCGCTTCTGGCCGAACGGCGGCGACGTGCTCGGCAAGCGCTTCCAGATCGCCAGCTCGCGCAAGCAGAACCCGTGGTGGACCATCGTCGGCGTCGTCGGCGACATGCACAGCTACGGGTTGGCGTCGGCGCCGGTGGCGGAGGCCTACTTCCCGCACCAGCAGCTCCGCCGCTCGTCGGCGCTGACGATGGTGCTGCGCACCGACGGCGATCCGGCGGCGCTGGCCAGCGCGGCGCGCGCCGTCATCGCCGAGGTCGACCCGTCGCAGCCGGTGTTCGAGGTGGCGACGATGGAGTCGCTCATCGCCGGCACGCTGGCGCAGCGCCGCTTCACGATGGGCCTCATGCTGCTGTTCGGCCTGGTCGCGCTCGTGCTCGCCGCCGTCGGCATCTACGGCGTCATGGCCTACACCGTCGCGCAGCGCACGCGCGAGGTCGGCATTCGCATCGCGCTCGGCGCGCGCCCGGCGACGGTGCTGAAGATGGTGCTCGGCGACGGCATGCGCCTCGTGGCCATCGGGCTCGTCGTCGGGCTGGCGGCGGCGCTGGCGCTCGGCCACCTCGTCGCCTCGTTGCTCTACGGCGTGACCGCCACCGACGCCGCCACCTACGCGGCGATCGCGCTGGTGCTCGCGGCCGTCGCCGTCATCGCCATCTTGATTCCCGCGCGGCGCGCGACCCGCGTCGACCCCATGCTCGCGTTGCGGGCGGACTGAAGGAGAGAACCATGATTCGGCTGCGCAAGCTGACACGTACCTTCCCCGGCTCCGGCCGCGTGCTCGACGCCGTCGACCTCGAGGTGCAGGCGGGCGACTTCGTCACCATCATGGGGCCGTCGGGCGCCGGCAAGTCGACGCTGCTGGCGGTGCTCGCCATGCTCGATCACGACTGGCAGGGCGAGTTCTTCTTCTTCGACGAGCCGGTGCACAAGATGAACCACAAGGAGCGCATCGCGCTCGGGCGCAAGCACGTCGGCATCGTCTTCCAGCGCTTCCACCTCCTCGACGAGCTCACCGTCGCCGAGAACCTGGAGGTGCCGCTGTCGTATCGCGACATGCCGTCGGCGGAGCGCAAGGCCAAGGTGGCCGACGCGCTCGATCGCTTCGGCATCGTCGGCAAGAAGGACCTCTACCCGGCGCAGCTCTCGGGCGGACAGCAGCAGCTGGTGGCCGTCGCGCGCGCCGTGATCGCCAAGCCGTCGTTGCTGCTCGCCGACGAGCCGACGGGGAACCTGCACACCGAGCAGGGCATCGAGGTCATGAAGCTGTTCGCGCAGCTCAACCGGCAGGGCACGACCATCGTGCAGGTCACCCACTCGGAGCAGATCGCGTCGCACAGTCGCCGCATCGTGCGCATGCGCGACGGGCGCGTGCTGGCCGAAGGCCTGACGGAGCGGCTGTGATGAGCGCCTTCGTCAGCGATCTCAAGTTCGCGCTGCGCATGTTGCGCCGCAGCCCCGGCGTCACCATCGCGGCGGTGCTGGCGCTGGCGCTCGGCATCGGCGCCAACACGGCGATCTTCAGCGTCGTCGACGGCGTGCTCTTGCGCCCGCTGCCCTACCCCGACTCGCAGAACCTGGTCGCCGTCTATCGCGGCTCGACGCACCTCGGCTTTCTGAAGGGGCCCTGGTCCTTCCCCGACTACAAGGACTTCCTCGCGCAGAACCAGTCGTTCGAGAACGCCGGCATCTGGTCCGGCGGCGACGCCAACCTGTCGGGCTCGGGCACGCCCGAGCGCGTGCTCATCCGGCTCGCCTCGCCGACGCTGTTGCCGACGCTGCGCGTGTCGCCGATCGCCGGCCGTAACTTTTTGCCCAACGAGGCCTTCAAGGGCAACGACCACGTCGCCATGCTCGACTACAAGCTGGCGCAGCGCCGCTTCGGCTCGCCGAACGGGGCGCTCGGCCAGACGGTGCGGCTCGACGGCGTCGACTACCAGGTCGTGGGCGTGCTGCCGCGCGGCTTCTTCCTCGAGGAGGCGGCCGACGTCTGGCTGCCGGCGTCGACGACCTACGACATGGCCGAGATCCGCAACGCCCATTGGCTGCGCCTGATCGCGCGCAAGAAGCCGGGCTTGTCGGACGCGCAGATCCAGCAGGACCTCGACGGCTTCACCAAGCGGCTGAGCGAGGCGCACAGCGACATCTATCCGCCGTCGATGGGCCTGACCACGTCGATCGAGCCGCTCAAGGACAAGATCGTCGGCGACGTCAGGCTGCCGCTGCTCATCCTGCTCGGCGCGGTCGCCTTCGTGCTGCTCATCGCCTGCGCCAACGTGGCCAACCTGCAGCTCGCGCGCGCCGCCACGCGCAACCGCGAGATGGCCATCCGCACCGCGCTCGGCGCCGGCCGCGGGCGGCTGATGCGCCAACTCCTGACCGAGAGCCTGCTGCTCGCCTTCGCCGGCGCCGCGCTCGGCCTGGTGCTGGCGGCGTGGGCGGTGGACGCGCTCGTCGGGCTCGCCGGCGACGCCGCGCCGCGCGCCGCCGAGGTGGCGCTCGACGGGCGTGCGCTCGGCTTCACCGTCGCCGTCGCGGCGCTGACCGGCATCGCCTTCGGGCTCATGCCGGCCTTGTCGGCGTCGCGCCCTGATCTGCACGACTCGCTCAAGGACGGCACGCGCGGCACCACCTCGGCGCGCGGCCGCCTGCGCAAGGCGCTGGTGATCGCGGAGGTGGCGCTGTCGATGGTGCTGCTCGTCGGCACCGGCCTCATGGTGCGCAGCTTCATGCAGCTGCGCGCGGTCGATCCGGGCTTCCGCGCCGATCACGCGCTCACGCTCAGCATCTCGTTGCCCGTCGCCGACAGCAAGGTCACCGACGCCGACAAGGAGCGCTTCGTGCGCTTCTACCAGGACGCCGACGCGCGCATGGCGCAGCTGCCCGGCGTCACCGCCGTCGGTGGCGTCAACATCATGCCGCTCAGCGGCAACACCACCGACATCCTCTTCGAGCTCGACGGCTTCACGCCCACCGATCCGGCCGACAAGCCCGACTGCGAGATTCGCGAGGTCGCCGGCGACTGGTTCGCCGCCATGAGCATCCCGGTGGTGCGCGGCCGCGTGTTCGCCGCGAGCGACGGCCCGACGGCGCCGCCGGTCGTCGTGGTCAACCAGGCGTGGGTGAAAAAGTTCTCGCCCGATCGCGATCCGCTCACCCGGCACGTGCGCCAACCCGGCATCAACACGAAGGACGCGCCGTGGGCGACGGTCATCGGCGTCATCGGCGACGTGCGCGGCTACGGCCTCGACAAGCCGACGCGGCCCGAGATGTATTGGCCGCTGGCGCAGCGCAAGGGCTCGTCGGGCATGACGCTGGTGGCGCGCACCGCGGGCGCCCCGATGACGCTCGCCGGCGCGGCACGCGGCGCGATCGCCGAGGTCGATCGGCAGCAGCCGATCTTCGACGTCATGCCGCTCGATGCCATGATCTCGACGTCGCTGGCACAGCGCCGCTTCACGCTGACGCTGATGATGCTGTTCGGGCTGGTCGCGCTCGTGCTCGCCGCCGTCGGCATCTACGGCGTCATGTCGTACACCGTCGCGCAGCGCACCCAGGAGATCGGCATCCGCGTCGCCCTCGGCGCCACCGCGCGCACGGTGCTCGGCATGGTGCTGCGCGACGGCATGGCGCTCGTGGGCATCGGCCTCGGGCTCGGCACCGTCGCGGCGCTGGTGCTCACGCGGGTGGCCGCGTCGATCCTGTGGGGCGTGACCGCGACCGACGTCGTCACCTACGTCGTCGTCGCCGCGACGCTGGCGCTGGTCGCGCTCGTGGCCATCGTCGTCCCCGCGCGCCGGGCCACGCGCGTCGATCCGATGCAGGCGCTCAGGAGCGAATGATGCGTACACTACTCACTGAAGTCCGCCACGCGCTCCGCCTCCTACGCAAGGCGCCCGGCTTCGCGCTCGTCGCCGTGCTCACGCTCGCCGTCGGCATCGGCGTCAACGTCGCCATCTTCAGCGTCGTGTCGGGCGTGCTCTTGCGGCCGATGCCCTATCACGAGCCGTCGCGGCTGGTGTTCCTCTGGGAAGGCACGCCCAAGTTCCCCGACATGAGCGTCTCGTTCCTCGACTTCAGCGACTGGCGCAAGACGCAGCACACGTTCGTCGACATCGGCGCGACGCGCCAGCAGAGCTACACCATGACCGGGATCGGCCACGCCGAGCGCGTCGAGGCGCGCATGGTGTCGGCGAACTTCTTGCGCGTGCTCGGCGTCAAGCCGCAGCTCGGGCGCGACTTCCTCGACGGCGAGGAGCAGCCGAACGCGCCGCCGGTGGCGCTGGTCTCCGACAAGTTCTGGCGCGAGCGCCTGGGCGCCGATCCGGGCGCGCTCGGCCGCACCCTCACGCTCGACGGGCGCGCCTTCTCGATCGTGGGCGTGCTGCCCGCGAGCTACCGCTTCAACGGCGAGGCGCCGGTCTACGTGACGCTGGCGCACCTCGACAAGCTGACGCGCGACGCGCGCGGCTCGCACCCCGGCATGTACGGCGTCGGGCGCCTCAAGGACGGCGTCACCATCGAGCAGGCCCGCGCCGACATGACCACCGTCGGGCACGCCATCCAGATCGCCGCCGGCGACATGAAGTCGGAGGTGCTGCCCAAGCTCTGGCCGCTGCAGTCAAAAGCGGTCGAGGACGTGCAGACCACCTTGTGGCTGCTCCTCGGCGCCGTCGCCTTCGTGCTGCTCATCGCCAGCGCCAACGTGGCCAACCTGATGCTCGCGCGCGGCACCGCGCGCAGCCGCGAGCTCTCGGTGCGCGCCGCGCTCGGCGCCGATCGTTGGGCGCTCATGCGCCCCTTGCTGGTCGAGAGCGGGATCATCGCGCTCGTCGGCGGCGCGCTCGGCGTCATCCTGGCGCTGTGGGGCGTCGATCTATTGGTCGCGCTCAAGCCGGAGTCGATCCCGCGCGGCTCGGTCATCAAGATCGACGGCAACGTGCTCTTCTACTCGCTCGCGCTCACCACCATGACGGCGCTCTTCTGCGGCCTGGTGCCGGCGATCCGCGCCTCGCGCGCCGACGTCCACGAGGCGCTCAAAGCGGCCGGCTCGCGCGGCGTCGCCGGCGTGGCGCACGGACGGCTGCGCAGCGTGCTCGTCGTCGTCGAGGTGGCGCTGGCACTGGTGCTGCTCGTAGGCGCCGGGCTGTCGCTGCGCACGTTCCAGCATCTGTCGTCGATGGACGTCGGCTTCAAGAGCGAGGACACCTTCGTCGCCGCGCTCTCCTATTCGCCGACGCGCTACGACACGGCCGACAAGGTGCGCAACGTGCTCGAGGAGATCCAGCGCCGCCTGGCCGCGGCGCCCGGCGTGCAGAACGCGACGATCGGCGGCGGCATGCCCTTCAACGGCGCGCCCGAGCAGAGCTTCCAGATCCGCGGCAACCCCGAGGACGAGCACTTCGCGGTCCACTACCTCGTCGGCGCCGGCTTTCTCGACACCCTCGGCATCAAGCTCCTCGCCGGCCGCGATCTGAACGCCGGCGACGGGCCGCACGCGCAGCCGGTCGCGCTCATCGACGACACCATGGCCACCCGGTTCTTCGGCAGCCCGTCGGCCGCGATCGGACAGTGGATCTCGTTCAACCGTCAGAAGAAGGTCGACATCGTCGGCGTGGTGCACCACGTGATGCACTACGGCGTCGAGGGGCGCGTGCCGGCGCAGTACGAGGTGTACTCGCCGCTGACGCAGCTGCCCGACGAGATCCTGCCGCTCCTCCACGAGGTGAACATCGCCATCCGCGGGCCGCACGCCGCGCAGCTCGGCGCCGTGGCGCGCACCGCGCTCGACGCCTACGACTCGGAGATGCCGATGTCCGAGCAGACGACGATGGAGCAGGCGATCGCCGACTCGATCGGCGGCCGCCGGTTCGCCATGCTGCTGCTCGGCGTCTTCGCCATCGTGGCGCTGCTGCTCGCCGTCGTCGGGCTCTACGCGGTCATGAGCTACATGGTGTCGCAACGCAACCACGAGATCGGCGTGCGCATGGCCCTCGGCGCCAACGCCGGCGACGTGCAGCGCATGGTGGTGCGCCACGGGCTCAGGCTCGTCGCCATCGGCCTGTCCATCGGTCTCGGCGCGTCGCTGGCGCTCGGCCGCGTGATGGTCACGCTGGTCAACGGCGTGGCAACGACCGACCCGGTGACCTTCGGCGCGGTCAGCGTCGTCCTCGCGCTGGCGGCGACGGTCGCCAGCCTCCTGCCCGCGCGAGCGGCGACCCGTGTCGACCCGATGGTCGTCCTGCGCTACGAATAGACCATGCGCGCCCGCATCCTCATCGCCGACGACCAGGTCGACGTCCTCGAGGCGCTTCGCCTGCTGCTCAAGAGCGAAGGCTTCGACATCGTCACCGCCGCCTCGCCCGCCGGCGTGCTCACCGTCGTCGACGGGCAGGAGGTCGACGCGGTGCTGATGGACCTCAACTACGCGCGCGACACCACCTCGGGCAAGGAGGGCATGGACCTCCTGGCCGCCCTCCAGCGCAACGATCCGACGCTGCCGGTGGTGGTCATGACCGCGTGGTCGTCGGTCGACGGCGCCGTCGAGGCCATGCGCCGCGGGGCGCGCGACTACGTGGCCAAGCCGTGGGACAACGCGCGCATGGCCGCCACCATGCGCACGCAGGTCGAGCTGGCGCGGGCGCTGCGCCAGGGGCGGCGGCTCGCCGACGAGACCTCGCGCCAGCGCGCGCATCAGCTGCCGTCGCTGGTGGCGGAGTCGCCCAAGATGCGCGAGGTCATGCGCCTCATGGAGCGGGTGGCGCCGTCGGACGCCAACGTGCTCATCACCGGGCAGCACGGCACCGGCAAGGAGGTCGCGGCGCGCTGGCTGCACGCCGCCTCGAAGCGCGCCGAGCGGCCGTTCGTCGCGGTCAACGCCGGTGGCCTCGCCGAGGGCGTGTTCGAGTCGGAGCTGTTCGGCCACGTGCGCGGCGCCTTCACCGATGCGCGCGCCGATCGCACCGGCTGCATCGAGCTCGCCGACGGCGGCACGCTGTTCCTCGACGAGATCGCCAACATGCCGATGCAACAGCAGGCCAAGCTGTTGCGCGTCCTCCAGACCGGCGAGTTCCACCCCGTCGGCAGCTCGCGCGTGCGCCGCGCCGACGTGCGCGTCCTGTCGGCCACCAACGTCGACGTGGCCTCGGAAGTTTCGCAAGGGCGGTTCCGCGAGGATCTGCTCTATCGCCTCAACACCGTCGAGATCCGCCTGCCGCCGTTGCGCGAGCGGCGCGAGGACCTTCCGCTTTTGGCCGCGCACTTCCTCGAGCGCCAGGCGGCGCGCTACGGCCGCCGCGTCACGCTCGCGCCCGACGCGCTCGGGGCGCTCCTCGAGCATCCGTGGCCGGGCAACGTGCGCGAGCTCGAGCACGTCGTCGAGCGCGCGCTCCTGCTCTGTCACGGCGACGTGGTGCACGCCGGCGATCTGCTCCTCGGCGGCGGCAGCTCGACCGCGCGCAGCGACGGCAGCGCGCACTTCGACAGCCTCACGATCGAAGAGGCCGAGCGCTACCTCATCCAGCGCGCGCTCGACCGCTTCACCGGCAACGTCTCCGACGCGGCGCGCGCGCTCGGCCTGTCGCGCAGCGCCTTCTATCGCCGTCTGGCGCATCATGGGTTAAAAGGGCATGGGTGAGCGAGGAGCGTAAGCGGAAGCGCCGCAATCCGCTGAGCCACGAAGCCCGGGTCACGCTCCACGCCCTCGGTGCCGCGCTGCCCGCGGCGCTGGTGGCGATCGGCTTTCTGTGGCTCGAGCCGCACTCGCCCAAGGTGCGCTGGACCCTGACGCTCGTGTGCATCGGCGCCTGGACCGCGCTGGCGCTGACGGTGCGCGAGGAGGTGGCGCGGCCGCTGCAAACGCTGTCGAACCTCCTGGCCGCGCTGCGCGAGGGCGACTTCTCGATCCGCGGCCGCCACAACCGCAGCGACGACGCGCTCGGCGTGGCGCTCGACGAAGCCAACGCGCTGGCCGCCACGCTGCGCCGCGAGCGCTACGGCGCGCTCGAGGCCTCGGCGCTCGTGCGCAAGGCGATCGAGGCCATCGACGTGGCCATCTACGTCTTCGACGCCGACGGCGTCTTGACGCTGACCAACGCCGCCGGCGCGCGCCTGGCCGGCGTCGAGCCGAACCGCATCGCCGGCCAGCGCGCCGCCGCGCTCGGGCTCGAGGCGCTCCTCGACGGCGAATCGCCGCGCACGCTGGCGCTCACGCTCGGCGGCGTGCCGCGGCAGCTCGAGGTCCGCCGCGGCCCGGTGCGCCAGGAAGGGCGCCCTTCGACGCTGGTGGTCGCCGCCGATCTGTCGCGCGCGCTGCGCGCCGAGGAGCGCCACGCCTTCGAGCGCCTGGTGCGCGTGCTCGGGCACGAGATCAACAACTCGCTCGCGCCGATCCGATCGATCGCCGCCAGCCTGCGCGCGCGCGCCAAGCAGCCGCTCGCCGACGACGGAGACTTCGCCGCCGATCTCGCGAGCGGGCTCGAGGTGATCGAGCGCCGCGCCGAGGCGCTCGGCCGCTTCATGAGCTCCTACGCGCGCCTCATGCGCCTGCCGCCGCCGCGCTTCGGCGCCGTCGACGTGGCCGCGGTGGTCCGCCGCGTCGTCGAGCTCGAGCAGCGCCGCCCCATCGCGCTCGTCGAAGGGCCGGCGCTCACCGTGCGCGCCGACGGCGATCAGCTCGAGCAGCTGCTCATCAACCTGGTGCGCAACGCCGTCGACGCGGCCGCCGAGCCCGAAGGTCAAGGGACAGGCGCCGTCGAGGTCACCTGGGAGACGCGCGGCGACACCCTCGTCGTGCGCGTGCGCGACGAAGGGCCCGGCCTCTCCGACACGCGCAACCTCTTCGTGCCCTTCTTCACGACGAAGGCGACCGGCAGCGGCATCGGGCTCGTGCTGTCGCGCCAGATCGCCGAGAACCACGGCGGCACCCTCACGTTACAGGACCGTCATGATCGCCGCGGCTGCGAGGCGCGGTTGACGCTCCCGAGAAAATAATGCGCGCCGCCCTCGACTGAAATTTCGATATGGTCGCCTCGGACAAAACCGAGGAGGACCGTGCATGAGACTCAAGCGTCCGCTCCAGCTCTTCATCGCCGCATCACTCACCACCGCCGTCGGGATGCCGCTCGCCCTCGCGCAGCATCACGAAGAGCGTCACGAAGAGCATCACGAAGCGCAGCACGAAGAGCATCGCGACGAGCGCCACTACGCGCCGCGCCCCGAGCCGCCGAGGTACGTCGGCCATCAGCCCGGCTACCATCCGCCGCACCCCGTGGTCGTGCACCGCAACCCGGTGCGCGTGATGGCTCCCAAGGTGATCCGTTGGGGCGCGCATCCGTGGAGGCACTGGGAGCACCCCGAGTTCGCGCGTCCCGTCTACTACTGGAACTGGGGCGAGGTCCACAACGTCAGCTGCACCGCCGAAGACTCGGACGGCGATCAGTACCCGGTCAGCGTCAGCACGTGGTCGGGCTTCGGGCTGCAGAACATGAGCTCCGTCGAGGACGACGCGCTCGACCGCTGCTACGCGGAGACGCAGGGCGATCAGAGCTGCTACGTCGCCACCTGCACGCACTACTAGTTTTCGTCGTTATTCGTAGCGAAGCTTGATGGTGCGCGTCGGGCAATACTGCGCGGCTTCGTGAACCTTCCCATACAGCGATAGAGGCAAATCCCCCCCGACGAGATCGATCGCGAGCTCGACGCGGCCGTCTTTGCCGATGCGGAACACATCGGGCGCCTCGCCCACGCACACCGCGTGGCCCTGACACAGATCGCGATCGAGCGTGATCTTGAGCTTCTTCGCCGGTGCCTTCGCGGTCGCCGTGCCATGCCCGTTGGTGCCGTTGGTGTGGCCGTTGGCGCCGTGCACTTCCATCGCCGCCTGCATCGCCTCGGGCGAGGCCATCTCGGACAGCTCCGCCGCCGCGTTCATCGTCACCGACGGCTGCGCACGCCGGCGATACTTCACGCGGCACGGCTCCTTCGGCCCGACGACGAGCCCGTGGAAGTCGGAGTCGATCGCGTCGCCCGCGAGCTCGAACTCGTACTGCCCGAGCAGCAGCGCGATGATTGCCTTGATCTGCAGGATCGCGAACGCGTTGCCCAGGCACTTGTGGCGCCCGCCGCCGAACGAGATGTACGCGAAGTCGCGCTTGTCTTCCTCGCGCGGCGGCGCGAAGCGATCGGGATCGAAGGCCGCCGGGTTCTTGAAGACCGACTCGATCTGGTGCGCCACCGTCGGCGAGATGACGATCCAGCTGCCCTTCGGAACGTGCCACTGCTTGTACTGAAAGTCCTTTTGCGCCACGCGCACGAGCATGAACAGCGGCGGATGCAGCCGCAGCGCCTCTTTGACCGCGTACTCGGTCTCGACCAGCTCGCGCAATTTGCCGTGCGACACCTTCTCGCCGCCGGCGAACACGCGATCGATCTCGGCCACCACGCGCGCGAGGTACCCCTGATTGCGCAGGAGCTCGATCAGCGTCCACGCCGTCGTCACCGACGACGTGTGGTGCCCCGCGAACATGCCCGCGAGCAGCATGCCGGTGATCTCGTCTTCGTTGAGCGCGCGCCCGTCCGAGTAGCGCGACTCCATGAGGGTCTGCAGAAAGTCTTCGCCCTGCCGGCGGTCGCGCAGGCGCGCGCGGATGACGCTGGCGATCATCTCGACCATGCGCACGCGCGCCTTGTCGCGCTTTCTGAACGACGGAATCGGCAGGTGCGCGTTGATGTACGCGAGCGGGGTCACGCCCTTCTCGAGGTCGTGATAGACCGCGGCGAACTCCTCGGTCATGCCCTCGCGGAACTCTTTTCCGAGGAGGCAGCGCGACGACGTGAAGTTGGTGAGCACGCGGCAGAAGTCGACGAAGTCGACCACCCCGGCCTCGCCCCACTCCTTGGTATTCTGCTCGGTCTCGTGCACGACGGCCTCGCCGTACGTGCGCATGCGCTTGTCCTTGAGCGCGGGCAAGAGCATCTTGAGCTGCTCCGCCATCTTCTCCGGCGGCGCGTCGTAGACGATGTCCTTGCCGAACACCGGCGTCATGATCTTGTACGCCTCGTTGGGCGACAGGACCGAGTCGGGCGCGCGGAACACCGCCTCCTGCGCCTCGGGGCCGAAGACCGCGACCATCTTGCGGTTGAAGACGGTGAACGAGCTGATCTCGCCCATCTCGCGCTGCGCGCGGGCGAGGAGACCGATGGTATTGCGAATGAATTCGACCGAGTGGCCGAGCACCGGGAGCCCACCGGTCAGCTGCGGCACCGACTGAAGACCGGCCGGGACGACTTTCTTCCGGCGACGAAGCACGTCGCCGAGGTTCTGCACCTGCATGGACGGCGTGTATGCCACGAATCGCGAAAATTAGCTACGCGTAGGCACCTTCGGCGAGAGGCGCGCCATGACGCTCGCCACGATGCGATCGCAGCGCGCGCCGAGGAACGGAAAGCTGCGCGGCGACTGCTCTTCGAGCCGCTCGTAGAGCCCTTCGCGCAGCATGGCGCGCGCGCGGTGCAGGCGCACCTTGACCGCCTCTTCGGAGAGCTCGAGCACCTCGGCGGTCTCGCCGGTCGACATGAGCTCGACCTCGCGCATCATGAAGACGACGCGATAGATCTCGGGCAGCGAATCGACGGCCGACTCGAGGATGCCGAGGAGCTCGCGCCGCTCCGCGTGCGTCTCGGGTGAATCGTCGTCGCGCTGGTCGCTCATGGTCGTCTGCTCCTCTGCCGTCCCGTCGAATTCCACTTCGCCGCGCCGCTTGCGCGTGCGCAGCTTGCCGAGCGCTTCGCGCACCGCGATGCGCGTCAGCCACGTCGAGAACTTCGCCGCACCGGCGAACTGCTCGAGATGGCCGTAGGCCGCGATGTACGCCTGCTGTACCGCGTCCTCGGCGTCGGCGTCGTCGCGTAGGATGGCGCGGCAGGCGCGAAACAGCCGCTGGTTGTAGCGGCGCATCAGGATCTCGAACACCGCCAGGTCGCCGCCGCGCACGCGCGCGACCACGTCTTCATCGCTCAAGGCGCCGTCGTCTCGCATCTATCCAATGGAGGATCGTAGCAGGGCCGAGGTTACTTGGCCTCGAACCGTGACCCGGGATACATACGGCCCATGATTCGCAAGCTCGCTCTCGTCGCTGCGCTGGTCGCGCTCGGCTGTGGTAGCTCGTCCCCGGGCGGCGGTGGCGGATCGGGTGGCACCGGTGGTGGCGGCTCCGGTGGCGGCGCGGGTGGCGCGGCCGACCTGGCGCTGCCGCCCGCCGACCTGGCCAACGCCTTCTCCTGCGGCAACACCATCTGCAGCGGCTCGGACAAGTGCTGCATCGTCGGCATGACCCCGACCTGCGCGGCGTCGTGCAACAGCGACATGGGCTTCGAGGCGCAGTGCGCGAGCCCCAAGAACTGCGGCGGCAACCCCTGCTGCATCACCATCGGCGCCGGCTTCACGGTGCAATCGGTCATGTGCACCACCTCGGCGAGCGCCTGCCCGCCGATGGTCAACGCCTCGACGCAGTCGGGCATGGACCGCGCCTGCACCGTCGACGCCGACTGCACCGCCGGCCTGCCGGCGATGCCCGCGCCGCAGCTGCCCGACTGCTGCACCAACACGCAGACGGCGCAGAAGGTCTGCTTCAACAAGAGCCTGATCGGGCTGCCCGGCGTCATGGGCTTCACCTGCCCGTGAGCGTCACCCGTCGGTAAGATCGCTGGCCTTCCTCCGTATGGTCGTGTTATTGCCGGTGCGGCCAAAGGGGGAAGCATGCGGGGATTGGCCTTCGCGTTGGTTTTTGGGTTGTCGTCGTGGTGCCTGATCGCAGGCGCCGAGCCGGCGGTCAAAAATGGGGAGACCGTGCGCGTCTCGCTCGCCGGGCGCTCGCAGCGCGCCGTCGGGCTGCGCTACACCGACGCGGGCTGGTCGCTCGACGTCACCGGCGAGCGCACGCGCGCCGACCTCATCGACATGACGCCGGGGACGCCGGCGCGGACGCTGAGCGTGGCGATCGTCGGCGGCACGCTCAAGCTCGACACCGTTCGCTTCGTCGGCGGCCACGTCTATCGCGCGCAGCTCGCGGGCGGCGCCAGGCCGACGGTGATGCTGGTCTACCTGCGCCCCGATCCGGCGACGGCGAAGGTCTCGTCGAAGAAAGCGGGCGCCGAGCGCGTGCGCTTCGACGCCGACGAGCCGGCCGCCGCGGGCGACGACAGCGGCATCACTCGCGTCGAAAAAGGATCGCTGTAAGCCACAGCGCGGCGATCACGCCGCCGCACACGGCCGGCGGCCACCACGGCGCATGGCCGTGCAACGCCTCCGCCACCGCGATCAAAGCCAAGAGCACCATCGCGACGAACGCGCCCACGGCCATGCGCCGCCGCGCGCGCGACGGCCGGCGCGCGTAGGCCGCCGCCCACGTCAGCGACGGAACACCGACGAGCACCAGCACCACGAGCATCGGGTTGTGCTGCAGGAGCTGGCCAAGCGGATCCATGGGCTACGCCCATGTCCCGGCGCGGCCCCACGGGCCACGCGGCGGAAACGATCGATGCCGCTCGCTTCGCTCGCTCATCGCTTGCGTTCTACACCGGCGGGAGCAGCAAGTCGATCATCGGCTCGGGGCGCGCCACGCCGGCGTTGCGCATCCAGGCCACCGCCTCGCCGGTCATGCGCGCGCCCTCGCTGCCGCCGAGCGCCTTGCCGAGCTGGAACTTGGCCGCCGTCGACAGCTGCGGCGTGTCGGCGTCGTCGAACAGGTGGATGCCCTTGGTGAGCAGCCGCTCGCCCTCGTCGGCGCGCCCGGCGCGCAACGCGAAGATGCCGTCGTAGGCGGCGAGGTAGCCGTGCACCAGCGGCGCGTCGAGCTTGGCGAGCGGCCCGAGCCACCTTCGTGCCGCCGCGATGTCGCCGAGCATGGTGGCGGCGCAGGCGTAGAAGCGGCGGTACTCGGCCATCACCCACGGCATCTTCGAGAGCACGCTGGTGCGGAAGCGCGGCAGCCCGTCGTCGAGCCGCTTGCGCGCCGCCGCCGCGTCGCCGCGATAGAGATCGATGAGCGCGCCCGAGGTCATCTCGAGCATGTGCACCATGAGGAACGGCTCGTCGGGCCAGCCCTTGCGCCCCTCGGCCAGGCGCGACGCGGCGCCGTCGGGATCGTCGCGCACCAGGCTCGTCCACACGCTCGGCGACGTGGCGAAGAGGCTGCGCGCGTAGATGTCGTTGCGCCGCTCGGCGTCGACGAGCGTGGCCTCGGCGTCGCGCGTGGCGGCGGCGAAGTCGCCCATGGCGATGCGCGAGTAGCAGCGGAAGAAGCGCGCGGTGGTGCGCTCCCACTCGACGCCGACCTCGCGCTGCAGCAGCTGCTCCGCCTCCTCGAAGGCGAGCGCGGTGCGGCGATAGTCGCCGGAGAAGAACATGGCGCCGCCGACGGCGAGCTTGCTGATGGCGAGGAGCTTGCCGTCGCCGAGCTTGCGCGCCTTGAGCTCGACGTCGCGCGACAGCTCGTGCGCCTTCTTGAGGTTGCGCCGGCCGCCGGCGGCGGCGTGATACACGGTGTCGATGGCGAGCGCGCGCACCACGCGCTTCTCCTCGCCGACGGCGAGGGCCATGCGCAGGTGGCGCGTCTGCACGTCGGCGCCGCGCAGGTTGTCGATCATGCCGAGCGCCGAGGCGGCGGCGTAGAGCGTGTCGAGGCGGCCCAGCTCGGCGGCCGAGACCTCGCTCGGCTTCTTCGGCGTGTAGCCGAGCCCGCGCACGGCGAGGCGCGCCCGCTGCCACACCAGCGACGCCAGGATGCCGCGCCGGCTCTCGGCGGCCCGCCAGCCGATCGAGCGCATCACCTCGCGCATCGCGTCCATGCCCTCGACGAGCCGGCCGCAGCGCAGGAGCTCGTCGGCGGCGCGGCGCACCAGATCGGCGGCGAGATCGGGCTCGGCGCCCTCGGCGGCGCGACGATACTCGCCGGCCGCTTCGTAGCCGCGACCGGCCAGCGCCAGCGCCTCACCGCGCGCGCGCATGAGGTCGCGGCGCGCTAGGGCGGCGACCTCGCCCGACTCGAGCGCGACGCGATAGAGCTCGGCGGCGCGATCGAAGGCCAGCTTCTCGGCGGCGCCGCGCGCGGCCTTGACGAGGTATTGCACGGCCTGCTTGGGATCGCCGGCGGCGAGCCAGTGGCGCGCCAGCGCGTCGACGGTGGCCTGATCCCAGCGCTCGAGCACCTCGGCGAGCTGGCGATGCAGCCGTCGCTGCCGCTCCTCGGGCAGGCGCGCCTGCATGGTCTCGCGCACGCGATCGTGATACGGCGCGAGCCACGGCTCGCCGGCATAGCGCGCCACGCGCAAGAGGTTGACCACGCGCAAGATGCCGAGCGCGCGCTCGCGATCGTCGGGCGCAAGGCCGCAGGCGTCGCCGAGGATCCACAGCGGCGTCGGCTCGCCGGAGACGGCGACCATCTCGATCAGCGTGAACGCCGCCGGCGGCAGCTGCTCGATGCGGCGATACAGGACGTCCTCGAGGCTCGGCCGCTCGCCGGCCGGAAGCGCGCCGTGCTCGCGAGCGAAGCGCGCCATCTCCGACAGGAACAGCGGCGAGCCCGACGATTGCGCCCAGAAGTCGTCGCCGAGCGCGTCCGCCGGCGCCGTGCCTTTCGACAACAGCCGCGCCACCAGCGCCCGCTGCTCCGGCGGCGACAGCGGTCCGAGATCGATCTCGCGCGACGGACGGCCCGCGGCGACGGTGGCGATGGCCGTCCGCAGCCGCCCGTCCTCGTCGCCGGTCAGGTTCTCCGAGCGCAGCGCGCCGACGAACAGCATCACCGGCGGCGAGTGGCTGCGGAACAGCTCGACGAGCAGCTGCAAGGAATCGCGATCGGCCCACTGCAGGTCGTCGATGTAGACGACGAGCGGCCGCCGCCGCGCCAGCTTGGCGAGCAGCGTCGCCAGCGCCGCGAAGGCGCGCTCGCGCATCTCGTGCGGATCGGAAATGCTGAGCGCCTGCGCGCGCTGGATCCCGGGCACGCGCCGCAACACCGGAAACAGGCGCGGCAAGAGATCCGCGTCGTCGGGCAGAAGCCCGTGCACCTCGTCGGCCGGCAGGCTGATGAGCAGGTGGCTCAAGCGATCGATGACGTCGTCGAACGCCTTGTAGGGCAGGCTCTCGCGCTCGTGGCAACGCCCCTTGAGCACGATCGGATGGCGCGGATCGGCGTCGATCTCGAGCAGGAAGCGGCGCACCAGCGCGCTCTTGCCCATGCCGCTCACGCCGCGCACCCACACGCTCACCGTCGCGCCGCTCGCCGCCTGCGCGTACGCGTCGTGCAGCGACTCGAGCTCCGTCTGCCGCCCGACGAAGGCCGCGCGCGAGCTCTCGCCGCCGGTGAGCGTGGTGTCGTCGGCGTGGACGCCGAGCCGCGCCAGCACCTCGGTCCCCGACGGGCGATCGGCCGCGCGCCGCGCCAGGAGCGCCTTGCACAGCTCGTCGAGCTCGGCGGGCACGCCCTCGGTCAGCGTCGACGGCGCCACCGCGTCCTCGTTCTGCTTGGCCACGAGCACGAGCTCGGGCGTGCCGGAGAACGGCAGCTGCCCGGTGAGCGCGAGGTAGAGCAGCACGCCGAAGCTGTACCAATCGGCGGCCGCCGTCGGGATCTCGCTCGCCGCCTGCTCGGGCGCCATGAACGCCGGCGTGCCCGAGACGGTGCCCTCGACCTCCACGCCGAGCACCGACGCCTCGGCGGCGATGCCGAAGTCGACGAGCACCACGCGCCCCTTGGGCGTCACGCGCACGTTCGACGGCTTCAGATCGCGGTGCACCATGCCCGCGCCGTGCAGCGCGTGGAGCGCCTGCGCCAGCTGCCCGAGCCCACTGCGCAGGCGGGTCTCGTCGACGAGCGTAGCCATCGGCACCCGTGGCTGCTCCCGCGGCGCCGACCCACGCCCCTTCCCCTGCCCGTTCCCATTCCCGCTACCGTTCCCGGCCGCCGCCAGCACGCTCTTGGTGATCGCCGCCGTCGAACGCTCCGACGCCGACGCCGGCGGCGCGCGCCACCCCGGCGGCCGCACGTAGGTCGTAAAGTCGACGCCCTCGACCAGCTCCATCGTGAAGAACCAGTCGTCCCTCTCGCTGACGAGATCGTAGAGCCCGACGATGTTCGGATGGCTCACGTCGTTGAGCGCGCGGAACTCTTTTTTGAACCGATAGAGGCTGGTGGCGTCGAGCTCGCGCAGCGTCTTGAGCGCCACGCGCATGTCGCGCTCGTTGTCGTGCGCCTCGTAGACGAGCCCCTCGCCGCCCTCGCCGAGCTTGCGGATGAGCTCGAATCGCTTGGTGCCGCGAAACGCCACGTCCGACAAGCATAGCGCGCGCGGGCGCCGCCGTCAGGAGCGCGTGTCAGACGATCAACGACAGTCGGTCCAGCGCACCGTGGTGCGGAACTGCTTGTGCATCATCCACATGTGACCGGCGCCCTCGATGTGCAAGAACGACGGCACCGCCACGTCCTTCGGCCCGGGCACGAACTGCTGCTGCACCTTGATCCAGTCGGCGTGCGGCGGCATCGCCGACGGCGACAGCTCCGCCTTCAGCTCGACGAAGTTGGCGGCGTCGATCCACAAGGTCCCGTTGGCGTGCTCGGGCGCGCTCTTCTGCGCGCTCACCTTGACCACGTACGCCGGCCGACCCCACAAGGTCTCCTTGCGCACGAGCTCGAAGCTTTCGTTCGGCGCGTTCTTCGACGACAACGGCTGCAAGTCGAAGTCGTCGCCGCCCTTCTTCTTCTTCTTCTCGTTGTCCTTCTTCACCTTCGCGCGCTCGTCGGCGAGCTCGACCGGCGACATCGCGCGCCCGTCGCGCACCACCGACGTGCTCTCGATGTCCTGGTCGTCGCCACGCAGCGTCGCCTTGCCCTCGCGATGCTCGTCGTGCTCGGGCTTGCCGGTCTTGTCGAGGAGCTGCGTATCGACGACCACCTTGCACACGATCTGGTCGGGCGCCTTCTTGTCCATCACGGTGCGCGCGTGCGTGATCACGTCGCCGACCGGCGGCAGCGCTTCGTCGGCCTGCGCCGGCAGCGCCACCGCGCCGAGGATCAACATCATTAATGTAGCGGCTCTCATCGTCCCACTCTCGTAAGCACCCGCTCGAACTCGTCGAGCGTGGAATCCTGCTGCGCCCCGCGCACGAGGAACGCGGGAATCGCGCCGCCCGGCTCGCTGTAGCAGCGATACGCAATGTTGCTGCCGCCGCCCGTCGCCGGCTCGATGCGCCAGCTCCCGCGCACCTTCGCCAGCCGCACGTAGCCGGCGGCCGGCGGCGGCCCCAGCTCCGACGTCGACTCGAACATGATCTCGAAGCCATGCTCGGCGTCGCCCGAGCGGCGGATGCGAATGGTGACGTCGCGATCGGACACCACCGCGGCGTGAATCTGATCGTAGACCACCAGCTCGTCGGCGGCGCGCCGCACCACGGTGCGATGCTTCACCGTCGGCGAGCGCTCGTCACCGATGCCGCCCCACAAGCGCTCGATCGCCACGTCGGGGTTCACCGTGGTGTGCGCGCGCACGCGGTACTCGTAGTATCGCGAGCCCTCGACCGGGCGGCGCTCGAGCGTCACGCCGTCGCGATCGTGCAGCATGCGCCACCCGTCATCCGCACGGGCGGTGGAAAAAACCGACGCAACGAGCGCCGCAAAAGCGAAAGCGCGTACCACGGGCGGACCGTACGACATCTCCGATTCGACGCGCAATGGTTCAACGTAGATGCCTGACGCGAATGGTACGGGCCGTGCTGGATATCAAGGAGTGACGCTAGACTCACGCCGCTGGAGCGGCTGGATCGGCCGCGCCGGTTACGCCACCTGCGCCGCCGTCTATGCGCTCGTGGGCGCCATCGCGCTCGATGCCGCGCGCCGCTTCGACCCGCACGAGCCGCGCGGCGCCATCGGCGCGCTGCACAAGGTCGCCGAGCGACCGCACGGCCGCCTGCTGCTCGCGCTGCTCGCGCTCGGCCTGTTCGCCATGGCGGTGTGGCGCGGCTTGCAGGCGGGCAGCAACATCGAGCGCCCGCACGGCCGCGCGCCGGCGTGGTGGATGCGCTTCGGCTTCGCCGCCGTCGGCGCGTTCTATGCCGCGCTGTTCGCGCGCGCGGTCGCCTTCATCTTCCGCATCCGCCACGGCATCGGCGCCAAGCGCTCGTTCGTCGCCGCCGTGCTCGCGCATTCGGCCGGCCGCGCGCTCGTCTTCGGCATCGGCGGCGGGCTCATCGTCTTCGCCGTGATCGAGCTCTACAAGGCGTGGCGCGCCACCTTCCTCGACGACTTCGATCGTCAGGCGCTCGCCACACGCCGCCGGCTCACCGCGGTCACGCTCGTCGGCCGCGCGGCGCTCGTCGGGCGCGCCTTCGTCTTCGGCGCCGGCGGCTTTTTGCTCGCGCGCTCGGCCCTGCGCGCGCGCGCCGACACCATCGGCACCGGCGACGTGCTGCGCCACCTGCTCGCCGCGCCCTTCGGCCAGCCGCTCGTGGCCGTCGCCGCCGTCGGTCTCTTCGCCTACGCCGCGTTCATGCTGCTCGAAGCGGTCTGGCGTCGCAGCGTGCGGCGCGAGACGTCGCAGCTATAATCGTCGCACGCGTCCCGCCGCCGCCCATCGCCTCGCCGCCGCGCATCGCGTCGCGGCCGTCGCGCTCGCCGCCGCTGCGCTGGCGTGGGCGACGCATCGCGCGCTCTTCCCGCTCGCGGAGACCGATCTCTTCTTCCACCTCAAGCTCGGCGACATCATCGTCGCCACGCACCACATTCCCTTCCGCAACCTCTTCTCGTTCACCAACCCCGACCACCCCGATCCCGATCTGGCGTGGGCCTTCCAGGTGCTGGTGTCGCTCGCCTATCGCGCCGGCGGCTTCGGCGCCATCGTGATCGTCAAGACGATCCTCGTCGTCGCCGCCGTCGGTCTCGTCGGGCTGGCCTGCCGCCGCCGCGGCCTTGCCGCCCTGCCCACCGCGATCGCGCTCGTCGTCGCCGTCGAGGCCGCGCGCCCGCGTCTCGTCGAGCGGCCGCACCTCGTGACCTTCGTCGGCATCGGCGCGCTGCTCGCGCTCCTCGCCGACATCGAGCAGCACCCGCGCCGCTGGTGGTGGCTGCCCGCGCTCGCGCTCGTCTGGGCGCAGTTCCACGCCGGCGTCTTCTTTTGCGCGCTCGTCGCCGGGCTGTACTGCGCCGGCGCCGCGCTCGATCGCGTCGCGCTGCCGTGGCGCCGCGTCGCGCTCGCCTTCGCGCTCGGCTGCGCCGCGATGTTCGCCACCCCCGCCGGCGCGCGTCTGCCGCGCTACCTCTTGTGGCACACCGGCCTCGGCGCCACCCGCGTCATCGACGAGTTCCGGCACGCCGACGCGTGGAACGATCCCTGGTTCTTCGTCCTCGTCGCCATCGGCCTCGTCACCGCGATCGCACGCCGCCCCCGTCGCTGGCGCGAGCTCCTGCCGATCGCCGTCACCGCCTGGCTGGCGGCGCGCTCGGTCCGCTTCGTCGCCGAGTTCGCGTTCTTGTCGGCGCCGCTCGTCGCCGACGGCTTCGATGGCCTGCTGCGCGCCCACGTCCCGCGCCTCGTCGGCGCGCGCCTCGCCGCGACCGCCGCCATGGGCGCCGTCGCCGCGTCGCTCTTCGGCGTCATCATCGCCGAGCGGCTCGCCGATCCCGCGCCGCCGCGCCTCGCCGCCGACGTCGTGCCCTTCGACGCCATCGACTTCGTGACCACGACCGGCCTGCGCGCGCGCATGTTCCACGATCTCGACGTCGGCTGCTATCTGGCGTGGCAGGGCTGGCCGCGCTGGCAGGTCTTCGAGGACGCGCGCCTGCCCGCCTATCCCGACGAGTTCCACCGCGCGCTCGACGGCACGCCCAACGATCCGGCCGCGTTCGACGCGCTCCTCCGTCGCTGGGACGTCGACGCCGCGCTCCTCGTCGAGCCCGGCACCAACCGCCGCTCCGGCTCCTTCGATCCCGACGAGTGGGCCCTCGTGTGGCGGCGCCCGAGCGCGCTCGTGTTCGCGCGCCGCACGCCCGCGCACGCCGCCCTCATCGCCGCGCGCGAGATCCCGCTGCACATCACCTTCCGTTGGGAAGACGGCATGCACACCGCGCCGCTGCCGTCGCCGCCCGCGCGCTCGCCGGTCTCGCGCTGCGAGTGGCAGCGCCGCCTCGCCGCCGTCCTCGACGGCGACGGCGACCCGGATCGCGCGCTCGACGTCCGCGCCGACGCGCTCGCCGCCGGCTGCCTCTCGGGCCGCGACGAGGCCGACGCCCGCTTCTATCTCGGCGCGCGCCTGCAGCGGGACGGCCAGCTCGCCCGCGCCGCCGTCGAGTACGACCGCGTGCTCGCCCTTCGCCCCGACGACACCCGCGCCCGCACCAACCGCGCGTGGGCGCTCCTGCCGTCGGAGATTTCGCGCGCGATCGCCGATCTCGTGACCCACGCGAATCCGCGAGTTCTCGAGGGGACGCTGCGGTGACCATGGCCCCAGCGGTGGCCACCTCGATTGGTCCGACCGACGGCTCGTAACCACCAAGCCCAAGAAAATCTGGCCTCAAAAGAGTATGACGCGCAACCGACATGTGCGGGGGCATGCGTCTTGATTGCCGCTGTAGGGAAAAGTAGTCGCAGGACTGCTGTGTAGGAGTTGCAGTGGAGCAAGAAACCGAGCGTCCGACGAGCTTTGCGGTCTTCGTCGGGCGACAAGCAGAGCTCGGACGCCTCGGCGAGATGGTGGCTCAGGTCCCAGCCACCGTGGTCGTCGGAGTGCCGGGCGTCGGCAAGTCGGCCCTCGCACAGGCGTTCGCCGCGCGCTGGTCGGGCACCGTCGTCCGCCAGCGCGTATCCGACGCGCCCGCCTCGGCGCTGCTCGACGACATGCGCCGCCAGCTCGCGCGCGACGTCGTGCTCGACGAGCTCGGCAGCGACGAGGAGCGCGCCGCCGACCTGGCGCGCCGCCTCGCCGCCGTCGCCGGCCTGTGGGTCGTCGACGACTTCCACCGCCTCCCGCCGGACGATCAGGCGCGCATCCTCGACGGCTTCACCGCCGCCGCCGGTGCCGCGCGCCTGGTGGCCACCTCGCGCCAGGCGCCGCCGCCGCGCGCCGCGCTCGCCGATCACGCGCAGCTGCGCCTCGAGCCGCTCGCCGAGCCGGCGGGGCGCATGCTGTGGAGCGCGCTCGACGAGCTCTACGGCCCGTCCGATCGCTTCGACGTCGCCTGGGGCCGCTCGCACGGCCTGCCGATCCTCTTGCGTCAGGCGCACGTCGGCGGCTTCGATCAGGAGGACCCGATCGAAGGCGCGGTGAGTGCGCTCGACGACGACGAGCGCTGGCTGGCCGGCGCGCTCGCCACCTCGGAGGTGGCGCTGCCCGCCGAGTCGCTGCTCGCGCTGCGCCCGGGCGCGCGCGCGGCGTTGCGCCGGCTGGTGTCGCGCTTCGTCGTCGACATCGACGGCGCCGGCGGCTGTACGCTGCACGATCTGTTCGCCGCCTCGGTGCGCGCCGCGCTGCGCGACGACGAGCGGCGCACGCTGCACGTCGTGGTCGCGCACGCGCTCGCGCGGCTGCCGCTCGATCCGGCGATCCGCGTGCGCCACGTCTGCGCGCACCTGAGCGCCGCCGGGCGCAGCGGCGAGGCCGCCGACTGGCTGGTGCAACAGGCGAGCGAGCTGGTGCGCCGCGGCGCCGCCGCCGAGCTCCTGCGCGCCATCGACGCCGTCGCGCCCGATCGGCGTCCGCTGCCGTTGCGCGTCGAGCGGGCGCGGGCGCTCCTGCGCGTGCTCGACTTCGGCCGCGCGCTCGCCGAGTTTCGCGCGCTCGCCGGCGCGGGCCACGGCGTGCCCGACGATCTGGCGATCTCGCTCGCGCAGGTGGCGCTGCTCACCGGCGACGCCGCGCTGGCGCGCGAGACGCTGGCGCCGATCGTGCGCCGTCGCGAGGCCGGCCTGCGCCGCCGCGCGCGCGCCGCCGTCACCCTCGCCGTGGCCTGCAGCTATCTCGGCGACGGCGATCGCGGGCGGCGCGCGCTGTCGACGCTCGAGCCCGAGCTCGAAGATCCCGACCAGGCGTCGGTGCTCACCGCGTATCGCGCCTTCACCTTGTGGATCGAGGAGCGCGACGACGAAGCCGCCGATGCTGCGCGCATCATGACGCTGCCGCCGAGCGCGTGCGAGCCGAGCTCTTATCGCGCGGCGGCGATCCCCGCCATCTCCGGCGTCATCGCCGCCCGCGCCGGCCGCCTCGACGAGGCCGATCGCGCGCTCGCGCGCAGCCAGAAGCTGCTCTCGCGACGGACCGATCCCTTGTTCCAGCTCGAGCTCGGCTTCGGCCGCTCGCTCTATCACCACGAAGCGGGCGAGCGGCTCGACGCGCTCAAGAAGCTCGCCGCCATCGACGACAGCTTCGCGCGCGCCGGCTACACGCTGGGCACGCTCTACGTCGGCTGCTGGGTCGGGCGCGCGCTGCTCGTGCTCGGGCGGCGCACCGAAGGGCTCGATCGCCTGGCGCGCATCGACGAGGCGGCCCGGGCGCGCGGCCTTGGGGGCCTCGTCGAGCACACCGCGCGCTCGCGCCGCCATGATCCCTTGCGTCAGCTCGTCGAGCCGCTGCCGTCGCCGGCGCCGACGCGACGCGGCCTCTACCTGCGCGCGCGCCTGCTCGCCGCGGTGCAGGCAGCCGCCGCCGGCCACACGACCCGCGCGCGCGAGCTCGCCGCCGTCGGCGAGGCCCTCGGGATGCCCGGCTACGCGCTCGATCGCGCGCTCGTCCACGTCGTCGACGCCACGATCGCTCGTCTCGACGGCGACGTCGCCGCCGTCGATCGATCGCTAGCGCTCGCCGCCGCCTGCGCGGTGGCCGGGGCCGCCGACGCCTTCGACGCCGATCTGCCGCGCGCGCTCCTCGACGCCGTCGGCCGTTGCCGCGTGATCAGCGCCGGGGCGCGCCGCCTCGCCGTCTGCGCCGACGCCGCACGCGCCGGCGCGTCGGTGGTGATCGACGCGCGCACGCACGAGCTGGTTACGCCGTCATCGACGATCGCGCTGCGCGGCAAGCCGGTGGTGCGCCGCCTGCTCTACGCGCTCGCCGCGCGCGCCGGCAGCCCGCTCGGCAAAGAGGCGCTCGCGGCCGCGACCTGGGAGCGCGACTACAGCCCGCTCGTGCACGACAATCCGCTCAAGTCGAACATCGGCCACCTGCGGCGTCTCGTCGCAGACGCCGGGCTCACCGTCGCGGCCGACGACCTCGGCTACCGTCTCGACCTCGGCGACGCCGTCTTCATCGACCGCGTGTAGCCCCAAGGTTTGGTGACGTCTAGTAGCTGGTCGAACCTTTGACCGGGTTTTACTTCGTTTTACCCGGGGTTCCTTGTAAGGTCGCGACGCGCCTGCAAGTGTTCTAAGGCGCGTGACTCTGCCCGATCGACTCGGACTTACCTCCTTCCCGCTCCTCGAGCGCTACTGGGTGCAGGAGGTGATCGCACACGGCGGCATGAGCGTCGTGTATCGCGGTCAAGACCAGCGCCTCCTCCGCCCGGTGTGCATCAAGGTCTTCGACGGCCTCGATGCCGCATCGGCGCCCGCCTACACCACCGGCCACGATCATTTCGTGCAAGAGGCGTTCGCGCTGTCGCGGCTGTCGCATCCGAACACGGTGCGCATCTACGACTTCGGCTTCATCGAGCGCGAGCCGGCGCTGCCCTTCCAGATCTCGGAGTGGGTCGGCGGCGGCACGCTGCACCAGCGCATCCGCAAGGACGGCGCGCTGCCGTTCGACGCGGCGCTGTCGCTGCTCGAGCCGATCGCGGGCGCGCTCGCCGAGGCGCACGAGCTCGGCATCGTGCACCGCGACGTCAAGCCGTCGAACATCTTGCTCCACGACGGGCACGCGCTCATGCCCAAGCTCGCCGACTTCGGCATCGCCAAGGCGGCCGGCCACGCGCTGCCGCACGGCGCCGACACCGCGGCGATTCCGTCGTCGGTCGAAGGCGGGCGCATTTTGTTGTACTCGCCCGGCTGGAGCGCGCCCGAGCAGCTGCGCGGAGAGGAGGTCACGCCGGCCACCGACGTGTTCTCGTTCGGCCTGCTCATCGGCTTCGTGCTCAACGGCCGCTCGCTGTTGCCGTCGGGCGCGCTCATGCGCGTGGTCGCGCAGGGCGGCGACCTCGACGCGACGATCGCCAACGCGCTCGCCGAATCGCCGATCCCGTCGACGGTCGCGGCGATCATTCTGCGCGCCTGCCGCGCCGAGGCGTCGCTGCGCTACCAGGCGATCGACGATCTATGGATCGCGCTGGCGAACCTCGCCGGCGCCGAGCCGAGCACACCCGAGGCGGTGGAGATCGAAATCACCGACGGCGCCGCCGAGGTCACGCGCGACACCGTCGCCGCCACCGCGACCGTCGAGCACGCCACCGACACCTTCGTCGCCGGCGGCCGCGTCGTGCGCGTGCTCGAGACCAACGAGCAGGTCGAGCTGCGCCACGGCGGCGCCAAGCTGCGCGTGTCGCTCCTCGCCGACGCCGGCGGCGAGCTGCACCTGCACGTCAAAGGGGTCAACTGCTTCGTCGCGCGCCACGAAGGCACGCCCACCGGCGCCGTCTCGCTCGAGCGCGACGACACGCTGCAGCTCTACTCGCCCGAGCGCAACCTGCTCGCGGTGGTGCGCTGCGGCTTCGGCAGCCCGGGCCGGCCCGGCCGTCTCTTTCAGTTTGGCGCCTCGTCCGTGCGCGTCCCGCAGCCGGCGGTGCTGATCGACTTCGAGGAGCGCCAGGAGCTGCTCCTCATTCAGCAAGCGAAAGGTGCGTGATGCGTACGCCGAGCCCGATAGAGCTGGCCCCACCCGCGCCGCTCGCCGCCGAGGTCACGCGCATCATGCGCGCTCCGCAGCAAGCGCCGTGCGTGAACCGCTCGCGCGTGTATCGCTTCGCGCTCGATCCGGCGGGCCGGCCCGTCGAGCTCGGCTCGGGACGCTTCGCCAAGTGCTACCTCGGCGAAGAGCAGTGGCTCGAGTCCAAGACGCTGTTCCGCCGCGACGTGGCCATCAAGCTCCTCCAGCGCGGCGTGAGCGAAGAGGACGGGCTGCGCTTCCAGATGGAGAAGGAGCTGATCGAGCGCGTCCAGGGCCACCCCAACATCATCGGGCTCTACGCTTCGGGCGAAGCCGACAACGCCGAGTTCATCCCGCCGCAGCTCCGCGATCGCGTGGTCAACGACTTCATCATCCTCGAGCGCTGCGATCTGTCGCTCGAGGAGCGCCTCAAGGGCTCGCGCAACGGGGGCGCGCGCGACGACCTTCTCGCCTATCCGATGCGCGAGCGGCTCTTCCGCGTGCTCGAGTACATGCTGCCGCTCACCGCCGCCGTCGAGTACGCGCACGTGGTGCGCGGCGCCTGCCACCGCGACATCAAGCCGGCGAACGTGCTGTTGCGTCTGCCCGATCCGCGCCTGCGCGGCGCCTCGCTCGAGGTGCGCCTCGCCGACTTCAACGTCGGCAAGCTCAGGCAGGATCCGGAGAGCGTGAACCTCACGCGCCTGCAGACGGTGCCGGGCACGCTCTTCTTCCAGGCGCCCGAGCAGGAGACCAACGTCATCGAGGTCCTCGCCAACGTCGAGCACGGCTCGCACGAGGTGCAGTACTTCGAAGACTTCTACATGTACATCACGCAGAACGACACCTTCTCCATCTTCAACCGCGGCGAGCGCTACGCGGTGACCGGCGTCGATCGCGAGCGCAAGAAGATCATCCTGGCGTCGCCGTTCCACGAGCCGACCGAGCGCAACGTGCGCGCCAAGATCGTCAAGAGCGTCGATCGGCCCGCCGACATCTACTCGCTCGGCGCGCTCTTCTACTACTTGATCACCGGCGCGTACGGCAATCCGAAGTCGCTCCACGACGCGTTCCACAAGTTCATCGAGTACGAGCGCCACGACGCCGAGAACACCATCGACGCCTACCTCGCGCACGAGTACCGCTTCATCCAGAGCCTGCGCGCGCCCAAGAAGGACGGCGAGCGCGAGGAGATGGCGCCGGCCGATCGCTTCTTCAGCTACAAGCACTACCTCGACGGCAACGGCGAGCTCATCGACCTCGCGGTGATGCGCATCGTGGCCAAGGCGATGATCCGCAACAAGCCCGACTCGTACTGCCAGGCGTGGGAGATCGACACGCCCGGCGTCAGCGACCTCATCGGCGATCTGTTGTCGCTGAGCGCCGAGTACGGCGTCGACGAGCGCGCCCGCTCGTCGCTGCAGGGGCGCTACGCCGCGCCGCGCATGCCGCGCCGCAGCTGGTGGCGCCGCCTGTTCCGTCGCTGAAGCGCCAGCGCGCAGCCGAGCACCATGACGATCGCGAACGGCGTGGCCTCCCCGCGCGGGCTCATGCTGCAGCCGTGCGCCATGGCCATGCCGGGCGCGTCGCCTTTGCCGCCGCCGTCGCCGCCGGCCGCATCGCCGCCGCCGCCGCTGCCACCACCGCCGGTGCCGCCGCCACCGCCGACGCCGCCGTCATCACCGCCCGACGGCGCTCCGCCCATGTCCGCAGCCGCGCCGCCGAGATCCGGCGCCGGCGCCGTCCCGTTCGACGCGATCATGTTCAGCGCATCCTGATCCCCGTCGAAGACATCGAGATCCACCGCGCCCGAGATCCCCGACACCGTCCCCGAATCCGAGTACTGGTGGAACGACCACGTGCTCCACCCCGTCGGCATCGACGGACAGGTCACGCCCCAATGCGCCACCCACAACACGTACGCCGACAGATCCGGGCTCCCGATCGACGGCCAGAACCCCGGCGACGTGTAGACCATCGGCGTCCGCCCCGTCTTCGTCTTCACGTACGACAGCCACGACTTCACGTTCGCCACCACCGTCGCCGCCGACTGCCCGTCGAGCGTCTCCAGGTCGAGCGTCGGCGGCAGATCCCCGTCGGCCGGCGTTCCGATCTTGCCGAGCAGGATGTCGGCCTGTTGGATCGGATCGTCGCCGGCGCGGAAGTATTGATACGCGCCGCGCACCATGCCCGCGGCCTTGATGCCGGCCCAGTTGGCGTCGAACGTGTCGTCGCCGCCGAGCCCGTCGCCGACGCGCGTGATGGCGAACGCGCGCCCCGACGCCTTGACCTTGCCCCAGTCGATGGTGCCCTGATACGTCGACACGTCGACGCCTTCGAGCGTGGTCGCGCCCGGGCAGACCGTCACGCCCTGTTGCGCGACGCCGACATCGGGCGGCAACGGCTGCTGGCAAGCGATCGTCGACAGCGACAACGCGACAACAGCGAGGAGGCGGCTCATGCGCGCGCGTGAGTGCAAGCGGCGTGCGCGACGCAATCGTGCGAAATCACGCGCGCGCGTGGCTGAAAACGCGCACGAGCGTGGGCAACCGACGACAGTCGTTTGCTACTTCATCTTGGCGGCGAGCCGCTTCACCTGCGCCTTGTCGCACACCTTCGTCGACGCGTTGACCGCGACGAAGTAGCCCTTGGCGGGCAGCCACAAACCAGTGGCGTTGGCGATCATCGGCGCCGACTTCGGCGAGAGCGCCTTCTCCGTGTAGAACACCTTGCCGATGCGTCCCCACTTGAAGAACGGATCGGTCGGCGAGTCCGGCACTTCCTTCGTCGGCGGCGCGTAGACCTGCACGAAGGTCTCGTCCCCTTTCGCGCCCGCGACCTTGAAGAAGTACTTGCACGTGTCCTTCTCTCCCTGCTCGCCGAGGAAGGTCGCATCCGACTCGCCGCACGCGGCGTAGATGGCCTCCTTGGTCAGGTGCGCCGCGGCGGCGGGATCGCAGCACCGGCCGGGGCCGTAGGTCTTGCAGTTGGTCGGCGGCGCGGCCGGCTTGGCGGCGGAGCCCGAGGCCGGCGTCTGCGCGAACGCGCGTCCGACGCAGAAGCCGAGCCCGACGAGAACCACGAGCGATGCGCAATAGCGGATGGTCATCCGCGCATCATACCGGAGCGCTACTTTGCCGTCGAAGATTCGAGCAGCACGCGGCAGCCCTCGGGCAGCGGCGGCGCGGCGCCGACCTTGGCCGAGTAGGTCTGGTGGCTCTTTTCGCGATCGGCCTGCGCCTTGGTATCGAACCACCAGGCGAGCTCGCCGCAGCCGTCGCCCGGCGGCAGCGGCGCCTGCGCCGTGCACGCGGGGCTGTCGGGCGGACAGGCGAGGCGCACGTGGAAGTGATCGTCGTGGCCCCACCACGGGCGCAGCTTGCGCAGCCACGCGTGATCGCCGTCGTCGTGGCGCTCGCAGAGCGCGCGCTTCAAGACCGGGTTGACGAAGATGCGCTCGACGCGCGCGTCGCTCGCGGTCATCTGCAGGAGGTGCATCACCGCCGCGGTGAACTTCTCGGTCGGCTGCATCTTGGCGCGATCCACCATCGACACCGCCTCGCCGGCGACGGGCGGCAGGAACCACAGATCGACGTCGAGCCCGGTCTGGTGGCTGGCGTGCCCGGTCGGCGCAGGACCGCCGCGCGGCTGTCCCAGATCGCCGACCGACAAGGGCGGCTGATGCAGCCCGACGAGCTTGTGGCCGAGATCGCGAATGAGGCCGATGAGCAGCGGATGTCCGAACACGCGGTTGCGCTCGGGCTTGGCGACGCGGAAGCCGTCGCCGAGCTTGGGCAGCGCGATGGCGCCCTCGATGCAGCCGGCCGAGTAGCCGCCGATGCTGCGCGGCGGGGTCAACGTCGGCGTGCGGAACAGCGCCCACGGAGTCATCGGCCCCGCGTCGGCGCGCGCGCCGAGGAGCGGCAGGGCCACGACGACGACGACCGAGATCAGGGTGCGCACGCCTCAAGCGTAGCAGACGCGCGGGCGGTCGCGTAGGATCGAGGCATGCGCCCGCTCGTTCCGGCGATCGCGGCAGTCGCGGCCGTCGCGTGTCTGTCGTCGCTCGCCGCCTCGCCCGCGCGCGCCGATACGGCGGCGCCGAGCCGCGTCGCGGTGCAGGGCGATCGTCTCGTGCTCGCCGAGCCCATCTACTTCGACGCCGGCAAGGCGAGCCTCAAGGCACAGTCGCAGGCGCTCCTCGACGACGTGGCGCGCTCGCTCGCCGACAACCCGTGGATCGAGCTGCTCGAGGTCGGCGTGCACTCCGACGAGCGCGGCGCCGACGAGTACAACCTGCGCATCACCGCCGATCGCGCCGCCGCCGTCGCGGCCTACCTGGTCGCGCACGGCGTGGCGCAAGCGCGCGTGCAATCACACGGCTACGGTGAAACCCGCCCGTTGTGCCACGAGCACAACGAGGCCTGCTGGTCGAAGAATCGCCGCACCGAGCTCGTCGTCGTCAAAGGCGCGCGCCGCTAAGGTCGAATCGGCGTCACGTCGGGCACCGTCTCCGGCGGCGGCAGCTCCTCGGGCGGCGGCGGCACCGCCTCCTGCAGCTCCGGATTGGTCACCGGCGGCGCCGACACTTGCGACGGGGCCGGCTGCACCGGCGGCGGCGCCGCGCTCGTTGCGAAGAGCGAGCGGTCGCGCACCCGGTGCTCGGGCGCGTTCGGATTTATCACGCGCGGATCGGTCGCGTTGGCATAGCCCGTCGGCGTCGCCCAATCGTTGCGCGCACTGCCGGTCGGTGTCGCGTGACCACACGCCCCGGCGAACAACCCAGCGAGCGCCAACCCCCACAGCTTCGTCATGCGTACCCTCCCGCGGTGAGGAGGTAGGTGTGGCCGGCGAGCGGTCAAGAACCTTCCGCGCGGTCCGGTGTTTCCTTGGCATGCCCGTCCGCCGTCGCGAGTTCCTCGCGGCGCTCGCCGCTGCTGCTGCCGGCTGCGCCACGTCGTCGTCACGTTCACGCGTCACCAGCGCCGCACCGGCCGCCAAGCCCAAGCGCATCCTGGTCCTCGGCGGCACCGGCTACGTCGGGCCGCACATCGTGCGCGCGGCCAAGGCGCGCGGCCACACGCTGACGCTGTTCAATCGCGGCAAGACCGCGCCCGGCATGTTCCCCGACGTCGAGACCATCATCGGCGATCGCGTGACCGGCAACCTCGACAGCCTGCGCAACCGCGAGTGGGACGCGGTCATCGACACGTGGGTGATGATGCCGAAGTCGGTGCACGCCACCGCATCGATCTTGAAGGATCACGTCGGGCAGTACCTGTTCCTGTCGACGATCTCGGTCTACAAGCTCGGCAAGGATCCGATCGACGAATCCTCGCCGGTGCTGACGCCGAAGACGGTGAACGCGACCAAGCTCGAGGGCGTCGAGGACTACGGCGGCAACAAGGCGCTCGCCGAGCACGAGGCCGAAGAGCTCATGCCCGGACGCGCGACGGCGATCCGCGCCGGCGTCATCGTCGGGCCGGGCGACCCGACCGATCGCTTCATCTATTGGCCGCTGCGCTTCGCCCGCGGCGGCGAGGTGCTGGCGCCGGGCACGCCCGCGGATCGCATGCAGTTCATCGACGTGCGCGACCTGGCGGGGTTCATCATCCGCTGCCTCGACGAGCGCATCGTCGGCACCTACAACACCGTCGGGCCCGACGATCCGCTGCTGCCGCACGTGCTCGACGCGTGCAAGACCGCGGCGAAGTCCGACTCCAAGATCACCTTCGCCGACGCCGCGTTTCTCGAGACCGAGAAGGCGGGCGGCTGGGACGACTTTCCGCTCACCGTCGGCAACAACGACGAGCAGGCGGGCTTCAGCCACGTGTCGGCGCAGAAGGCGATCGCGCGCGGGCTCACCTTCCGCGCGCCCGTCGAGAGCGCGCGCGATGCGCTGGCCTGGTTCAACGCGCAGCCCGAAGAGCGGCGCAACAAGCAGCGGCCCGGCATCTCGCCCGAGCGCGAGGCCGAGCTCTTGCAGAAGTGGCACGCCGCTCACGGCTGAGGGGCGCCGCGCACGGCGGCGAAGGAGATGACGTCGGCGAGCAGCGCGAGGGGCGGCGTGAGGTGCGCGCTCCGCGTGCGGGCACCGGGTGCAGGGGCTCGCGCTGCTCGCCGGGCGTCGCTGAAGAGCCGGAACGGCTCAGCAGCCGTCGGCGAGATTGCCGCAGGTGTCGAAGCCGGGCTGGTTCGGATCGCAGACGATCGGGCAGGCGTTCGGGTTGACGTTGCCGCAGTCGTCCTGACACCCGTGGGATCGGTGCACGTCGACCAGCAGGCGGCGTCGGGCTCGCCGCAGGTGTCGTGACACGAGCTGCCGCACATCTGGCCCTGGCACTGCGACGGATCGAGGTTTCCGCAGTCGTCGGTGCAGCGCAACAGGTCGGTGCAGCTCGATGGTACGCAGCAGCAGTTGGCGGCGTACGAGCCGCAGGTGTCGCGACAGCCGCCGGGAAGCGCCGGATCGCATTCGACGCCGGCGCAGATGACGCTCTTCGCGACGCCGCAGTTGTCGACGCACGCGTCCGGTTGGGCGCAATTCGTGGGACACGCGCCGTCCGCGTTCCCGCATTCGTCGATGCAGGCGGCGAGCGCCATGCAGACGCCGACTGTGCAGGGCACGCAGGCGCCGCTGCCATCGCAAACGTCTCCGTCGGGGCAGGCGCAGCTCGTTCCGCCGCAGCTGTCGCGACAGCTCGCGCTGTCCGAGCACGAGGGAACGCAGGTCGGCGGCTTGGGATGGCGCGAGCATCCGAAGAGCGCGATCGCGCCGGCCAGCGCCACCACACGCGTCAGCAAAGATGCGCTCTTCGCTTGCAACGGATCGAGTCTACTCCGCTCGGGCATGTTGACGACGACGCCGACGCGCATATTGCGCAGGCGCGACTCCGCACCGTGATCCGCGGAACGAAGTCGCGCCTCGCGGGTGACGACTCCGCTACTGCCCGTTGGCGCCGCCGGTCTCGCCGCCCTGACCGCCCTGACCGCCCTGGCCGAAGCCGCCGTGACGGCCGTGCATGTGGCGGCCGAAGAAGCGCGCGCGCACCTGCATCAGCTTGGCGTACTGCGTGGGCGTCAGCTCCTTGCGCAGCTCGGCCTGCTTCTGCTGCTGCAGCGACATCATCTGCTGGCGATCGCTCGCCAACCGATCTTCGAGCTGCGACAGCGTCGCGTCATTGGGCTGCGCCTTCTGCAGCTCCGCACGCAGCGCTTCGTGCGCGGCGCGCGCGTCCTGCCAGATCGGCTTCATCTGATCCTTGAAGCGCGAGCGCGTGTTCATGACCGCCTGTTGGGCGTCGGGCGTGAGGCCGAGGTTCTGCAGGCCCTGGCCCGGCTGCGACGGCGAGGCGAACGCCGGCGCGGCGCCGAGTAGAAGCAACATGGGAACAACGAAGCGTTTCATGGTCTGGCCCTCCTTTGGGTCCGTCTGCCGGTAAGACGGAGCGCGGAGGGGAAAAGTTAGAGTCGGCGCCGACTTTTACACGTCCTTTACGTTCGACGGCCGTCACGTGTCCGATCGATCAGCGGTCGTGTCGGATCACGCGCTCGATGAGCGCCGCCAGCTCGGCGAACGGCGCCGATTTGCGCACGAGCGGTACGCCGCCGAGCGGGCGCGCGTCCGGGCCGTCGACCTTGGCGTCGGCGGTGAAGACGATGGTCGGGATCTCGCACAGCCGCGCGTCGGCGAGCTGGCGCGCGCGAAACTCGTAGCCGTCACAGCGGGGCATCTTCAGATCGAGCAGGATCACCGACGGCGGCTGATTCTCGGCCAGCCACTCGATCGCGGCGATGCCGTCGACGGCGTGCACCACCGTCCAGCCGGCAAACTCGAGCAGATCGCCGAACGCCTCGCGCACGTCGAGATCGTCGTCGACGAAGAGGAGGACGCGGCTCACTCGCCGTCTCGCGGAAGCTCGACGGTGAAGCGCGAGCCGACGCCGCTCTCGCTCTGCACCTCGAGCCGGCCGCCGTGCGCCTCGACGATCTGACGCGACAGCCACAGCCCCACGCCGAGCCCGCCGAACTGCCGGCTCGGCACCGCGCGCACGAAGCGCTCGAAGATGCGCTCCTGATCTTCGGGACGGATGCCGAGCCCGTGATCCTCGACGGTGACGAGCGCCCGCTCGCCCTCCCGGCGGACGGTCACGAGCACCGGCTTCTTCTCGCCGTAGCGCAGCGCGTTCGTCAGTAGATTGGTGATCACGAGATCGATGCGCAGCCGATCCCAGCGCCCCTCGACGGGCGCCGCGGCGTCGATGGTGAGCTGCGTGCCGGCGCGCGTGAAGTCTTCGCCGAGGCGCGCCGCCGCTTCGCCGACGATGGCCACGAGCTCGCACGGCTCGCGCTCGACGCGCAGCTGGCCGTGCACGATGCGCGAGACGTCGAGCAGCTCGTCGACCAGCTTCGAGAGCCGGCTCACCTGGCGCTCGGCGGCGCCGAGCTTGGCGGCGCGGCGCGGCTCGTCGAGCGGCAGCTGCCTCAAGCCGAGCAGCTGCGCCGAGAGCGCGGCCAGCGGCGTGCGCAGCTCGTGCCCGGCGGCCGACAGAAAGTCGTCGCGCACCTGCACCGCCGCGCGCAGCTCGTCGAAGAGGCGGCGCTGCTCGCTCACATCGGCGAGCGCGCCGATGAGCCGCACCACCTCGCCCGCGCCGTTGCGCTGCAAGACGCAGCGATCGAGCGTGGGCACGTAGGAGTCGTCGACGCGGCGGAAGCGGTACTCGTCGACCCACGTGTCGGCGCCGCTGTCGCGCGCGCGCTCGTAGCTCTCGATCACCTGCTCGCGATCGTCGGGGTGCAGATGGTCGACCCACCAGCCCCAGCCGCCGCCCGCATGATCGCGGCTGGCGTCGGGCGCGTGGCCGAAGACGCAATCGACGTCCTGGCTCCAGCGAAGGGTGTTGGTGGCAAAGTCGTAGTCCCAGATGATGTCGTTGGTCGCGCGCATCACCGCCGCGTAGCGCGCCTCGCTGGCGCGCAGCTCCTGCTCGACCCGATGGGACTCGGTGATGTCGCTGAACACCGCCACGGCCGAGGCGATGTGCCCGCGCGCGTCGCGAATGGGCGCGGCGTTGACTCGCACCAGGCGCTCGTCGCCGTCACTGCGCGTGAGCAGCATGTCCTCGCCGGCGACGGTGCCGCCGGCGAGCGCGCGCACGATCGGCAGCTCGCCTTCGGCGTAGACGCGTCCGTCGAGACGGCGCATGAGCGAGGCGCGGTGATCGCGCGGCGGCACCTGCGTGTGGCGGACGGTGGTGCCCCAGATCTCGCCCACCGCCGCGTTCATCAGCATGCGCCCGTCGGCGCCGACGACGGTGACGGCGATGGGCAGCTGGTCGAGCACGGCTTCGAGATCGCGCCGCGCGGCGTCGGCGGCGGATCGTGCCTCGCGCTCGGCCTCGAACAGACGTGCGCGCTCGAGCGACTGCGCGCTGTGCGCGGCGAGCGTGAGGATGAACTCGCGCTCGGGGGGCAGGAACTCGTGCACGCGATCGAACGAGATACCGAGGCAGCCGAGCACGCGGCCGCCGGCGGCGAGCGGCGCGACACAGCCGGCACCGTCCCCGAACACGCTGCTCACCGTGGCGTCGAAGCGCACATCGCTGAGACGCGAGTGGGTGAACACGGCCTCGCCCGCGCGCACCGCGCTCATCAGCGCCGAGGCAGCCGTCGAGCGCGAGCCCCAGTCCGCGAGCACCTCCGGCGGATAGCCGACGGTGCGGACCACGACGCTGCGATCGCGCGATTCGTCGAACACGAAGACGCTGGCGGCGCGAGCGCCGAGCGCGGCGGCGACCTCGTGCACCAGCGCTTCGGCGACGTCGCCGGGAGTCACACGATGCGACAGCGCCGCGACGATGCGATGAATGCGCTGCGCATACTCCTGCGTGTCCGACAACTTACGCGACCTCCCCCGGAGCGACATTCTAGCGTCGCACACTGATTCGTGTTGTAGATTATTGCCAAGCGAGGATGGCGGAACTGGCAGACGCGCCGGATTTAGGTTCCGGTGGGTAAAACCGTGCGGGTTCGACCCCCGCTCCTCGCACCATTCGCGGCTCGGCCTGCCTGAGCAGATCGACCGGCCGAGCTGGCCGCACACCGACGCGTGACGCACGTGGCGCTCGCGAAGCTCGCGACGTGCGGCGCGGCCCCCTACTTCGCCACCACGTCGCAGGTCTACGACTACAACACCGCGGGGCCGACCGGCCCCACCGTCGTGTGGGCCGATCAGTTCGGCGTGCAACGCGGCTACGACTTCTATTTCTACGGCGTGCCCGCGGGCGGCCATCACCTCACGTCGGTCTCGTTCGACGGCACGGTCACAGGATCGGGTACTTCACGCGGAAGTTGAGCTTCGAGCCGGGCACCGACTCGTCGAGCTCCTCGAAGTGCAGCCCCGCCGGCGCGCCCACCGCCTCGCGCACCGACGCCGTCACCAAAATCTCGTCCGACTTCGCCGTATCTTCGCCGAGCTTCGAGGCCGCGTTCACCTCCTGGCCGTAGACGTCGGCATCGCCGATGCGCAGGATGCGCCCGAAGCCGATGCCCACGCACAGGAGCACCTTCTCCTCGGGCACGCGGCGATGGTTCAGCTTCTGGCAGGCGTGCTGCATCTCGATCGCGCAGGCAAGCGCGCTCTCCGGCCGCTTGAAGATGATGAGGAAGCTGTCGGCCTCGACCTTGATGAGGATGCCGTCGTGCGCGGCCACGATCGGTAGGAGCAGGCGCTTCTTCTCGAAGATGACCTGCAGGAAGTGGATGATGCCGAACGCCGCCACCTGCCGCGAGAAGCCCGACAGATCGGTGAACATGATCGCCCACTCGTCGCCGAACAGATCCCAGATGCGCTGATCGATGCGCGCCGTGTCGGCACCGGCGCGCGTGCGCTCCTCGACGAGCGCCCACAGGCGCGCCTCGCTCCCGGTCAGGTCGTAGTCGGCCATCCACCGATTATATACTGATGGCGATGCTCGCCGCCGCGGTCGCCCTGCAGCTCGTGTTCGTGCACGCCAACGGCCGCGTCGCGCTCGAGCGCAAGCCGGGCGACGCGACCTACGTGCTCTTCGACAAGGGGCGCGAGCCGTCGCGCACGCCCGACGGCAAACGCGTCTACTATTGGACCAACGACGGCATCGTGTGGGCCGACGTCGACGGCGGCGCGCACGGGCTGTGGCGCGCCGGCAACCTGCGCTCCCCGCGCGTCTCGCCCGACGGCACGCAGCTCATCTGGGGCGAGATGGTCGGTGGGCAGTGGGCGGTGATGCGCTCGCCCATCGACAACAAAAATGGGCGCGTCGCGCCGGCGCTCGTCTATCGCGGGCGCGACGGCGTTTATCAGCCGATGTGGCTCCCCGACGGGCGCGGCATCATCGTGCACGATCTCGACAACGTCTATTGGGTCGCGCTCGACGGCAAGGTGACGCGCACCATGGCCACGCACGAGCTCGCGCCCGAAGGCGGCAGCTCGAGCGCCGAGCGCTACGCCGTCTGCCCCACCGACGACAAGCGGCTCGTCTACAGCGTCGAAGTCGGCGAGGACGAGAGCGCGTTGTGGCTCTACGATCTGACGACGAAGAAGCGCACGCGCCTGACCCCGGCGGGCGTGCTGGCGATGGATCCGAGCTGGTCGCGCGACGGGCGCTTCGTTTACTTCCGTGGCTGGCGCAAGGGCAAGGCGCCGCTGCGCGACGGCGTCCTGCGCATCGGCGTCGACGGCAGCGGCCTTCAGCGCGTCACGCCGGGCAGCGAGCCGTCGTCGTAGCAGCACGAGTGCGCTTCGGAAAAGCTTCACAGGGAGCTCTGAGAGCTCAGGGAGAACAAAACTCTTACAGACGATCCCAAGGCGGGAAGGGCAACCGGTGGTTGATCGATTCGGCCCGAGGATCATCTGTGAGAGTTTTGTTCTCCTTGAGCTCTCAGATCTCCCTGTGAATCTTTCCTGGGTCGCCCTACGCGAACACGCGCCGCGCGCAGGCGGCGAGGCCCCACGCCACCGACGTCAGCTCCTCGCCGCCGACGAGCTTGCCGGCGCCGAAGCGTGCCGCCAGCCGCGCGCGCACCGCCGGCACCAGCGACGAGCCGCCGGTGGCGAACACGCGATCGACGTCGCCGGCCGCGACGCCGGCGGCGGCGAGCGCCTGGCCGAGCACGTCGTCGATGGCGTCGAGGTCGGGCCCGATCCAGGCCTCGAAGTCGGCGCGCGCGATCGGCGCCTCGAGGTCGATCACCGACGACAGGCCGAGCGAGCCGTTGCGCCGCGTCGACAGCTCGACCTTGGCCTGCTCGACCGCGCGATGCAGGTGCAGGCCGAGATCGTCGTGCACCACGCGCATCAGCCGCTCGATGAGCTGCGGCGCCTCGGCGCCCTGCTCGATGCGATCGAGCAGCCGCAGCGTCTCCGGCGACTTCAGGAACGACAGGTGATGCCAGCGCCGCAGCTTCGAGTAGAGCCCCGACGGCACCGGCGCCACCGCCCCCATCTCGTCGCGATAGCTGGTGCCGCGCCCGAGCGCCGGCGCGACCACGGCGTCGATGACGCGCGCGTCGAACGCATCGCCGGAGACGCCGAGCCCCGCCGACGCCAGCACCGCGGCGGGATCGGCCGGGTCGGAGCGCGGCCCGACGCGAATGACGGAGAAGTCGGTGGTGCCGCCGCCGAAGTCGGCGACGACGATCAGCTCGTCGTGATCGAGCCGCGCCGCGTAGCGCGCGGCGGCGCCGACCGGCTCGTACGCGAACGCCACGTCGTCGAAGCCGGCCGCGGCGAGCGCGGCGCGCATGCGCTCGATCGCGCGTGCGTCGTCCTCGGCGCTCTCCGCGCCCCAGTAGCGCACCGGCCGTCCGACGACGCAGCGACGCCCGAGCTCGACGCCGACGTCGCGGCGCAGCGCCCGCAGGAAGACCGCGATCATGCCCTCGAGCAGCCAGCGCCGCCCGGCGATCTGCGTCGCCGTGAACGACGCCGAGGCGAGGTGCGACTTGATCGACTGCACCAGCCGTCCGTCGCCGCCGCTGTCGAGGTAGCGCGCGATCGCCGGCGCGCCCGCCGCGATCTCGCCGCCGTCGGATTCGAAGAAGAGCACCGACGGCCAGGTCGTGACCGCGCCACCGCCGGCGCCGGGCAGCTCGGCGAGGCGAACCGCGCCGTCGGCCGTGGCGAGCCCGACGGCGGTGTTGGTGGTGCCGAAGTCGATGCCTACGAAGGGTTCCATGCGCCGCCGATGATCTTGTACCTCACAACCGCATCACCAGCTCGAGCCGCGCGCCGGTGAAGGGCGGGAAGACGCGGCACACGCCGGAGATGCACTTGAGCCCCCCGCGCGAGCCGCCCACGAAGGCGCGCACCGACGTCGAGGTCGTGATGTTCCACTGCAAGGCGCCGTTGAAGTAATTGTGCGTCGCCGCGTTCGACTGCATCGTCGTCCACTCGTAGCCGAGCGTGGCCACGAGGTACGGCGTCCACTTCAGCGCCACGTAGGCGTTGCCCTCGGTCCACGGCGGCACCATCAGCAGCGGCTCGCGCCGGATGAGCACGAAGCCCTGCGTCTCGATCGACAAGCCGTGCGGCAGCACCTGCGTGCCGTCCCACTCGATGTGCCCGACGTGCTGATGCTCGGCGTGCAGCGTGTCGTCCCACTCGAGCCGATAGCCGCCCGACGGGAAGAAGTGCGACTGCCCGCGGTTCCAGCGAATCTCCGCGCCGCCGTACGGATCGTGGAACTGCAGCGGCGACGTCGGCACCGAGCCGTCCTGAAAGTAGGCGTAGCTCGCGTAGACGAGCAGCCAATCGTTGATGCGCCAGTCGGCGCGCAGCCGCGGCCCGCGCACGTCGAAGGTAGGCGCCTGCAGCTCGGTAAGCACGCGCTCCGCCGTCGGCGGCGACAGATACTGCACCGGCGCGAACTCGACGTAGCCGCCGGGCACCGAGGCCTTCCACGGCTGATACTGCACGTAGTCCTTGATCTCGAGCTGCAGCGTGAGCGCGCCGAAGTAGCCGTTGAGCGCGCCGTAGATCGCGTAGCCCGCGTGGCGCGCGTCCGACAGCGTCTGCAACTGCCCCGCGCCTTCGAAGTAGACGCCGAGCCACGGCAAGAGGCGCGGCGCGTCGATGCTGCCGCCGTACAGGAAGAACGAATCGTGCCGCGCCGAATTCGCCGTGGCGTCGATCGCCTGCACGCCGCCGACCTCGTGCAGGCCGACGTTGACCTTGTCGAAGAAGCGATACTCGACGCGCGAGCCGCCGATGAAGTCGCGCGGCGCCGCCACGGGCCTGAGGAACGTGTTCTCCGGCTGGTAGTCGGCGATGGTCCGCCCCGTCGCCTCGTCGACGTTCTGCATGTTGGTCACGCCGAGCACCAGCGTCGCCGCCACGCGGTCCTCGTGATAGACGAGCTTGCCGCCGCGCAGCGTGGTGTCGATGCCGAGCTCGTCGATCTTGCGGATCGACAAGACCATGCCGCGCCCGAACGAGACGTAGAAGTCGCCGAGCACCGCCTCGACGGTGCGCCCGTTGTACTCGATGCCCCACTTCTCGATGTAGAACGGGTTCTGACAGAAGCGGCTGCGCAGGTTGACCGGCGTGGTCGCGTCGGGGCCGCACGCGCCCGCGGGCCGATCGGGATAGGCCGCGGTGTCGAAGCGCGTAAAGGCGCGCCAGCGGCGCCAGCCGAGGTCCACGTTCAAGCGGCTCTGGATGTCGACGAAGCGCGGGCTCGTCGTCGGCATCCCCATGTTGTCGGTCTCGCTGATGAGCCCCGGCCCGAGATCGCCGTGGTAGGACGCGTAGAAGCTCTCGACGATGCCCACGCGCAGCGGCTCGTTCCACAGCCGGAGCTCGACGGCGCCGGCGTCACCGCAGGCCAACAGCGCCGCCACGAGCGCGAGCCGTTTCACTTCAAGAGATTCGCCACGTCATCGGCGATCAGCTTCTCGTCGCCGGCGTTGTAGCCGTTGCGCACGCGCGCGATGATGCCGCGCCGATCGATGAGCACGGTCATCGGCGCGATCCGCTGCGGGTTGTACGCGTTCACCACCCGCGTCTCCTCGTCGAGCAGCGTGGGGAACGTGAGGTTGTAGCGATGCGCGAACGGCGCCACTTGCGCCACCGACTCCGGCCCGTCCATGGCGATGCCGACGACGGCGAGCCCGGCGTCCTTGTTCTTGTCGTACAGCTCCTCGAGGTGCGGCAGCTCGGCCTGACAGGGCACGCACCAGGTGGCCCAGAAGTCGAGCAGCACCACCTTGCCGGCGAAGTCGGAGAGGTGCACCTGCTTGCCGTCGAGATCGCGCAGCGTGAAGTCGCTCGCCTGCGCGCCCTGCACCGCCGACTCGTGCGCCACCGACCCCGCCGTCGACGCGCAGCCGACGGCGAGCGCTGCAGCAACGACGGCGATGGCGAGGGGTTTCACTGGGCGAGCAAAGAGTCGAGGACGGGCTCGATCGGTGACGCGGCCAACGCGTCGACCTGCATGTAGTCGACGCGCATGTTCGACGCGCGCACGACCATGTAGACGGGGAACGCGGTCACGTCGGCGTATTTGGCGAGCGCGTAGCCGGGGTCGATCGCGATGATCCCCGAGAGCTGATACTGGTTCGCCCAACGGTTGATGTCGTCGTCGGTGGCGGCGACGCCGTAGCCGCCTTCGACGAGCACCTCCATCGTGACCACGCCCTTGGAGGCGTAGTCCTGCTCGATCTGCCGCATGTTCGGCTGATCGCGATTGCACGGCGTGCACCAGCGCGCGGCGCCGTCGATCAAGATGAGCTTGGCGTTCTGGCGCACGGTGGCCATGTCGATCGGCTGCATCGGCAGCGTCGTGTAGTCGACGTTCATCGGCGACTGTTTGCCGACGAAGTTGAGGTTGGCCATGATCGTGCCCTGCCCGTAGCCGTACGGCCCGGGCGGGTAGTCGCCGTTCGACGGCGGCGCGCGATTCGGCGTCGGATCGGTCGGCGCGCCGCATCCGACGGCGCCGAGGACGACGGTGACTGCGAGGAACGTTGTGAGCGCGAGGCGCATGATTTGCCTCCTACGTCGATTACGCGACCGCGGCGCGACATTGTCAAGACGCCGCGAGTGCGATACCAAGGAACGATGATGCGCGGAGTCTCGCTCGCCATCGCGCTCGTCACCGCCGCCTGCGGGCTGGGCTGCACGCGCGCCACCGTCATCGGCACGCCCTGTCTCGTCGACAAAGACTGCAACGTCAAGGGACAGCTCTGCGTCGCCGGCATCAACGGCGGCGCCAGGATCTGCACCCACGCCTGCACCGGCCAGACGGGCGCCGCCGGCTGTCCCATCGGCTACGACTGCACCGCCGCCGACCCGTCGAGCCCGACGGTGCTGACGTGCAACAAGGAGCCCTACGCCTTCGACGCCACGACGGGCGCGCCGCTGCTCTTCGGCAAGGACTGCTCGCTGCAAGGCGGCACCACGCAGGCTGAATGGGACGCCGCCTGCGCCAACAGCGGCGATCCCGCGCCCAACCCGACCTGCCATCACGCGCCCGATCCGGACTCGCGCACCAAGCCGCCGGCGCCGATCCGCAACGACGCGCACGCCTACTGCACCGGCGGCTGCAACGCCGACAGCGACTGCCCCGTCGACATGTACTGCGGCGCCGACGTCGACGGCAACACCAAGTGCCTCAAGCGCGCGTTCTGCGATCCGTGCTGGATGAACGACAACTGCACCGGCGAGAACGACGCCTGCGTCCCCACCAGCGACGGCACGTCGCGCTACTGCACCAAGTCGTGCGGCTCGCCCTACGACTGCGGCGGCGTGCAGGGCACGTTCCTCTCGTGCGCGACGAGCACCGACTCGCTCGGCGCGAGCGCGATGTACTGCCTGCACAAGTTCGGCGCCTGCGTCGGCACCGGTCAGATCTGCGATCCCTGCCGCGTCGCCGGCGACTGCATGAGCGGCACCACCTGCATCAGCAACCTCGCCACCGGCGAGCGCATGTGCTCGAAGGCCTGCACGATGGACAGCGAGTGCGCCTCGGACAAGCCGACCGGCTGCGACTTCGGCCCGCCTCCGGTCAACGCCGGCGATCCGATCTATACGGACTACTGCACGGGCGACCCGAACCATTACAACCCGGGCGACCTGACCTGCTTTCTCTGACGCACTGCGTCTGCAAGAACTTGTTGCGACCGCACTGCCCACAAGCGTTGACAGTGTGACCTCTCTCTCTGTAGCCTCAGTCATTCGCCTACACGAGGGGTAACAATGAAGTTCAAGGCGTTCGCCGAGCGGGCTGCGGTGACGAGCAGCATCCTTCTGTTGTTTGGTGTCGGTTGCGGATCGACCGGCGGTGCCGGCGGCTGCGGAATGAAACCGCTGCCTGCGGCTCCGACGCCGCTCGGGCTGCCCAGCGATCAAGTGATCGAAGGCGGCCTGCAGGCGCGCATCACCAAGCCGGGCATGGACAAGCTCATCGGCGCGGTGATCAACCTCGTGTCGAGCGGGCTCAAAGGCGGCATCTGCATCGCCAAGATTAACAAGGGCGTCGGCTGCGTGAACGGCGGCGTCTGCGGCAACGGCACGTGCGGCGGCGCGCCCGGCTGCACGGCGAGCCTCCTCCTCCAGTCGGCCGACGGCAAAGACAAGATCACGGCGAGCATCGGCGACGGCGCCAACCCGCTCGTGCACGTCGACGCCACCTTCGACATCCACCTGCCGCTCGACCTCGACTACGACGCCTGTTTGACCTCCGGCTCGTGCACCCTCGACATCGCCTCGAACCACTTCAACGATGGCTCGCAGCCGCCGCTCGAGATCACCGCCGACATCCAGACCGGCATCGATGCAGCGACGGGTGAGCTGACGCTCGCTCTTGCAGGCATCTCGCTGGGGAACGTCAACATCACGATCGGCGACAACTGCGGCAGCATCATCAGCTCCATCCTGCAGTTGGTCATCGACGCGCTCAACACCACCATCGGCACCGCGCTCACCAACCTCGTGCTCAATCTGCTCAAGCCGCAGATCAACACGCTGTTGCAGTCGTTCATCCCGAAGCCGCCGGGCCTCGCCGGCGTGTTCGACACCGGCTCGCTGCTCGCCAGCTTCAACGCGCCCAAGGGCGCCGGGCTCGAGACCTTCGTCGTCGCCGGCGGCTACGTCGCGGGCAAGAGCGGCGGCCTCAACCTCGGCGTCATGTCGGGCATCAACAGCGACGCCGACGAGACCACGCGCACCGCGGGCCTGACGTCGGAGCCGGCGCTGTGCGTGCCGGTGCGGCCGACGCCGCAGCTGGCGCAGATGCCGTGGATGCTGCCCGCCAATCCGGCGCGCAAGGACTTCCTGCTCTCGCCGGCCAACGAGTTCGCCGGCAACCCCGATCCGGTGGACTCGATGGGCAACGTGCAGGACGTGGCCATCGGCCTGTCGCGCACCTTCCTCGATCTCGCCGGGTTCCACGTCTACAACTCGGGCACGCTCTGCCTCGCCGTCGGTGGCAGCGCGGTGCCGCAGCTCAACGCCGGCACGCTCTCGGTCATCGTCGGCTCGCTCGGCAACATCGTCGAGGATCGCAAGGCGCCGCTCGAGCTGGTGCTGCGCCCGCAGACGCCGCTGACGTTCACGGTCGGCGCCGGCGACATGGCCGATCCGCTGATCCACATCGGCATCAGCGACATGCGCATCGACTTCTACGCGTGGATCGAGGAGCGCTTCGTGCGCCTGTTGACCATGGGGCTCGACATCAACGTCGGCCTCAACCTCACGGTCACCAAGGACGCCAACGGCAAGCCGGCGATCCAGCCGATGCTCGTCGGCGTCGACGCCAACAACGTCACCATCCGCGTCAGCAACACCGACCTCCTGCAGGAGACGCCGGATCAGCTGCAGCAGGTGTTCCCGTCGCTCATCAACATCGCGACCGGCGCGCTCGGCGGCGTGGTCAAGCCGATCGCGCTGCCGTCGGTGGCCGGCTTCAGCCTCGACGACCTGAAGATCCAGCGCGTGCAGACGTCGCAGGATGACTTCGTGGCCATCTACGGCTCGATCATCACCGGCACGCCGGCGCCGCTCATCGACTGGTCGAATCCGAACGTGCCGCGCACGATCACGTCGGTGCAGACGAACGCGGCGATCGCCGAGGTCAAGGTGCCGTCGCAGGCGGAGCTGCAGGCGAGCTACGGCGCCCAGCTCGGCGTCACCGCGGCGCGCCCGACGGTGAAGCTGAACCTCGGCGTGGTCGACAACGTCGGCCGCCCGGTCGAGTACGGCTGGCGCATCGACGGCGGCATGTGGCGCCCGTGGACGCAAGACGCCAACCCGACGCTGCAGGAGGACGCGTTCATCCTGCAGGGCCACCACAAGATCGAGGTGCGCTCGCGCGTGGTGAACGACTGGTCCACGGAGTCGGCGCCGGTCGCGCTCGACGTGCTCATCGACTCGATGGCGCCCGAGCTGCACCCGGCGCGCAGCGACGAGGACCACACGCGCTTCGACTTCGGCGGCTTCGACATCGTCACCGACTCGAACAAGCTCTTGTACGCGTGGGGCGCCGCCGGCGAGGAGCACACGGACTGGACGGCGACGAGCTCGCTCAGCTACGGCGAGGCCACCGCGCTCACCCTCGGCGGCGCGCGCAAGCTCGTGCTCTACGTGAAGGACGAAGCGGGCAACGTCGGCTCGGCGGCGTACACGCTCGCCGACATCAACGGCTTCCACGGCCGCTCCACCGCGCCGTCGACGGCGGGCTGCAACTGCGAAATGGGCGGGCGCGGCTCGGATGCGCGCGGCGGCATGGTGGCGCTGTTCCTGGTGGCCCTGGTGTTACTTCGACGCCGCGCGAAGGCGCTGGCGCCGTTCGTAATCGTCGCCGCGCTTTCGTTCGTCGCGGCGGGCTGCGGCTGCAGCAACAAGAACTCGTGCTCGATCGACGACGACTGCGCCAAGATGATGTGCGACCCGGGCGAGGTGCCCGCGTGCATGGCGAACGAGTGCGGCTGCATCCCCGACATCGCGCCCGGTGACGTCGGCCGCTTCTCGTCGATGACGCTGATCGGCACCGACGCCTACGTCGCCGCCTACAACAACGACTACGGCGATCTCATGATCGGCCACATCACGCCGCCGGGCGTGGTCAGCGGGTGGGACTTCGTCGACGGCGTTCCCGACGAGCCGCCGGATATTCCGAACTCGCACAACCGCGGCGGCATCAGCGACAAGGGCGACGACGTCGGGCGCTACACCTCGATCGCCACCTCGTCGACGAGCGAGCCGATCATCGCCTACTACGACAAGACGCACGGCGCGCTCAAGTTCGCGTCGTTTGGCGCCATCCGCTGGCACTCGCACACCGTCGACGTCGGCGTCGGCTCGCCCGACTCGGGCGGCGACGACATCGGCAAGTGGACCTCGATGACCGTCGGCCCCGACGGCAAGCCGGCGATCGCCTACTCGGCGTGGGTGCAGAAGGGCGCGAGCGGCATGCCCGAGACGCAGCTGCGCTGGGCCCAGGCCAACACGACGACGCCGACGTCGTCGAGCGACTGGACGGTCACGGTGGTCGACTCGCGCTTGCAGTCGGACTCGGGCGCGCCGCCGCCGACCGGCGACATGGGCGTGCCCGACATGGCGATGGCGATGAACGACATGGCCGGCACCACGCCGCCCGACGAGCTTCTGCCCGAGGGCATCGCGCTCATGTCCGCGGCGGCGCGCCGGACGGACGGCTCGCCCGGCATCGTCTACTACGACCGCACGCGCGGCAACCTGCGCTTCGTCGAGTACAACACGTCGACCAACGCGTGGAACAAGCCGGTCATCCTCGACGGCGAGAAGGCCGACGGCACCGAGCTCGGCGACGTCGGGCTCTACCCGTCCTTGATCTACGACGGCAACGACACCGCGCACATCTCGTACGAGAACGCGACCAAGGACTCGCTGCTCTACGTCAACACGATGACCAAGATCCCCGAGGTCGTCGACGACGGCTACCACCCGAAGGACGAGCAGACGCAGGACGGCATCGACTCGCCGGTGTGGCACCTGGTCGGCGACTCGTCGTCGATCCAGCTGGCGGCGGGCCTGCCCGTCGTCGCCTATCAGGACTCGACGGTGTTGATGCTGCGGCTGGCGGCCAAGGGCGCCGACGGCAAGTGGACCAAGCAGTACGTGGCCGGCCACGCCAGCCCGTTCATGGGCTCGTACGGCTTCTACGCCAACTTGAAGGTCCAGTCGGGTCAGGGCGTGCTCTCGAGCTACGCCATCAATCAGCAGATGAACGTCCCCAGCTTCTACGTCGAAGTCTTCGCGGTCAATCTCGGCCTCGTTCAGTAGACCTCTTCCGATCTAGTATCCCGCTCCATGGACCTCGGATTGGATGGGAAGCGTGCGTTCGTCGCCGGATCTTCGTCCGGCATCGGGCGCGCGGTCGCGGCGGGTCTGCTCGCCGAAGGCGCGCACGTCGTCGTCAACGGGCGTAACGCCGAGAAGCTGGAGAAGACGCGCAAGGAGCTCGAGACCGAATACGGGCCGCGCGTGCACGCGGTCGTGGCCGACGTGTCGAACGGCGACGCGGCAGCGGCGGCGGTGCGCGAGGCGGTGACGCGGCTCGGCGGGCTCGACGTGCTTTTCACGAATTCCGGAGGACCGCCGGCGGGGCTGTTCGAGTCGCTGGAGGAGACGGCGTGGCGCCGCGCCGTCGAGCTGCTGCTCTTCTCGACGGTGCGCATGGTCAAGGAGGCGCTGCCGTCGCTCGGCAAGTCGGCGCAGCCGCGCATCGTGCACCTGGCGTCGCTGACCGTGAAGCAGCCGGTGCATGGCCTCGTGCTGTCGAACGCGGTGCGCGCGGCGGTGGTGGGCCTGGCCAAGTCGCTGTCGCAGGAGCTGGCCGAGCGCCAGATCCTGGTGAACGTGGTAGCGCCCGGCATCATCGACACCGAGCGCGTGCGCGAGCTCGACGAGGCCAACGCGGCGGCGCAGAAGCGCTCGGTCGAGGAGGTGGCGGGCGAGCGGGTCAAGACGATCCCGCTCGCGCGCATGGGCAAAGCCGAGGAGGTCGCGGCGCTCGTCGTGTTCCTGGCGTCGGCGCGCGCGAGCTACATCACGGGCTCCACCATCGCCGTCGACGGCGGGCTCATCCGCGGCGTGTAGCTCGGTCGGGCCGCGCGGTCAGCGGCCGCCCTTCTCCCACTGCTGCGTCGCCTCGAGCGGCTTGCCCGTCTCGAGGTAGCTCTTCAGGCTCGACAAAATCGCGCTCCACCCTTCGCGCACCTCGGGCGGGAGCTCGCCTTCGTGGACGATCTGCAGGCGCACGTTGCCGGGCGTCACCTGCTTGAGCGTGAAGGTCACGGTGGTGGCGGGCGCGCTCGGCATGCCCGGCCGCTCGTGCTGCCACGAGTACGACAACAGGAGCGGCGGATCGCACTCGAGCACGACGCCGTGCACGCCGTCGTCGCCGTCGCGGCCGCGGACCTTGAAGCGCACCGGCGAGCCCTTCTTCCAGTCGCTCTCGACGATGCGCCCGGCCCAATACTCCTGCGTGAACTTTCCGTCGGTGAGCGCGGCGAACACCTTCTCCGCCGTGCTGGCGATGTAGCTGACGTGCACGAAGCTCGGCTTCTCACTCATTTTCGTCCTCCAGTCGTTTCTTGAGATCGGCGAGCGCGCGCACGCGGCCGCGCTCGAACTTGTCGATCCAGCGCGTGGCGATGGCGTGAATCGGCGCCGGGTTGAGGTAGTGCAGCTTCTCGCGCCCGCGCCACGTGACGGCCACGAGGTTCGCCTCCTCGAGGAGCGCGAGGTGCTTGGAGACTGCCTGGCGGGTCATGTCGAGCGACACGCAGAGCTCGCCGAGCGTCTGCCCGTTCTCGGCGTGGAGCCGATCGAGCAGGCGCCGGCGCGTTTGGTCGGCGAGCGCCCTCCAAACGGCGTCGTCATCATCGGCAGGCACGCCGCGATATATGCAACCGTTTGGTTGCCTATGTCAAGCCGGATTTTCTAGGGGTGAAACGGCGCGCGCCAGCCGTTGCCGTCGACGTCGACGAACACGGGGTTGGTGAAGGCCATGGCGCCGACGCCGACGTCCTGCGTGTCGCCGCTGATGAGCCGATCGATCGAGGCGCTCTTGGCGTCGACACCGGCGGGGATCGTGGGGAACATGCCGAGCGTGCCCGAAGCGCGCGCGACGACCCACAGGTCCTTGCCGCTGCCGCCCGCGCGCTCGAGCGCGAGGATCTGATCGGGCGTGACGTCCGAGACGTCGAGCAAGATCGACTGCTTGCCACCCGAGAGCGTCGCGGTGAGCGGCCGCGTGCCGCCGATGGCGCCGGCGCAGCGGGCCGGCGGCGTGGCGCGCGAGCTGAAGCAGACGACCGGCGTCATCGTCGGCGCCGCGGCGCCCTTCGGCGTCGGCACGTCGAAGCTGGCGTTGGCGAAGAGCTCGACGGTGTCGACCGCCAACCACGCGGCGCTCGTGACCTCGACGTGAATGGCGAGCGGCCCCGAGGCGTGCGTGGCGGTGCGGCCGATCTTGGCGCCGTCGACGGTGAGCTGGACGAAGGGCCCGTTGGTGACGACGACGTCGCGCGGCGCCACGCCCGACACGGTGTTGGCCACGTCGTCGACGACGCCGGCCTGCAGCGCGGCCGCGGAGTCGTCGGGCACGGCCACGAGCGTGCGCGGCAGCCCCGCCGGCACCGAGTACCACTGGTGCGAGTCGGAGTCGCCCACCGCCGTCGGCGTGAAGCCGAACGACAAAAAGTCCATCCAGTCTCGCAGGTTGGCGTCGACGAGCTCGTCGACGACCTCGCCGTTCTGCGCCACGAGGTGGAAGCCGTTGTACACCTCGACCGAATCGAACTTGTCGCTGAACAGCGGCGCCCCGTCGGCGAGCCCGAGCACCTCGGGCGCGAGCGGCGCCGCCGCCTGGTTGCCGCCGAAGCTGCGCGCGGCGAAGTCGAAGCTGAGCCCGGCGCGATCGAAGTTCTGCTGGAAGTTGGAGAACGCGCCGCCCGGGGCGCGCGGATGGTTCACCTGCACCACGCGCGCGCCGAGGGTGCGCAGCCCGTCGAAGATGTCGCCCGGCGACAGGTCGGGGCCGTTCTCGCCGCCGGCCCAGTCGAGGGCGCCGCCGTTGGGCGAGTTGGGATCGACGCGCAGCGGCCAGCCGATGAAGTGGCCGTAGTCCCACGGCGTGACCTCGACGCCGACGGCGGAGTCGAGCAGGCCGCGCACGCCGAGCGCGTCGAGCAGCGGGCCGTAGTCGAAGTGCACGTCGTGCTCCGACGAGCTGATGAAGTCGACGCCCTCGGCGAGATAGCCGACCACGCGATCCTCGGGCGGCACCGGCGCGTCGGGCGAGAGGTACGTGTGCTGATGGAAGTCGCACGCGAGATAGCCGGGCGTCGGCGCCACGTGATCGATCATGGCGTCGATGTGCGCGCCGGCGGCGGGCACGTCGATCACCTGCTCGAAGCGGCTCCACTCCGGGCCGCGCGAGACGACCACGCGATAGTGTCCGGCGGCGAGCGGGATCGGATGGTCCCACTGATCGCCGACCGACGAGTCGCCGGCGCGCGAGTGCTGTACCGCCGCCAGGCCGTACGGCGTCGGATCCTTCGAGATGTCGCGGAAGCGGCCGTCGGGCACGTTCGGCGGCGCGCCGACGATGCTGATCTTGCCCGGGCTCGAGGCGCCGCTCGGGTCCTTGATGGTGAACGACAGCGGCGCCGACGGCGGCACCGCGAGATCGACGGTCGTGTCGGCGTGCAGCGAGAGCGGCTGCGCCGGCGAGCGGCGATAGCCGTCGCCCTCGGCCTGGATGGTGTAGTCGCCGACGGGCAAGAGGCCCGCGAAGTGGCCGTCACTGCCGGCGTTGGCGACGGTGATGGCGTCGTTGCCGCTCGATACGAGCACGCGCGCGCCCGGCTCGGTGGTGCCCGAGAAGTGCGCGGCGGTCACGTCGGCTCCGCTCAACGTCTGGCCGCTGATGTCGGCGACATCGTTGCCGACGAGCAGATCGACCTCGCGCGTGGCCGTGCCGTTCTTCTTGATCGCCAGCGTCTGCCCCGCTTCGCCGAGCGCGTCGGAGAGCTCCTCGACGCCCTGGATCTCGACGTCGACGCCGGCGACGGGAAACGCGGCGGTGACGTCACCCGGCGGCGTGAGGCCGTAGGCGATGCCGCGGCCGAGCAGCGCCGCGTAGTGGCCCGGCGGCGTGCCGCCCGAGACGACCGCGCTGATGTCGGCCTCGCCGAAGCCGCCGATCGGGTGGAACGGCTCGATCTGCGCGCCGGTGTCGCTGAGCGAGCCCCACGTCGTCTTCTCGTCGGCGCCGCTGCCGTTGTAGATGGTGTAGATGATCTGAAGGCGCGTCTGGCCGGGCATGAGGATGTAGGTGACGGCGGCCTGCATCTTCAGATCGACGTCGGCGCGATAGTCGTCCTGCACCGCGAGCGCGAAGCCGCCGAGCCCGACGACGTCGATGAAGTCGTTCTTCGCGTCGTGGCCCCAGAAGCGCAGCACCGCGGGGCCGCCTTTGCTGCCGTCGCGCACGATCTCGGCGCGATCGAACGCGAAGGTGCGGCCGAGCTGCAGGAACGCCGAGACCTCGCCGAGCTGATCGCCCGCCGGCGAGGCGACGCGATCGGCGTCGATGACGTTGCCGCCGAACGGGCAGGGACCGATGGCGCGTCCCGGCGCCTGCACGACGAAGCGCACCTTGTCGTTGCGCATGAAGTAGTCGCCGACGAGGCCTTGCGACGCCGGGCCGGCCACGCGCTCCTGATCGAAGTTGCCGGCGTCGAGGCGGCCGGCGGCGGCGATCGGCGCGCCGCCTTCCGCAGGCAGCGACGGCAGCGCCGCTGCGAGCGGGCTCGTGTTATTGCAACCGACGCAGGCCAGGAGCAAAAGTGACGGCAGCGTGACGCGCATGGTTCGACCACTCTACGCCAACGCATCAGAATGTCGATGCCGTCCGGTGCACCGCGGCGTGGCCGTCGACGCGACGGAGCTCAACCGCGGTTGGCGCGGCATCGACACGAGCCGGCGCTGGCCGTTCGTGATCGTGCCCGGCTTCACGCCGCGGCTCGGCTGGTCGCGGGGGCTGCATCCCGAGGCGGCGGCGCGGCTCGCCGAGGCGGCGCTGGTGCTCGACGCCGGGCTCACCTCGACGATCATCGTGTCGGGCGGCGCCGTGCACTCGCAAGACAACGAGGCGGTGCTGATGCGACAGTGGCTGCTCGCGCGCGGGGTCGATGAGCGCGCGATCCTCGTCGAGCCGTGCGCGCGCCACACGACGACGAACCTGCGCAACGCCGGACGCATGGTGCTCGCCGCCGGCGCCAGCGAGGCGTTGATCGTGACCAACGGCTTGCAGACCTACTACCTCGCCTTTCCGTGGCGCTCGGGATTTCACGCGCGCTGTCTCGCCGAGCTCGGCTTTCGCGTCGGCGCGCTCGAGTGGCTGGGGCCGATGGCGGTCGCGTTCCGCCCGTCGGCGGCGGTGTTCCGCGCGTCGTGGAAAGAGACGCGCGCGGGCGATCCGTAGCGCGGCTACCGCGGGTCGGCGAGGATGCGCTTGTCGAAGTCGCGCCAGATGCGCTTGTCGTCCCGGCAATCGTAGGTGCGGCAGATCGCCGGGCGCCGCTCGTAGATGCCGCAGCGGCGCGTGTCGGGCTCGGAGTGCACGCAGTAGCCGTCGTCGCGCTTGCGCAGGCGATACGGGCGCGAGTAGTCCCACTGCACCACGCGCTCGTCGAGATCCTGCGCCGAGCAAAAGACGGTGAGCGTGCAGCAGCGCGCCTTGCAGATCGGAATGATCGACGCGCAGTCGATCTCGGACATCTTCACCGCGTACTTGTCGACGGCTTCGCCGAGCTTCACGGCCGGCGGCTCCTCCTCGAGGAGCAGCTTCTGCGCGTCGAGCGCCCGCTGGCGGCGCCGCTCGTATTCGGCCGGCGGCAGCACGCCGTGCGCGACCAGGGTTTGGACGAGCGCGGTCAGCGTGGCGGCGACATCCGCGCTCTCCAGGCGGCGCTCGACCAGCGTGTGGTTGAGGAACCGGAGCGCCTCCTCCAGCTCGCTCCGGAGCGTGTCGGACATTGCGCAAGTATGCACCGGGACGTGGCTTTCCGCACCGCCTGATGACAGGACTTGAAATGGCACGGCGGGACGCCTAGTTTCTGCGTGTGCCCGCTAACATCCTCATCGTCGAGGATGACCCCGACATCCTCAGCTCGCTCGCGGAAGCCATCCGCGAGGAAGGCTTCGAGGTCGAGACGGCCGCCAATGGCTACCAGGCGCTGACGCGTCTGGAGTCGCAGCTGCCCGATCTCATCTTCCTCGATCTGATGATGCCACTCATGGACGGCTGGAAGTTCCTCGAAGTGGCGCGCGGGCGCTTTCCTGCGTGGAGGGCGCCGGTCGTGCTGCTTTCGGCGGTGCACAACCTGACCGAAGAGGCGCAGCGCCTCGGCGTGACCGCGTTTCTGTCGAAGCCGTTCGACCTCGAAGACGTGCAGCGGATGGCGCACACCCTCGTCGCGCAGCGACCCGAAGGGCCGCGCCAGGGCGCTTGACAGTCGCGAAGCTTGCGACTAGCTTTCTCCCGCTTCACGCGAAAGTGGCGGAACTGGCAGACGCGCAGGATTCAGGTTCCTGTGGGTAAAACCGTGCGGGTTCGACCCCCGCCTTTCGCACCCAGCCCTTCTCTCCCCTCACCAAAAACGAGCCGGATCTCATGACGACGAGCCGGATCCAGGTAGCGACGAGCGACGGACCGTGCACGACCGAAGTCGTCGTCCCCGACGGCAATGGGCCGTGGCCCGCGGTGATCGTCTTCTTCGACGCCGCCGGACTGAGGCCCGCGCAGACGCGCATCGCCGAGCGGATCGCCAAGAGCGGCTACGTGGTGCTTCAGCCCGATCTGTTCCATCGCTCGCCGCCGCTGTCGGCGCTGCTCGGCGAGAACGTCACGCTCGGGACGCTGCAAAGGGTCTTTCAAGATCCCGAGCTGCGCGGCAAGTTCATGGCGACGTACTACATGCCCGCGCTCGCCTACGCGAACCTCGAAAAGACGATCGGCGGGCTGCTCGACCACATCGCGAGCCGTCCCGACGTCGCCGGCGGCGTCGGCACGACCGGCTATTGCATGGGCGGCAACGCGAGCTTCCGCACGGCGACGATCTTCGGTGATCGCATCGCGGCGACGGCGGCGTTCCATCCGGGCGGGTTGGTGACCGATCAGCCGGACAGCCCGCATACGCGCGCCAAAGCGATCCGGTCGCGCGTGTACCTCGGGCCGGCGATCAATGACCTGCCGCCCGAAGCCGAAGCCAAGCTGCGCGCCGAGCTCGACGCCGGGCACGTGCGCTATCAGATCGAGCAGTACGACGCGAAGCACGGGTACGCCGTCGACGACGCGGCCGTCTACGATCGCGCCGCCGCCGAGCGCCACTACGCCGCGCTCGACGCGCTGTTCCGCGAAACGCTGCGCGCGTCCTCACGCTGATCGTTCAGCAGCAGCTCGGTCGAGGATGGCGGCGCACGGCTTCGAGGCCGCCCAAGACGGCGAGGTCGTCGCCGCTCAGGCGCGTCTCGCTGCGGCCGCGCCGATCGTCGAGCTCGGAGCGTCTCGGGAGACAGCGTCAGCTGCGCGGCGGCCAGATCCTCGCGGCGTCGCCTCGAGCCGGCGCGCGACCTCCGACAGCGTCGATGACTGCAGCGGCGAGAAGCCGCCGAGCGGGAAGAACGGCACATAGGGAGTGCCCTGGCGTGCAGCGCCTTGCGGATGATCTGGTTCGCTCCTCCGGGCTTTTTTCATACGCCGTATCGAGCGCGCTCGATCACGGTGATTCAGGTCGCGTCAGATTCTCGTCGGAGACGCCGATCCGATCCTGCGCGAAAACGCGCCGGATCGCGCCGGCACGCCGGTTGCTCTCTTCGGCGCTCGAAACCGGAGGATGACCCATGCAACCGCTATTCGTGGCGTTTCTCGCGTTGATCGAGCCCACATATGTCTCGATCGGTGGACATGACGGCGTCGAGGTTTACATGCGCAAAGACACCGGCGCCATCGAGCTCGCGGCCGTCGGCGAGTTCGACGCGCCGCCGGCCGAGGTGCAGGCCGCGCTCCTCGACTATGGCGCGCACGTCCGGATCAACAAGCACCTCGCCGAGAGCACGGTGCTGTCGCGCACGCCGGGCGAGCAGCTCGTCTATCAGCACCTCAAGCTGCCCGTCATCAAGGATCGCGACTTCACGCTGCGCGTGCGCTGGAACGAAAACAGCGCGCGCGGCATCTCATTCAGCATCGACGCCAGCCACGGCCCTGCGGCCACGAAGAAGGCCGTGCGCATGAGCACGCTCAACGGCCGCTGGGAGCTCGAGCCGATCCGCGAAGGCAGCGCCACGCGCGCCGTCTATCACGTCGAGATCGACTTCGCCGGCTCGGTCCCGCGCTGGATGGTGCGCGGCGGCGCGGCGAAAGATCTCCCCGGCGTGTACACCGGCATGCGCCAGCTCATCAGCGATCGTCGCGTCGGGCGCGTCAGCGCAGTCTCTGCACGCTAGGGCGGTCCGACCGCTCCTGGCGAGCGCTTCGTCTCGATCGTAACCCGCGCGCGCTCGTATCCAGAACATCCCCGATTGCGGCAAATTGCCGCACCTCGTTGAAACGAGATGCGACCTGAATTCGTCGCGTTGTATAGTCGATCCGGAGGGTGATGTGAGCCGAGGTGCGGGTGCGGGTGCGGATCTAGCCATCGTGGCGCGCGTGGGCGCGCGCTTTTGCGCCATTCCGTTGGAGCACACGCGCGAGACCATGCGGCTGCAGCCGATCGAGCCGCTCGCCGGCGCGCCGCCGTACGTGCTCGGCTTGTCGATCATCCGCGGCGAGGCGGTGCCGGTCGTGGACCTCGCGGCGCTCGTCGGTGGCGCCGGCACGCGCGAGCGGCTGATCTCGCTCCGCGTCGGCGAGCGCGCGCTGGCCGTCGCCGTCGACGAGGTGCTCGGCGTACAGGCGATCGATCGCGCCACGCTGGCCGACGCGCCGCCCTTGGCGCAGCTGGCGCGCCCCGAGGTGATCGACGCCATCGGGGTCCTCGATGCGCGCCTGCTCCTGCTCTTGCGCGCGGCGCGGCTCTTGTCGGAGGACGATTGGCAGCGGATGGCGGCCGGGCCCGCGTGAAACCGCGCGCCGAGCCGGAAGAGCTCGCTCGTCTGCGCCGCCTCGTCGGTGCGCGCCTCGGGCTGCACCTCCACGAAGTGAACGACGTCGCGCTGGGCGTCGCGCTCGAGCGCTGCGCCGACGCGGGCGCGGGCGGCATTGGCGGTTTCCTCGAGCGGCTCGCCTCGCCGTCGCGGGCGCGCGAGCTGGAGGCGCTCGCCGCCGAGCTCACCGTCGGCGAGACCTACTTCTTCCGCGAGGCCGACCAGCTCCGCGCCTTTGGCGACCTCGCGCGCGCCGAGCCCGGCCTCGAGCGCGTGCTCTCGGCCGGCTGCGCCTCGGGCGAGGAGGCCTATTCGCTGGCGATGGTCACACCGGATCGGCCGTCGCTCGCGATCGTCGGCATCGACGTCCACGCGGCGGCGATCGCGCGCGCGCGCCGCGGCTGGTACGCCGAGTGGGCGCTGCGGCAGACGCCGGCCGGGGAGCGCGCGCGCTGGTTTCGCCAGGACGGGCGCGGCTGGATGCTCGATCCCACGATCCGCGGGCGCGCCTCGTTCGAGGTGCGCAACCTCGCCGACGATGCGCCCGATCTGTGGCGCACCGCGGTCTTCGACGTGGTGTTTCTGCGCAACGTCATCATGTACTTCTCGCGCGAGCAGGCGGCGGCGCTCGTGGCCCGCGTGGCGCGCGCGCTGCGGCCGGGCGGGCACCTGTTTCTGGGGCACGCCGAGTCGCTGCGCGATCTGTCGGACGAGTTCGCGTTGCACAGCTCGCACGGCACCTTCTACTATCGGCGGCGCAGCCGTACCGTGATGGCACCGCGCGCGGCGGAGCGATCGCTGCCGTCCCTTCCGCCCCCGCCGCACGGCCTCGTGCCACCTGCGCCGCCCGCGCCCTCGCCGCCGGCAGCGACGCCAGGCGGGCTCGAACAGGCGCTCGCGCTGCTCCGGCAGGAGCGGTTCGCCGAGGCGCTCGACGTGGTCACCGAGCTGCCGTCGACGGTCCGGCGCGATCACGACGTCGAGCTCCTGCGCGCCGTGCTGCTCACGCAGCAGGCGCGGCTCGCCGAGGCCGGCGCGCTGTGCGAGGCGCTGCTCGCGGCCGACGAGCGCGATCCGGCCGCGCACTATCTCCTGGCCCTGCTCCACGAGCAGGCCGGCGAGCTCGACGCCGCCGTCGCCGAGGATCGCGCCGCTGCGCGCTTCGATCCGGCGTTCGCCATGCCCCACTTGCACCTCGGGCTTTTGGCGCGACGCGCCGGCGATCGGCGGCTGGCCCAGCGGGCGCTCGCCGAGGCGCTGCGCCTGCTCGACGGCGAAGACCGGACGCGCCTCGAGCTCTTCGGCGGCGGCTTCGGCCGCGAGGCGTTGCGCGAGCTGTGCCGCTCGCAGCTGAGCGCCGCGAAGGCAGAGGCATGAGCGAACGGGTGATCGCGCTGCGCCACGCCTTCGACGAAGCCTTCCGCCGCGCCGCGCACGAGCTCGCCGACGATCGCGCACGTCTTCTGCGCCTGCGCGTCGGCGGCGACGCCTACGCCTTCCGCCTCGACGAGATCGCGAGCTTCGCCGCCGCGCGCAGGATCGTGCCGCTGGCCAGCGCCGTCCCGGGTCTGCTCGGCCTGGCCGGCCTGCGCGGCACGCTCGTCCCCGTCTACAGCCTGGCGGCCCTCCTCGGCCGCGCCGCCGACGACGAGGCGCCGCGCTGGTTCGTGCTGTGCGGCGGAGCGGAGCCGGTCGCGCTCGCCTTCGCGCGCTTCGAGGGCTACGTCGAAACGGCGCGCGGCGAGCTGCGCGGCAGCGTCGTCCAGCTCGACCGACGCCCCCACACCTTGATCAGTATCCCGACCCTGCTGGCGTCGATGAGCGCGAGCCTCGTCAGCGCCGGTCCCCAGGAGCGATGACATGTGGACGTTCGGTAGGAAGATTGCGGTCGGATTCGCGCTGTCGTTCATCGTGCTCGGTGCCGTCGGGCTCGTCGCCTATCGCAGCATCTCGTCGCTGACGACGACGAGCTACCAGGTCACGCACACGCACGTCGTCATCGAGGACACCGCGCGCCTGGTCACGCTCCTCAGCGACGCCGAGACCGGGCAGCGCGGGTTCGTCATCACCGGCGACGAGCAGTTCCTCGAGCCGTACACCGCCGCGACGCAGACGATCGAGCGCACGGTGCGCGAGCTGCGCGAACAGACCGCCGACAATCCGGCGCAGCAGAAGCGCATCGACGAGCTGGAGCCGCTGATCGCGTCGAAGCTGGGCGAGCTGCGCCAGGTGATCGAGATGCGGCGCGCCGGCGCCACCGCCGAGGTGACCCGACGCGTGCAGAACGGCGATGGCAAACGCTACATGGACGGCATCCGGCGCATCCTCGGCGACATGGCCACGCAGGAGCACGAGCTTCTGCGCCAGCGCGCCGCCGACGTCGAGAGCACGGCCAGCGGCGCGCGCGCCACGCTCCTCTACGGCACGCTCATCGGCCTCACGCTGGTGGTTTTGATCGGCTTCGCCATCACGCGCTCGCTGTCGATGCAGATCGGCTCCGCCATCAGCCACGTGCAGAGCTCGTCGGCGGAGCTGCAGGCGGCCGCCAATCAGCAGGTGACGGGCGCCAAGGAGCAGGCGACGGCGATGAGCCAGATTACGACGACGATCAGCGAGCTGCTCGCCACGTCGCGGCAGATCGCCGAGAGCGCGCAGCGGGTGGCGCAGATCGCGAACGAGACGGTCGGCGCGGCGCGCACCGGCGATCAGTCGATGTCGCGCACCCACGAGTCGGTGAGCGCGATCAAGCGGCAGGTCGACGTCATCGTTCAGCACATGCTCGAGCTCGGCAAGAAGTCGCAGCAGATCGGCGGGATCCTCGAGATCATCAACGAGCTCGCCGAGCAGACCAACATCCTCGCCATCAACGCCACCATCGAAGCCGCGGGCGCGGGCGAGATGGGGCGGCGCTTCGCCGTCGTCGCCGACGAGATCCGCAAGCTCGCCGATCGCGTGGGCGTGTCGACCAAGGAGATCCGCGGGCTCGTCGACGACATCCGCTCGGCGGTGAACACGACGGTGATGGCGACCGAGTCGGGCTCGAAGGCGGTCGAGCTGGGCACGCGGCAGTTCGAGGACGTGGCCAGCTCGTTCAAGCAGATCGCGTCGCTGGTGGCGAGCACGACCGAGGCGGCCAAGGAGATCGAGTTCTCGACCAAGCAGCAGACGACGGCGGTCGAGCAGGTCAACCTGGCGGTGGTCAACGTGTCGCAGGCGGCGCGCGAGACCGAGTCGAGCTCGAGCCAGACGCTGCAGACCTCGGCGCAGCTGTCGACGCTGTCGCGTGACCTCGGGCGGTTGATCCAGCCGAGCGCGTGATGGCGAAGGACCCGTACCAATACTTCCGCTTCGAGGCGCGCGAGCTCGGCGAGACGATGGGGCGCGGCGTGCTCGAGCTCGAGCGCGGCGGCGCGAGCGCCGAGGCGGTGCTGCGGCTGTTGCGCGCGGCGCACACGCTCAAAGGGGCGGCGCGGGTGGTCAAACAGGCGCCGATCGCGGCGGCGGCGCATGCGTTCGAGGAGGTGCTGGCGCCGTATCGCGAGCGGCCGGACGGGATCGGGAAGGCGGAGATCGCGGCGATGCTGGCGCGCATCGACGAGATCCACACGCTCGTCGGCGCGCTCGACGCTCCGGCGACGACGACGACGGCGGCGACCACCATGACGACGACAGGCGCGACGGCCGTGGTGAGCGTGGCGCCGGTGCCGGCGGTCGAGCCGCTGCAGCACGTGCGCGTCGAGCTGGCGGAGATGGACGCGCTCGGCGAGGACCTCTCGGAGGTGGCCGTGCGCCTGACCGCGGTGCGCCGGCTCGTCGAGAAGCTCGGCCGCGCGCGCACGCTCGAGAGCGCCGCGGAGCTACGCGCCGCGCTGGCCGCGGCGGAGCGCGAGCTGTGCGCCGGGCTCGACGACGCCGACCGCGAGATGCTGCAGCTCCGCGAGCGCGCCGGCCGGCTGCGGCTGCTGCCGGCGGAGACGCTGTTCGCGCCGCTCGAGCGCGCCGTGCGCGACGCCAGCGTAGCGCTCGGCCGCACCGCCCGCTTTCACTCGCTCGGCGGCGAGGTGCGGCTCGACGCCGCCGTGCTGGCGCAGATGCGCGATGCGCTCCTGCACGTGGTGCGCAACTCGGTCACCCACGGCCTCGAGCCCGAGGCCGAGCGCATCGCCCGCGGCAAGCCGCCGTCGGGCACCATCACCGTCGAGGTGGCGCGCCGCGATCACCGCATCGCCTTCCGCTGCCACGACGACGGCCGCGGCATCGACGGCGCCGCCGTGCGCCGCGCCGCGGTCGCGCGCGGGATCCTCGAGCCGTCGGCCGCCGAGAGGCTCGGCCCGAGCGAGTCGGTGCGGCTCATCTTGCGCAGCGGCGTGACCACCGCGCCGAGCGTGACCGAGCTGGCCGGGCGCGGCGTGGGGCTCGACGCGGTCCAGGCGGCGGTGGCGCAGCTCGGCGGCGAGGTGGCCATCGAGAGCGCGCCCGGTTCGGGCACGGCGGTGACGCTGACGGTGCCGGTGGCGCTGTCGTCGCTGGTAGTGCTGGCCGTGGAGGCGGCGGGCGTGACCGCGTCGCTGCCGCTCGACGCCGTGCGCCGCACCGTGCGCGTCGCCGAAGACGAGATCGTGCACGGCGCCGAGCACGACGCCCTCGTCGTCGACGGCGAAGCGGTGCCGTTCTTGCCGCTGGCGACGGCGCTGCGCCGGCCGCTGGCGCCGGGGCGCCGCGCCGAGCCGTGGTCGGCGGTGCTGATCGAGGCGGGCCCGCTGCGCGGCGCGGTCGGCGTCGATCGGCTGGTCGGTACGAGCACGATCGTGCTGCGGCCGCTGCCGCGGCTGGCCGGCTCGGTGCCGGCGGTGCTCGGCGCCTCGCTCGACGCCGACGGCAATCCGCAGCTGGTGCTCGATCCGCCGGCGCTGGTGCAGGCGACGCGCGCGGGGCGGGGCGCGATCGCCGATCAGCCGCCCGTCGAGCGCCGGCCGGTGCTGGTGATCGACGACTCGCTGACCACGCGCATGCTCGAGCAGAGCATCCTGCAGTCGGCCGGCTACGACGTCGAGCTGGCCACCTCGGCCGAAGAGGGGCTCGAGCTGGCCCGCCAGCGCCGCTACAGCCTCTTCATCGTCGACGTGGAGATGCCCGGCATGAACGGCTTTCAGTTCCTCGACGTGGTGCGCGGCGACAGCGAGCTGCGCGGCACGCCCGCGATCCTGGTCACCTCGCGCAACTCGCCCGACGACAAGCGGCGCGGCCGGCAAGCGGGGGCGCGCGCCTACATCGTCAAGAGCGAGTTCCACCAGGGGCGGCTGCTCGAGACCATTCGCGAGCTGGTGGGCTGATGGCGCGCGTGCGCGTGCTCGTCGTCGATGACTCGCTGACGGTGCGGCGGCGCATCGTCGAGGTGCTGCAATCGGATCCGGAGCTCGAGGTCGTCGGCGAGGCGGAGGACGGCCGGCGCTGCATCGAGCTGTGCCAGCAGCTCAGGCCCGACGTCATCACGCTCGACATGGTGATGCCGGTGATGAGCGGGCTGGCCGCCACCGAGTACATCATGGCGTACTTCCCAACGCCGATCGTGATCGTGTCGGCGTCGATGAACCGCGGCGACGTCTTCCGCACCTACGAGGCGCTCGCCGCCGGCGCCATCGAAGTGGTGGAGAAGCCGCGCGACGACGGGACCGACGACGACTGGGAGAGCCGGCTCATCTTCACGGTCAAGGTCGCCGCGCGCGTCAAGGTGATCACGCATCCTCGCCTGCGCCTGGGCAGCGTGCACGCGGCCGCGCGGCTCGCCGGCGCGCGCAGCGACGCGGCGATCGAGGCCATCGCCATCGGCGCGTCGACGGGCGGCCCCGGCGCCGTCGTCGAGATCCTGCGCGGGCTGCCGGCGAGCTTGAGCGTGCCCATCCTGCTGGTCGTGCACATCGATCAGGCGTTCGGCAAGAGCTTCGCCGAATGGCTCGACGGCCAGTCGTCGCTGCGCGTGCGCCTCGCCACCGACGGCGAGCGGCTGCCGGCGCGCGACGTGGTGATGGCGCCGCCCGATCAGCACCTGGTGTTGCGCGACGGGCGGCTGCACCTGACGCGCGACGCCGCGCGCCACTCGTGCCGGCCGTCGGTGGACACGCTCTTCGAATCGGTGGCGGCGCAGCTCGGCCGGCGCGTGGCCGCGTGCCTGCTCACCGGCATGGGACGCGACGGCGCCGAGGGGCTGCTCGCGGTGCGCCGCGCCGGCGGCGCCACCATCGCGCAGGACGAGGCGACGTCGATCGTGTTCGGCATGCCGCGCGAGGCGATCGCGCTCGGCGCGGCGCTGCACGTGCTGCCGCTCGAGCGCATCGCGCCGATGCTGGCGACGCTGGCCGAGGCGAGGAGCCGGCCGTGAGAGCGCGCGTCCTCGTCATCGACGACAGCTTGACGGTGCGCAAGGATCTCGAGGAGGCCTTCGACGGCGCCGGCTTCGACAGCACGCTGTGCGACAGCATCGCCGCCGCGCGCCGCGCGTTGGGCGAGCACAGCGACATCGAGCTCGTGCTGCTCGACGTCATCCTGCCCGACGGCGACGGCGTGGCGCTCCTGGCCGAGCTCAAGGCCGCGCCGGCGACGGCGGCGATCCCGGTGGTGCTCTTGTCGTCGGAGTCGGAGGTGCGCGATCGCGTGCGCGGCCTGCGCACCGGCGCCGACGAATACGTGGGCAAGCCGTACGACGCCACCTACCTCGTGTCGCGCGCGCGCGAGCTGATCGGACGCCGCGACGCCGGCGCCGCCTCCCCCGCCGCTGCGACGGTGCTGGTGATCGACGACAGCCCGACCTTTCGCGAGGGGCTGCGGCTCGAGCTCGAGCGCGCCGGCTACAGCGTGGTCACCGCGTCGACGGGCGAGGAAGGGCTGCGCACCGCCGTGGGGCTCATGCCCGGCGCCGTCATCGTCGACGGCAGCATGCCGGGGATCGACGGCGCCACCGTCATCCGCCGCATGCGCCAGGACGCGGTGTTGCGGCGGACGCCGTGCATGCTCCTCACCGCGTCCGAAGATCGGCGCAACGAGGTGCGCGCGCTCGAAGCCGGCGCCGACGCCTACGTACGCAAGGAGGACGAGCCCACCGTCATCCTGCGGCGCCTGGGCGCGATCCTGCGCTCCGCATCCGCCAGCGCCGGCGGGCCGGAGGCGCGCACCAGCTTCCTCGGGCCCAAGAAGATCCTCGCCGTCGACGACAGCGCCACGTTCCTGCAGGAGCTGGCGGCGCAGCTGCGCGACGAGAGCTACGACGTGGTGCCGGCGCGCTCGGGCACCGAGGCGCTGGAGATGCTCGCGGTGCAGAACGTCGACGGCATCCTGCTCGATCTGGAGATGCCGGGCCTGTCGGGCGCGGAGACCTGCCGGCGCATCAAGTCGACCCCGGCGGGCCGGGCCGTGCCGGTGCTGATCCTGACCGCGCGCGACGACGCCAACGCGATGATCGACAGCATGGAGGCGGGCGCCGACGACTACGTGCCGAAGTCGAGCGACTTCGAGATCCTGAAGGCGCGCCTGCGCGCGCAGCTCCGCCGCAAGCAGTTCGACGAGGAGAGCCGCGTGCAGGAGCTGGCGGTGGCGCGCGCCGCGCTGCTGTCGGAGGTGCAGCAGAAGAACGCGGAGCTGTTGCAGGCCAACCGGCTGAAGACGGAGTTTCTGGCCAACATGTCGCACGAGCTGCGCACGCCGCTCAACTCGATCATCGGCTTCACCGAGGTGCTCATCGATCAGCGGTTCGGCGAGCTCAACGAGCGGCAGCGGCGCTATCTGACCAACGTGAACCAGAGCGGGCGGCACCTGCTGCGCCTCATCAACGATCTGCTCGATCAGTCGAAGATCGAGGCCGGCCGGCTCGAGGTGGCCCGCCAGCGCTGCGCCGCGCGCCACCTGACCTACGACGCGGCCACGACGGTGCAGCCGCTCGCCGACGCCAAGCGCATCACGCTGGTCACCGACGCGCGCGACGCGCCGCCGCTGCCGTTCGTCTCGGGCGACATGACGCGCTTGCGCCAGGTCATCTACAACCTCCTCGCCAACGCCATCAAGTTCACGCCCGAAGGCGGGCGCGTCGAGGTGCGCTCGGAGCTGTGCGCCGACGGCGTGCACGTGCGCACGACGGTCACCGACAGCGGGCCGGGCATCCCGCCCGAGGAGCTGCCACGGCTGTTCACGCCGTTCACGCAGCTGCCGAGCACGCGCGACCTGCACGTCACCGGCACCGGCCTCGGGCTGGCGCTGTCGAAGAAGCTCGTCGAGCTGATGGGCGGGCGCATCGGTGTCGAGAGCGAAGCGGGGCACGGCGCGCGCTTCTGGGTGGAGCTGCCCATCTACGACGCGGCGAACGAATCGAGCGCGTAGGCGCGTCTGAAACTTGTTTGAGCGCGCGCGGCGCCGACCGCGGCGCGTGCTAGGCTGACGCTGCGATGCGACGAGAACCGATCGTGGCGTTGGCGATGCTGCTCGTGGCTGGATGCTCGTCTTCCGCAAACAGCGGCGGCGGGATGGGCGATCCGACGAGCGACCTCGCGCAATCCGGGGCGCCCGACGACGGCGGCACCGCGATCGGCGATCTCGCGTCGGGCGGCGGCGGCGGCGGTGGCAGCGGGCTCACGGCGAATCAGAAAGCCGTCGCCGAGGCGATGACGAGCATCTGGGAGAACGACACGCCCCTCCTCGACTACGCCTACTCCGAGAACATCCACGACGGGCGCGGCTACACCTCGGGCCGCGCCGGCTTCTGCACCGGCACCGGCGACGCCATCCAGGTCGTCGACTGCTACGACAAGCTGCGCACGGCGGCGAACGGCAACCTCATGGCCAAGTACATGCCGGCGCTGACGACGATCAACGATCAGTACATGCAGACGGGCATGGACCAGGGCGACACGTCGCTGCTCGACGCCGTCGGCAATTGGGTCAATGACTGGGGCGCGAGCGACACCACGACGGCGACGCAGGCCGACTTCGACAAGTGCCAGGATCAGGTGAGCGACCTCCTCTACTACACGCCGGCGATGCAGGCGGCGACCAAGGTCGGCGCGACCTCGGCGCTGAGCCGCGCCGCGCTCTACGACATGTGGATCAACCAGGGCGACGACACGCTGGTGAAGCAGACCAACAGCGCGCTCGGCGTGGCGACGACGATCGGCGTCGGCAACACGGTCACCGAAGATCAGTGGCTCACCAAGCTCATCGAGCTGCGCCGCGATCTACTCGCCGGCGATGCCACCTGGGCGTCGTCGGTGGATCGCGTCGCCGGCTACGAGAAGGCGCGCCGGCGCGGGAATTGGGATCTGTCGCAGCCGGTCGACAGCGCGGTGAAGGCCACGCAGTGCTGGCCGGGCGGTGGCTATCAGGACAGCGGCTATACCGCGTACGTCATCAATGCCGATGGATCGTCGGCGAAGACGACGACGGCGGCGTCCTGCCAGTGACGGTCCAGTCGACCGACATCGACTCGCCGACGTCGAGGCACGACCAGCGGGCGCTGAGCTCGTCCATGCGCGCGCAGACGCGATCGAAGAGCTCGCGCGTGAACAGGCGGCGCTGCTCGTCGGGCAGGCGCTCGAGCGCGCTCTTGATCGAGCCGCCGACGCCGCCGCTGCGCGCGGGATCTTTCGAGCGGCGCGCCCATTCGCAGCAGCAGATATAGGCGGCGACCTCGGAGAAGTGGTCGTCGCTGCGCTCGCCGCGGCGGAGCTTGCCGGCGTCGCGGCGCTCGGCCTTGCGGCGGCGGCGCGAGGCGTCGCGGCGCGATTCGCCGGCGACGAGATGCGGAGCGCCGCCGCTGTCGCCGCCCGCGGCCCAGAAGCCGAAGATGCCGCGCGTCAGCCCGAGCTCGCTCTCGACGATGAAGTGCGCGAGGTCGTGCGGGAGCAGGTCGCTGTAGCCGAAGGCCTGGAACTCGACCGGCGGCAGCGGCGCACGCAGCACGCGCAGCGCGTAGCGGCGGTCGTCGGTGCGATGGAACTGTACTTCCATGGCGCGCCTCCTTGGTTCGTCGTCGACGCACCCATAGGATAGCGGCGCGCTTCGCTCGCGGCAACGTGTGCAGAAGCGCCGCGGCGCTGGGGTCTCGGCTCCCGGGGATGGCACGAAGAATCGCGGGGTTGTCGACGCGGACGGGCGGTACGGATCGTGCGATGCACGCGCTCGATGCGTTGCGCGTGGCTGGTCGCGATCGGATGCGCCGGATGCTTGTCGACGGTCGCCCCATCGGGCGGCAACCCGGCGGCGGGCGGGCGGGCGGCGGATCTCGGCGCCGGCGGAGGCGGCGGCGCGGGCGACGGCGGCGCGGGTGGCGGCGGCGCAGGCGGCGGCGGCTCCGGCGGCGGCGATCTCGGCGCGCCCGACGGCGGCCTCGCGCCGGGCACGCTCGCCGTCAGCTGGATGCACGGGCAGGCCAACTGCAACACCAGCACCGATCCCGAGCTCCAGGTGCACGCCTACAACGCCACGACCTACATCATCCGCGAGGACAAGTGCCGCACCTTCGAGGCGCCGTTCGTCTACGTCCTCCTCGGCACCACGTCCGCGCTCCTGCTCGACACCGGCGCCACCGACACCGCCGCGCTGCACGATGAAGTCGTCAAGCTCGTCGGCAGCCGCCCGCTCCTGGTCGCGCACACGCACGCCCACGGCGACCACGTCGCCTCCGACGACAAATTCAGCGGCCAGCCCAACACCACGGTGGTCGCGCACACCGTCGCCGCGGTGCAGGCCGCCTTCGGGATCGCCACCTGGCCGACGAGCCAGGGATCGATCGACCTCGGCGGCCGCGTGATCGACGCCGTCGCCATCCCGGGCCACGAGGCCACCCACATCGCGCTCTACGATCGCCAGACCGGGATCCTCTTGACGGGCGACACGCTGTACGCGGGCCTCCTCTTCGTCAGCGACTGGACCGCCTACCGCGCGAGCGTGGCGCGCCTGCAACAGTTCGCGGCCTCGCGCCCCATCAGCCACGTCCTCGGCGCACACATCGAGATGACCAGCACGCCGACGGTAAACTACGCGTACGGCACGACCTATCAGCCGAACGAGCACGTGCTCGAGCTCGGCCCGAGCCACCTAAAGGAGCTCGCCGATGCGCTCGTCGCGCTCGGCCCGACCGCGCCGACGGCCTCCCGTGTCAGTCAGTGCCAGAACGCGCCGCGCCCGCTCGACGCCGGCTGCGCGCTCATCGTGCACGACGACTTCGTGATCGATCCGCAGTAGCGATCAGTTGCACTTGACGAGCGGCGTGAGCGGGGCGAAGTCGAAGCCGTCGCCGGCGGTCTGCGCATCGGCGGCGGTGAGCGCGGCGTCGAGCGCGCTCTTGATGTCGGCGTACGACTGATTGAGCTTGTTGGTCGTGTCGCTCGATGCGATGCACAGGAGCTTCGGCGTGCCGCACACGTCGAGCATCTCGCACGGCGGATTGGCCGGCGCCGCCGCCGCCAGCGCCATGTCGGCGTACTGCACCTTGCCGCCGACCATCACGAGCTGCACATCCTTCGGCGTCGCCGCCAGCACCGCGTCCCACGGCTTGGTCGTGTCGCCCGCGTAGACGACGAGGTCGGCAATGTAGCCCTCCTTGATCTGCCCCAGCCGATCGCCGACGGCGAGCACGGCCGCCGCGTTCTTCGTGGTCATCGTCAACAGGTCCTGCGCCGTCAGCTTGTCGCCGAAGTGGGCGTTGTCCCAGCTGTCGGCGAAGCGCATCTCGTCGAGCAGGTTCTGGCTGCCGCCCATCGACCAGTCGGGCGCGAGCGCCACCGTCACGCCCGCGGCCAGCGCCGTCGGGATGTCCGCCGTCTGGCCGTAGAGCGACACGTTCGACGCCGGCGACCAGGTGAGCTTCACGCCCTTTTGCGCCATGGTGGTGAACTCGGTCATGCCGAACGCGGTGCCGTGCGTGATCGTCGTCTGCGGCGCGAGCAGGCAGCCCGCCGTCGTCGTCACCGAGCTGAGCGTCGCGAACTCGGCGAGCGCGCGCGAGTCGGTGCCTTCGCCGCAGTGGATGAGGTACGCCGTCGTCGAGCCGTCGGCGAAGTTGCCGCACACGCCGTCGGCGCTGGTCTTCGACGGCGGGAAGGTCGCGCTCGTCTGGATCGAGTCGGTGCCGAGGCCGTTCTGCGCCACGTCGATCGAGCGCGCCACCGAGCCGAAGCAGGCCGACGAGGTTCCCGGCAGCCCGACGATGCTGGTGGTGCCGGCGACCAGGCCCTTGAGCTCGCCGTACTTGTCGATCTCGCAGCGCAGGCTGCCGGCGGCGGTGCCGTAGGGCGTGTTGGCGCACCAGGTCGGCTTGCCCTGCGAGTCGTTGACCAGGCACTGCTTGACGTCGAGCATCGCGGCGTAGCGCGGCTCGGAGGTCCAGTCGTTGTGGTTGGTGTAGACCATCGACGGCTTCCAGTCGTCGTTGTCGAAGATGTCGAACAGGATGTGGTTGTGCGTGTCGAGCATGCCGGGGGCGATGACGCCGTGCGTGTCGATCACGGTGGCGCCGCTGGCGCCGGGCATCTGCGCGCACTGCGTGCCGCTGGCGACGCAGGTGATCTTGTCGGCCTCGACGAGGACCTGGCCGTCGATCGCCTCGTCGGGCGTGACGATCATCCCGGTGAGGAGGACGTTGCCGGAGCCGACGATGACGCCGCCGTCGCCGCCACCGCCACTTCCGCCGCCGCCGGCCATGTCGGGCGGGCCGCCGACGGTGACGTCACCGCGGCAGGCGGGAAGCGACAGCGACGCGACGACGAGAAGAACCATCCGCACGCGAGAGGTCACGAGTGCCACGGTCCCATCGTAACATATGGGCCGCGTCGGGGGCAGCGGCCGTGGCGGCGGCGCGGGCGTCGGCGAGCACGGCGCGGACGGCGCGCTGGGTGTCGGGCTTGGTTCGCGGGCTCATACTCCCCAATACGGGAGCGCGGCCGGGTTCTTCCCGCGATCGCGCTATTCGCGGCTCGCGCTGACGACGTAGTCGTCGAGGTCGGGGTCGTAGCGCGCCGTGATCACGTTGGGGCGGCAGCAGACCGGGCAGTCCTCGACGTACTCCATCTCTTCGCCGGCGCCGCGATCGGGATCGGTGTCGACCGATTCGCCGCACGCGGGGCACTGGTACCAGGCCATCAGCGCACCACCAGGACGGCCTGCTCGTCGAGGATGGCGAGCCCGCCGTCGGGCAAGACGGCGAGCCCGCTCGGGCGGTTGAGGCGGCCGGGGATGGCGCCGACGGCGACGCCGTGCTGGCCGAGCACGCCGGCGTAGGTGGTGACGGTGGCGCTGGCGATCTCGATGCGGCGGATCGCGCCGTTGCCGCTGTCGGCGACGTAGAGGTGGCCGGCGCCGTCGTAGGCGAGATCGAGCGGCGTGACGAAGCGCGCTTCGTGGCCGATGCCGTCGAGCGCGCCGCCCGAGCCGGGCATGCCGGCGAGGGTGTCGACGGTGGCGGCGTCGAGCGCGAGGCGGCGGATGGCGTGGTTGCCGCTGTCGGCGATGTAGAGGTTGCCGGCGCCGTCGAGCGCCAGGCCTTCGGGCGCGCTGAACCGGGCGTTGGCGGCGGGGCCGTCGTCGGTGCCGCGGGTGCCGACCTGGCCGGCGATGGTGCTGAGCGCGCCGGTGGCGACGACGAAGCTGCGGATCACGTGATCGTTGCGATCGCTCATGTAGATCGTGCCGGCGCCGTCCGAGACGATGGAGCCGGGGGCGTCGAGGCGCGCGGCGGCGCCGATGCCGTCGTCGGCGCCGAACGCGAGCGGCACGCCGGCGACGACGGTGAGCGCGGCGCCGGGCACGCCGATGCGATCGAGCGTGTGGCCCGAGAGATCGGTGGCGAAGAGCGCGCCCGCGCCGTCGAAGGCGAGGCCGTAGGGGATCGAGAAGAAGGCGCCGGCGCCGGTGCCGGCGAACTGCGCGCAGAAGGTGCCGCAGCCGGCGATGGTGGTGACGGCGCCGCCGGGCAGCGTCACCGCGCGCAGCGTGGCGCCGTTGGGCTCCACCAGGTAGAGGCTGCCGCCGTCGAGGGTGAGGCCGGAGGGCTCGTCGAACGACGCGGCGCCGCCGGTGCCGTCGAGCGTGGGTCCGGCGGTGGCGCCGCCGGCCAGCGTCGTGACCACGCCGGCCGTGCTGACCGCGTGCACGAGCGCGTCGCGATCGCTGTAGTAGACGGTGCCGGCGCCGTCGACGGTGAGGCCGGTGAGCCCCATCGAGCCGGGCAGCGCCGCGACGGGCGTGGTGACCGAGAAGTCGGCGAGGCTGACCTTGCGGATGCGCTTGCTGCCGGGCTCGCCGACGTAGAGAAAGCCGCCGGCCGCGGCGAGGTACGACGGCGACGTGAAGCGCGCGGCGCCCGCGGTATCGTCGACGTCGCCGGCCATCTTCAGCGCGCCCGCGACGGTGGTGACCGCGCCCGACGCGAGGTCGACGCGGCGGAGGGCGTGGTTGTTCGCGTCCGCTACATAAAGGAGGTTGTTCGTGGCGTCGCAGGCGACGTCGCGCGGGGTGTCGAAGCGCGCGGCGGCGCCGGTGTCGTCGACGCCGTCGGCGAGCTCCACGGCGCCGGCGATCGTCGTGACCGCGGCGGTGGCGAGATCGATCTTGCGGATGGTGTCGTTGCCGGCGTCGGCGAGATAGAGCGCGCCGCCCATCACGCAGCCGCCGGCCGGCAGGTTGAGCTGCGCGCCCGCGCCGCTGCCGTCGATGTTGCCGCCGTAGCCGAAGGTGCCGGCGAGCGTCGTCAGCGCGCCGGTGGCGACCACGTACTTGCGCACGACGTCGTTGGCCGGCTCGACGATGTACAGCGTGCCCGCGCCGTCGGTCAGGACGCGCTCGGGCGAGTTGAAGCGCGCGTGCGCGCCGCTGCCGTTGCGGTCGAAGCGCCAGGGCGTGCCGGCGAGCGTCTGCACGCTCCCGGAGGCGACGTCGACCTGTCGGACCGCGCTGTTGTAGGCGTCGCTGACGTAGAGCGCGCCGGCGCCGTCGAAGACGAGGCTGCGTGGCTGATCGAAGCGCACGCCGGCGCCGATGCCGTCGAAGTAGCCGCCGGCGAACGCGGGCGGGCCGGCCACGACCGTGCGGCCGCTGCCGTCGAGGTTCACGCGCAAGATGGCGCTCGAGATGAGCAGGCTCACGAAGAGGTGCCCCTGCCCGTCGAGCGCGAGGCCGCCGCCGCCGGCGAGGTCGTCGCTGGCGCGGGCGAGCGTGGTCACCGCCCCGGTCGTCACGTCGAGCGCGCGCAGCCCGAGGTCGGCGATGTAGAGCGTGTTGCCGGCGAGCGCGACCTGGCCGAGGAACGAGAAGTGCGCGCCGGTGCCGGTGCCGTCGCGATAGCCGTAGCCGCCGCCGGCGAGCGTGACCTCGGTGCCGTCGGCGACGGTGACGCGCACGATCTTCTGCTGCGCGCGATCGGCGACGTAGAGGTAGCTGCCGCCGTCGAAGGCGAGGCCGACCGGATCGCCGAAGCCGCCGGCGATGGTGCGCACGCTCCTACTGGCCACGTCGAGCGCGCGCACGGCGCCGTTGCCGGAGTCGGCGACGTAGAGCGTGCCGCTCGCGCCGTCGTACGCGAGGCCGAGCGGCCCCGACCAGAGCGCGGCGGTGCCATTGGTATTGCCGGTTTGGCCGGCAATTCCGGAAATCGTGGTAACCGCGCGCGTGCCGAGCTCGATTCGCCGGATCGTATTGTTGTCGGAGTCGCTCACCAAGAGCGCGCCCTTGCCGTCGAGCGCGACGCCCCACGGGTGATGGAAGATCGCGTTCGTGCCGGTGCCGTCGGCGGCCCCGCCCGCGCCGGCCAGCCCCGCCACCGTCGTGACCGCGCCGCTCGGCAGCGCGACCGCGCGCACCGTGTGGTTGTCGTAGTCGGCGACATAGAGCGTACCGGCGCCGTCGTACGCGAGGTGCTCGGGTGTGGCGAAGCGCGCGCTCGTGCCGCTGTCGTCGGCGGTGCCGTCGGCGCCGAGCGCGCCGGCCAGGAGCGCCACCTTGCGCTCGACGACGGTGATGGTCGCCCTCGCCTGCAGCCCGTCGTCGGTCGAGGCCGACAGGTGATAGTCGCCGACCGTCGCCGGCGCGGTGTAGAGCCCGTGATCGTCGACGGAGCCGCCGCCGGCTTCGACCACCGACCACTGCGCGCGACGGCTGGCGGCGAACTGCTGCGTGCGCCCGGGTCCGAGCTCGATCGTCGACGGCAGGATGGTCAACCCGACGCCCAGGTCGCCGCCGCCGCCCATGTCGCCGCGGTTCGTCGACGAGCCACACGCCGCCACGAGCACCGCCGCCAGTACGAAGAAGCGCTTGTCCAAGAATCCCCTGACGACTCCAGTGTACGCCGCCGTGACTTTGCGCATTCAAACTTTCTTGATGCGCGCGCGACCCGCTCGTTGACGAAGCGCATTTCCCGTCGAGAAAACTGCGGCGCGCGTCACGCGATCGCATCACACCGACGCGCTAACGGTTCGACGGGTGATAGCGCTCACTCGGCATTTCGATCGCCGCTTTGTATGTAGCTCGCGCCCGAGCAGCCTCCGTTTCCGACGGAGATCACACCGAGGGGGACACGCGTGAGTCAGAAGTGGACAGCAGCCGTGGTCGTCGTTTGCCTCGTCCAGGCGATCGCGCCGGCGCCCGCGCGCGCCAACGGCGACGACAACGTGCGCGTCGCGATGGAGCACTTCAAGCGCGGCAAGCGCGCCTACGATCTCGGCCACTTCCTCGAGGCCGCCGCCGAGTACGAGAAGGCGTACGAGGCCAAGGAATCGCCGGCGCTGCTCTACAACCTCGGCCAGGCCTATCGCGGGGCCGGCGCGCACCAGAAGGCGCTCAACGCCTATCGCGCCTACCTGCGCAACGAGCCCGACGCGCCCAACCGCGACGAGGTGGTGCGCTTCATCGACGCCCTCAAGCACACCATCGAGCTGCAGAAGCAGACGCAGGAGAAGCCGCCCGTCGGCACCATGCCGGTGCCGGCGCCGCCGCCGTCGCCCGCGCCGGCGCCGGTGCTCAATCCGGCGACGCCGATCCAGGTCGTCGTGGTCGAGCCGCCGCCGAAGAAGCGCGAGCCCGATCGCAAGGAGCTCGCGCTCGGTCGCAAGCTGCGCCTCGCCGGCATCGTCACCGGCGCCGCCGGCATCGGCCTCCTCGTCGCCGGCGGCGTCTTCGCCGGCTACGCCGCCAGCGTCAACGACAAGCTCAACAACCCGTCGGGCGACTCGCCGGTCTTCAACCACGACCTCGAGTCCAAGGGACGCGCCGACCAGGCGCTCGAGACCGCCTTCTTCGTGGCCGGCGGCGCCGCCGTCGCCGCCAGCGTCGTCACGCTCGTCGTCGGCCAGCTCAAGATCAAGAACAACACCTTCGCGCTCGCGCCGGTCGTCGGGCCGTCGCGCGTCGCCGCCACCCTCCGCGTGAGCTTCTGATGCGCGCCCTCCTCGTCGCCGCTTCGCTCGCCGTCACCTTCGCCGCCGCCGGCTGCATCAACGTCGAGCCGCTCGACGGCGTCTACCACTGCTCGCTCGACGGCGAATGCCCAACGGGCTACTTCTGCGATCAGCCGTCGCAGACCTGCTGGAAGCGCGGGCACGAGCCGAACGCCGTGCCGCCCGACATGGCCGGCGACGACATGACGGCCACCGACTCGCCCGAGTGCCACGACGGCGTGCAGAACGGCAGCGAGACCGACGTCGACTGCGGCGGCACCTGCGCGCCCTGCTCGACGGGCCAGGGCTGCGCCCTGCCCGAGGACTGCACCAGCATGCTGTGCTCGACGGTGACCGGCAAATGCGTCGGCACGCGCTGCGAGGACGGCCTCAAGGACGGCGTCGAGACCGACGTCGACTGCGGCGGCGGCGTCTGTCAGTCGTGCGCCGACGGCAAGGGCTGCAAGCAGGGCTCCGACTGCAACAGCAACATCTGCAACGCGTCGAGCGGCATCTGCGCCGGCACCTTGTGCATGGACGGCCTCAAGGACGGCACCGAGACCGACGTCGACTGCGGCGGCGCCTCCTGCCCGCACTGCCTCGGCGGCAAGAGCTGCGACGGCGACGGCGACTGCTTGAGCGGCGTGTGCAGCCCGGCGTCGCACACCTGCGCGGCCTCGAAGTGCGAGAACGGCGTCAAGGATCCCGGCGAGACCGACGTCGACTGCGGCGGCACCATGTGCCCCGGCTGCGGGCTGACCAAGGCGTGTCAGTCGGGCGCCGACTGCGCCAGCCACTTCTGCAACGCCGTCAGCCTCGGCTGCGTCGCGTCGCAGTGCCTCGACGGCGCCAAGAACGGCACCGAGACCGACGTCGACTGCGGCGGCAGCTGCGGCAACAACTGCAAGGTCGGCCAGTCGTGCAAAGGCAGCGCCGACTGCGCCAGCGGCACCTGCGGCTCGGGCAACACCTGCGTCGCCACGCAGTGCGAGGACGGCAGCAAGGACGGCGCCGAGACCGACAAGGACTGCGGCGGCGGCACCTGCCCCGGCTGCGCGCTCGGCCAGGGCTGCCTCGACGGCTCGCGCGACTGCAAGAGCATGTTCTGCAACCAGCAGTCGAAGCTGTGCGTCGCCGACCAGTGCCACGACGGCGCCGTCGACGGCAGCGAGACCGACGTCGACTGCGGCGGCCCGACCTGCGCGCACTGCAACGTCAACCAGGGCTGCAAATCGGGCGGCGACTGCACGAGCACGTTCTGCAACAAGGACACGCTCAAGTGCGTCGGCGATCAGTGCCACGACGGCTTCAAGGACAACGGCGAGACCGACGTCGACTGCGGCGGCGGCGCCACCACCGGCTGCGGCACGTGCGACCTCGGCAAGGGCTGCGGCAACGCCAACGCCAACTGCACCAGCATGGTCTGCAACTTCGTCACCGGCCTGTGCGTGTCGACGGCGTGCGCCGACGGGCGCGTCGACGGCGCCGAGAGCGACGTCGACTGCGGCGGAGGCACCTGCATGGCGTGCGACGCCGGCAAGATCTGCAAGCAGAACGGCGACTGCGGCAGCGCGGCGTGCGACTTCGGCCCGTCGCCGCACAAGTGCGTCACCGATCAGTGCGCCGACCACCACCTCGACGGCAACGAGACCGACGTCGACTGCGGCGGCGGCACCTGCATGACGTGCGCGCTCGGCAAGAGCTGCGGCGCGTCGAGCGACTGCATGAGCGGCTACTGCGATCCCTCGTCGCACAAGTGCGCGTGCGGCGGCGTCGGCCAGGCCTGCTGCGGCGGCGCGCAGTGCACGCAGGTCGCCGATCTGTGCACCGGCGCGATCAGCTGCTCGTCGGCGAACATCTGCGTGCAGGCGAGCCCGGTCACCTGCCCGCCCGCCACCGACGACTGCCACGCGGCCGGCAGCTGCAGCCCGTCGAGCGGCATGTGCAGCGCGCAGACCCCGCTCAACGGCACCACCTGCAACCGCGCGGCGAACGATCAGTGCTGGGTCGCCAACACGTCGACCTGCTCGAGCGGCACCTGCTCGGGCGGCACGCACGTCGCCGATCGCTGCAACGGCAACAACGTCGAGACCTGCAACAACAACGCCTGGTCGACGAAGCAGAGCTGCTCGAGCGGCTGCACCAACGGCGTGTGCAACGTGCCGGTCCCGACGGTGAGCGCCAAGCTCGACGGCAGCGACGTGGCGGTGAGCTGGACCGCGCCGGCGTCGGGCATCACCTGCACGCTCCTGCGCAGCGACAACGGCGGCGCCTACGCGCAGCCGGCGGCGGTGGTGACGCCCTGCCCGGCGACGGCGCCGACGCCGTGCAACGCCTACGACCGCTTCCTTTCGCGCGGCAGCTACACCTACGAGCTCTCGTGCAAGGACGCCTCGGGCGCCAGCGCGTCGACGCCGCCGACCGCGGCGCTCTCGCCCGGCGTCGAGATCTGCGCCGGCGACTGGTCGACGGCGGTCGAAGTGCACACCGCCTTCCCCGACAGCGTGCACGACAAGCTCGAGCGCAAGATCTCGACGGCGGCCTCGCTGTCGTCGACGATCGGCGTGGCCTTCGCGCCCGGCTCGGGCACGAACTGCGCGCCCAACGATCACTCGTGCGGCACGGTCTTCGTCGCCAGCTACGACAACGACAAGGTCATGGCCTTCGATCGGCGCGCCAACGACGGCGACGCCGCCTCGTCGGGCCCGGAGCCGCCATCGGCCTCCCTGCGCACGCTGTCGATCGCGCTGTCCGGCTCGGGCGTGACCAAGTACCAACCGATGGGCGTCGCCACCGTCGGCTCGACGGTGGTGGTGGCGATGAACGCGGCGCCCGGCTTCGTCGCCGGCTACCCGACCGGCTTCTCCAACGCGACCGCGTCACCGCTGTGGTACCTGCGCGGCACCGCCACCTCGCACGCCAAGCTCGTGCAGCCGATCGCGGTGGCCACCGACAACGGCTCGGGCACCGGCTCGGGCTGGATCTTCGTCGCCAACTCGGCGACAGGCAGCAACTACACCATCACCGGCTACAAGCTCGACGACATCCTGGCCAACGTCAGCCCGTCGACGTTCGCCAACGACACCGTCGCGCCCTTCGTCACCATCACGACGACCTTCCGGCCCGACGGCATCGCCGTCGACCCGGCCAACCACGTCCTCTACGCAACGGCGGCGACCAACGCCGGTCGCATCATGACCTACTCGACGCAGACCGGCGCGGCGATCTCGACCTTCCAGGGCAAGACGCTGCAGACGCCGCTCGGCGTCGCCTACGTCGGCGGCACCGTCTACGTCGTCGACAACGCCACCGGCGCCATCCTCGCCTATCCGGGCGGCTCGAGCGGCGGCCCGCTCGACGCGCTCATCAACATCGTGGTCCCGAGCCTGAAGAACAACGCGGCCGGGCTGGTCATCTGCAACTGAACGCACGTCTGCCAAAGGAGCTTCGATGAGGTCAGTGGGGATTCGGAAACGAAGTTGGTTCAAGACCGCAGGGGTGGTTGCGTTCTGCGCGCAGATCCTCGGTGGCGCCGGCCTGGCGCACGCCGTCGACAACGCGTGCTTCCCCATGCCGACCTTCGCCGATCAGGGCGATCCGCCGTTCGACAAGATCGATTTCGTGAGCCAGGCGCACTGGACCGGCAGCTCGGGCTACGGCTGGAACGCCGGCGGCCTCTCGGAGCAGTCGTACCAGGCCGCGATCGGCACCAACCAGGACTATCCGATCGTCGCCTATCCCGACATCACCGCCAAGCAGCTCGTGCTCTCGTTCGATCAGAACGTGGCGCAGTCGCACGTCAACAACTTCGAAGGCATGCGCATCGGCTTCACCTACGACTACAACGACAGCCATCACGGCACCGAGCACGTCAGCCAGATCATCGTGCTCACGTTCAACTCCAGCAACCACGGCGCCTGGACCAACACGCCGGCGCCCTGCTCGTCGTCGAGCGCGACCACGGTGACGACGCCGTGCGCGAACGATCCGGCCAAGGACCCGGGGAGCTGGTCGAACCTCAAGCCGACCAACGTGCAGCTCCTGCAGCAGATCGACTACACCGACGGCACTGCGACGGTGGGCCCGCAGCCGTGGCCGCTGCCGTCGACGGGCGATCCGACCGCGTGGGTGCGCGAGCATACGCGCCTGTGGATCGTCACCGACTCGACGGACAGCACCAAGTTCACCTGGCGCATGCAGACGGCGCTCGCGCTGCGCAACAAGAACGGCGCCGCCAACAGCCCCGATCCGACGGCGGCGTGGGCCTCGCCCGGCGTCTTCATGGACGACAACGTGTTCCAGACCAGCGCGAGCACGAAGGTCAAGCCGCCCTTCTGGCTCGACGTCATGGCGACCCCCGGCGACATCACCGACGCCATCAACCTGCACTACCCCGACTGGAGCGATGACACCGCCGTCGGGCGCGACCCGACCAAGTTCAGCGTGCCGTCGACGCAGTTCTGGGGCACCGGCGAGATGGGCTCGCCGCGCGATCCGGGCGGCATCACGTCGGGCGACCTGTCGTGCAGCGGCACCGGCCTCATCATCGAGACCACCGTCGGTGACAACGTGATCTGGCATTCGAACATCTGGAACGAGAAGGCGGGCACGAACAGCGCCGGCCTGTTCGATGACGGCGGCAAGCTGTACATGCTCAAGAACAACGCCGCGGCGCTCAACCAGATCGCCGTGCAGATCAAGAACACCTCCTCGACGGCGGTCGACCCGACGAAGGTCAAGGCGCAGTTCCTGGTCGCGCCCTACGGCTCGCAGGCGATCAAGACGGTGTGGGCGCCGCTCAACGTCGGCGGCAACGACTTCACCTGCAGCGGCAGCAGCACCACCGGCAACAGCTCGTGCACGCCGTCGCCGGTCGGGACCAACCAACTCATCGACTCGCAGCCGGTCTCGGGCACCGCGGCGAGCATCGGGCAGAACGGCACCTTCACGCTCGAGCAGAAGGGCGGCTGGACGCCGTCGGCCGACTACATCTGCGCGACGCAGTCGACCGACGCGCCGAGCTACAGCTGGTACTACGAGGGCAACACCGGCACCAACCAGCTGTGCCACACCGCCGTCTACACGCCCAACGATCGCCTCGGCAACAACCAGGCGGCGGCGGGCCTGCCCGCGCACGCCTGCATGCAGGTGCAGCTGAGCGCCACCGGCGTGCAGCTCGCGACGAAGTCGGCGTTCCGGAACATGCACCAGGGGACCGCGTCGCTGCACCGCGAGACCGCCAGCATCGACACGCGCGGCCTCACCAAGATCAAGAACCAGGCCTACCACGACATCTATTTGTACGTGGAGAAGAAGAACATGCCGTACCGCGTGGACGCGGGCTACTCGCCGCGCACGTACAACCAGGCGATGCAGATCTACAACCGCGCCAACGGCGGCTGCGACGGCGAGATCTGCAAAGGCGGCGGCGGCGGGTTCGATCCGAGCGTGCCGGCGCCGTCGGAGGACTACTTCGCCAAGGTGATGCCGACCATGGTCGTCCACGCCTACGCCGACACCGGCCAGTACTCCATCGTCGGTGGGCAGAAGGTGCCGGTCCTGACGCGGATGACGTCGTTCGGGCAGTTCATCTCGCACGACTCGTCGACCGAGGGTCCGGTGTACGGCTGGGATGCGAACCTCGAGCCGCTGGCCGGCACGCAGTTCCAGAAGATCGGCGTCGACACGTACAAGATCCGCATCCCCAACGACGGCGCGGGCCAGGTCGTCACGCACGTCGAGCCGCTGCCGATCAAGCGGCCGGTCTGCTCGGGGACGGTCAACATGAACATCGTGCAGCTGTTGACCGCGATCGCGCCGCTCGTGCAGGTGTCGCCGGAGTCCGCGGGCGAGATCAACGGGCTCATCGACAGCCTCCAGATCCAGTGCGTGGACCTGCAGTACGTGCTGAACAAGATCGTCGCGCTCGATTGGGGCGTGTGGAGCTCGTGGGTGAAGTTCCTCGTGCAGCAGGTCGGGGCGGCCAGCGGCTGCAAGTGCAACTGAGCTGAGCCGGTAGCGTAGTCATGCGAGCCGCCATCCGTGCCGTCGAGGCCGGATGGCGGCTTTTTTTCGTGAGATGATGTGTTTCGTCAGAGGCGTCATGATTCGTTCGATCGGATGGATCGTCGCGATCGCGCTCGCGGCGGGTTGCTCGTCGCCGCCCGGTAGCTCGCCACGCGACGACATGGGCGGCGACGGCGGCGTGGGCGCGCTCACGATCGCGCCGACGACGGCGAGCCTCGGCTTCGGCCAGACGCAGACGTTCACTGCGAACAAGCCCGTGACGTGGAACGTCGTCGAAACCGGCGGGGGACAGATCGACGGCGGCGGCACCTATACCGCGCCCTCCACGCCCGGAACCTTTCACGTGCACGCCGCGACGTCGGATGCGCCGGTGCAAGAGGCGACCGCGACCGTGACCGTCGCCGATCGCGCGCTCGCGCTCGTCGCCGGCAGCTTCGGCGGGAACGGCACCGCCGACGGCACCGCGGCGGCCGCGCGCTTCTGGATCGTGCGCGGCATGGCGTACGACGGCGCGCGCTACGTCTACCTGACCGACGCGACCGTCGTGCGCAGGCTCGACCTGCAGACCAACGAGGTCACGACGATCGCCGGGGCCGGCCTGTATGACGCGGGCGATGCCGACGGCGTCGGAGCGGCGGCGCGCTTCAGCTTCCCGTGGGGCCTCGCGCTCGACGGCGCCGGCGGCCTCTACGTCGCCGACGAAAACGCGCACACCATCCGCAAGATCGATCTGGCGACGAGGACGGTCACGACCGTGGCCGGCGCGGCCGGCGCGGCCGGCTTCATGAACGCGATGGGCACGGCGGCGCGCTTCCGCAATCCGACGGGGCTGGCCTTCGACGCGGCGGGGCAACGGCTCTTCATCAGCGACGCCAACAACGGCTGCGTGCGCCAGTACGACGTCAAGACGACGATGGTGACGACGGTGTCGTCGACGCTGACCCAGCCCGACGGGCTCGCGTGGGACGGAAGCGGCACCCTCTACGTCGCCGACGCCGGGCCGCGGCAGGTGTTCACCATCGACGTCGACGCCAAGGCGACGAACGTCCTCGCCGGCGCCGGCCGCGGATTCCGCGATGGCCCACTGGCAACGGCGCACTTCGACTCGATCGGCCCGGTCGCGCTCGTCGGCGGCGCCGTCTACGTCGGCGACACGATGGGTGTGCGCAAGATCGATCTCGCGGGGCACACCGTGACGACCTTGCCGGTACGCGGCGGCACGGCGCGCACGATGAGCAGCCTCGTCGGCGACGCGCAAGGCAAGCTGCTCGTCGCCCTCGAGAGCGACAGCGCGATCGTGCGACTCGATCCGACGGCGGGGACGACGAGCGCCGTCGCTGGGCCCGACGCGGTGGGCATCGGCGACCTCGACGGCACCGGTGCGGCCGCGCGCTTCTTCGATCCGACCGACCTCCTCGCGGCGGACGGAACCATCTATGTCAGCGACGCGAACAACAGCGAAGTGCGCGCCCTCGATCTCGGCTCGGCGTCGGTGACGACGCTCGTCGGCACCGCGTATCGGCTCGGCGACGCCGACGGCAACGCGACGGTCGCGCGCACGAACTACCCGCTGTCGATCGCGTCGGATCACGCCGGGAGCTTCTACATCGTCGAGCCCGACGCCAACGTCGTGCGCAAGTGGGACGGTACGACGTTGACGACGATCGCCGGCCGCTACGGCTTCCCCGGTGTCGACGACGGCATCGGTGCCGCCGCGCGCTTCGAGGAGCCGACCGCCTCCTGCGTCGACGGGGGCGTGCTCTACGTGGTCGAGCAGCTCGACGCCACGGTCCGCAAGATCACGCTCGCCACCGGTGCCGTCGAGACCCTGGCCGGGCTCGGCGAGGAGCCGGGACGCATGGACGGCGTCGGCACGGCCGCCCGTTTCAGCACGCCGATGGGCATCGCCTGCGACGGCGCCGGCCACGTCTACGTCGCCGATCAGGGCAACTTCGCCATCCGGCGCATCGACGTCGCCAGCGGCACCGTCGACACCGTGGCCGGCGCGCTCGGCGCCAGCGGCTACGTCGACATGCCCGGCACCGCCGCCCGCTTCGACTCGCCCGGCGAGATGGCCTACGCGAACGGCTTCCTCTACGTCGTCGACAACGGCTACTCGAGCCTGCACGTGCGCAAGATTCAGGTCGGCGCGCCGTGGAGCGTGTCGACCATCGCCACCAGCACCCTGCCGCAGCAGCAATTCTACGGCGTCGCCGTCGACGGCGGGGGCAACGTCTACGTCTCGAACCGTCGCTTCGATCAGGCGATCATCTACAAGGTCGCGTCCGATGGCACGCTGGCGCCGTTCGCCGGCTCGGCGGGCAGCGCCATGATCGTCGACGGCGTCGGAGCCGCGGCCAACTTCAACGACCCGACCGGCATGACCTTCGACGGCACCGCGCTGTGGGTCGCCGAGGATCACGGCTGGGTGGCTCGGCGCATCGACGTCGCGACGGCGACGGTGACGACGCCGTTCGGCCAGGGCGGCAACTCGCCGCAGGTCGAAGGGACGGGGCGCAACGCCTTCCTCGATCGACCGGGCGGGCTCGCGCTCGCCGCCGGCGCGCTCTTCGTCGCCGACGAGACGGCGCTCGCTCGGGTGACCTTGCCGGCGGCGCAGCTCTCGATCGCCGCCGGCGCGATCGGCTACGGCGGCGGCATGGACGGCGTTGGAACGGCGGCGCGGCTCAACGCCGCCGGCATGGTCTCCGACGGCGCGGGAACGATCTACTTCACCGGCACCAACAGCGTGCGCCGCTACGACCTCATGACCGGCATGGTCGACACCATCGCCGGCGTCGAAGGCACGCCCGGCAGCGCCGACGGCGTCAAGGACGCCGCGCGCTTCAACTCGCCGAAGGGCATCGCGCTCGACGGCGCGGGCAACGCCTACGTCACCGATTACGTGAACGACACGGTGCGCAAGGTGGTGATCGCGACCGGCGAGGTGACGACGCTCGCCGGAGCCGCGGGCATGTTCGGCGGCGCCGACGGCATCGGCGATGCCGCGCGCTTCGACGAGCCCATGGGCATCGTCTACGACGGCCAGGGCGACCTGTACGTCGCCGATTCGATGAACGGCGCGGTCCGGCGCATCGAGATCGCCACGCGCGCCGTCAGCACCTTCGTCGGCGTGCTCGGCGAAAAGGGCCTGCAGCCGGGCGCGCTGCCCGCGCATCTGAATACGCCGCGCGGCCTGGCGCTCCTGCCCGACGGCGGCCTCGTCATCACCGACGAGCAGGCCGTGCTCGTCGTCCACTAGGTTGACGGCGCCGCCGCGAGCGGTCCACCATCGAGGCGATGGCACCCGCACGTTGCCCCCGCTGCGGCAGCCCGCTGGCCGACACCGCGTCGTCCTGCGCCGGCTGCGCGCGTCCGGTCACGCTCGACCTGACGGCGCGCGTGCCCAAGAAGGCCAAGCGGCCGGGGCGCAAGCTGTTCCTGCGCGACGCCGTGCTCATGCTCGGCGGCGCCGGCGGCATCGCGGCCGCCAGCGTGTCGGACAACTATTGGGTGGCCGGCGGCGTCGTCGCAGCAGCCGCGGTCATTGCCATCGCCATCCACTACATCGCGAAGGAATAGATCGCGCCCGCGGACGCGTTACCTTTGAGTCAGGAGGAGCCATGGATCCGACCACCGAGCCGCCCAAGCACGCCGACAAGGGACCGTTCGAGGAGCTGAAGGTCACCGGCGAGAACCTGCTCAAGACCGTGCGCGAGCTCATCCACGAGGGCAACGTGCGGCGCATCAGCATCCGCAACGAGCAGGGCCACACGCTGCTCGAGATCCCGCTCGCCTTCGGGCTCGTCGGCGCGCTGTTCGCGCCGGTGTGGGCCGCCGTCGGCGCCATGGCCGCGATGGCCACGGGGTTCAGCATCATCGTCGAGCGCAAGACGCCGAACGACACGCAGCCTCCGCCCGCCGCCTAGCGCGCGCGGCGCCGCATCGCCCTCGGTGCACGCGAATTTCCGACACGGGACACCAGACCTGACGCGCGCGTAGTCGCGCGGTACAATCGCCGCGCCTGTCCGCGCGCGCGTTCATAGCCGCCGTCGCCCTGGTGGCGGCGCTGGCCACGCTCCCCTACCTGCCCTCCGTCGGCCATGACTTCGTCATGGACGACCCGTACTACATCACCAAGAACCCGGCGGTGACGCGCGGCGTGCCGCTCTCGACCTACTTCGTCGATCGCGCGACCGGCGCCAATCGCCAGGACTACCGGACCTGGTATCGGCCCATCCGCACCGTCACCTTCCGCGCCCTCGTGGCGACCGCGGGCGTCGCGCCGCGCGCCTTCGGCCTGGCGAACCTCGCGCTCTACCTCGGGTGCATCGCCCTCGTCGCCGCGATGGCGCTGCGCCTCGCCGGCGGCGATCGGCTGGCCGCGCTCGCCGCGGCCGCGTGGTGGGCGGCGCTGCCGGTGCACGTCGAGCCGGTGTCCTACTACTCGGCGCTCGGCGATCTGCTGTCGCTCCTCTTCGAGCTGGCGGCGCTCATGGCCGCGGCGCGCGCCATCGCGCGCGCGCGGCACGCGTGGCTCTTCGGCATCGCGTCGTTCCTGCTCGCGGCGCTGGCGCTGACGACGAAGGAGATGGCCTTCACCGAGCCCGGCCTGCTCGGCCTCGGCGTGCTCGTCGCCTGGCGCCGCCTGCCGCCCGACGCCCGCCGGCGCGCCATCGTGCAGCTCGGCGCCCACGCGCTCCTCACGCTCGCGGCCTTCGAGGTGCACCGCCGCATCGTGCACGGCTTCGGGCAGGGCGCGGTCACCGCCGGCGCCCTCGGCCACGCCGTCGTGCGCGCCCCGCTCTACTTCTGGGCCTACGTGCGCATCATCCTTTGGCCCGTCGGCCACGCCGCCGCCTACGCCGACGTGCACGGCGGCCCGCTGGCGCTCGCGCTCGCCTGGCTCGGCCTCGCCGCCGTCGCGCTGCTCACGTGGCGCGCGCGCCGCCCGTCGCTGTTCGTGGCGCTCGGCTGGTTCGTCGTCTCGCTCGCGCCCGTCTTGCACCTGGTGCCGCTGCTCTCGTACTACGCCGATCGCTTCGCGCTCGTGCCGTCGGTGGGCCTGGCGTTCGCCGTCGCCGTCGCCGTCGCGGCGCTGAAAGATCGCGCGCGCACGGCCGCGCTCGCCGTCGTCGGGCTCGCCGTCGTCGTCGGGCTCGTCGCCAGCAGCGTGCAGGCGCGCGCCTGGCGTGACGATCTCACGCTGTGGCAGGCCTCGGTCGCCGCCGAGCCGCGCGCGGCGCTCGCGCAGTCGAACCTCGGCCTGTCGCTCCTGCGCGAGCATCGCCCCGCCGAGGCGCTCGAGCACCTCACCGCCGCCGAGGCCATCGACGGCAAGAGCGCCGCCGTCCTCGTCGGCTCCGCCGCCGCCCACGACGCGCTCGGCCACGGCGCCGCCGCCGAGCGCGCGGCGCGCGAAGCCGTCGCCGCCGATCCCAACGACGCGCGCGCCCACGCCATCCTCGGCAGCCTCCTGGCCCGCCGCGGCGCGCTCGACGACGCCGCCGCCGAGGCCGGGCGCGCGCGCACGCTCAACCCCGAGCTCGCCTCCGCCTGGACGCTCTCGGCGCACCTCGACGAAGTGCGCGGCCATCCCGCCGACGCTCTCGCCGGCTGGCGCCGCGCCGCCGCGCTGGTGCCGGCCAACGCCGACTACCAGGCCGAAATCGCCCGCCTGTCGCTCGTCACCGGCGACCGCGCCGGCGCCGCCGCCGCCGCCGGCGCCTGCCTCCAGCTTCGCCCCGATCACCCGCGTTGCCGCGCCCTTGCCGCCCGCGCTGGCTCGCCGTAGCGCCGGGCGTCTGCTAGAGTTGGACCCATGTCCTCGACGGGCGGCCGCCGCATGAGCGTCGGCGCCATTGCAAAAAAGATCGCTCCCTACTTCATCGCCGCCGTGGCGCTCGGATGGGTCCTGCACTCCACCGATCGCCACAAGCTGATGGAGGCGCTGCACCACGCGCCCATCTTCGCCTTCGTCGCCTTCTCGACGGTGATCATCCTCCTCAACTGCGCCGCCGACACCTTCGCGATGGGCGCCGTCTTCGCCCGCTTCGGCTGCAAGGTCCCCTACAAGGATCTGTATCTCGTGCGCGCGTCGACCTACCTCCTCGCCGTCGTGAACTACCACGTCGGCCAGGCGGCCATCGTCGGCTACCTCTACCGCGTGCGCCGCGTGCCGCTGCTCAAGGCGTCGGGCTGGATCCTGTTCATCATCGGCATCAACGTCGGCACGCTCTTCCTGCTCGCCTCGGCGGGCGCCACGCGCGTGAGCGGCGACCTCGCCGTCTTGCGCTACATCCCGCTCGTGTGCGGCATCGGCATCGTCGTCTACGCGGCGCTGCTGACCTTGAAGCCGCGCATCCTGGCCGAGCGCCGCATCCTGCAGCCGCTCTTCGAGATGGGCATCTCCGGCCACATCTACGGCGTGCTCGTGCGCCTGCCGCACATCGGCGTGCTCCTGGTGTGGCACTTCTTCTCGCTGCGCATGTTCGGCGTGCCGGTGACCGTCGGCGCCGCGCTGCTCTACCTGCCGGCCTACTTCGCCGTCTCGTCGCTGCCGATCAACGTCAACGGCCTCGGCGTGGCGCAGCTGGTCGCCGTCTACTTCTTCGCGCCCTACGCCGTCGTCGCCAGCGGCGCGGGCGACATGCACGCCGCGCAGAAGGCGGCGGTCATGGCCTACAGCCTGGCGACGTCGGGAATCTCGATCGTGCTGCAGCTCGCGCTCGGCCTCGTGTGCCTGCGCTGGGCCTCGGCGCGAGGGCTCAAGCCGCAGCCCGTCGAAGCGGTCGCAGAGGTGGCAGCAGGCTGATGGCCAGTTACGGTCAACCACGACGGCTCAACGCCGTCACCTTCGTGATGATCTTGATGGCGCTCGCCGCCGGCTACTGGGTGTGGCGCTTCTTCCCCGTCTATTTCGACGGCTGGTCGGTCGACCACCTGTTGAAAGAGGCGGCGTCGAAGACCTACCGCCTCAACCGGCTGGACGAGCCCGAGCGCACCAAAGAGCTGACCGCGCTCGTCAACAAGACCAAGGCCGACATCGCCAAGCAGGGCAACGTCACCGATCCCGATCTGCTCGTGAACCTCGACATCGAGGGCAACAACGTCGCCGTCTCGGCCGACTACAAGGTCATCGTCACGCATCCCTACATCAACAAGACGACGACGCTGCACTTCCACAAGTCCGAGACCGCCGACATCAAGAAGGTCAACTGGGAGTGACCGTGCGCGCTCTCGTCGCGCTCGCCTGCATGACCGCGGCGGCGCACGCCGAGCCGATGCAGGTCATCGTGGTCAAGCGCGCCGGCGTCATGGCCTACGAGGAAGTGGCCGAGGAGTTCGCCGAGATGTGCCGCGTGCGCGCCCGCGTCATCACGCTCGGATCGGCGTTCGACGGCGCCGTGCGCGCACCGCATTTTTCGGCCGACGATCTCGTGGTCACCGTCGGGCAGGAGGCGCTCGACGCCATCCACGGCACCAAAGCGCACGTGATCCCGACGCTCGCCTTCCACACGCCCGAGGGGCTCGTGGGGCCGCCGACCTCGCCGCATCCCGAGCTCATCCTGCGCGTCTTGGCGATGGCGCGCGGCAATCGCATCCACACCGTCGGCGTGGTCTTCGGTCCGCGCGCGGCGGTGGTGGCGGCGCAGGCGGCGCGCGCCGCCGATCGGCTCGGGTTGGCCATCGTGAGCGCGCGCGTGTCGTCGGGGCCCGAGGCGGTGCGCGCGCTGCACGCGATGTCGGAGAAGGTCGATGCGCTCTGGCTGCCGGGCGACACCGACGTCATCACGCCGCAGGTGTTCCAGTACGCGTTGCGCCTGCAGCTCGAGCGCGGCCTGGCGGTGGCGGCGGCGACGCGGCAGCAGGTGCACTCCGGCGCGCTCGTCGCCGCCGACTTCGATCCGCACTCGTCGGGGCGCATCGCCGCCGATCTGGCGAACCGCTACCTCGAGGGGCGCAGCGTCGAGAACGACACGTCGGAGCTCGACGTCTGGTCGGGCGCGCGCGTGACCGTGAACACCCAGGTGGCGCGCCGGCTCGGCGTCGACGTGCCGGCGCTGGTGCGCCTGGGAGCGCGCTTCGAATGAGACTAGACGGCACGCCGCGGCCGCGCCGCCGCTTCCGCACGCGCGTCTTCGTGTCGCTGCTCGCGCTGGCGCTCGTCACCGCCGCCGTGGCCGGCGCCATCTTCTATCGCCTGCAGCTCGAGTTCATCGAGAAGGATCGCTCGCGCCGCGCCGCCACGCTGCTCACCTCGCTGGCCACGCAAGCCGAGCTCGGCGCCTACGCCGGCGATCCCGCGCTCTGCGATCTGCCGGCGCGCCGCACCCTGCGCGAAGACGACGTCGTGCTCGCCGGCGTCTACGATCCGCGCGGCAAGGAGATCCTGCTCCTGCCCGCGCCGGGCCTGGGCGCCATTCCGCCGCCGCCCTTGGCGCGCCTCTCGTCGCTGCTCGCCGATCCCGACGCGCCGCCGGTGCGCCTGCCCGCCGAGGGCTACGACGATCTGTGGGCGCCGATCGTGACCTCGGCGCGCCCCGCCGCCGTCGCCATGTCGTCGGAGCCGGGCGGCATGCAGCAGCGCCGCGAGGTCGTCGGCCTGGCGCGCGTCGGCCTCTCGCTCGTGCCCGCGCGCGAGCAGCTCGCCGAGGTCTTGCGCACCGGCATGTACCTGGCCGCGTTCCTCGCCTTCCTCGGCGCGCTCGCGGCGCTCTTGATCGCGCGGCGCATCTCCGATCCGATCCTCGCGCTCGCCGCCGGCGCCGATGCCATCCGCTCCGGCAACCTCGACGTCGAGATCCACGTCGGCTCGCAAGACGAAGTGGGCCTCCTGGCCGCGTCGTTCAACGCCATGGCCGCCGAGCTGCGCGAGACCCTCGGCAAGCTCGAGTCGCTCAACCGCAACCTCGAAGCCGAGGTCCTGCGCCGCACCGACGAGATCCGCCGCTCCGCCGAGTTCACCGCCGTGCTCAACGCCGCGCACGAAGGCGAGGAGCTCAAGCGCCTCCTCGAGGACGCGCTCGCCACGCTGCTCGCCGCTACCGAAGTGCGCGCCGCCGCCATCCTGCTCACGAACGAAGAGGCGCTCGAGTTCGAGCTGCACGTCGCCGCGCAGAAGATCCAGGCGGCGGGCAACGACGGCGCCGGCTTCGGCCCCATGCCGTCGCACACCGGGCTCGCCACAGGTGAGCCGATCGTCGAAGCCACGCGCGCGGTCGTCCCCGTGCTCTTCCGCGGCCAGCCCGAGGGCGCCATCATCCTCGTCGAGCCGACGCGCGAAGCGATCGACTTCGCCGCGCGCGCCGCCGGTCAGCTCGCCATCGCCGTGTCGAACGCGCGCGCCTACACCGCGTTGCAGCACCTCGCGCGCGAGCTCACCGAGCGCAACGCCGCGCTCGTCAAGCAGCGCGATCAGCTGCAGGAGATGAACCGGCTCAAGTCCGAGTTCCTCGCCAACGTCTCGCACGAGCTGCGCACGCCGCTCAACGCCATCCTCGGCTACACCGAGCTCATCCACGAAGGCATCTACGGCCCGACGACCGGCGAGCAGCGCGAGGCGCTCGACGGCGTCGAAGAGTCGTCGCGCAACCTCCTGACGCTCATCAACCAGATCCTCGATCTATCGAAGGTCGAGTCGGGCAAGGTCGAGATCTACGTGACCGAGGTGGCGATGCACGACATCGCGCAGCACGTCGCCGCCGAAGCGCAGGTCTTCTTGCGCGACAAGGCGCTCGCCATCAACGTCGTCGCCAACTCGCGCATCGTCATCAAGACCGATGCCGCCAAGGTGCAACAGATCGTCACCAACCTCGTGTCGAACGCCGTGAAGTTCACCGACAAGGGCTCGATCACCATCGAGGTCGCGCCCACGCGCGACGGCGGCTGCACCATCGCCGTCAAGGACACCGGCATCGGCATCGACAAGAAGGATCAGCAGCTCATCTTCGAGGAGTTCCGTCAGGTCGACGGCAGCTCGACGCGCCGCTACGCCGGCACCGGCCTCGGCCTGGCCATCGCGCGCCGCTTCGCGCACCTCCTCGGCGGCACCATCACCGTCGACAGCACCGTCGGCGTCGGCTCGACCTTCATCCTGACGCTGCCGCCCGAGCCACGGCCGCGTCCGCCCGCGCCGCCCCCCTCGGCACGGATCAGTGCCACAATGCGCGCGGTACCGCCGACCCCTGGAGGAGCGATCAAGCGATGACCAAGACCGTGCTGCTCGTCGAGGACAACCCGCACAACCGCAAGATCTTCAGCGGCATGCTCGGCCACGCCGGCTTCACCGTCATCGAAGCCGAGGACGGGCACAAGGCGCTCGCTGCCGTCGAGAAGACGCTGCCCGATGTGATCCTCATGGATCTGTCGATCCCCGGCGTCGACGGCTGGGAGGTGACGCGCCGCCTCAAGGCGGACGCGCGCACCAAGGCCGTGCCCATCATCGCCCTGACGGCGCACGCCATGCGCGGCGACGAGGAGCGCGCGCGCGCCGCCGGCTGCGACCACTATCTGGCCAAGCCGATCTCGCCGAAGAAGGTCGTCGAAGAGGTCCGCAAGATCCTGAAGATGGTCTGACGAAAAATTCACAGGGAGATCAAGAGATCCCGAGCTCAGGAGATCAAGAACACCGGGCACGTGGACCAATTATCCTGATCTCATGATCTCCTGATCTCCCTGTAAATCCGGCCTTTACGGGCCATGGTGATCTCGGTTAAAATCTTCGGAGCATGGCGAAGCTGATCCTGACGTCGGGCGAGCAGCGACAGGAGTTCGAGCTCGCGCCCATCAACACCATCGGCCGCCATCCCGACAATTCGATCCAGATCCTCGACCGCATCATCTCGAAAGAGCATGCGCAGATCCTGCGCGGCGGCGACGGACATTATTTGCTGCGTGATCTCGGATCGTTGAACGGCACCTACGTCTCGGGCTCGCGGGTGAGCGAAGTCGTGCTCAAGCACGGCGACGAGCTGGTGCTCGGCTCGACCCACCTCATGTTCGTCGAGCACACCGAGACCGAAGAGTCGCTCAATCGCGTGACCATTGCCCCGTCTTCGCTCGAGTCGATCGTGCGCCACAAGGTCGACGTGGCGCAGTCGACGCGCGACTTCTTGCCCGAGAAGCAGCTCTTCGACGTCGAGCACCTGCGCCGCGACTACGAGAAGCTGCGCATCGCGCACGAGCTCGGCCGCGCCATCGTCGGCGTGCTCGACCTCGAGCAGCTGCTGCCGCGCATCCTCGACAAGGCGTTCGACCTTCTGCCCGCGGATCGCGGCGTCATCCTGCTCTACGATCAGGAGGGCAAGCTCACGCCCCGCTACGTCAAGCACAAGAGCGGGCGCGACGACGATCAGATCGTGATCTCGAAGTCGATCATCGCCGAGGTCGAGCAGCAGAAGAAGGCGGTGCTCTCCTCCGACGCGACGATGGACTCGCGCTTCAGTGGCGCGCACTCGATCATCATGCAGGGCATCCGCTCGACCATGTGCGTGCCGCTGCTCCACGGCGACGAGCTCCTCGGCATCATGCACATGGACTCGCAGATCGCGACCAACGCGTTCACCGAGAAGGATCTGCAGCTCTTCACCGGCATCGCCGCGCAGGCCGCGGTCGCCATCCAGAACGCGCGCCTGGCCAAGAAGATCGAGACCGAGACCAAGACGCGCGCGCAGTTCCAGCGCCTGCTGTCGCCGAACCTCGTCGAGCAGCTGGTCGCGGGCAAGCTGCACCTCGAGAAGGGCGGCGAGCTGCGCGAGGTCACCATCCTGATTTCCGACATCCGCGGCTTCACGTCGATGTCGGAGAAGAAAGAGCCGGCCGAGATCGTTCAGATGCTGAACGAATACTTCGAGCTGATGGTCGACATCCTGTTCCGCGCGCAAGGCACGCTCGACAAGTACGTCGGCGACGAGATCATGGCGCTCTTCGGCGCGCCGGTCGACATGCCCGACGCGCCGCTGCACGCCGTGCGCTGCGCCGTCGACATGCAGAAGGCGCTGCGCGAGTTCAACCGCACGCGCGTGGCCGAGGGGCAGGAGCCGATCAAGATCGGCATCGGCATCAACACCGGACGCGTCATCACCGGCGCGATCGGATCGTCGCGCACGCTGCAGTACACGGCCATCGGCGACGCGGTGAACACGGCGTCGCGCCTGTGCTCGATCGCCAAGCAGGGCGAGATCATCTTGTCGGAGTCGACGATGCGGCGCGTGGCCAGCCACGTCGACGCGGTCACGATGGCGCCGGTGCGGCTCAAGGGCAAAGAGCAGGAGCAGCAGGTCTACAACGTCGTCGGCATGAAGGGCGACGAATGGAGACAAGAGCGAACCCGCCCGATGTAGTAAGCTGCCCCCCGTGCGCCGGCTTCCCCTCCTATTAATAGGTAGCGCCCTCTTCGCCGCGTCGGTTGCGGGCGGGGGCGTGGCGCGCGCGCAGCCGCAGCTCGGGCCCGAGCTGACGGTGCCCGAGCAGGAGGTGGTCGAGCAGCACGGCGTGGCCTGGCCGCTCATGCTCGACGTGCATGCGCTCCTCGGCGTCGAGCCGCACGGCGAGCGCGGCGCGCCCATCGCCTTCGGTGCCGGCGCCGAGCTGTTGTGGCGCGCGCGCATCGGCGGCTTCGCCGAGCTGTTGTCGTCGGAGGGCACGGCGCTGATCACGCCGACGATCGGAGGCGTCAAGACGCAGGGGTTCGCCGATCGCATCAGCATTCCCTTCGGGTTGGCGGCGCGGCCGCTCGCGCGCTGGTTCGCCGATCGCCACGACTGGTGGGCGCGCCTGGTCACCGGCATCGGCGTGCAGGTCGGCATCACCGTCGAGCATCTGCGCACCAGCGACGAGAGCAACACGACGGCGGGGTTGCACGCGGCGCTCTCGCTCGACGTGCCCATCTACGGCGGGCCCAAGCAGGGCGGCGTGACGCTGCGCCTGGCCGGCCGGCTCATGGTGACGCCGTCGACGTCGCTCGACTTCAGCGACATGATTCACACCTTCACGGTGTTCGAGCCCGCGACCGCCGGACAGCTGTTCGTCGGCCTCGCCTACTATCCGTGAGCGACGTGACTTCCACGCCGGCAGAGCTCGAGATCTGGAACCATCGCCTGGCGCAGGTGGCCGAGGAGATGGGCGTGGCGCTCGCGCGCGCCGCGTTTTCGCCGAACATCAAGGAGCGGCGCGACTTCTCGTGCGCGCTGTTCGACGCGCACGGGCGGCTGGTGGCGCAGGCGGCGCACATCCCGGTGCACCTCGGCTCGACGGCGCTCTCGGTGGCGGCCGTGCTCGAGCATGTCGCGCTCAGCGACGGTGAAGTTGCCGTCGTCAACGATCCGTTTGCCGGCGGCACGCATCTGCCCGACATCACGCTGGTGCGTCCGGTCTACGCGGGCCCGACGCTCCTCGGCTACGTCGCCAATCGCGCGCATCACGCCGACGTCGGCGGCAGCGCGCCGGGCTCGATGCCCGTCGGCGTGCGCGCGCGCGGCGATGCGCTGCCCGAGGCGCCCGAGCTGCCGGCGGCGATGTCGCCGCGCTACGCGACGGGGCCGAGCCCGTCGCTCGAGATGCACGCGGTCACCATCGACGACGAGGGGCTGCGCCTGCCGCCGCAGCGGTTCGACGCCGCCGTCGTCGACAAATTGTGCGCGGTGGCGCGCGCGCCCGAGGAGCGGCGCGGCGATCTGCACGCGCAACAGGCGGCGCTCGAGGTCGGGTGCCGCCGGCTGCACGCGCTGGCCGCGGCCCACGGCGCCGACGTGCTGGCGGCGCGCGCCGAGGCGCTCATCGGTTACTCCGAGGCGCTGTTGCGCGCGGCGATCGCCGCCATCCCCGACGGCGTCTACGCGTTCGCCGACTCGCTCGACGACGACGGCGCCGGCCACGACGACATCGGCATCCGTGTGACCCTGACGATCGACGGCGATCGCGCCATCCTCGACTTCTCCGACAGCGACGAGGAGGTCGACGGGCCGCTCAACGCCGTGTACGCGGTGACGCTGTCGGCGGTGGTCTACGCCTTCCGGCTGCTCTTGCCCGAGGACGCGCCGACCAACCACGGGCTCTACTTGCCGCTCGAGGTCATCGCGCCCGAGGGCTGTGTGCTGGCGGCGCGTCCGCCGCGCGCGGTGGCGGCGGGCAACGTCGAGACCTCGCAGCGCGTGGTCGACGTGGTGCTCGGCGCGCTGGCGCAGGCGCTGCCGCAGAAGATCCCGTCGGCGAGCGCGGGCACCATGTCGAACCTGCTCTTCGGCGACGACGAGCGCGCCTACTACGAGACCATCGGCGGCGGCGCGGGGGCGAGCCCGTTCGCGGCGGGGGCGAGCGCGCTGCAGACCCACATGACCAACACGCGCAACACGCCGATCGAAGTGCTCGAAAAGATGCTGCCGGTGCGCGTGCTGCGTTACGCGCGGCGGCGCGGCTCGGGCGGCGGCGGCACACACGCCGGCGGCGACGGCATCGTGCGCGAGCTCGAGCTGCTCGCGCCGTCGACCGTGACGCTGGTGGGCGAGCGGCGGCGGCGTCCGCCGTACGGCCTGTCGGGCGGCGGCCCCGGCAGCGTCGGCGAGGACACGCTGCGCCGCGGCGACGTCGTGGTGCGGCTGCCGGGCAAGATCACGTTCGCGGCGCGCGCCGGCGACCGGCTCACCATCGCCACGCCCGGCGGCGGCGGCCACGGCGATCCGATGCGCGCCAAGTTCTGGGCGAGCGTGCTCACCGGCGAGCCGCTCACGCTCGACTGACGCGCCGCCGGCGCTAGTGTCCAGTGTCAGAAATTCGCGTGCACCGAGGGCGGTGCGACGCCGCGCGCGCGAGGCGCGACGACCGCGAATACCTGAAGGTATTTAGGGGAGGAGCAACGAAGCGCCCGCGGATGTCGCGACGCCCGACTGCTAGCGAATTTCTGATACGGGACACTAGAAGCCGACGAGCAGCGCCAGCGTCAGCGTGTGCTGATCGCGCGCGCCCGCCGGCTGCGTGAAGCGCTCGAACACGAAGGCCGACGAGCTGTCGTGCCGGTACTCGAAGCGCGCGCCGAGCGCCAGCCGCTCGAGATGCCCCTGCAGCGCCGCGGTCACCGTCTCTTCGGTCACGCTCTGGCGCGTGCCGGTGGCGAAGCCGTCGGGGTCGCCGAGGTACTCGCCGCGCACCGCGATCCAGCTCCACGCCGTCGGACGGGCGAGCGCGTAGCCGGCCACGCCCCAGAAGCTCACGCCGCCGCGCGCGCGATCGTCGCCGTAGTCGCCGCTGGCGGCGACGGAGAGCCAGCGCAGCGGCGTCCAGACCGCGTAGCCGTCGCCGAGGTTGCGCAGCGTCAGGTGCGGATCGGCGAGCAGCGACGGGGGATGCTCCCAGCCGCCGATGTAGACGAGCACGATCTCGAGCCCCGCGCGCGGCCGCCACGTGAGCGCCGCGGCCCAGGTGCGCAGATCGCTGCCGTCGAGGAAGTTGGCGTTCCAGCCGTTGACCCAATAGAGCGAGACGCCGACGGTCGGCGCGGGCGCCACGGTGACGCGCACGCCGGTGTGCAGCGTCGGCTCGGCGAACGCGAAGAGGAGCCCGCGCGAGTAGCTCCAGTTGGTCGGCGCCTCGTTGTCCTCGAGGCCGACCGGCGTGTTGAGCTTGCCGACGTCGACGGCGATCGGCCGCGCCGCCGGCACCACGACGCTGACGAACGCCTGCTCGACATGCGAGAACCAGCGCGCCACGTCGGGATGCTGCGCCGCTTCCGGATCTTGCGCGTAGAAAGCGTCGGCGGTGTCGCCGAAGGCGGTGTCGATGCGAAAGCCGATGCGCCGCGGCTTACAGGCCAGCGTCACCCGCACCAGGCCCACCGACGCGACGTCGCTGTGCAGATCGAACTGGCGCAGCTGGTTGGTGCCCGACGCGGGCGAGTTGAAGTTGTGGAGCACGTAGAAGTCGCCGAGGCCGCCGAGCCACCAGCGCGCGGGCGCGGGCACGTCGTCGTAAGGATCGGTCTCGGCGCCGCCGCCCGCGGCCGCGACGAACGGCGCCAGCGTCAGGGCCGCAGCCGCGACGAGCGACACCGCGTGGCGCAGGCAGCAGCGCACGCAGAGAAGGTAGCGCCGGCCACGCCGCTCCTCGATCGGGCGGCTCGCGGCATTACGATCTCCTCATGCGTACATGGATGATCGTAGGGGCCCTGGCGCTGGTGCCGCTCGTCGCCCGCGCCGACGGACCCGACAAGACCAAGAAGACCGCGCGCGCCGCGGCGCAGACGGCGGCCGACGCCGTGGTCGACAGCGGGCGCACCGTCGGCCGCACCGTCAAGGGCTTCGTCAACGGCGGCACGCCTGCGGCGAAGCAGGCCGCGCACGAAAACGCCGCCGAGACGCGGCAGGACTGGCACCACGACACCGCCGCCACCAAACAAGCCGCCCACGGCGACGCGCCGTAGCCCTACGGCTCCTTGCCGTAGCTCTACGGATCCTTGGCCGGCTCGCGCGGCTCCGCCGGCGGATCGAGCGGCAGCCACACGATGAACTCCGCGCCCCGCCCCGCCTCCGACGGCGCCAGCTCGATCCGCCCGCCGTGCGAGCGCACGATGCGCTGCGAGATCGCCAGCCCCAGCCCGGTCCCCTCGCCGACGTCCTTGGTCGTGAAGAACGGGTCGAAGATCTTGGTGGTCAGCTCCGCCGGCACGCCGGGCCCCGAGTCGCGCACGCTCACGCGCACGCCCTGCCCTTCGGGCACCGCGGTCAGATAGATCTCGCCGCCCGGCCCGGCCGCCTGCGCCGCGTTGGTGAGCAGATTCATGAACACCTGCTGCACCTGACCGCCGCGGCAGCGCACGCGCGGAATCGGCGCGTACTGCCGATGCACGGTCACGCGATCGCGCAAGAGCGGCTGCAACAGGTGCAGCGTCGTCTCGAGCCCGGCGATGAGGTCGGTCTCCTCGACCTTGCCCACCTGCGGCCGCGAGAACGCCTTCAGCCCGGCCACGATCTGCGCCGTCCGCTCGGCCCCGGCGCGCACGCTCTTGAGCAGGCGCTCCCAATCCTCCATCAGGAACTCGAAGTCGATGCTGTCCTTCAGCTCCGTCGCGCGCCGCCGCGTGTCGTCGGTGAGCTCGCCCGCTTCGTAGATCCCGATGAGGTTGATGAGGTGGCGGAAATATTGCGCCAGGAAGTCGACGTTGCCGTAGACGAAGTTGATCGGGTTGTTGAGCTCGTGCGCGATGCCCGCGACCAGCCGTCCGAGCGACGACATCTTCTCGTTGAGCACCAGCTGATCCTGCGCGCGCCGGAGCGCCTCGGTACGCTCGAGCACCTTGCGCTCGAGATCCTCCTTGGCCCCGCGCTCGCGCGCCAGCAGCGCATGATACTTCCGCTGCACGCGCGACTCCGCCGTCACGTCGCGATAGGTCTCGAGCACGAGGCCGCCGCCGATCGGCGTCGACGTCACGATCAGCGTCAGATCCTCGCCGTCGCCGCGCTTGGCGTGGATCTCGTGCATGCGCAGCGGCTTTTGCGCCGCCACCGCGCGCCGCATGATGCAGTTCTCGGCGCAGATCTCGAGGTTGAACAGCTGATGGCAGGGCGTGCCCGCCGCCGCCGCGGCCCCGACCTCGCGCGGCCGCTTGCCGGTGTACGCGTCGTACGCCGAGTTGCGATAGAGGACGCGATGGTCCTGATCGAGGATCACCGCCGCGTCGACGGCGCCCTCGAGGACGCGCTTGAGATCGGCGAGCGCGTCGGCGGCGTCACTCATCCGACGCTTCACTCATTGGCCAGCTCGGCTTCACTCAGGAACGACAGGTAGCGCTCGGGCAGCTCGTCGAACACCATCACGCCCCCGCAGCGCTTGCAGCGAAACGCCGGCACGTGCGCGCGGCGATCGGGGAAATGCTCGGCCACGTCGAGCAGCTTGTAGTCGTCACCATGGCACGCCTCGCACACGTACGGCGCCATGAAGGAGCTGACGCGCGCGCGCCCGCGGAAGTTGTAGATGGTGTTGAGCTGCAGCACCACCGTCGGCGAGCAGCGCGCGAACCACAGCACGCGCACCGTCGTGTCGAGCCCGCGCACGAAGTTGACCCACTCGCGCACGCCGCACGAGTTGATGCGCGTGATGCCCTCGAGCGTCAGCTCGACGTTGCCGCGCAGCGCCGCGCGCAGCTCCGAGAAGTCGGCGTTCTCGTCGATCTCGCCGCGCAGCGCGACGCGCAGCCAGTCGCCGTCGCGGACTACCTTCCAGCTGAACGGCTCACCGGCTTCGAAACGCGCCATGCGTCACTGCGCGCTCGGCTGCCAGTAGAGCGGCTTCAGATCGGGCAGCCCCGGCTCGAGCGGCGGCGGCACCAGGACGTCCTGCTCCTCGATGCGCACCACGTCCGGCTCGACCATCACCGGCCGGCGCGTGCGCGCGCCCATGCGGCCGTTGAGCGCGCGATACGCCTCCGCCGACGACGGCTTCCACCCGTCGAGCCCCGGCCCGGCGGCGCCGTGACCGAGCACGGCCGCCTTCACCTTGCCGACCAGGTCGGGCGACAGCCCCGGCGCGACTTCGCAGAACGCCGGGTTGGGCACGCGGTCGCGCACGTCGAACACCTTCTTCAGGGAGCCGCCCATCGACTCCGGCGCGAACACCGCGTCGGCCTTGTGCAGCGCCACCGCCTGCACCGCCGCCGCCATCTCCGGCGCCCTGGCCTGCGACGCGAAGAACTTGCCGATCTGCACTTCGCCGTCGAAGAGCGCGTTCGAAATGAACTCCGAGTCACGCCCGCCCGTCGACGCCAGGCTCAGCTTCTTGCCCTGCAGCTCGTCGACGCGCGTCGCCCCTCCGGCGAACAGCGCCCAGCGCGGCGCGGTGTCGCCGCCCGACGTCGCCGTCGCCAGCACCTGGTAGGGCACGCCGCGCTCGGCGAGGTAGACGCCGTCGAGCACGGCGAAGTCGACCTGCTTGTTGCGGATCGCCGCCTCGAGGTCCGACGCGCGCGCGAACGCCCTGCCCGTCGCCGGCACGCCCACCACCGACGAGACCTGCTGCGCCAACCGGTTGATGAAGGTGAAGCGATCGCCGCCCGACTGGAACGGCGCGTTGGGCGCGTAGATCGCGATCGTGATCGGCTTGTCCGCGGCGCGCGCGTTGGTCGCCGTCGCCAACACCAGCGCGCCCGCGGCCAGGAGCAGCGCCGCCGCCATCGACTTCAAGATCGGGCGCCTCATTGGCCACCCCCGAACAGCCGCTCTTTCACGTCGATCCACTCCGCCAGCTTCGGCGCCCGCGCCCCGCACGCCTTGGCCTGCTTGTAGAGCTCGAGCGCCTTCTTCGATTCGCCCTGCCGATCACGCAGGATGCCGAGGTTGACCCGCGCCTCGCACGGCCGCGTGCCGAGCGCGTCGAACACTTTCTCCGCCTGCAGCGCCTTGCCCGAGAACAGATCGATGACCGCGTTGTTGTGCTCGAGCTCGCGCTTGTCGCCCTTGGCCGGCACCTTCGCCGCCGAGTTGAGGAACTGCGCCGCGCGCTTCTCGTCGCTGCGCTGATAGTAGTCGTAGGCGAGCAGCTCATAGGCCGAACGCAACAGCGCGCGCAGCCAATCGGCCGTGCCGCCGGTCGCGCGCGACACCAGCTGCGCGAACAGCTTGGCCGCGCCCTCGCGCTTCTGCGGGCTGCCCGCGTCGCGATATTGCGTGTAGGCGATGAAGAACCTGGTGCCGAGCTTGTCGTAGGGCGGGCGGAACGAGCAGGCGTTGTCGCCGCCCGTCTTCACCGCCGCGTCCCACGCGTCCTCGGCCTCCGAGATCTTGTTGGCCTTGAGCGCCGCGATCGCCTGCCCGCACGACACCGCCGCCGACTCCTTCGACGACAGCGTCCCCTTCGGCGCCTTGGCCGCCGACTCCAGGTCGCCGAGCGCCGCGTCCGACTGCTTCGGATCGCGCAGGCGCTGCATCCCGCGCCGGAAGTACGCGATCGCCAGGTTGCGCTGCGCCGTCGGCAACAGCGCCGTCTGCCCGGCCTCTTTCTGCGCCGTCTCGAGCACGCTCACCGCCTGATCGAGCCGGCCATCCTCGGCGTACATCGGGCCGAGCTCGACGTAGATCGCCGCCAGCTCCGGCCCGCGCGTGCGCAGCGCCTGCGTCGCCGCGCGCTCGTAGGTCGCCTGCGCCGCCGTCACCTTGTGCTGGCCGAGCTGCGCGCGCCCGAGCATGCGGTTGAGCACCATGTCGTTCGGAACCTTGCGCAACGAGCGCTGCAGCACCTGCTCCGCCTCCGAATACTTCTTCGACAGGAGCAGCACCAACCCGAGGTTGCGGTTGGTCATGAGATCGTCGGGCGTCAGCCGCACCGCCTCGGACAGAAGGTTGTAGGCCATGCCGGTCTCGCTCTTCTCGATGGCGTTGCCCGCGCGGCGGTTGAGCACCTTGACCAGCCCCGCCTTGGCGCCGGCGCTGTTCGGCTCGAGCGCGAGCGACTCCTTGAACGCGCCGATCGCGCGCTCGTCGTTGCCGGCGAGGAAGTAGACCTGCCCCGCCGTGGCCAGCGCCTTCGGATCCTTCGACAGCGACGCCAGGTCGTCGCCGATCGAGTTGAGCTTGTCCTTGGGCGCGTGCACCGCCGCGTAGGCCTCGGCGAGCGCGCCGAGCATCTCGGGATCCTTGCCCGTTCCCTGCGCCTTCATGCCCGCGACCGCCTGCTCGAGGTAGGTCACCGCCGAGGCGTAGTTCTTCATCCCGAGGTAGATGCGGCCGACCTTGCCCTTGATGGCGCCGTTGACCTGATCCTGCCGCTCCGCCTGCTGGCACTCGCCGAGCGCGCGCTGATAGTTGCGCTGATCGAAGAGCGCGTCGCACTCGAGCAGGTGGCCCTTGGCATCGCTCGGCTTGGCGCGCGTGTAGAGCTCGGCCTCGCGCAATGCGTCGGCGGCGCGCTTCTCGCGCAAATAGCAGGTGCCGAGGTTGTAGTAGATGCTCGGCTGCCGCTGCGCCTCGCCGAGGATGCGCTCGTAGAGCGAGATGGCCTGGCTGCACGATCCCTTGCCGACGTAGGACGCGCCGAGCATGAGCTTGGCGGTCATGTCGTTCGGCTTGGTCTTGAGCAGGCCCTCGAACTCGCGCTGCGCCGCGTCCCACTCCTTGGCCAGCATGTACGCCGTGCCGAGGACCATGTGGATCTGCGGATCGAGGCTCGCCGCCGACGGCGGACGATACTTGAGGTAGACCTCGATGGCCGCGGCCGCGCGCTTCGGATCGGAGTGCACGAGGTGCTGGCCGAGCTGCAGCTGCGCCGCGTACGAGTCGGGCCGCTTGGAGACGACATCCTCGAGCAGCCGCACCGACTCGGCCGGCGGCGGGTTCGCCGTCTTGTAGAGCGCCAGGCCGAGCTGCTCGCGCGTGTCGATGTCGGTCTGATCGGGCGCGCGGCGCAACAGCTCCACCGCCTGCGAGTACTTCTTCTGGCCGTAGAGGATCGCGGCCAGTCGCCAGTAGGCGTCGTTCAGCTTCGGATCGAGCGAGATGGCCTCGCGGAACTTCTGCTCGGCCAGGCCGAAGTCGTCGCTCTCGAGCGCCTTGCGCCCGTCGGCGAGCGACTGATCGCCCGGCGACGCCGAGCCGTTGCGTCCACCGGGAGTCGTCTGTGCCGCCGCGCCCAGCTCCAGCCCCCCTGCCACCAACACCATCGCCGTCCCGAAGACGGCGATCCGGATCAAACCTCTTTTCATGATGCGATCCGGGCGAACACCATCGTGATGTCGTCCTTGCGCGGGCGGTCGCCGAAGAACTGCCCTGCCGCCGACACCACGCTCTCGCGCATCGCCACCGGATCGAGGTCGGCGGCGCGGCGGATGGCGGCGCGGAAGCGCTTCTCGCCGTACTCCTCGCCGCGATCGTTCTCGCACTCGACGATGCCGTCGGTGTACCAGACCAGCACGTCGTTGGGCGACAGCGGCGCCGTCTTCTCGGAGTAGGTCGACTCCTCGAGATCGCCGAGGCGATTGCCGCGCGACATCAGCACCTGGAAGTCGTTGCCGTCGACGGCGCCGGGCCGGAACAGGTAGGGGAAGTTGTGCCCCGCGTTGGCGTACGTGATAGTCCGCTTCTTCGGGTCGAGGATCGACGCGAAGCAGGTCATCACGAACTTACGCTTGGCGCTCTCGAAGATGGCGCGGTTCATGACCTCGAGCAGGCGCGTGACCGTGAGCTTGTCGCCCTCGGTGGCGCGCACGACGTCGCACGCCGCCTTGGCCGCGGCCGTGATCATCGCCGACGGCACGCCGTGGCCGGTGACGTCGCCGATGACGACGAGGATGCGGCCGTCGGGCATGTCGTGCACCGTCCACCAGTCGCCGCCGCACTGCGACGCCGGCAGGAAGTAGCCGGCCAGGCGCACGTACTGGCGCTCGACCGGATCGGGCGGCGGCACCAGCGTCTCCTGGATCGTACGCGCGACCTCGAGCTCCTTCTCGAGCGTGGCCTTCTCGGCCGTCTCGCGCATGAGGATGAGCAGGCGATCGGCCATGTAGTTGAAGTTCTCGCCGAGCATGCCGATCTCGTCGCCCGAGCTGATCTCGACGCGGGTCTCGAGGTCGCCGCGCGCGATCTGATCGGCGCGCCACGCCAGCATCTTGATCGGCCGCGAGATGCGCAGGCCCTGGAAGATGGCGAGCGCCGTCCCCACGAGCACGAAGAAGAGACCGACCAGCGCGGTGCGCACCCACGCCGCCTGGAACGCGGCGTCCTTGTCGGCGTCGAGCTTCTTCAGCGTCGCGTCGAGCACCGACAGCGAGTAGGCGAGGACGACGGTGCCCTGGCGCGTGCCGTCGGCGAGGACCGGGCGCGCGAAGACGTACTGCTTGCCGGCCGGCGTGGTCACTTCCTTGGTGACCGAGTCCTTCGCCGCCATGAACTCCTTGATGTTCGGATCGGTGATCGCCTTGCCGAGCATCTTCTCGTCGGAGTGCGCGAGCACCTGGCCTTCCTTGTCGACGACGTAGACGTAGGCGACCTCGGTGTCCTCCTTCGCGATGTTGGGCACGAAGGTAGCCAGCGTCTTCCAGTCGCTCTGGACGATCGCGTTCTGGCTGGACTGGGCGAGGTCGCGCGTCTGCGTCGTGCCGCGCTTCTGCAAGGATTGCACGAACGCGTCCCGCTGCCGTTGCGCCTGCTCGTCGAACACCTTCGAGGTGTTCACGACGTTCAAGATGCCGAATAGCGCGACGACTCCGAGGATCAGGAGCGTCGAGGTGGCGATCATCTTGACGCTGATCGAAGCTCCGCGTCGTTTCTCCATGTGAACCCTTGGGCTCCCCTGTAAAGACTGTAGCGGAGGGTACTCGCACCCCTCCAGGTTCGAATAGTTTACAAGCACTTGCCGAGGGCGTCAATCGCCGATAAAATGGTCAGCTGTGAGCGCTCTCGACAACTTCCTCGCGCAGTTCAAGCAGATCAGCGACGTGATCATCGACAGCTACTTCGTCTGCGATCACGAGCGCAACATCGTGGACTTCAACCGCGCCTTCTTCTCGCTCCTGCCGCGCAACATCGCCCGCGGCCTCAAGGGCAAGAAGTGCTACGAGGTGCTCGCGCTCAACATCTGCCAGGACCGCTGCATCGCGCAGCAGTGCTGGACCGACAAGAAGCAGGTCCGCCTCGACGAGATCGACGGCCGGCCGGCGGGGTCGGAGAAGCCGATGCGCTTCATCTTGTCGGCGATCCCCATCCTCGACGAGGGCGGAAATCCTGTGGGCGCGCTCGAGATTCAGCGCGACGTGACCGACGAAGCCGTCGTGCAGGTGAAGTATCAAGAGATGCTCGACAACGAGGCGCGCGAGCGCGAGCGACTGGCGTCGCAGATCCGTTCGCGCACCAAGGAGCTCCTCGAGACCAACCAGACGCTCCTGCGCGTGCAGAAGGAATTGCTCGCCTACAAAAAAGGGCTGAGCGTCTAGCTCTCCGCGACGGCGCGCTCGGCGAAGGGGCCGAGCTTCTTCCGGCGCAGCTCGGCGGTCATGAGCGCGCGGAAGCGGCGGTTGCGCAGCTGCGCCAGGCCGACCATCGCGTAGTAGCCGCCCGGCAGCTTGGGGCTCTCGTCGACGGCGCGGAGCCGCTCGAACGGGCGCGCGGCGTGGGCGTGGTGATCGGCGTGGCGCGACAGCCCGATGAGCGTGTAGTGGGTGAGCCACGAGTCGGTGTCCCACGAGTCGGCGAGGCCGGGGCGGCCGGCGCGGCGTGACAGGCCCCAGTGCTCGAAGTAGTTGACCGCCTCGAGCACGCTGACGGCGTTGTACGCCTGCCACACGAAGACCACGACGCCCGGCCAGCCGGCGACGGCGCCGACGACGACGGCGAGCGCGAGCTCGACGGCAACGCCGCACAGCACCTGCCCGCGATCGAGCCGCCACGCGCTGCGAAGCTGCGCCGGCACCGTGCGCACGAAGAAGGCGTTGTAGCTCTCGTCGAAGCGCGCGGTCGCCGGATCGTCGGGCGTCGCCACGCGCACGTGGTGGCCGCGCAGGTGCTCGACGAAGAAGTGATCGTAGAGCACGGTGCACAGGAGCGCGCGGCCGAGTAGGCGCAGCGCGCGCGAGCGCCGATGGATGAGCTCGTGCGCCACGACCAGCGAGCCCCAGCCGGAGTTGTTGCCCACGAACCAGCCGACGAGGACGAGATCCCAGGACCAGCCGCCGCGCGCGATCATGCGGACCAGGAGCGCGAGCGTCAGAAGCTGCACCAGGGCGAGCGCCACGGCGAGCGCGGTGAACGGCCACGACGGACCTTCGTGCGCCGGCGCGCGAGCCGGGCGGGCGCGGCGATCGATGAAGATGACGCCGGCGACGATGAGGATGCCCGGCAGCGACTCGACCGCGCGATGCGGACCGGTGGCGACGAAGACCAGGGTCAAGACGGGAAACAACAAGCTCAACAGGTGGCGCCCGAGGCGTAGAGCCGAGTCGCGCATCGCGTCCTCCGTCGTTCCTTCAGCCCGATCTGCAGGTCCACATACGAATGCGTATGTGAGATTGCAATCCCACATACGAACCGGTATGTCAACACCATGGCCGGTACCGCTCATTCCCACCGCCGCAAAGCGCCCGAGTCACGCGCCGATGCGAAGGCCGAGACGCGCGAGGCGCTGATCGACGCCGCCGCCGCGCTGTTCGGCAAGCACGGCTTCGACGCCCCCAGCCTCGACGACATCTGCGCCCGCGCCGGCTACACGCGTGGCGCCTTCTACGTGCACTTCAAGAGCCGCGAGGAGCTCATCGTCGCCGTCGTCGAGCGCCACAGCCGCCGCGCGCTCGACGCCATCGTCGGCGCGGGCGATGAAGTCGATCTCGCCGCGGTGGTGCGCCGCTTCACCGACGCCGTGGCCACCGGTCGCTACCCGCGCGGCGGCGCCGTGAAGCTCCACCACTTCCTCGACGCCTGCGCCCGCTCGCGCCTGCTCCGCGAGCGGCAGTCGGCGCACCTCGATCGCACGCGCGCGCGCCTCGCCGCCGCCACGCGCGCGGCGCAATCCGCCCGCGCCGTGCGCCCCGACCTCCCCGCCGACGACGTCGCCCTCATCCTCATGACCATCGTCATGGGCGTCGAGCAGCTGCTCGAGCTCGGCTACCCCTTCGACATCCGCGCCGGCGCCGCCGCCCTGCTCCGCCTGCTGCGGCCGTAGCTCCGGGCCATCTTCGCGCGTACGTCCTCGCTCCCTCGGTCACGGGCGGGAGCCCGCTCCCTCGGTCGCTCCGGGCGTGCGCGCAAATCTGGCTCCGGAGCTGCGGCCTCGCCGAGCGACGGTCTGACAACCGAGGGGAACTAGGGGGCGGTCTAGTGTTTTCCGCCGAACATGACGAAGCCGAGCAGACCGACGGCGACGATGATGAGCACGACCACGACGATCCACGCCGCGTTCGACTTCGACGGCGCCAGCGGCGTCGGCGACGTCTGCGAGCGGCGAGCCTCGAGCTCGGCCAGCGCCGCCGCCGTCGACCGCACGCCCGACACGCTCGAGCCGAACCCGTTGACGCCCGAGATCGATCCCGTCCCCGAGCCAGGCCCCGTCCCCGTCGTGGTCCGAATCGACGGCAGCGACGGAATCGACGGCAGCGAGCTCGAGTGCACTCCGCTCTGCCCCGACTTCGAGCCCGTCCCCGACCCGGGGTTCGTGTTGCCCGTCCGCGACCGGATCTTGCGGTCGCCGTCCGTCGGCGTGAACTCGTTGATCACGCTGTCGACACGCGAGTCGGTCACGATCTTCTTCGCGTTCGACAGGAACGCGAAGTACGACTCCTCCATGTCGTCGAAGTCCATCGGCCCATCGCACTCGTCGCAGCGGCACGACGGCGCCTTGAACGGCTGCGCCTGCGCCAGGTCCCGCGTCTCGACGAGCAGCACCTTCTCGAGGTCGCAGTTGGGGCAGAAGTACGGGGCGTAAAAGCTCTTTACGACGCCCTGGCCGGTAAAGTTGTTGACCAGGTTGATCTGAGCGACGATCGCCGGCGAGCACTCCACCAGGATCACCTTGGCGCCGTTTTTCTCGACCTTCCCCAGCCAGTTGACCCAGTCACGTACACCGCAGGAGTTGATACGCTCGATCTCCGACACGTCGATGACCGCGGTCCCGCTGCCGATCTTGTCGCTCAAGCTGGCGAGCTCGTTGTCCTCGTCGATGACGCCGGAGAGCTTTACGTAGGTGACGTCCTCCCGGTTGTGTACCGAGGCCTGGAACTTGGGATTCATTGTCGCCGCCATGTTAGACCGTGGTTGAGATTCTGTCCAGCCGCCCGCATTACAGCCTACCTGTCGGATCGCCTAATGTAGATCGTAGTTCGTGATACGCATCCGAAAGGAAGAAACGCACCAGCTCGGCTCCACCCGCCACCTGGCCGAGCGCCACCGCGCCGTCCGGTGACACCGCCAATTCCTCGCCTCCCAGCCGCGCCAGCATGCGCGCTGCGGCACCGACATCGTCGCACGCGAGCAGACCGGCGCGATCAGCCGCCTGCCCGAGCGCTGCGAACCAACCTTCGATCGATGCTCCCGGTGCGAGCCCCTGGAGGCGCTCCACCGCCTTCGCCGCTTTTCGCGGCAACGCCTTGACGAACTCCTGCACCTGCTGCTCGCGCTCCGCCTCGGGCTTGATCAGCTGATCGAGGAGGTGGCCCACCTCGGCCCGCTGCGCCGCGCGCAGGCGCGTCACGATCGCGTAGCCGCCGCGCAGCGGCTCGAACGCGCGTCCGAGGAGGAAGCGTCTCTCGCCGTCGGGCCGCTCGACGAACGCGGCCTCGATGATCACCGTCGGCTTGGGCGAGTCGAACATCACCACGCCGCCCGGCACCTGCTGCGCGACGTACACGTCGGCGCTCACGCCGAAGAGGCGCTGCGCGTCGACGACGCAGACCTTGAAGCCGGGGTCGTGCACCGCCGAGGCCGGCATGGCGTCGTGCACCGCCGGAACGCCGTAGACCTCGTCGAGCGTCTCGCGCACCGCGGCCAGCGCCTCGGTGTACGCGCCGAGCACCGGCGGCGGCAACAGACGGGTGCGCCGCAGCTCCTCGGACAAGGAGCCGCGCTTCACGTTGGCACGGAAGGTCGGGGGTCGATCGGTCGCCTCCGCGTAGCCGAGCAGCGCCAGCATCGTGCCGACGCGCGCCGCGCGATCGAGATCGCCCGAGCGCTGATAGACCGACACGAGCAGGCGATACGCCGGCGCGTGCCGCAGATCCGACCCGAGCACGAGCAAGAGCTCCTCGCGCGCGAGGTTGAGCGTGTTGTCGCCGATGGCGAGCAGCTCGGCCGCGGCCACGCGATCGTCGTGGCTCTCCGGCGCGCGCGCCAGCACCTGGCGGTACGCGTCGATGGCGCGGTTGCGATCGTCGATGGCGACGAAGAAGCGCGCCATGCCGCGACGGAGTATCAGCTCCACCTCGGGCCCACGCGCCTCGGCGACCTTGAGCGCCTCGTCGATGATGTTCTGCGCCTGCCCGCGATCGCCCGCCGCCGCCGCGCGCCGCGCCAGCGACAACGCCGCCGGCGGATACGACGGATCGAGATCGATCGCGCGCCGGTACGCGCGCCCCGCCCCCGCCGCGTCGCCCGACGCCTCGGCGATGCGCCCGAGATAATCGTAGTAGCGCGCCAGCTCCTCCGGCGGCGCCGTGTTGCCCGGCGTGGCCGCGAGCTGGATCAGCCGCTCGCACGTGCGATGCGCCTCGCTGTAACGCCCGAGCAGGTACAGCTCCTGCGCCAGGCGGAAGTGCGCGTTGCGATGCTCGCTGTCTTCTTCGATCAGCTCCTCGAGCGTGATCGCCGCGCGCGCCGGATCCATGGCGCCGTCGCCGAAGATCTCGGACAGGCGATAGCGCGCCGACGACTTCGACTGCTGCGTCTTGGCGCGCCCGATGAACGCCTCGAGCACCACCGCCGCCGCGTCGAACCGCCGGAGCCGCTCGTGCAGCGACACCAGCGCGTCGACGATCTTGTACTCGTCGGGCGACAGCCGCAGCGCCTCCAGGTAGATCTGCTCGGCCGCCTCGATCTCGAACTCGCGCTCGCGCAACGATCCCTGCGCCACGAGCACGCGCGCCAGCGAGCCGCCCGCGTCACGCTTGCGATAGAGCTTCTCCAGCTCGCGGAACGTAGCGACGAAGTCGTACGCCTCGGGCGCCTGCTGGCAGAGCCCGACGAGGAGCTCGAGCGCGTCGCCGTTGTCGGGCCGGATCTCGAGCGCCACCACCAGCGACTCCGCCGCCGCGCGCAGATCGCCGGTCTTCTCGGCCACCACCGCGCGCTTGCGATAGAACTCCGAGCGCTCGACCGGATCGCCCTCGCGCGTGACCTTCTGCGTGAGGATGACCGCGATCGGCAGCGCGCGCTGGAACTCGCCGCGCGCGAAGTAGAGCTCGAACAGCGCGCGGTTCGCCGGCAAGCACTCGCGGTCGACGGTGAGCGCCGACTCGTAATACTGGATGGCGCGATCCTGGTCGCCGAGCTTGTCGCCGTAGATCTGCCCGATGTGCGCGAACACGCCGGCGCGCTCTTTGTCCTCGGTCCACAGCTTGGCTTCGAGCTCGAGCGTCTGGATGACGCGCGGCCAATCTTCCTTGCGCAGGTAGAGGTCGCGCAAGCCGTGGACCGCCGGCAAGCACGACGGCGACGTCTTGATGGCCGCGTCGTAATAGCGGATCGCGTCGTCTTCCTTGCCGAACTTCGACTCCATGACGGAGCCGCACTTGAAGTACAGGATCGCCTTCTGCGCGCGGTCGTTGACGATGCGGATCTGCCGCCGCGTGACCTCGACCAGCTCGGCCCAACGCTCGGTGCCTTCGTACAAACGGCCGAGCGCCTCGATCGCCTCTTTGTGCGACGGTGCGATGTCGAGGATCTTGCGATAGGACTCGATCGCGCGATCGGCGTCGCGCAGGCCCTCTTCGCACATCTGCGCGATGCGCAGGTAGAGCGCGATCGCCTCGTCGCCGCCGGCGGTGAGCGACAGCCGCGTCGTCAGGATGCCGACCAGCTTCTCCCAGTCGCGCGTGCGCTCGTAGTGCCGCTCGAGCGCATCCAGACCTTCGCTATCGGTCGGATCGACCGAATGCAGGCGCTGATAAAGTCGCGCCGCCTCGACCGCGTCCTTCAGCTTCGCCGCCGCCACACGCGCCGCGCGCCGCAGGATCTCGACGCGCTTGACGTCGTCGCGCACCAGCTCGGCGCGCCGCTCGTAGGCGCCGATGAGCCCGGGCCAATCGGACTGCGCCGAGAAGATGCGCTCGAGCGCCGTCTGCGCCGTGTCGGCCTCGGGATCGAGCTCGAGCACGCGCAGGTACGACGCCGCCGCCTCGCCCGGCTGCCCGAGATATTGCAGCTGCAGCTGACCGCGCCGCGCGTACAGATCGGCCAATCGATAGGCGCGCGACCGCTGCACCTCGACGAGCCGGATGGCCGTCTCGTACAGCTCCATCGCCTGCCGCCACTTCTCGCGCTTGTAGCAGACGCGCTCGAACGCGGTGAAGCAGGCGCGCGACGCCGGATCGAGCCGGAACGACTCGGTGTACGCCGCCAGCGCGCCGTCGAGATCGCCGTTGCGCTCGAGGAGATCGCCCTTCTGCGACAACACGCTCGCGCGCTGCTGCGGATCGGTCGTCGCCTGCGCGCGCAGGTCGAGCACGCGGTTGAGCTCGTCGCCGCGCTTGAGCACCGAGTAGATCTCGGCCAACGACGCCAGCGCGTCGCCGTGGTGCGGATCGACCTTGAGCGCGTTCTCGAACGCCTCCGCCGCCGACTCGGGCCGCGACAGCCGCGACTTGCGGATGTCGCCGAGGCGCAGCCAGAGCTCGAGGCGCCGCGCCGGCTCCAGCGACGCTTCCAGCTGCAGCTCGCGCTCGATCGCCGCCGCCAGATCGGCGAAGCGTCCGCGCGACTCGTAGATGCGCTCGAGCGCGCGCGCCGCCTGCGGATCGCGCGGATCGGCCTCGTCGACGCGATGCCACGCGCGCGCCGCCGCGTCGGGATCGTTGAGCCGCCGCTCGTACAGATCGGCCAGCGACCGCGCTGCGCGCGCGATCTCCTTCGGCTCCTCGAGGAGCGCCAGCTCCGCCTCGCGCGACTCGGCCAGCTCTTCCCAGCGCTCGAGGTGCTCGAGCGCCTCGCACAACGCGCGCACCGTGCGCACCGAGCGCGGCGCCCGCTTGAGCGCCTCGGCCAGCACGTCCCAGTTGCCCTCGCGACGGCACAGCCGCTCGAGCCCCGAGAGCGCCGCCGCGTTGGCCGGATCGAGCTTGAGCGCCTCGCGATAGGCCGAGAGCGCGGCCTTCAGATCGCCGCCGTCGGCCATGTCGGCCGCGCGCGCCATCTCGAGGTGCAGCTCGAGCTGCCGATCGCGATCGGTCGCCAGCTTCAGCTCGCGCCGCAGCACCTCGAGCAGATCGCCGAGCCGCTTGTGCCGGCGATGCAGCGTCGCCAGCGCCGCCAGCGCCGCCATGCACTTCTCGTCGCGCTCGAGCGCGCGCTCGTACGAACGGCGCGCCGAGTCGTCGTCCGACAGGCGCTTTTCGTAGATGTCACCGATCTCGCACAGGAGCGCCGCCGCGCGCGTCCCCGCCGCGCTCTTGGCCGCGTGCTCGCGCAGCTCGACGGCGCGCGCCCACTTGCCGCCCTCGCCGAGCAGGCGCGCGAACGCGTGCAGCGTCGTCACGTCGTCGGGCTGCAGCTCGAGCGCCTTCTCGTAGTGCTCGTGCGCCGTCTTCTGATCGCCGAGGTGCTCGCCGGCGACGCGCGCCAGCTGCCGGTGCAGCCGCGCCTGCGCCGCCTTCGCCCGCACCAGGCCGATCAGCGCCTTGAGCGCCGTCGCCAGCTCCTGCCACTTGCCGTGCTTGCGGTAGAGCATGACGCGCCCGGCGTGCACCAACAGATCATCCGGATCGCGATCGGCCGCCGCGGTGAACGCCGACTCCGCCGCGTTCGGATCGTCGGCCTCGAGCGCCAGCGAGCCGGCGATCGCGAAATAGGTCGCGCCGCGCCGCGCGTCGACGTTCGGCGCCGTGCCGAGCCGCTCGTAGGTCACCTGCAGCGCCGCCTGATCGCGCGCCCGCCGATAGGCGCGCGCCAGCGCCTCGAGCGCCCCGCGCTGCCCCGACGCCTCGGCCGCTTCGCGCCAGCGCGCGATCGTCGTCTCCGCCGACTCGCCGTCGATCTCGCTCGCCCGCGCCGCCAGCGCCACCTGCGCCGCGCCCGCCGGACCGCGCGCGCGCCCCGTCGTCTCGAGCACGTGCGCCGCTTCCGACGCCGCGCCGCGCAGGATGCGCAGCCGCGCCAGCACCATCGCCACCGCCGCGTCCGCCGGCGCCGCCATGTGCAGCCGCGCGTACAAGACCTCGGCCCGCGCCGCATCGCCGACGCGCGCGTCCCACAGCTCGGCCGCGCGGCGCAGATAGGCGTTCGACCACGCCGGCGATCCCGCCATGCGCGCGAGCTGCTCCCACGCCTCGGCCGCGCGCGCCCACTCGCCGCGCTTGGCCTCGAGCCGCGTGCGCGCGCGCCACGCCAGCATCGCGCCGAAATCCTCGCGCCGGCCGTTCGTCGCCGCGGTGAGCTCGTTCACCAGCTCGGCCGCTTCGCCTTCGCCGCCGGTGTGCTCGAGCGCGCCCGCGAGCAGGAACTGCGTCGCCGCGCGCTCGGCACCGGTGCCGCCGTCGTCGAGCGCCTGCAGCTTGGTGCGATACACGTCGGCGCCGTGCTGCTCGTCCATCTCGAGCAGCCGCTCGACGAGATACGGCAGCGTGTCCGAGCCTTCCTCTTTGGCCGCGCCGAACGCGCGCGTGATGATCGCGCGCGCCGCGTTGACGTCGCCGAGACGATCCTGCGCCGTCGCCGCTGCTTCGGCAAGCGCGTCGAGATCCGCCTCCGCCGTCTCCGCCGGCCCGACCGACTTCACCAGCGGCGCCCAGCTTCCCGCGAGCGCCAGCGCCAATCGCCGCGCCACGCGCCCTTCGTCGCCCGCCTGCGCCAGCACCTCCGACGCCTGCGCCGCGTCGCGCACGCGCCACAACAAGAGCGCGCCGAGCTCGGCGATGTCCGCCTTGTCGCCGCGCTTCTTCGTCTCCGAGATGCACGCCTGCAAGAGCGCGTCGTCCTTCAGCTCGATCGCCGCCGCCAGCTTGATCGCCGGCACCAGCGGATGCTCCACTTTGTCGACGAAGCCGAGCGCTTTTTGCACGTCGCCGCGGCCGTCCCACGCGAGCAGCGCCGCGCGCACCTTCAGATCCGCAGCGCGCTTCTTCGCCTTCGCTTCGGCGTCGCTGACCGCGCCGCCCTTCTTCTTGTTGCTGCTGGTGCTTTCGCTTTCGAGCGACTCCGCTTCGGCGGCGATGAGCGCGAGCAATTCGTCGACGGGCGATTCCGCCGACGGTGAGAGCAGCGAAGGTTGTGAATCGACGGCGCCGCGCGGCAACGGCGGCGGACTCCCGCGGCGGGCTCCAGATGCCGACGCCGGCGGCTGCGACAGCCCGTCAGCCATGCCGAGTCACCCCGTCAGCCATGGATCACACACATGCGGGGTATGATTGTAACAGACGTAGTCCCGCTTGCAAAGGCCGGGCGCGAAGAGTTTAAGGTGAAATTTTGAAGTCTTACTTGGTGAACTTGTCGCGCAGACGCGACCACAGGCCGCCACCTGTCTGCTGCTTTCCGAGCGCCTTTTGCGGACCGGTGTCCTGCGTCGAGGTGATCGTCTGCGGCACCGGCGACGACGGCAGCGACGGCGTCGGCATCGCCGCCGGCGTCTGGATCGGCTGCGTCGAGTCGAGCTGGATGGCGCCCGACTCGATCGAGATCTCTTCGGGCTCGGTGTCGATCGACGCGCGACGGCACGCCTCGATCTCGCCCGCTTCCTTGCCGTAGTCGGCGCGGAACAGGCCGCGCACGAACTCCTGCATCTCCGACGGATTGAACTTGTACTGCGACATGAACGCGCCGAGCTCGTCGGCGAGCTCCTTGGCCGACTGAAAGCGATCGGGAAGATCGCGCGCCAGCGCCTTCAACACGATGCGGTCGAGCGCCTCGGGCACGCGCCGGTTGAACTTCGACGGCGGCGGCACCTCGGCCTTGCGCACCTTCTCCATGAGCGCGAACTCGGTGTCGCCGCGGAACAGCTTCTCCGTCGTGAGCATCTCGTGGAGGATGATTCCCGTCGAGAACACGTCGGTGCGCGCGTCGACGGGCATGCCGCGGATCTGCTCCGGGCTCATGTACGAGAACTTGCCCTTGAGCACGCCGATCTCGGAGGTGAACTTGAGCATCGCCTGCGCGATGCCGAAGTCGAGCAGCTTGACCTCGCCGTCGTAGCTGACGCGCACGTTCGACGGCGACACGTCGCGGTTGACGATGTTGAGCGGCCGCCCCTCGGCGTCGGTGCGCGTGTGCGCGTAGTGCAGCCCCTCGCCCATGCGCGCCGCGATGTAGCAGGCGTGCGGCACCGGGATGCGCTGGTTCGACTCCTGGCAGCGACGGAGAATCTGCGTCAGATCCTTGCCGCCGATGTACTCCATGGCGATGAAGTAGCGCCCCTCGATCCGTCCGATCTCGAAGGTGCGGACGATCGAATCGTTGTCGAGCAGCACCGCGAGCTTGCCCTCGCGGATGAACATCTCGACGAAGCGCGACTCCTTGGCCAGCTGCGGCCGCATGCACTTGATCGCCAGCAGCCGGTCGCCCATCCCCGTGGCGCCGTTGCGCGCCTTGGCGCGATAGACCTCGGCCATGCCGCCGCGCGCGATCATTCCCATCAGGAGGTACTTGCCGAACGGCGTCGGATCCGAGGGCGATCCGGGCTGAAGCTTCGTCGACGAGGGAATGTGATCCGCAGGAGCCATTGAGTGGGGGAGCCTGTTCTGGAAGTTTACCAGCTAAGCTTGGCGCGTGCGCCACCTTTGATCGTGAGCTCCACGGTTTTCTCTTTGCTGCCGTCGTGGCTCTTGTACGCGATGTTGTGCGTGCCCTCGGGGATACCGGCTTCATCCCACAAACCGATGTCCTTGCCGTCGACGCGCACGCGCGCCCACGGGTCGAGCTTCGTTGACAGGATCCCGAACGCGAACGTCTTCTCCGTGTCCTTGCCGGTGGCCACCGTCAGGTGCACGTTGCCGAACATGTGGTACTGCTGGTTCTCGAAGCTGACGACGTACTTGCCCGGCGGCAGCGCGAACTTCTTGAGCGGCGTCGTCCTCTCGAGGTCGCGCCCGTTGATGTAGATGTGGCAGGGAAACGACGCGTCGACCGAGATCGTGCCGAGCACGTGCTCCTTCGCCAGCGTCGCGCGAACGGTGTCGGCGATCTTGCCGTCGGGCTTGACGCGCAAGTAATCGGCGAGGAAGAGCCGCTCCTGTCCGCGGTCGCCGGTCTTGCCGTAGACGGCGCCGAGGAGGCGATACGGACCGGGCAGATCGGGATCCAGCAGAAGGGCCGCCTGCAGCTCGTTGACCGCCGGCTGCCAGCGCTTGGCCTGCGCGTCTTTCTTGCCCTCTTCGAAGAGCCGCTTCGACTCGACCGTCGCCGCGGCCGGCTTGAACAGCGTCTCGGCGAACGGCGCCGGCGCATCTTCGAGGCGCTTGGCCTCCGCCTCGGCGCGCGCCTTGCGCGCCGGATCGGCCTCGGGCCGGCCGGCGAAGCGTCGGTACTCGCCGATCGCCTCCTCGTATTGACCGGCGAGCGTGTAGATCTCGGCGAGCCGATACTCGGGCGACGGATCCTTCGGCCTCAGCGCGGCGAGCCCGCGAAAGAGTGCCACCGCGCGCGGGTACTCACCTTTGACCACCGCTGCCTCTGCCTCCTTCTCGAGCCAGGCTCCATCTTCGGCAGCCACCGCACTCGACGGGATGAAGGTAGGTAGAACGGTGCACGAAACCAAAAGCAAGGCAGCGACGGGGTTTCTCATCTTTTGGGCGCCATGACGATACCACGTCCGTGATTGCTTTCGCCGCAAAATTCCGATACGATAGTACGCCAAGCCCAATCTGGCCACGGTGCGCATGACGGTCCCGCAGGCAATCGTTCTTGAACGGAACAAGTTGGTGATTCGGCGGATCGCACGCGTACTGGGATGTGCCGGCTTCGAGTCGAAAACGTTCGAAGAGCCGGACAAGGTAGATGCTGGTGTGTTGGAGGCGGCGACTCTGGTGATGGCGGACGCGTTCGACGCGGACCTCGTCATGAAGTGGCTTCGGGCCAACCCGAAGCTCAAAGCCGTCCTCTACTCCGGTGAGCCCGTCGACCGCCTGCTCGGAAAAGCGCTCGAGGAGCCGCGGCTGGTCGGGCTCATGGGCCGTCCGTCGTTCGACGTGCCGCCGCGCGAAGACGACCTCTTGCACATCGCGCGTCGCGTGCTGTCGCCGGGGGCGGCGCCGTTCGACGCCCACCTGGCGTGGGGCGCGAGCGGCTTCGCGTTCTCGCTCACCGACGCCAAGGGCCGCGATCACGCGGTCCAGGAGACGATGGCCTTCGCCGGCAAGCTCGGCGCGCCCAAGCGCGTGGGCGAGATGCTCGGCGAGCTGGCGCACGAGCTCATCATGAACGCGCTCTACGACGCGCCCGTCGACGAGCTGGGCAAACCGCGCCATGCGCACGATCGCAAGGCGGAGATTTCGCTCGGCCCCGAGGACGCGGCCGTCTATCGCTGTGGCTCCGACGGTGTGCGCATCGCCGTCGAGATCGTCGATCACTTCGGGCGCCTCGAGCGCAAGCACGTCTTCGGCGGCCTGGTGCGCGGCCTCAAGGCCGGGCAGATGGACACCGCCGGCGGCGGCGCCGGCCTCGGCATGCTCGTCAGCTACCGCTCGACGACGGCGCTGTTCTACGACGTCGAGCCGCGGCTGCGCACGCGCGTGACCGGCCTCTTCGATCTCGACCTCAACCTGCGCGAGTTTCGTCTGCTCCCGAAGACGATCCATTTCCCCGAGGGAACATGATGCCCACCGGTACGACAGATCCTGGCCAGAAACCGAAGCTCCGCCTGGACAAGACGTCCGATGGGGGAATCACGCTCGTCAAGCTCGCCGGAACGATCGACGAGCAGTTTGAAGGCAAGAAGATCGCCTCGGGCATCAAGGGCGGCACGCTCATCCTCGATCTCGCCGAGATCGAGCGCATCAGCTCGTTCGGCATCCGCGAGTGGGTCGATTTCATCACCTCGGTCTCGTCGAAGGTCGGGTCGCTGTGGTTCGTCGAGTGCGCGCCCAAGGTCGTCGATCAGTTCAACATGGTCGCCAACTTCGGCGGCTCGGGACACCTGGTCAGCTTCTACGCGCCCTATCGCTGCGACTACTGCGACGACGATCGCCGCCGCCTCGTGCAGGTGGCGCAGGACTGGGAGGAGCTGCGCACCGGCAAGCTGCCCGAGCGCGTCTGCGAGTCGTGCGGCAACGCCGAATACTTCGACGAGGATCCGCTCACCTTCTTCTCGTTCCTGCAGTCGCATCCGCCGGTGGCGGTGCCGCCCGACGTCTCCGGGTTCCTGGCGTCGCGGCTCAACTACTCGGCCGACGCGGGCGCGCGCAAGCTCAAGATCGAGAAGGCCATCGACGGGCGCGCGACCTACCTGAAGCTGTCGGGCGATCTCGACGCCAGCTTCCCGCGCGAGAAGATCGCCGACGGCGCCGAGGGTGACGTCATCTTCGATCTCGGCGGCATCGGCAAGATCGATCCCGCCGGCGCGGCCGAGTGGCGGCAGATGATGCTGCAAATCGCGGCGCCGTCGGAGCGCATCCTCATCGTCGGCGCGCCGGCGGCGTTCGTCGAGCGCCTGACGAAGACGGAGGACCTCGGGCAGAAGGGCCTGATCCTCACGTTCGCGATGCCCTACTCGTGTCCGACCTGCCGGTCTACTTCCGCGCGGGAGGTCGACGTCACACAGCACTGGGACGTGCTCAAGTTCGCCACGCCGCCGGAGCTCAAGTGCCCCGACTGCGGCTCGCCGACGACGTGCGCGGCGTCGGAGGCGCTGCTCGCGCATCTCCCGTCGCTGCCGCGGCCCGACATCCCCGACGAGCTGCGCAAGCAGGTCAAGCACTTCCAGGAAGAGTCGCTGAAGAAGGCGCTGGCGGCGAAGTCGACGAACGGCGCCATGTCGATGCCGCTGGTGTTGCCGTCGGGCGGCATGGCCACCGCCGGGCGCGGCGGCTTCTCGTGGCTGACGGCGCTGGTGGCCGCGGCCATCGTCGTGCTCGTCGGCGGCGGCGTGATCCTCGTGAAGGCGATCGCCACGCAGCACGCGCAGAACGGCCCTGAAGGCGGCGAGAAGCTCGAGGCGTCGCAGCCGACGCGGCCGGGCTGGGTCGATCAGACCTTCTTCCGCGAGAACGATCGCCTGCTCTTCGTCGGCCACTCGACGCTGGTCGCCGACAAGGCCGACGGCTTCGGCGAGGCCGAAGCGAGCTCGATGGAGCAGATCGTCAATCAGCTCGGCCTGTCGATCCGCGATCCGATCTGGATCGACCAGGTGCGCGAGCAGTACGACGCCTTTCGCAGCAAAGCGATCGGCGACCTCGAGCGCGCGACCGTCTCCGGCGACGCCGCCGAGCTCGATCGCGCGCGCCGCGCCGCCCGCGACGGACGCAAGCGCGTGTCCGAGGCGTTCAAGAAGACCGCCGGCGGTTTGGCGCCGACGGAGCGCAACGATCTCTACTGGGAGAAGCTGCAGACGCGCGACGGCATCCGCTACAAGGTGTCGATCCGCTACGCGGTGCCGAAGGTGAACTTCGAGAAGATGGTCGAGGCCTACTCGACGCCCGAGAGCGCGATGGGCGCCAAGGCGGTGTCCTACTTCCCCGAGCTCGCCTGGCGCTACGACGTGACCGAGGGCGCCGTGGTCACGCACGTGGCCAACGACTCCAACCTGCGCTTCGCCGGCATCCAGGAAGGCGACCTCGTGCTCGCCGGCATGGACCGCGTGGTTCACGACGCGCACTCGTGGAAGCGCGTCCTCGACGAGGAATCGGCGGCGCTGGCGCAAAACGGCGGCACGCTCGTCCTCAAGGTCAAGCGCGGCGACGCGCCGGCGGTCGACACGCGCCTGCGCATCGCGCGCGGCGGCGCCGCTTCGGCCGACTCGTCGAACAAGCTGCACCAGACACACGAGCGCCACTCGTCGTCGTCGTCGAGCACCAAGGGCAAGAACCAGACCGGCAACATCTGGGACGACAACCCGGAGGAATGATGCCTTGCGCTTAACGAGCAGGTTGGTTCTTGCGCTGCTGGCGCTCCTCGTCGCCGGCTCCGCCTTCGCAGCCGGTAACGAGGAAGAAGACAAGAACGAGGCGGCGGCGGGGACGAACGCGGAAGCGAAGAAGCGCTTCGTCGAAGGCAACGAGCGCTACGCCCGCGGCGACTACGACGGCGCCGTCGAGTCGTTCAAGGCGGCCATCGCCGCCGATCCCAAGCTGCCCGGGCCCTATCGCAACCTCGGCCTCGCCTATCGCGCGCTCAACCGCTGCAACGACGCGCTGCCGATGTACGAGAAGTATCTCGAGCTCAAGCCGGAGTCGCGCTTCACCGAGCGCGTGCGCCGCGAGGTCGACATCTGCCGCGCCAAGCTCGGTCAGGCGCCAATGCCGCCGCGCGTAGAGTCGCACACCATCACCGGCACGCCGCACGCGCCCGAGGCGCAGTCGATCCTGCACGTCGCCGCCAACCTCATCGGCGGCGAGGCCACCGACGAGGCGACCGTGAAGATCGACGGCCTGGTGCGCGGCGCGACGCCGCTGACGATTCCGGTCACGCCCGGCACGCACAAGGTGCACCTGTCGCGATCGGGCTTCGAGACGGCCAACGCCACCGTCGACGTGGCCCCCGGCGAGCGCAAGGACGTCGAGCTCACCATGAACAAGCTTCCCGACGAGCATCCGCCGATCGTGGTGGTGCCGGAGAAGCAGCCCGACACCGGACCGAAGGTCAGCTACAAGAAGTACGGTTGGATCCTCGTCGCCGTGGCGGCGGGCGCGGGCGCCGTCGGCGCCGGCTTCGGCATCGCCGAGAGCCAGATCCACGGCCAGGCGGTGGCCGCCGATCCGTCGATGACCACGCGCGGCGACATCAACTCCAAGCGCGACACCGGCGCCACCTACTCTGCGATCGCGTACACCGGCCTCGGCGTCGGCGGCGCGGCGCTGCTCGCCGCCGGCATCGTCTTCCTCGTCGACCCCTCGAAGGGCGAGACCCACGAGCGGCAGCAGTACCTCTCGGTCTTGCCGACCGCCGGCCCCACCGGCGGCGGCGTCGTCGCCACGGTGAAGTTCTAGATGCGCGCCCCTCACATCCTCGTCGTCCTCGGCGGCGCGCTCGCGCTCGGCGCCGCGCTCGCCGGCTGTCCCGCGGCGCACAACGACTATCCCGGCACCGCGTGCAAGATCAACGCGGACTGCTACGTCGGCGAAGTCTGCAAGGACAACACAATCTGCGTACCCATCCCGGCCGACATGTCCATCATTGGCGATTTCGCGCATCCGCCGCTGCCCACCGACGGCGGCCCCGACGATCTCTCGGAGCCTTCGGACATGACGCCGGTGGATCTGTGAAGCGCGCGCTGGCGTTCGGCCTCGCCGCGCTCTTCGGCTGCGGTCTCGTCGCCCGCGACGCGCGCGGCGCCGGCCTCAGCCGTCCCAACATCGTCGGCGCCCGCGCCGTGGGCATGGGCGGCGCCTTCACCGGCATCGCCGACGATCCGACCGCCGTCTGGCACAACCCGGCCGGCACCGCCCTCTACGGCGACAACGTCGGCTACGTCGGCCTCGAGATCGTCGCGCCGCAACGTACCTACACGCCCGATGCGTCGAGCACGCTCGGCCAGGCCGGCCTCACCAAACCGATCCTCGAGAACTCGGCGCCGAACACGATTCCGGTGATCGGCTTCTCGACCCGCTTCGGCTTCGGCAAGACGGCCCCCACGCGCTTCGCCTTCTCGCTCCTCGCCTACGATCCCTACGGCGGATCGATCAGCTTCAGGCCGAGCGACATCTCGTCGTCCATGATCGATCCGAACACCGGCAAGCCCAAGGTGCTCGGCCTGCAGTCGACCCAGATCCTCGACTTCGAGCTCACGCCCACGCTCGCCTACCAGGTCTCGGACGTCTTCTCCGTCGGCGCCGGCCTGCGCATCGGCATCAACAGCTTCTCGGTCAACGACACCGAGCCGGCCTTCGGCGCCACGCTCAGCGGCTCCGGCGTCGGCCTCGGCGGCATCCTCGGCGTGATGCTGCGGCCGCACCGACTCGTTCAGATCGGCGCCGTCTATCGGACGCCGATGTCGGTGTCGATCAGCGGCTCGGGTCCGCTGATCATCGGTAGCGGCCCAACAGCGACCAAACTGAATCCAGAGTTCGGGCTGGACATCACCTGGCCACAGTCGGCCGGTCTTGGCGTGACCGTCTTCCCGCATCGCCGCCTCATGATGAGCGTCCAGGCGGATTGGACGGGGTGGTCGTCGGTGCAGACATTGACGATCGACCTACCCGGCCTGCCCACCGTCAAAGAGATGCGGTACATGGACACCTACGCTCTCCACGTAGGCGTTCAGGGCGTGATCACGCGATTCCTAGTGCTGCGCGCCGGCGGCGCGCTCGATTCAAATGCCATCCCCGATCGTACGCTGCGGCGCGAGAATCAGGACAACTTGAAGGCCACGGTCGCGGCCGGCTTCGGCCTGCACTTCTGGCGCATCTTCATCGACGGCGCCTTCGAGCTGCTCGTCCCCGGTCCGCCGCGCGTGGTGTCGACCCCAGCAATTAGCGCCGCCGGCGCCCAGGAAAACGAGACAGGCCAGTATTCAGCGGTCGTGTACACCGCAGAATTGTCGGCTCAAATACGTTTCTAGTTTTCGCGTTTCTCCCGTCCGTTCTCGTCGAGGATCTTATTTAAGGGATGGGGAAATCCGTTTTCCCTGTCTTGACTTTGAATCGCAAAAAAAGTTAATATACGCCTACGCGGCGTAATTCTATGTGCCGCGTTGCGCGAGGCTTAGTGAGATGAACCGCGGCTGGGCCCGAACTCTGGCGTTGGCGTCCCTCCTGCCGCTCGCAGCAACCCTCGGCTGCGAAGCGCTCACCGCCCGGCCCTTCGCCGGCACCGTCATGCAGCTGACCATCACCGGCGTCACGCCGGCGACGATTCCGGCCGGCAAGCACCTCGAGCTCTGGGCGCGCACGCAGTACGACGACATCGTCCGCGTCCCCGCCTACTACGACCTCGCGAACGGCAAGAGCGCGTTCGGTCTCATGATCCGCCAGGCGATCAGCCTCACCGATCCCTGCATGCTCGACGTCTACTACTTCCACAAAGGCGCCGGCAACCTCCTGACCTCGCCGGCCGCGTATCCGCCGTCGGTGACGGTGGCCGGCGTGACCCAGACCGACGCCGAGCAGGCGCAGCAGGTCATCGATCGCATCAACCAGCTGACGGTCGCGAGCGCCAGCGGCGTTCCGCTGCTCGCGGTGCTGCCATTCGATCCGACGCCTCCGCCGAGCATTCCCGCGTCGACGCCGCCGGACCAGCGCCTCGAGATCTGCAACGCCTACAAGGACAACGGCACGACGGGGTTCGCGACCGGCGCCGATCTGACCTACATCGCCAATCCCTATCAGATCACAGGGCCGCTCCACGGCAACGTCTACGGCTTCGCCAACTACTCGTCGGTGACGCCGCCCGCGAACTACGACGGCTACCGCCTCGACTCGCCGCTGAACTTGAAGGGCGTGCAGGAGATCTTCTTCACCGTCGAGGGCGACACCGTCGACCCGCTCAACCGCGGGCCGCTGTTCCTGATCTCGAAGCGGACCCCGGGCGGCGCCGACGTCGTCCACTTCGAGTTGAGCTCGCCGGACCCGATGGTGAACGTGTCGGGCACGGCGGCATTGCTCGTCGATCTCGACGAGGACCCGGTCCAGTTCTGAGCCGTGCTCGGAGCTGGTCTTTGGAGGAGCGTATGAAGCGCAGGTTGTCGATCCTCGTGGCTGTCGTCGGCGTGGGCTCGCTGGGCATCTCGCTCTCGAGCTGTAACAACGTCGCGTGCGGACCGGGAACCGTCCAGATGCAGCAGAAGGACGGCACGCTCAAGTGCATCCCGTCCGACGTCCAGGTGGCGCAGACGCCCTGTGACACCGACGGCGGCGGCGTCGTCATCGTCGGCGGCAAGTGCGTCTCGGCGATCCAGTGCGATCCCGGCACCACGATGGACGTCAACGGCATCTGCGTCGGCACCGGCGGCGGCACCGTCGCCTGCACCACGCCGTCGCCCGGCAACACCTGCGTGTCGGGCACGATCTACGACTTCACCACCAACATGAAGAACGCGGAGCCCGTGCACATCGCGGTGTACGACCCGCAGGCGCTCCTCTCGGGTGGCAACGCGATCAAGGAGGCCGAGCTCACCGACGGCGGCCAGTACGTCCTGTCGGACTTCAAGGCGCCGCAGCTCGGGCTCATCGTCATCGTCACCAGCACGGCGACGGGCGGTACGACGATGACCACGGCGGCGACGGGCGATCAGGGCGTGAGCGCCGGCATCTATCGCGTCGATGCCTACGCGCTGAAGAAGTCGGACTCCGACGCGTGGGGCTTCGACATCGCCACCGCGGGCGCACAGGTCGGCAAGTTCTACAGCGACCCGGCGCCGATGCCGAACGCCCTCGTCATCGCCGACGACACGCACCCGGTCGCCGGCGTCACGATGACGCAGAACGGCTCGAACAGCGGCGTGCAGTACTTCAACGACACGCTGACGAAGATCGACGGCACGCTGACGATGACGGGCGCCTCGGGCACCGCCATCGTCGCGGCGCCGGTCTCGGGCGGCTTCCCGACCTTCACCGGCACCGGTCCTGCGTCGATGCCGATCAGCTGGCAATCGCTATCGGGCGGCTCGGTTCCGGGCCTCGTGCTCATCACTCGCTTCCACGCGATGTGACATGACGGCCATGGCGAGACCGACAGGGGGCTTCTTTCATAATGCGTAAACCGAGCGCGCCACTCCTCGCCGCCGTCGGCCTGGCCGTCGTCGTCGCCGCCGCCGGCAGCGCGCGCGCGCAACGCGGCGTCGACTCCGAGCTCTTCCGCCCGGCGCTCGACAGCTACGGCATCTTCACCGTCGATCGCGCCCAGACCTCGCACCAGTGGGACTGGGGCTTCAAGCTCTTCGTCGACTACGCGCAAAATCCGCTGCGCCTCGACATCTGCCAGGATCCGACGAGCTGCGCCATCAGCTCGTCGAAGAAGCCGCCGCTCAGCGCCGTCATGGGCTGGCAAGCGGTCATGCACTTCGGTTTCCACCTCGGCCTCACCGACTGGCTCGAGCTCGTCGCCGACATCCCCGTCTCCGCCGAAGGCTACACCGCCGCGTACGGCAGCTACGGCTCGGCCGCGTCGACCGACATCACCACCGCGCGCACCGGCTTCTACGCCAACTCCGGCTACACCAACGTGCCTCCGCCCAACGCCGCTCCGCTCGATTGGCGGCTCGGCTTCAAGGCGCGCATCCTCCGCATCGGCATCTTCGGCCTCGCCGCCGCCGCCGTCGTGACGCTGCCCTTCGGTGACGACTCGGCGTTCCTCGGCGACAGCGGCTTCACCTTCCGTCCCGAGGTGATCGCCGACATCACGCGCGGACCCGTCACCGCCGCCATCAACGTCGGCGCCATCATCCGCCCCGACACCACCGTGCTGGCGCCGAACGATCCGGCGCAGATGGGCACCGTGCTGCCGCGTCATCTCATCGACGTCGGCGACGAGCTCACCTGGTCGGCGGGCGTCTCCTACCGCTTCGTCCAGTGGGTCGGCATCGCCGCCGAAGTCTACGGCCTCGTGCCGCTCGTCAGCTCGGCGCCCTCGCCGTCGCCGGTGAACCTCGACGCCGGCAAGGACTTCACCGCCGACGTCGTCGGCGGCTTCCAGCTCTTCCCCGTCAAGGACATCTCGATCGGCATCGGCGCCGGCGCCGGCATCATCGGCTCCGCGTCGCGCCACGACGACTTCCGCGTCTTCGGCGGCGTCACCTGGGCCCCGGCCGAGGGCAAGGGCGCCGTGGCCGCCGGCGGCATCGACACCGACGGCGACGGCATCCCCGACGCGCAGGATCTCTGCCCGACGGAGGCCGAGGACAAGGACGGCTTCGACGACGAGGACGGCTGCCCCGATCCGGACAACGATCAGGACGGCATCCCCGACAAGCTCGACAAGTGCCCGAACGAGCCGGAGGACAAGGACGGCTTCCAGGACGACGACGGCTGCCCCGAGGTCGACAACGACAACGACGGCATCCCCGACGCGCAGGACAAGTGCCCGAACGATCCGGAGGACAAGGACGGCTTCCAGGACGACGACGGCTGCCCGGATCTCGACAACGACGGCGACGGCATCCCCGACGCCATGGACAAGTGCCCGAACGAGCCGGAGACGCGCAACGGCGTCGATGACGAGGACGGCTGCCCCGACTCGGGCGGTCAGGTGACCATCGCCGGCGGCAAGATCGAGCTGCCGGAGAACATCAACTTCGACACCGGCTCCGACAAGATCTCGGGCCGCTCGGAAGCGCTGATGGAGCGCATCGCCGAGAAGATCAAGTCGAACCCGCAAGTGAAGCGGATCCGCATCGAAGGTCACACCGACGACGTCGGCGGCGCCAAGAAGAACCAGGAGCTATCGCAGGCGCGCGCCGAGTCGGTGCGGAACTTCCTCATCAAGAAGGGCGTGGAGCCCGATCGGCTCCAGGCGGTCGGCTACGGCGATACGCGACCGCTCGACAAACGCAAGACGGCTGAGGCTCGCGCGAAGAACCGCCGCGTCGAGTTCATCATCGTGGAGCAATAAGCGATGAAACGGACGCTGATACATTCGTTCATCGCCGCGGCCCTGCTCACAACGGGAGTGGCCCACGCGCAAGACGTCGCGCTGCCGGAGCCGGTGACCCAGCCCGCCACCAAGTCGGAGGGCGGCGACAACAACGAGCCCGAGATCGCGCTCGACACCGAGCGCGAGATCGACCTCGCCAACGTCGTGACCTCGGCCGCCAAGGGCGTCACCACCGTCCAGGAGGCGCCGGCCATCATCACCATCATCACGGCCGACGAGATCAAGGCGCGCGGCCACAAGTACGTGCTCGACGCGCTCGCGACGGTCCCCGGCTGGTACCACGTCAACGCCATCGGCAACCAGACCGAGCTCCCGTCGGTGCGCGGCGTCGCTCAGGCCTTCTTGCCGATGCGCGACGGCCTCTCGCTCTTCGATCCGTGGGGCAACATCTCGCCGATCACGCGCGCGCAGCCGCTCGAGACCGTCAAGCGTATCGAGGCGGTCACGGGCCCCGGCGGCGTGCTCTGGGGCGCGAACTCGTTCCTCGGCATCGCCAACATGATCACCAAGGACGCCGAGGACGTGAACGGCCTCGAGCTGTCGGCCGGCTACGGCGACGGGCCCGGCAACAAAGAGGACATCCGCGCCTACGCGATGTTCGGAAAGACCTTCTTCAACGGCAAGCTCAAAATCTTCCAGCACATCTCGTACGAGAACTACATCGGCGACGTCTACGACATCCCGCAGTTCCTGGTGTCGTCGCCGGCGCCGCAGCCGGGCGGCATCGCCTACTTCGCTCAGAACGCGCCGCGCGATCCGGCCCGCAGCTGGCTCGTCATCGTCGACGGCAAGTACTCGTACGGTCCGCTCTCGCTCTACTACTCGCTGCCGTTCGGCGACCAGCATCCGAACCTGACGTTCGCCAACGCGGTCGTCAACGGCGAGACCTGGAACTTCTACGATCGCTACGCCGCCCTCGAGTACAAGGATCGCTTCGCCCAGGATCGCGTCGGCCTGACCGTCAAGGCGTACGGCACGCAGTTCGTGCGCGACTTTTCGATCCAGCTCTTCCCGTCGAGCGCGTTCCTGCCGCGCGATCCGACGGTGCCGGGCGATCTCGGTGGCCTGCACTTCGGCTTCACCGGCCAGCAGATCTTCCGCTTCGGCGGCACCGTCGACCTCGACGTCAACCTACCCTTCCGCCTCCACCTGCTCGCCGGTGGCGAGTTCTTCTTCGAAGGACTGCACAACTCGGACGTGAAGTTCTCGGACCCGCGCGAGGTCGACGATCTGCCGCTGCTCTGCCCGGTGCAACCCGACGGCACGCCCGGCGGCTTCTCGCGCGTCCCGCTCTGCCCGCGCGCCTACGGCGACGACACCGGCCGCTACGTCGCCGCCGGTTACGTCGACGTCCAGTGGCGCCCCCTCCAGAAGCTCACCATCGACGGCGGCGTTCGTATCCAGAAGGGCTTCGGCGACCTGCCCTACAACCTCGTGCCGCTCGGATCGGCCGCCGTCGTCTACAACTTCCTCCCCGACTACCACGTCAAGCTCAACTACGCGACGGGCTTCCGCTCGCCGGTATTCCAGAACACCTCGATCCCCGCCGGCGGCATCTCCTACGGCTCGAACCCAGACCTCAAGACCGAGTCGTCGCAGTCGTTCCAGGGCGAGCTCAACGGCCGACTCTTGCGCAACATCCGCAAGGTGCGCGAGCTCGAGCTTCGCGCCGACTACTCGTACACGGTGCTGTCGAACCTCATCCAGATCCGCGGCGGCGCGTACGGCAACTCGGGCAAGCGCGCCATCCACTCGGTCGAAGGCTACGCCAAGCTCTACTTGAACGGCGAGCACTTCATCCAGGCGTCGTACACCTACCTCAACTCGACGACGACCGACGCCGGCATCATCCGCACCACGCCGAACCACTGGGTCGTGCTCGGCGCCTCGTTCAACATCGTCAAGAACCTGCTCGACCTCAACATGAACCTCTCGGTCTTCGGCGCCTACGAGGACGTGAACCGCGTGCCGACGGCGAACAACAACTCCTCGGGTGGGCTTCCGGGCAACTCCGAGTTCACGGGCACGACGACGGCGCGCACCAGCGACCTCGCGTTCGACCGCTTGACGCCGGTGGCGAACCTGCAGCTCGGCTTCCGCCTGCGCTTCATGAAGGACAAGCTGCAGTTCTCGGGGCAGTTCTACAACGTGCTCAACCAGCACTACTACTACCCCGACAACTTCTCGGACCTGACGCCGACGATCGAGATGACGCCGCTGCCGGCGCCCGGCTTCAACTTCTTCGCCAACGTCTCGTACCACTTCTGATAGCGTCCGCGCCGTGAAGTCCTATCGAGAGCTGGCGGCGCTCGCGCCGCGGCTGCGCGGCATCTTCTGCGACGTCGACGACACCCTCACGCACGGCGGCGTGCTCGTGCCCGCGGCCTACGAGGCGATCGCGCGCGCCACCGAGGCCGGGCTGCGCGTCGTCGCCGTCACCGGACGCCCGGCGGGCTGGGCCGAGGTGCTCGCGTCGACGTGGCCGATCGCCGGCGCCGTCGCGGAGAACGGCGCGTTCGCGGTGCGGCGCGCGGGCAAGACCACCGAGCGGATGACCTGGGACGACGCGCCGACCTGCGTCAGCCAGCAGCAACGCCTGCGCGCCCTGGCGTCGGAGATCCTGCGCGACATCCCCGAGGCGCGCCTCGCCGACGACCAGTGGCTCCGTCGCTGCGACTTCGCCTTCGACATCGGCGAGACGCACACGCTGCCGCCCGCCACCGTCGAGGCCATCTGCGCGCGCATTCGCGCGGCGGGCGCGCGCTGCATCACCTCGTCGGTCCACGCCCACGCCTTCTTCGGCGACCACGACAAGGCCGCGATGTGCGTGCGAGCGGCGCGCCACTGGTGGCAGCTCGATCTCGACGCCGCCCGAGACGACTACCTCTTCGTCGGCGACTCGCCAAACGATCAGCCCTGCTTCGCCTATTTCCCCGTCGCTGCAGGTGTCGCCAACGTCAGGCGCTATCTCGATCGTCTGGATCCGCCGCCTTCGTATGTCGCCGACAGCGAGGGCGGGGTTGGTTTTGCTGAAATCACGAATCTGGTGGTTGGTAATCGGTAGCAGCTTTGGTGCGCGGGCGG
>DATNAQ010000079.1:0-29009 GCA_035607415.1 Polyangia bacterium
CGCCGAGCTCGTCCTCGACGAGCAGGGCCGCCGCCTCCCTCCGCCCGCGCCGGTCACGCAAAAAATGCCGGCGACCCCGTAAAGACCAGATCAAACGACAGGGAGATCAAGAGATCAGGGAGAACCACAAAAACAGTTCAAGGTTCTTCTCCCTGAACTCTTGAACTCCCTGTTGCCTTATCTGTTACAGCGCGGACTTTTCGACTTTGAGGTCGTGGGAGACGGAGATGAGGGTGCGGTCGGCGACCTCGGTGAACTTGAGGTCGGCGGCGGGGGCTTCGACGTCGGCGACGATGAGGACCGAGCGCAGGTGCTCGTGGTCGACGCGTTTGTCGCGGGGCGCCGGCTCGCGGCAGACCGCGCAGTCGTGCAGCGACGAGCGCTCCTGCAGGTAGACCGGCGCGCCGTGGCGCGTCGCGACGAGGATGCGGCCGTTGGTCAGCGCCAGCGCGCACTCCATCTGGTCGGCCGCCTCCTTGCCCGCCGCTTTCTCGACGAGCGACAGCGCGCCGCGCACCGCGTCGCGCACCTGCGCCGTCGACAGGTTCTGGTCGTCGAGCTTTCCGGCGTCGTGCAAGAAGGCCAGCATCACGTGAAAGAGATGCTCGGAGTCGGTCTGCCCGCGGATGTTGCGCCGCAGAAAATCGGGGATGGCGCGCAACAGCTCGTCACGCACGCCGTCGAAATTGGGAACCGTGCCGTGGTGCGCGAACAGCCAGCCGCGGAAGCGGAACGGATGCGTGTTCTCGTTCTTCGGCCTGCCGACGGTCCCCTGACGCACGTGCCCGATGATGACGTCGGTGCGCAGATCCTTCACGAGCGCGTAGAAGTCGACCGGCTCCGTCGGTGGCTTGGGTCGCCGCTGCAGCAGCACCTCGCCGCCCTGATAGAAGCCGAGCCCCCACGCGTCGAAGGTCTCCTTCGCCGCGCCGTCTGCGACCAGCGACTTGCGCGCCGGATACAGCGCGCACTTGACGCGATCCTGGTCGTTTCCCATGTAGGCGAAGAGGCGGCTCATTCGAACCTCCGTTTCATGCACTCCGACCCCGCGCCGTGCAGAGCACTGACGCTGCAAAACCCGGGCTCGGACGGATTCAATCGATCAAGGAACGCGAAGCTTCTGCACGCTGCGCCGACAGCGGCAGATGGTCTTCGTCGATCATCAATATAGTCTGCGCTTCGTAGGCGCGCAACTTCCCGGCACTTAGACGGCGGGTCAGCCGGCGGCGGCCTTTTTTTGCGCAGATGCATGCGCGCGCAACCATTCGACGATTTCCGCCACGGTCTTGTCGCGCTCGGGTTTCGGCTCGTTCAGCACCTCGTGGTACTGCCCGGCGAGCATGCGCAGCGTCTTGTCCTTCGATCCGATGCGCTCGAACACCACGCGCGCTTGCGGCGCGGCCGCGATCTTGTCCGCCTCGCCGGCGACGACGAGCACCGGCAGGGTCAGCTCCGCCGCCCGCGCCACGAGCGACTCCTGCGCCGCCGAGGCCTCGGTGAACCAGCGCGCGGTCGCGTTCTTGTTGTTGAGCGGATCGCGATCGTAGGCGGCGGCGATCTCCGGATCGCGCGTCACGTCGGCGCCACGCAACCCCGACGGCAGCGCGAGCTTGCCGTAGAGCCGCGAGGCGATCTTGCCGGCGAAGACCTTGCCCGCCGGCACGGCGAGCGCGAGCTTCCAGTACGGCGAGGTCAGCACCATGCCGGCGATGCTGTTCGGATGCGCGAGCACGTAGAAGGGCGCCACGAGCGCGCCGAACGAGTGCGCCAGGATGTAGACCGGCAGGCTCTCGCCGCGCGCGCGCGTCACCAGCGCGTCGACGTCGTCGACGTACTGGTCGAAGCGATCGCAGTAGCCGCGCACGCCCGATGACTGGCCGTGGCCGCGCAGATCGAGCCCGCGCACGCTGAAGCCGGCGGCGGCCAGCGCGCGGCCGGTCTCGTCGTAGCGCCCGATGTGCTCGCCGTAGCCGTGGACGATCACCACCGAGGCCAGCGGCGTGCCCTGCGCCGGCCAGGTCTGCTCGTGGAGCTGCGTACCGTCGCGCGACTGGAAGAAGCTCATGTTTGCTTGTATATCACGCCTGACGAGGACGAAGCCGAGGGTCATGAAGCTCTACGAGATCTACACGAGCATCCAGGGCGAGACGCATCTTGCGGGCTTGCCGTGCACGCTCGTCCGTTTTGCCGCGTGCGATCTGCGCTGCACCTACTGCGACACCGAGTACGCCTTCACCGGCGGCCAGGAGGTCAGCGTCGACAGCATCGTCGCCGACGTGGGCGCGCGCGGCGTGCCGCTCGTGCTGCTCACCGGCGGCGAGCCGCTCCTGCAGCGCGACTTGCCGGCGCTGTGCACGGCGCTCCTGACGCGCAAGCACGAGGTCATGATCGAGACCGGCGGTCATCGCGACGTGTCGGTGCTGCCCGCCGGCGTCGTCGTCATCCTCGACGTCAAGACGCCGGGCTCGGGCGAGTCGTCGAAGATGCATTGGGCCAACCTCGAGCGGCTCGGCCCCCGCGACGCCGTGAAGTTCGTCGTCACCGACGAGGCCGACTACCTCTGGGCGCGCGACCTGATCCGCGACAAGCGCCTCGACGCGCGCTGCCACGTACTTCTGTCGCCGTCGTTCGGAAAGGTCGATCCCAAGGATCTCGTGACCTGGATGCTGCGCGATCAGCTGCCGGCGCGCCTCAACCTGCAGATTCACAAGTACGTCTGGCCGCCCGATCAGCGCGGCGTCTAATCGCCGCTGCGCGAGCGGATCGCCTTCATGACCTGCTCCTTGACCGCCTCGAGGTTGAACGACGCGCCTTTCTGCAGCGGCGGGAACTCGACGAAGCTCTGCGCGAACTTCGCGACCTCCTGCTGCACGAACACGAAGCGCCAGAACTGATACTTGAACCAATCGGCGTACTCGAGCGATCCGGTCAGCCCCGTGCGCTCGAACGGATCGAGCCGCAGGTTGGTCAGGATCGGCCAATCGACGTGCACCGTGCCGCCGAGCCACCCCGACGGCTGATCGATGAAGCGGTACTTGTAGTCGCCGATGCGCACCGCGCCGAGCGTCGACTCGGCGAAATAGAAGATCTCGTTGCGATGCGACGGCGCGCGTCCGCCGAGGAAGTCGAGCTGATTGTAGCCGTCGAGATGGACCTTGTACGTGCGGTCGCCGACGTACTTGCCGCGACGCAGCTCGTCGACGATGTTGGCGTCGCCGGCGGCCGCGACGAACGTCGGGAACCAGTCGAGCCCCGACATGATCCCGTTCTCGACACGGCCGGCCGGCACCTTCCCCGGCCAACGCACGATGCACGGCACGCGGAAGCCGCCCTCCATGACGGTGCCTTTGGCGCCGGCGAACGGCGTCTGCCCGCCGTCGGGCCAGGTGAAGTTTTCGGCGCCGTTGTCGGTCGAGAAGACGACGATCGTGTTGTTCTCGATCCCCGCGTCCTTGAGCTTCTTCATGACCGCGCCGACGACGTCGTCGAGCTGGGCCATGCCCGCTTCCTCGATGGTCCAGCCGTTCTCGGCGTTGCGCATCCGTTCGTACTTCGGCGACAGATGCGTCACCACGTGCATGCGCGACGGGTTGAGCCAGACGAAGAACGGCTTGCCCGCGCCGCGCGCCTTGTCGATGAACTTGAGCGTCCAGTCGAGGATCTCGTCGTCGACCGTCTCCATGCGCTTGGGCGGCAGCGCGCCGGCGTCCTCGATCTTCTGCCGCCCGACGCGGCCCCAGCGCGGATCCTCGGTCGCGTCGTCGCGCGTGGTCGCCCACGTGTGCAGCATGTTGCGCGGCCCGACCTTGTTCTTGAGCGCCTGCGGGTAATTCGGATGATCGGGATCCTCCATCGCGTCGAGGTGGTAGAGGTAGCCGAAGAACTCGTCGAAGCCGTGCACCGTCGGCAGGAACTCGTTGCGATCGCCGAGGTGGTTCTTGCCGAACTGCCCGGTGACGTAGCCCATCGCCTTCAACACCGTCGCGATCGTCGGCGCCTTGGCCGGCATGCCGATGGTGGCGCCGGCCTGCCCGACGGTGGTGAGCCCGGTGCGGATCGGGAGCTGGCCGGTGATGAAGTTGGCGCGGCCCGCGGTGCAGCTCGCCTCGGCGTAGTAGTCGGTGAACATCATGCCGTCGCGCGCGAGGCGATCGAGGTTGGGCGTACGCCCGGCCATGATGCCGCGATGGTAGGCGCCGACGTTGAACCACCCGACGTCGTCGCCCATGATGAAGATGATGTTGGGCGGCGCCATGCGCGCGGGGTTGGCGTCGGCGGAAGTTGCGCCCGCGAGCAAAGCCGCGACGAGGAGCATGCGAATACGCATGCCGAGGAGCTAGACGCTCGGGCGCGCGCCGCTAGACCAATCTTCAGCGCATGGCGACGGCCGGCAGCGAGGGCAGCGCCCACTGCCGCAACATCGGCTCGGGATCGACATAGTGCTCGTCGCCGCCGCGCCCCGACGGGCGCAACGAGAGCGCGAAGTGCAGGTGCGCGCCCGAGTGCTCGATGCCGGTGCGCCCCAGCCGCCCGATGAGCTCGCCGCCCTTGACGTGCATGCCTTCACGCAGATCCTCGCGGATCGAGTCGAGGTGGATGTAGCGGCTGACGACGGTGCCGTCCTTGTGGCCGATGCGGATGAAGCGCCCCGCGTTGGCGCCGCGCACCTGGTCGCGCTCGATGCGCTCGACGACGCCGTCGAACACGGCGAACACCGGCTCGCCGAGCGTGGTGCCGAGATCGACGCCGCAGTGGCCGAGCTCGCACTCGGCCGGGCGCGGCTGCGGGCGCGCGGCGCCGAAGCGGCGCGACTCGTAGAGCGGCATGGCGCGGCGCGGGCCGGCGAGCGGATGGAACCAACCGACCACCGTCGGCAGCGCCTCGGGCGGCTGCTCGCCGGGACGCCACGGCCCGTCGGGCACACGCGCCGGATCGGGCGGGATCACGACCGGCGCGAGCTCGCGCGGCGGATCGAAGCGCTCGAGGTACGCCGCGACGACGCCGACCGAGCTGCGCACGTGGCGCACCACGAGGCCGTTCGACTCGCCGCAGAACCAATCGCCGTGGCGACGCAGCGCGCGCCCCGCCTCGTCGGCGAAGCCGAACGCGAACACGCCGGCGACGACCACGTTGGACACGGCGATGAAGTGGATCCACGACGGCGGCTGCAGCTTCTTCTTGCGCGTCCCCAGGAACAGGCCGAGCCGCCAGCGGAGGAGCACCGGAAGCGCCACGCACGCGGCGAGCCCGATGGCCACGCGCCAGCGGAGATCTTCTACGGCGCCCGCGACCAGCGCCGTGACCAGCACGAACGCGGCGACCACCGGAGCGGCCAGGGCGACCGCGCGCACGACCAAGAGCAAAGCAATCAGCCAGCTTGCGAGCCTGCGCATGACCGTTGATACGCGCAACAGCTGCGGTTCGACCTGTCATTTCAGGGATTGACAGGTCGCTGATGTAGGTGCTACGGTCTCGCTGCTAAGTTGCTCAAACGATTGACACATTTGACGGCCGCCTGCGTCGTTTTGGCAACCCTCCAGGCGTGTGGCCCGGCGGCCACCCGGGTCGATCCCGACGCGTCGATGAAGCGGTACCTGCTCGGCGCCGACTACTTCACCAAGGGCCTCGTGGAGCCGGCGCTCGAGGAGCTGCTCAAGGCGGTCGAGCTCGATCCCAACAACGCCGATGCACACAACCTTCTCGGCCTCGTCTGGCTGCGCAAGGGCGCCGAGGCCGAAGAGCTGTCGACGCGCAACCAGTGCCTGAAAGGCGAAGCGCTGGCGCTCGAGAAGCAGGAAGCCGACACGCAGTTCAAGAAGTCCGAAGAGCAGCTGCGCAAGGCGATCGCGCTCAAGAAGGATTTTTCGGAGGCGCGCAACAGCCTCGCGGTCGTGATGATCCACTTCGGGCGTTACGACGAAGCCGTCGAGCTCGAGGAGAAGGCGCTGGCGAACATCGTTTATCGCGAGCCATTCGCCGCGCAGGGCAATCTCGGGCAGGCGTACCTGGAGAAGGGCGACTACGTGCGCGCGGCCAAGGCGCTGCGCCAGGCGCTGTTCGAGCAGCCGAAGTTTTGCGTCGGCCGTTACAGGTTGGCGAAGGTCTATTACCAACAGCAGGACTGGGACCACGCGGCCGAGGAGATCGACCAGGTGGTCACCGACAAGGCATGCCCGATCCAGGAGGCGTACCAACTGGCCGGGATGGTGGCGCTGCGCCGCGACAACCGCGACAAGGCCCAACAGATGTTCAGCCGCTGCATCGACCTCGCGCCGAAGAGCTGCTTGGCGAGCGAGTGCAAATTGGCGCAGTGATGCGGAGCGGAATACACTACAGTCGCGAGCGGATGCGATGAACCAGCACGTCGGCATGTTTCTCCGCAAGCAGCGCGAAGCGCGCGGGATGACGCTCGCCGAGCTGAGCCGCGAAACAAAGATCAAAGAGGCGAGCCTCGTCGCGCTCGAAGAGGCGCGCTTCGATGCGCTGCCGGCGCGCGTGTTCGTGGTCGGCTGGGTCGCCGCGGTGGCGCGCGCGATCGGCGCCGATCCGATCGAGGCGGTGACGCTGTTGCAAGCAGGACGGCCGGCGTCGGGCGTGCATCGCATCGGCGACTGCATGCCGAAGGTCGTCGCGCGCGCGCCCGAGATGTCGGAACGGAGTGAGGGCGGCCGGCCGGTGGCCGAGCGTCGGCGCGTCGGCGTCGTGGTCGTGGTGTTCCTGCTGTTGATCGTGGCGACGCTGACGCTGTCGCTGCTGTTGCATCACGGCGGCCGCCTCGGCGGCGGCATGTCGTAGCTACAAGCGCAGGCGAAATCCGAACACGTCGAGGTTGCCCTGGCGAAAGTCGAGCGCGGCGAAGCGCTCGAAGCCGAGGCGCTCGTACATGCCCCACGCGGTCTGCATCGCGCGCGTGGTGTGCAGGACGACGCTGGAGCGCCCGAGCGTGCGCGCGACGTCGATGCAGTAGCGCGTGAGCGCCTTGCCGACGCCGTGACCGCGACTTTGGACCGCGACGGCGAGCAGGCGCACGCCGACGGCGTCGCTCGGCTGCGCGGCGGGACCGCCCGCGCCGTAGGCGGCCATGTCGTCGATGAGATCGACGCAGCCGACCAGCTCGCCGTCGTCGCGTACGGCGACGAAGACACGGATGGCCGGGTTGCGCGCGCGGCGTGCGACGTCGAGCAGCAGGGCGTAATAGTCGGGCTGCTCGTCGACGCCGGGCATGCCGGGGAGCGCGGCGTAGGCGGCGACGGTGAGCCGGCCGACGCGCGCGAATTCGTCGGCGCGCGCGGGACGAATGTGAAAGTGCATGCGGCAGTGATAGCCGCGCGCGCGGGCGGCGAGCGGTACGGAATCCGGACCGCTAACGGAACAGCGTCTGGTAGTCGCCCTTGACCGCGGCGAGGACGAGGCGCTCGGCGAGCTCCTCGAGATCGCACTCGAGGCGCTTGAAGTCGACGGTGATGCGCATGAGCGTCTTGCCCTTCTGCACGTAGCCTTCGACGCGCAAAAGGAAGCGATCGGCCGCGGGCCCGAGCTTGCCCGAGCCTTCGATGAGGTAGACGTCGGGCTTGCCGGCGCGGCTCATGACGTTGAGCGCGACGGTGACTTCGTCGTTGTTGCGACCGAAGGCGCAGTGGAAGTCGGCGTTCAGGTTCTCTTCGCGCGCGGCGAGCGCGGCGGTCTCGCGCCAGGTCAGGCGCTTCTGCGGATCGGCGGCGGAGTTGAAGCGGCGCACGCCCTCGCGCAGCATGCCGCAGAAGTCGAAGAAGGCGACCGGCATCTCCTTGGCCAGCTTCTCGGCGCTCTTGGCGTACTCGGCGCGCGCCTCGGCAAGCTCGCGCTCGTGGCTGGCCTCGCGGCGGGCGACGTCCTCGAGCGATTCGCGCTTGTCCCCCATGGACCTCATTGGTAGCACGAAATGGTAGACTCGCGCGCGCATGAGCGAGGGGCGAAGCCCGTGAAGGTGACGACACCGGCGATCGTGCTGAGGACCGTCGACTACGGCGAAGCCGATCGCGTGGTCACGTTGCTCACCCAGCGCGGCGGCAAGCTGTCGGCGCTGGCGCGCGGTGCGCGCAAGAGCGTCAAGCGCTTCGGCGCGGCGCTCGGCCTCTTCGGCGTGGGCGAGGCGACGCTCGTCGACAAGCCGAACGCCGAGCTGGCGACGCTCGAGCGCTTCGACGGCGCGCGCGGCTTTCCCGCGCTCATGAGCGACGTGGCGAAGGTGGCGCACGGCGGCTACGCGTGCGAGCTGGTGCGCGAGATGATTCCGCCGCGTCAGGCGGAGCCGGGCGTCTTCGAGCTGCTGGTCACCTTCTTCGCCGCGCTCGAGGCGGGGCCGGCGCGCGCCGAGACGCTGCGCATCTTCGAGCTGCGCCTGCTCGACGCCGTTGGCCTGCGGCCGCAGCTCGAGGCGTGCGTGGCCTGCGGGCTCGACGAGCATCTCGGCGGGCCGGGCGACGTGCTCGACGTGCGGCGCGGCGGCGTGGTCTGCGCGCACTGCCACGGCCACGGCCGGCCGCTCGACGACGACGTGCGGCGCGCCCTCGTCGACGCGCAGGCGCTCGAGCTGCAGGCGGCGCCTGGATTCGCGCTCGCCGCGTCGGTGAACGTGGGCGCGCGCGAGGCGCTGTCGTCGATCATTTTGGATCACGTGGGGCGGCCGCTGAAGTCGCTCGAGTTCATCGCCAAGCTGAACCACGCATGAGCGCGCGCGAGCTCGACGTGTTGTCGTTCGGCGAGGCGCTCGTCGACTTCTTTCCCGAGCGCCCGGGGCTGCCGCTCGCCGAATGCGACGTGTTTCATCGTCAGCTCGGCGGCGCGCCGGCCAACGTCGCCATCGGGCTGGCGCGCCTCGGCGCGCGCGTCGGCCTCATGACGCTCGTCGGGCCCGACGCGTTCGGCACCTTCGTGCGCGATCGCCTCGCCGCCGAGGGCGTCGACGTGCGCGGCGTCGGTGTGCATCGCACGGCCAAGACCGGCGTGACCTTCGTGGCCGTCGGCGCGCACGGCGAGCGCAGCTTCCTCTTCTTCCGCCATCCGTCGGCGGATCAGATGATCGCCGACCACGACGTTGCACTGTCCATCGTCGAGTCTGCGCACGTCCTTCACGTCGGGAGCTCGACGCTGGCGCGCGAGCCGTCGCGCGCGGCCACGTTGCGCGCGATCGCCGCGGCCAAGCGCGCCGGCTGCCTGATCTCGACCGATCCGAACTGGCGCGCGCACCTCTGGGAGAACCCGGCCGAGGCGGCGCCGATGCTGCAGTCGCTCGTCGCGCAGTGCGACCTCGTCAAGATCTCGGACGACGAGCTGGCGCCGCTGTGCGGCGTGACCGATCCGGAGGAGGGCGCCCGCAAGCTGCGCGCGCTCGGGCCGGCGCTCGTCGTGGTCACGCTCGGGGCGCGCGGCTGCTACGTCGAGCACGCGACAGGGCACGACTGGCTGCCGGGCGAGCGCGTCGACGTCGTCGACACCACCGGCGCCGGCGACGGCTTCGTCGCGGGCCTTTTGGCGGCGCTGGCGCCCGCTTTCCGCGCCGGCCGGCGGCCCGGCGAGCTGTCCCTCGACGAGATCCGCGCCGCCTGCCGCGTCGGGAACAAGATCGGCGCCGCGGTTGTTACCAAACTGGGCGCGACGACCGGCCTCCCCGCGCGCGGAGAATTCGTGGTACGAGGCCTTGCCTAGACCCATATTGAGAGCAGATGCCCGCTTCTTCAGTCCCCAAGGTCAAAGTCGACGATCCGCGCGCACGCGACGTGCTGCTCGATGCCCTCCGCGGCAAGGCGCGCGGCCAGACCGCGCTCGTCAAGCTCACGCGCGCCGACGCGGTCGCGCTCACCGGGCTGCCCAATGATCAGGCCGAGCCGGCGCTGAAGTCACTGGTCGGGACCTATCGCAGCCACCTCGCGGTCACCGACGAGGGCGAGCTGGTCTACGAGTTCGATCCCTCGCTCGAGCGACGCGACAAGGTGACGCTGCGCGAGCGCATCGACGCGCTCGGGCAGGCGGCGTGGAAGGGCTTCCAGCTCCTCTTCAAGATCTGGATCGTCGTGACGCTGGTGGCGTACGTGGTCGCCTTCGTCGCGATGATGATCTCGATGATGGTGGCGCGCTCCTCGTCGGACCGCGACGATCGCCGGGGCGGGGACGGCTTCGGCTTCCCGTGGCTGTGGTTCTGGCTGATGCCGGATCTGGCGCCGCCGGGCTACGCGCGCGATCCGTATGGGCGGCCGATGCGGCGCCCGCGCAACGCGCCGAAGAAGCGGTTCTACCAGTCGGTGTTCGACTTCGTGTTCGGGCCGAAGACGGCGCCGCACGATCCGCGCGAGGCCGACCGGCGCCTGGTGGCCTTTTTGCGCGATCACAAGGGGCGCGTGACGGCCTCGGAGCTGAGCGCGCTCACCGGGCTGTCGTTGGCGGCGGCGGAGGAGGAGCTGACGCGCCTCATGGTCGAGTACGACGGCGAGGTCGAGGTCGCCGACGACGGAACGCTCTTGTATGTGTTCGAGAACGTGCTGCCGTCGGCGTCAGCGGCGGGGACGCGCTGGACCTGGGCGTGGGACGCGGCCGATCCGGTGCCGCCGCTCACGGGCAACACGCCGACGGCGAACGCGGTGACCGCCGGCTTCGCGGGCTTCAACCTCTTTGCGTCGCTGACCATCGGCCCGGCGTTCCTGCAGCGCTTCCACCTGACCGGGATGCCGTGGACCAGCTTCTTCGTGACGCTGTTCCCGCTCATCTTCTCGGCGATCTTCTTCGCGGTGCCGGCGGCGCGCGCGCTCGTGCGCCGTTCGAAGCTGAAGAAGCGCGAGCGGCGGCAGCTGCGCCGTGAGCTGTTGCGCGAGATCTGGGCGAAGCCGGCCGAGCCGCGCGATCCGGCCGAGCTGACCGCGCGCGCGGCGCAGAAGACCGGCATGCCCGCCGCCGAGGCGCAGAAGATGCTCGACACGCTGGTGCGCGATCTCGACGGCGACATCACGACGGACGCCGAAGGGCGCATGCGCTACGTCTTCCCGCGCCTCGGCGAAGAGCAGCGCGCCGTCGACAAGGCACGCCTGGCCGCGCCGGAGAAGCAGCTCGGCGAAGTGATCTTCTCGTCGGAGGATCAGGCGGGTGGCTGACGCCTGGCAGCGCCGCGGCAAGCGGCGCGTGCTCGACACCAAGATCTTCGGCATCGACGCCCACGCGCTGGTTCATCCGCGCACCGGGCGCGAGCACGAGTTCTGGATCGTCGACGCGCCCGACTGGTGCAACATCGTGCCGCTCACGCGCGCGGGCGAAGTGGTGATGGTGCGCCAGCAGCGCCACGGCATCGGCAGCGAGACGCTCGAGCTGCCGGGCGGCATGATCGATCCGACCGACGCGTCGCCGCTCGAGGCAGCGCGGCGCGAGCTGCTCGAAGAGACCGGCTATCGCGCGACCGAGCTGGTGCCGACCGGCGTGATCGCGCCCAACCCGGCGATGCAGACCAATCGCTGCTGGTCGTTCCTCGCGCGCGACGTCGAGCTGGTGGCCGCGCCGGCGCTCGACGGCGGCGAGGACATCGACGTGGTGCTGGTGCCGTACGCCGAGATCCCGGCGCGCGTGGCGGCGGGCGAGATCAGCCACGCGCTCGTGGTCGTGGCCTTCGCCTACGCCTTGGGCTTGCGCGGCCCGACTTGAACCAGATTCTCGATTTCGCCGACAAATAGCCGCGGATCCAGCGGTTTCTTGACAAGCAGATCGACGCCGCGGCGGCGGATCTCGTCGCGATCCAGGTTGAGGCCCCAGCCGGTGATGAGCGCGATCGGCGTCTCCGGTTTGGCGCGCTTGATCTCGCCGGCGACCTGCCAGCCATCCATGTCGGGTAGCCCGAGGTCGGTGAGCACGACGTCGAAGGTGCCGGCGCCGAACGCGCTCACACCGGCGGCGCCGCAGTCCGCGGCGGTGACCTGAAAGCCGCCGAGCTGGAGCAGCGACGCCATGGCTTCGCGGTTGTCGGGATCGTCTTCGACGAGCAGCACGCGCCGGCCGCCGTTGGTCGCCGCGACGGGCGGAGCGACCACGACCACCTTGTGCTCGGCGCTGGTGCTGGCCGCGGGCAGGCGCACGACGACGCGGGTGCCGCGGCCGGGCTCGCTGTCGAGCTCGACGACGCCGCCGTGGCGCGTGACCACGCCGTAGGCGAGCGCGAGGCCGAGCCCTTTTTTGCGCGAGCCCTTGGTGGTGAAGAACGGATCGAGCGCGCGGCGGACCACGCCGGGCGGCATGCCGACGCCGTCGTCGACGACGGTGAGCGCAACCGAATCGTCGCCGGCGGGGCCGACCGACAGGGCGAGCGCGCCGCCGTCGGGCATGGCCTCGAGGGCGTTCTCGACGACGACGCGCACCAGCTCGCCGAGCTCTTCGGCGTTGCCGTCGACGGCGCGGCGGGCGCCGACGCTGACGTCGACGCGCACGCCAGCCGGCGCGCGGGCGCGCAGCTCGTCGCCGACCACGTGCACGAGCCGGCCGAGATCGACGCGCTCGAAGTCGCGGTCGCGGCGCGCGCCCGAGAACTCCTGGACGCGGCGGATGGTGGCCGCGCCGTCGAGCGCGACCTTGCGCAGCCGTTCGAGCGCGCTGGCGGCGTCGGGGTTGGCGCCGACGAGCGCGCCGAGCACGCCGGTCTGCCCGAGGATGGCGTTGAGGGCGTTGTTGAAGTCGTGCGCGATGCCGCGGGCCATTTCGCCGAGCGCGCGCATGCGTTCGGCGCGCACGAGCTCGTCCTGCGCCAACAGGCCGTCGGGCGTGGGAACGCGACGCCGTTCGCCGGCGGCGCGGGCGTGGCTGAGCGCGCGGGCCACGCCGATGCCGAGGATGTCGAGGTCGGCGGCATCGAGCGGCGTGCCGGACTTGGAACAGAGGGCCAGCAGGCCCGCCGGGCGCGCGTCGTGCTGCAAGAGCGCGAGGTCCAGCTGGCGGAAGCCGGCTTCGACAGCCCAGTCCTGCAGGCGCGCGATGCCGTCCGGCGAAAGCGACGCGGGCACGCCGTTCGGCGGATCGCCGGCGAACCCGGCGGCGCCGAAGCGCGCGGGCGGATCGTCGCCGACGAAGAGCGCGGCGGCATCGACGCCGAGATGACGGCACGCGAGCTGACAGACGACCGCGCCGAAGTTCTCGGGCGACGGCGGATCGGCGAGCGCCGCCAACAGGCGGGCCAGGCCGCGGACGCGATCGCTGTCGGGTTCGCTCATCGCGAGCACGGTATTACGCCGCGCGAATGCATTCAACTTGTGCGGATTTGGCGAGCATGCGCGTTTGCAGCGGCCAACGTACCACCGCACCTCGCCGTTCGTTACGTCCGATAAGGCATATTATGTCAACTAGACGCGGACCATAACGGTGCTAAGGTCCGGGCCGATGCCGACGCCCCGAATCGCCCTCTTTGCCGTCGCCGGTTGTGCCCTGTTCGCGATCGCCTGCGCCACGACGCACGACGACGCGCGCGCGGGCGGCGCATCCGGCGGCGCGCAGCTCGACAACGCGTCGATCGACGTCGGCATGGAGCGCGTGCGCGGGATGGCGGCCGCGTGCATCGCGCAAGGACACGGCGGCACCGACTGGATCGTGCGGCTGACCATCCGGCCGGACGGCCATCCGACCGAGGTCCACGTCGACAGCACCGAGACGCCCGACCCGATGGTCTCGTCGTGCCTCGAGGGCGTCATCGCGTCGGCCGTGTTTCCGCCCTTCTCGGGCCCGCCGATGTCCGTGACCTATCCGTACACCGTCTTGCGCTGACCCCGGCTCGGCGCGCGGACCGATTCTTGGCCGGCGCGCGGCTTTGGCGCTATCAATGAGACGTGCGCATCGTGGCTGTCGTCGCGCTCGTCCTCTCCGCGCTGCTGGTCGGCGCGTGCGAGGACAAAGCGCCGCCCGGCGGCGGCGCGGGCCCGGCCGGCAAGACCTTCGGCGCCGAGGCGGCGCCCGAGTTCGTCGACGTCGACTTCGCCTATCTGCACCCGATCTTCCTGCGCCACAAGATCGGCCAGGGACCGAAGGCGGCGCTGTGGGCCGAGCGCTATCACCGTCGCTGGGTCAAATGGACCGGGCGCATCCGCTCGTTCACGGCCAACGGCATCACGCTGAAGGAGCTGCCGATCACGAGCACCTTCGACGTGTCGCTGTGGATCAACAACGCCGAGCGCGACGCGGTCAAGGCGCGCTACAAGGTCGGCGATCTCGTCACCTACGTCGGTCGGCTCGACAGTTACGACGACATCTGGCGCACGTTGTACCTGGTCAACGGCTCGGTCCTCGGGCCCGCGGCGCCGGGCGATCTCGGCCTCTGAGGTTCTTGACAACCCACGCGAATAATTGCGAAAATAGGGTGCGCGCCGTAGTGCGCCCGGAGACTAGATGCGCCTCATTGGCTTGAGCCTCGCCCTGCCGTTCCTCGTCGCTGCCTGTGGTCAGTCGCTAAAGCCGTTCCAGGGATTCGACGCGGGCGGCGTCGCCGAAGACATGAGCGCGGGCGGAGGCGGAGGTGGCGACGGTGGTGGAAGCACGCCGGTCGATCTCGCTGGCGCCGACTTCGCGGGCGCAGTTCCCGACACCGACGGGCCCGTGATCACGTATGTGAAGCCGATGGCCGGCGTCTTCGTCGGGCAGCTGCTCGAGGTCGTGGTCACCGTGACCGACCCGTCGGGCGTGAATCCCGCCACCGTCAAGGCGGTCATCGCGCACGATCCTAACAACACGTTGTCGCTCAAGCCCACCGGCACGGCCGACACCTACCACGCGTTCTTCGACACGACGACGCTGAGCACGCTCATGTCGTTCCTCGACATCGACGTCGTGGCCGACGACAAGCTCGGCAACCACGGCGAGCTCGGTGAGGAAGTCCTCGTCGACGACGTACCGCCGTGGATGACGATGAACGCCAAAGTTCAGATGCGGGTCGGCAAAGAGGACAGCGCCGCCGGAAAGTTCGAGTGTTCGCAGTCGTTCGGCCCGCTCGGCCCGACCGACATCGATCCCCAGTTCGATAACACGCCGGAGGCCGCCTACGAGGGCGCGGTCATGAAGCAGGCGATCGGCCTGCGCGCGCGCATCGAAGACCACGGCAACCACGTGCCGGGCCAGCGCGTCGACTACTTCTCGGACATCGACGAAACCACGGTCACGCTCTACGCCGTCGGCATCGTGGCGCCGGCGACGACGCTGCCTGTGCTCGCGGTCGACACCAACGGCGACGGGTTCTGCGACGACGTCAACCCCGCGCTGCAGCCGACGAGCGGCATGATCTCGATGCCCGATGAGGCGCTGGCGCTGCACATGACGCCCCTGACCGACGCGGGCAGCCCCGACTTCACCACGGGCGGCGCGGTGCCGGCGGCGTGCGGCGAGGTCGGCACTGCCATGGACATGCCGCCGTCGCCGTTGTGCACCAAGGCAGGCACTGGCATGACGTTCGTCATCCCCGGGTTCGGCAAGGACAAGCCGATCTACTCGCTGCCGCCGGTCAAAGATCCGGACGCGTGCGTCGGATTTCCGCTCGACGCCGCCAACCATCTGCCCGAGGGGCCGGCCTGCGTGATCACATACGCCGTCGACAACGCGGGGAATCACATGGTCAGTTACCCGATCCACATCTGCGTCGATCTGGGCAACCACAAGTGCGACACCTTCACGGTCACGGACAACACGGCGTGCACCGGCAAGCTGGTCAACGGCACGGTGATGCCGGGCTCGACCTGCGCCCCGCCGCCGGTCAACGGAACCGTCGTCGGCACCTTCCCGACGGACGGTTCCGAGATCCGCGACCTCGACATCTTCAAGTAGCTACGGCGTCGCCTTCTTGCGCGCGCGCGGTTTTTGGCCGCGCTGTTTGCACACGATCCGCACCGGCGTTCCCCACAGGTCGAACTCGTCGCGCAGCTGGTTCGCCAGGTAGCGGCGATACGAGAAGTGCACGCCCTCGGGATAGTTCACCGACAAGAGGAACGTCGGCGGCTTGGCCTGCGGCTGCTGGATGAAATAGAGCTTGATGGGGTGGCCGCGATACACCGACGGCGGATGGCGCTCGACGATGCCCTCGAACCAGCGGTTGAGCGCGCCCGTCGACACGCGCCGCGTGTAGGCCGCGTACGCCGCCTGCACGGCGTCGAGGATGCGCTGCGTGTTCTTGCCCGTCTTCGCCGACGCGAACACGACGCGCGCCCAGGGCACGAACTGGAGCTGGCGCTTCAGGTCTTCGTGCAGCTTCTTCTGCTGCTTGTCGTCGATGAGGTCGAGCTTGTTGAACAGGATGACGAGCGCCCTGCCCGCCTCGTCGCACATGCCGGCGACCTTGGCGTCCTGCTCGGCGAGCCCCTCGTTGGCGTCGACGACGAGCACGCACACGTCGCAGCGGCCGACCGCCTTCTCCGCCATGGCGACGGCGATCTTCTCCATCGGCACGTAGACCTTGGAGCGCCGGCGGATGCCGGCGGTGTCGATGAGGACGTAGCGGCGGCCGCCGAGCTCGAGCGGCGTGTCGACCGGATCGCGCGTGGTGCCGGCCTCGGCGTCGACGATGACGCGCTCGTCGCCGACGAAGCGGTTGACCAGCGACGACTTGCCGGCGTTGGGCCGGCCGACGAGCGCCAGGCGGATCGGGCGCGTGGCGTCGTCTTCGGGCTCGGGCTGCTCGTCGATGCGCGGCGCCTCGGACAGCCTCTCGACGACAGCGTCGAGCAGATCGCCGACGCCGCGGCCGTGCTGCGCCGAGACCGGAAACACCTGGTCGGCGCCGAGCGCGTAGAGCTCGTTGGCCTCGGCTTCGAACTTCGCGGCGTCGACCTTGTTGGCGACCCAGAGGATCGGCTTGCCGCTCTTGCGCAGCGCCTTGATGGCGTCGCGGTCCTCGGCCACGATGCCTTCGCGCGCGTCGACGACGAAGAGGACGACCTCGGCTTCGTCGACGGCGCGCAGCGCCTGCTTCAAGATGCCGCGCTGAAGCGTCGTCGCGCCCGGCTTCTTGGCGTCGAAGTCGAGGCCGCCGGTGTCGACGACACGGAACAGCCGCCCGTCCCACTCGGCCTCGCCGTAGCGGCGATCGCGGGTGACGCCGGGCTCGTCCTCGACGATGGCGTCGTGGCCGCCGGCGATGCGGTTGAACAGCGTCGACTTGCCGACGTTGGGCCGGCCGACGATGGCGACGAGCGGCCACGAATCGCTCTCGCCCATTTCCGAGACGCGCGGGCTCATGAACGCACCGGGCTCATTCTTCGCCGTATCCCAATTCGCGCAGCTGGCGCGCGTTGTCGGTCCAGCCCTCGTCGACGCGCACGAAGAGCTTCAGGTGCACCGGCACCGCGAGCAGGTTCGAGATCTCCTGGCGCGCGCGCGTGCCGATCTCGCGGATCATGCGACCGCCTTCGCCGACGATGATGCGCTTGTGCGCCTCTTTGTCGACGTGGACGGTCGCCTGGATCATCACGTCCTTCTTCGCCGCCCGCTCCTCCCAGGTGTCGATCGAGACGGCGACCGAGTACGGCACTTCCTGCCGCGTCAAGAGGAACACCTGCTCGCGCACGAACTCGGCACCGAGCCAGCGCTCGGCGCGATCGGTCAGCATCTCCTCGGGGAAGAGGCGCTCACCGACGGGGAGCATCTTGGCCAGCTCGCCGGTGAGCCGGTCGACGCCGTCGCCGGTCTTGGCCGAGATCGGCACGATCGCCTGCCAGTCGTGCGCCTTCTGCAGCGTCTCGAGCATCGGCAGCATGAGGCCCTTGGAGCCGACGAGGTCGACCTTGTTGACCGCCAACACCGCCGGCTTGCCCACCGCCTTGAGCTCGTCGATGACATAGCTCGTGGCGACGTCGATCTTGTAGCCGCGCTTGAGCTCGGCCGGCGTCGGCAGCTCGACGATGGCGCAGATCGCGTCGACCTCCTGCAGCGCCGCGAGCGCCTCGCCGACCATGTACGTGTTGAGCTTCGAGCGCCCGCGCCCCTTGGGCCGATGCAGGCCGGGCGTGTCGACGAGGACGAGCTGCGCGGCGGGCAGGTTGCGCACGCCGACGATGCGGTTGCGCGTGGTCTGCGGCCGCGGCGTGGCGATGGCGATCTTCTCGCCGAGGATCCCGTTGAGCAGCGTCGACTTGCCGACATTCGGGCGGCCGACGAGCGCGACGAAGCCCGCGCGGAATTCGGCAGCCCTCTTGTTCGACATGGCGCGCTCTCATACCATGAAAGACTCGGGGGCGCGCCCCGTAATACTGATGAAATCCTGACGGAACAGGGGTGATGAATGGCCGTAGCGGCGTTGGTGCTCGGAATCGTCGGCACGCTCTTTTCGCTCAACTGGTTGACCGTCTGGGTGGGCGGCCCGGCGGCGATTGTCGCCATCGTGCTCGGCATCCTGGCGCGCAAGCAGAACGTCGCCGCGGGCCGGCCGACGGGCATGGCCACGGCCGGGCTGGTGCTCGGCATCGTCGGCACCACCATCGCCGTCCTCATCTTCGCGGTGTGCGCGTCGTGCGCCGCGGCCGTCGGCGCCGCCGGGCGCCAGGCGTCCAAAGAGATCGAGAAGGCGGCGCAAGAGGCCAAGGTCCAGCAGGAAGCCGAGGCGAAGAAGACGCTCGAAGAGCCGGCGGCCGGGGAGCCGGCGCCGGCCGAGGGCACGACGGCGCCGGCCCAAGGCGCGCCTTCGCGTGCGCCCGCGCACGCGCCACCGGCGAGGAAGTAAGGTATGCTGTTCCGCGCACATCGTGAGAGGTGATTCGTGGCCGTAGCCGCTCTGGTCCTCGGCATTTTCGGAACGATCCTGTGTTGGTTTCCCGCGGCGCTGCTCGGTGTGCCGCTGGCGCTCGTCGGGCTCATCCTCGGCATCCTCGCGCGCAAGAACGCGGTCGAGACGCAGCAGCCGACCGGCATGGCGACGGCGGGCCTGGTCATGAGCATCGTCGGGCTCACGCTCGGCGTGCTGCTCTCGGCGATGTGCTTCGCGTGCGTCAACAAGGCCAAGCACGACATGGAGCGCATGGCCACCGATCCGCAGTTCCAGCAGCAGAACAAAGAGTTCAACGACGCCTTCAAGAAGGCGCTCGAGGAGTCGCAGAAGCAGCAACAGCAGCAGCAGCCATCGCCGCAAGGGTCGCAGCAGGCTATTACGATTACGGCGCGCGAACTGTACCGAGCTTACAGTGACAACGAGGTGGCTGCCGACCAGCGCTTCAAGGGCCAACACCTGCTTGTGACCGGCGTCGTAAGCTCCATCGACAAGGATTTCACGGGCAATGTTGTCCTACATTTGCGCGGCGATGGCAGCGATTTCAATCATGTGATGGCAACTCTCGACAGCTCTGCGGCCGGGCAAGCTGGTCGGTTGCACAAGAACGACCAAGTCTCGCTGCGGTGTGAAGGTGGCACGCGCATCGTGGGTTCACCAACGCTCTCGGATTGCCGCTTCCAGTAGGAAGTCTGCCGTAGCTGATAGCCGCGTGCATCCCGAGCTCGTCCGTCTCCACTACCTCGGCATCGAACGTCCGATCTATTCGTATGGCGCGCTGATCGTCGTCGGCGTGGCCGTCGGCATCGTGGTCGGCGTGTGGCGCGCGCCGCGCTTCGGCGTGCCGCGCTTCGACGAGCTGGCGGTGGGCCTCCTCGGCGTCGTGGGCGGGCTGGTCGGCGCGGCGCTGCTCTTCGACGTCGTGCAGTGGCGCGCCATCCTCGCCGATCCGTCGCTGCTCGTGCATCCGGGCCTGGTGTTTTACGGCGGGCTCGTCGGCGGCGCCGCGGCGGCGCTCGCCTACTGCCGCGCCTGGCGCATTTCGATCGCCGACGCTGCCGACGCCGGCGCGCCGGGCCTCGCGCTCGGCCACGCCATCGGGCGCGTCGGCTGTCTCCTCGGCGGCTGCTGCTACGGCCGCGTCGTCGACGCGCGCTTCCCGCTCGCGGTCCACCTCGCCGGCGCCGATCGCCATCCGGTGCAGCTCTACGAAGCCGCCGGCCTGGTAGCGATCGCGATCGTGACGGCGCTGTTGCCGCGACGTCGCGCCGGCGCGATCTTTCTGGCCTACGTCGTGTCGTATGCGCTCTTGCGCCTCGTCGTCGAGCACTGGCGCGGCGACGATCTCGAGCGCGGCCTCGTCGCCGGCGTCCTGTCGACGTCGCAGCTCATCGCGCTCGTCGTCGGCGCCGCCGCCGGCGCCCTCTTGATTCGTCTACAGTCACGCAAAGGAGCGAGCTGATGGAGCCGCCTGCACCGACGAGCTTCGGCAAGAGCCTCTACTTCGGCCACATCCCCGAGCCGTTGGTGGTCCCCTATCCGACGGTGCGCCCCGACGAGCGCGACAACCTCGCGCTCATCCTCGGCGAGCTCAAGAAGTTCGCGGCCGCCGAGATCGACTCCAAGAAGATCGACGAAGAGGCGCGGCTGCCGCCGTCGGTGCTCGAGGGGCTGAAGAAGCTCGGCCTGTTCGGGCTCGCCATCCCCGAGCCCTACGGCGGGCTCGGGCTGTCGGTGACGGCCTATGCGCGCGCCATGCAGGAGATCGCGGGCATCGACGGATCGATCGCAGTCACCGTCGCCGGGCACCAGTCGATCGGCTGTAAGGGCCTGGTGCTCTACGGCAACGACGAGCAGAAGCAGCGCTATCTTCCGCGATTGGCGACGGGCGAGCTCATCGCGGCGTTCGGGCTCACCGAGCCGGGCTCGGGCTCCGACGCGGCGTCGATCAAGACGCGCGCGGTGCAAAAGGAGGACGGCAGCTTCGTCCTCGACGGCAGCAAGATATGGATCACCAACGGCGGCATCGCCGACTTCTTCACCGTGTTCGCGCAGACCGAGGTCGATCGCGAAGGCGGCCGCAAGGATCGCATCACCGCGTTCCTCGTCGAGCGCGGCATGGGCGTGCGCTCCGGCGCCGAGGAGCACAAGCTCGGCATCAAGGGCTCTTCGACGACCGCGCTCTACTTCGACAGCGTGAAGGTGCCGAAGGAGAACGTGCTCGGCACCGTCGGCGGCGGCTTCAAGGTCGCCATGGGCGTCCTCAACAACGGGCGGCTCGGCCTCGCCGCCGGCGCCGTGGGCGCGGCGCAGCAGGTGACGCGGCTGGCGCTCGCGCACGCGACCTCGCGACGGCAGTTCGGGCGCGCCATCTCCGAGTTCGGCCTCATCAAAGACAAGATCGCGCGCATGATGATGGAGATCTACGCCGCCGAGTCGATGGTCTACCTGACGACGGGGCTCATCGATCGCGGCATCGACGACTACTCGGTCGAGAGCGCCTGCTGCAAGGTGTACGGCTCGGAGATGCTGTGGCGCGTGGTCAACGAGTCGCTGCAGATCGCCGCCGGCATGGGCTACATGAAGGACTTCCCATACGAGCGCCTGCTGCGCGACGCGCGCATCAACCTCATCTTCGAAGGCACCAACGAGATCCTGCGCTGCTTCATCGCGCTGTCGGGGATGCAGGGGCCGGGCGATCGGCTCGCGCAGCTCTCGGACGCGATCAAGTGGCCGCTCAAGGGCTACGGGCTCGTCGCCGACTTCGTGATGGACAAGATCAAGACCCAGTACTACGGCGGCGAGCGCCTCGATCACATCCACCCGTCGCTGAAGAAGGAGGCGGTGCTGTTCGAGGATTGGGTGCCGGAGCTGGCCAAGGCGGTCGAGAAGGTGCTGCGCCGCCACGGCAAGGTGATCTCGGAGATGCAGTACGTGCAGCGCCGCGTGGCCGACGTGGTGATCGATCTGTTCATGATGATCGCGACCATGTCGCGCGCGACGGCGGCGCTCAACGCCCGCGGGCCCGAGGCGGAGCGCGAGGCGCGCCTGTGTCGCGCGGTGTGCGCGCGCGCCTCGCAGCGCATCAAGCGCAACATCCGTATGTTCGACGAGAACGACGACGAGCTCCTGAAGTCGATCGCGAAGGATGCCTACGACGCGATGGACTACGACCACGACGTCGTGTTGCGGAAGTAGACGTCGTGAGGTCGACGCCGATCTGGTGAAACTTCGACAGCCGCCTCGCACCGACACGCAGAAGCGCGCGCGTTTCCGCGGTCGCGTGACGGCGGCGCGATTGCACGTTCGATCACGCGATGCCCAATACTGGTTCGACCAATTTTCCCGTCGAGAATGCGCCGACAAGTGATTGCGTTCGCGATGGCACGACGTTAAAAGGGGCGATCGCCATGCACAAGCAGTTCGGTCGCGCCTTCTTCTTCCTGCTCGACGGCGCACGCGTCGACATCTTCGAGGAGCTGCTCCACAAGGGCGACTTGCCCAACATCGCGCGCTTGTTCGTCGCGCCCGGGACCTATCGCCCCGCCATCACCGTGTTCCCGTCGGTGACCGGCGTCGCGTACATCCCGTATCTCACCGGCATGTTCCCCGGGCGCGCCAACATCCCGGGCTACCGCTGGTTCGATCGCGAGCGCTATCAGCGCCGCCCGCTGTCGGTGATGCGCTTCCGCAACTACCACGGCCTCGGCAGCTACTTGATGGATCGCGATCTGTCGAAGTCGGCGACCACGCTGTTCGAGCTGATCAAGCCGTCGTCGAACATCTTCAGCGGCATCTCGCGCGGCACCGGCATCCGGCGCAACGCGGCCTATTTCCGGCGCGTGCCGGCGACGCTCAAGTTCTTCCGCACCGGCGACTGGGACCACATCGACGCCGCCGGCGAGCAGTTCCTGCAGCGCGCGGCGGCGCGCAAGCGCGAGAAGTTCACCTTCCACACGACCTACTCGATCGACGAGTACTCGCACCACCACGGGCCGTTCTCGGCGCGCGCGCGCGAGCGCTACCACGAGTTCGACAAAGTCATCGGCCGCTTCGGCGAGACGCTGCGGCGCACCGGGCAGCTCGAGACGTCGCTCCTCATGATGGGCGCCGACCACGGCCACACCGAGGTGAAGTCGCACTTCGATCTCGAGGGCTTCATCGAGCGGCTCGGCTACAAGACGCTCTATTACCCGAAGCACATGAAGCGCTGGCTCGGCGCCGACGCAGCGGTCATGGTGGCCGGCAACGGCGTCGGGCACATCTACCTCAAGGGCCCCGCCAAGTGGGCCGAGCGCCACGACGCCGAGGTGCACTTCGAGAAGCACCCGACGCTCGTCGACGACCTGCTCGCCAACGACGCCGTCGATCACGTCATCTACCGCGCCGGCGACGAAGTGTGCGTGCGCGCGCGCCGGGGCGCGGCCGCGATCAAGCTGGACAACGGCCACGTCGAGTATCGCGTGGACGGCGGCGATCCGTTCGGCTACGGGGCGCTGCCCGCGCGCATGACGCGCGCCGAGATCCTCGAGCGCACCGCCGACAGCGACTACCCCGACGCGCCGCTGCAGGTGGCGCAGCTGTTCGATTCGCCGCGCGCCGGCGACTTCGTGGTCTCGGCGACGCCGGGCTTCGATCTGCGCGCGGGCGAAAAAGAGAAGCGCGAGTACCGCTCGTGCCACGGCTCGTTGCACCGCGAGCACATGCGGGTGCCCTTCGCGGTCAACGTGCCGGTGGCCGATCGGCCGGCGCGCTCGGTCGACGCGTTCCCGACCATCCTCGACCTGCTCGGCAAGGAGACGCCCGCCGGCATCGACGGGCGCTCGCTCTTGACCTAGCGGCGTCCCTCCTTCGCGCAGCCTTGGCTAGCGTCGCAGCGTCGCGAGCTGTTGCGCGCGGGCGTCGCGCAAGCCGGCCAGGCGCGCGCGCACGGCGTCGACGATCGCCGCGTCGGCGACGTCGGGATGGCCGGCGCGAAACGGCGGCGCCGGGTCGTACTCGAGGCCGAGCTGGATCGCCTGCGCCGTCGCCTCGTCGGCGAGCGCGGCCGCCAGCGTCAGGCCGAAGTCGATGCCGGCGGTGACACCGCCGCCGGTCACGCGGTTGCGATCGACGACCACACGGCGCGCGACCGGCCGCGCGCCGAACAAAGGCAGCAGATCCATGAACGCCCAATGCGTCGTCGCCTCGTAGCCGTCGAGGAGGCCGGCCGCACCGAGCAGCAGCGCGCCCGTGCACACCGACGTCACCCAGCGCGCGCTCGCGCCCTGGTGCGCCACAAAGCCGAGCACCTCGCCATCGGACATGAGCGCGAGCTGCCCCGCGCCGCCGGGGACGAAGAGCACGTCGAGCGGCGGGCAGCCGGCGAGCATGCGCGTCGGCGTGATCGTCAGCCCCGAGTCGGCGCGCACCGGGTCGGTCGTCTTCCACAGAAGATGGACCTCGGCGCCGGGCACGCGGTGCAGCACCTCGAACGGGCCGGTCAGGTCGAGCTGCGTCAACCCCGGATACAAGAGCATCCCGATGTGCGTCGTCATGCCTACAGGCTAGGCCCGCCGCCACTGGCAGGAATGGCAAAAATGATCCATTTTCTGCCAATGGCGCTTCCCCGGGTCATCCTCGTCGCCTTCGCCGGTGCCCAGGGCCTCGATGTCTTCGGCCCCGCCGAGGCCTTCGCCGCCGTCGCCCGCGCCATCGGCACCCCCGCCTACGACGTCGTGCTCGCCGCCAGCCGCGCCGGCACGCTGCGCGCCACCTCGGGCATCGCGCTCGGCGCGTGCGCGCTCGGCCGCCTGCGCCCACGCCCGAGCGACACCGTGATCGTCGTCGGCGGCGACGCGCCCGCCATCCGCGCCGCGGTGCATGACGCCGCGCTCGTCGGCTGGATCGCGCGCGCCGCCCCGCGCGTGCGGCGCATCGGCTCGGTCTGCTCGGGCGCCTTCGTGCTCGCCAACGCCGGCGTCCTCGACGGGCGCCGCGCCGCCACCCACTGGGCCGCCTGCGACGAGCTCGCCCGCTACCGCCCCGCCGTCGCCGTCGATCGCGACGCCATCTTCGTGCGCGACGGCTGCGTCTGGACCTCGGCCGGCGTCACCACCGGCATCGACATGGCGCTCGCCATGATCGAGGAGGACCACGACCGCCGCGTCGCCGACACCGTCGCCGCGCGCCTGGTGCTCTACGCGCGCCGCCCCGGCTTCCAGTCGCAGTTCTCGGACGCGCTCGTGGCCCAACGCGCGGCCTCCGATCCGCTCGGCCCGCTCGTCGCCTGGGCGCGCGCCAACCTGCGCGGCCCGCTCGACGTCGAGCGCCTGGCGCGCCGTGCCGGCCTCTCGGTGCGCACGCTCCACCGCCGCTGCGTCGAGGAGCTCGGCACCACGCCGCGCCGCCTCGTGGCACAGCTGCGCGTCGAGCAGGCGCGCACGCTCCTACAGACGACCAGGCTCGGGACCAAGACTGTAGCCGCGCGCTGCGGCTTCGGCAGCGCGCCGGGCATGGCGCGCGCCTTCGCCGACGAGCTCGGCCTCACGCCCCGTGACTATCGTTTGCTGGTGGCAGGCCGCGGCTGAGCGCGGCGCAGGACGGCGAGCTCCGGAGCGGCTACTTCTTGGCGGGCGTCTTCTCGGCCGGCGCCTTCTCGGTGTCCGTCGCCGCCGGCTTCGCTTCCGGCTTCGGCTTGGCGCCCATTCCCGTCGACGCCAGCACCATCTCCACCCCGCCCGTGCCGGTCAGCTTCACCACGCCGGTCGGCACGGCCTTGTCGCTCATCCACACGTCGAGCGTCATGCCGCCCGCTTCCGTCACGGTGCGCCGATAGTGCTTGGTCTCGAACGTCCCCGCCGGAACCTTGACCTTCTCCGCCCCGATCAGCGTCCCCGCCGTGTCGGTCTTCTTGATCGTGCCCTGGCTCAGCTGCGACGGCGGCATGTCGATCGGCGCCTGCGTGCCCATCTGGATGCGCGCCTTGACCAGCTTGAGCGCATCGGGCGGCGTCGGCGCGAACACCATCGACGAGTGCACCGGCCCCATCGGCGTCTGCGAGTCGCTCTCGAGCGTCAGCTCGCGCTCGTTCTTGGTGACCACCGCGTAGCGCACCGTCAGCTTCTGCGGCTGCTGCGTCGTGCCCATGCCCGGCATCGTCATGTTGTACTCGGCCCAGGCGCCCTGCTTGGCCTTGATGAGCGCCTCGTACGACATCGGGTTGTTCTGCGCGGAAGCGGCACCGGCGCCCAGGACGACAGTGGTGACGATGACGGCGGCGCTGCGGAGGATGTGACGCATCTCGGCTCCTTGGGAAAGAGCCGCTTATATCACGAGCCCTACTTGAGCGACTCCTCTTTGCGCTGCTTGGCCGCCTTGAGCTCGTCGGCGACCGGCCCGCTGCCGACGGCGCCGATGGCCTTGTCGAAGAGCGCGATGTCGGCCTCGGCCTGGTGCCGGAGCGCGTCGTGCGCCGCCTTGAAGTGCTCGAAGAAATCGACCAGCTGATCGCCCTTGCGCAGGTTGTAGACGACGCCGAGCTTGCCGTCGCGGATCTTGTCGAGGTGGTTGGTCACCTTGAACAGCGGACCGGCCACCTTGTGCGTGAGCACGATGCCGTACGCCGCGAGCACGATCGACAAGATGAAGCCGAACGCGATCAGCGTGATCATCAGCATGCGATCGCCGTGCGCGAACTGCGCCACCAGCTGCTGCGCCAGCTCGTCGGTGGGATCCATCGCCCGCACCTGCACCACGCGCGAGGCTTCGTGCGCGTTGTGGAGCACGAGGTAACCGAGCCCGCCGGTCAGGATCGCCGAGATGACGACGATGACGCCGGTGAAGCGCAACTGATAGCTCGAGTTGAGCAGGTAGTTGCGTAAGCTCCGTTTATACCCTTGAGGCATGACCCGCTTCCTTTCTATTGCTGCGTCCGCAAGAATTTCTCGACGTCGTCCTTGACCGCTCCTGCCGCGGCGACGAGGCAGTCGCGCTTGCCGCTGTCCGCCTCGGAGGCGCCGCTGCCGGTCTGCAGGGATGCGCCCTCCTGAGTCATCGCCTTGATCGAGCGCTCGGGGAACGTGGCGACGAACGCCTTCAGGTCACAATCGATCGTCTGCTGCCCGCCGGCCGGCGTCGCCGACAGCCGCTGGATGGTGCCGTCGACGATGAAGCCTTGCAGGTGCTTCGACGCCAAGAGCGAGCGCGACGGCTGGCTGCCGCCCGACACGCTCAGCGTCACCGACGAGACCGACTGCAGCTCCTTGGCGAGCGCCTCGCGCACCAGGCGGGCGTACTGCGGGTCGGCCCTGCCCGGCGACGAGAAGCCGATGGCCACGTAGAAGCGCGCGCCCGCTTTGGGCGGCGCCACCGTCAGGCTGCCACCACCGCCGGCGACGATCTCGAGCGCCTTCTTGGCCTGGCTGCGCACGAACTCCGACGAGTCCGACGTCGACGCCATCATGAGCGCGTTGGCCGACGACTTGTCGCCGATGCGCCCGAGCGACGTCGCCGCCACGCCGCGCACCGTCTCGTTCTCGTCCTTGAGCGCCTGGATGAGCGCCGGCACCGCGCGCCGATCGGCGAGCTTGCCGAGCACGAGCGCGGCCTGGACGCGGACCTTGTACGACGGGTCCTGCATGAGCGTGCGCGTGAGATCGTCAATTTTGTCGGCGGACGCGGTCGCCGCCGCGAACAGGAGGAGCGCCACTACCAGGGCGCGGAGCAGGCGGGTCGACATGGATCCGCCAAAGATTTTACCGCAAAACCGGCCCCTATTTCCAGTCGGGATCGGCGCCGTACTTATTTATGAGCTCGACGTAGTGCAGCGCGGAGGCCTCCAGCCAGGTGAGCTCGTCTTCGGTCAGCGCCCGTTTTACGCGCGCGGGCGAGCCCACCGCCAGGGATCCCGCCGGGATCTTGGTTCCCGGCGTGACCAGCGCGCCTGCGCCGATGATGCACCGATCTCCTACCTCGGCCTGATCGAGGATGGTCGAGCCCATTCCGACGATGCATAGGTCGCCGACCGTACAGCCGTGCAGTGTCACCTGGTGGCCGACGGTGACCTTACTGCCTACCTGCGTGCCGTACAGCCCGTGGGTGACGTGGATGACCGCGTTGTCCTGGATCGACGTGTCCTCGCCGATGCGGATGTGGAACACGTCGCCGCGCAGGACCGCGCCGAACCAGACGCTCGCGCGCGCCCCGACGGTGACGTCGCCGATGACGGTGGCGTTGTCGGCGACGAAGGCGGTGGGATGGACCTCGGGCCGCTTGCCGTCGAAGCCGCGGATGTTGCCGCGATGGAGGTGGCTGCGCGCGTGGCTCATGCGCTCTTCGTACCGTCGGGGCGCCATCGGCGCAAGAGCATCCACGCGGCGGCGCCGATCGCCGAGCCGATGAAGTCGGCGGTCAGGTCGCCGAGGTCGTTGCCCGAGCGGCCGGGCGTGAAGGTCTGGTGGAACTCGTCCGACACGCCGTACAGCGTACCGATGAGGATGGCGAGCCACCAGCGACGGGCGCCGAGCGCGCGCGCAACGAGAAAGGCGAGGATGGCGTAGATCGACGCGTGGATGATCTTGTCGTGCGCGCTCAGGCGCGAGTCGATGTTGTCGCCCGGCGTGCACGACGCGACGAAGATCACCGCTGCCCACACGACGGCGGGCAGCCAGCGTTTTACATTTTCCACTTGCCGAAGTCTTCGTCGTCGAGATGCTCGAGGATGCCCGGCCCGTCGTCGCCGTTCGCCGCCGCCTCGGCCGCGGCCAGGTCGGGCCGCTTGTCCATGCGCCGCGCCTCTTCGATCACCTTGCGCGCGACGCAGATGCGCGCGCCGGTGCGCAAGGCCAGCGCCAGCGCGTCCGACGGCCGCGAGTCGACCTCGATCTCTTTTCCGTCGGCGCCGATGAGATAGATGGTGGCGTAGAAGATGTCGTCCTTGAAGTCGTGGACCTCGACGCGATCGACGCGCACGCCCACTTCGCCGATGATGTTCTTGAGAAGGTCGTGCGTCATCGGCCGCTCGAGCGCGATCTTCTCGAGCTCGGTGGCGATCGCGCTCGCCTCCGACAGCCCGATCCAGATCGGCACGGCCTCTTTCTCGCTGGCGATGTCCTTCAAAATGACGATCGGAATGTTGGTCATCGGATCGACGGTCAACTGCGTGACCTTCATATCCAACATGCGCGGGCCCCGCCCGTTGCCGTTGCCCTTGCCGATCGCCGTCACGCGATCACCGCCAACCGGTGCCCCGACTTCTCGCACTCGCCGACGAGCGTGTGCCCACGCGCAGCGA
>DATNAQ010000085.1:0-18706 GCA_035607415.1 Polyangia bacterium
GCCCTCGACGTCGCCGCTGCGCTCGTGCACGACGAGGCGCGCGACCACCGCGCCCGGCACCTCGCGCTCGATGCGGTGCGCCTCGTCGCCGCCGACGAAGGCGAGCGGCACGACGTAGAGCTCGGGATCGCCCTCGACGTATTCGACCTCCAAGAGCACGAGCTGGCTCTGCCCGCGCGGCCCGTCGAGCGGCACCACGTCGGCGATGCGCCCGCCCTTGCGCGGACGCGATTTTCCGCGGAACCAGCGCCGCCCGACGGCGTAGTCGAGCATGCCGCGCGCGAGCTCGGCGCGCGCCCGCTCGGTGAAGATGCGCGTCCACGGCCCCGGCGTCTCGAGGCGCGCCGGCTCGCGCCGCATCTCGGCGCGCTTCTCGGCCTGCGGCTCGAGCGTGAACCAGTAGAAGCTGTGCGGCCCCAGCGACAAGAAGTACGGCCGCTCGCCGATCGCGGGGAACGGCGTGCGTCCGAACATCTCGACGGGGATCGAGCCGGCGTGCGCCTTCAGGTCGATCTCGGCGCCCTGCGCGAAGCGCGACAGGTTGATCACCACGAGCACGCGCCGGCGTCCGTCGCTGCGGATGAAGGCGAGGATCTTGTTGTTGTCGGGATAGAGAAACTCGATGTTGCCGGTGCCGAGGACCTCGTGCTCCTTGCGCAGCGCGATGAGCCGCTTGGTCCACCACAAGAGCGACGAAGCGTTGGCCTGCTGCGCCTGCACGTTGCTCGACTCGTAGTGATACTCGGGGTCGGTGATGACGGGCAGGTAGAGCTTCTGCGGGTTGGCGCGGGAGAAGCCGGCGTTGCGATCGGCCGACCACTGCATCGGCGTGCGCACGCCGTCGCGATCGCCGAGGTAGATGTTGTCGCCCATGCCGATCTCGTCGCCGTAGTAGAGGACCGGCGTGCCGGGCAGCGACATCAGCATCGCGTTCATCAGCTCGATCTTGCGCCGCCCCTTCATGAGCGGCGCCAAACGGCGGCGGATGCCGAGGTTGATGCGCGCGTTCGGGTCCTCGGCGTAGACGCGATACATGTAGTCGCGATCCTCGTCGGTGACCATCTCGAGCGTGAGCTCGTCGTGGTTGCGCAGGAACGTCGCCCACTGGCAGCTCGGCGGGATCGTCGGCGTCTGGCGCAAGATGTCGACGATCGGAAAGCGATCTTCGAGATGCACCGCCATGAACATGCGCGGCATCAGCGGGAAGTGGAAGTTCATGTGGCATTCGTCGCCGCGCCCGAAGTAGGCGGCGGCGTCTTCGGGCCACTGATTGGCTTCGGCGAGCAGCATGCGATCGCGGAAGCGCGCGTCGACGTGGGCGCGCAGCCCGCGCAAGAACTCGTGCGTCTCGGGCAGGTTCTCGCAGTTGGTGCCGTCGCGCTCGTAGAGGTAGGGCACGGCGTCGAGCCGCACGCCGTCGACGCCCATCTCGAACCAGAAGTCGATCACCTTGAGGAGCGCCTTGTGCACCTCGGGGTTGTCGAAGTTGAGATCGGGTTGGTGCGCGTAGAACCGGTGCCAGTAGTAGGCCTTGGCGACTGGATCCCACGACCAGTTCGAGGTCTCGAAGTCCTTGAAGATGATCCGCGCGTCGGAGTAGCGGGCCGGCGAGTCGCTCCACACGTAGAAGTCGCGCCAGCGGCTGCCCGGCGGGGCGCGGCGCGAGCGCTGGAACCACTCGTGGTCGGCCGAGGTGTGGTTGAGCACCAGCTCGGTGATGACGCGAATTCCCCGTCGGTGCGCCTCCTTGAGGAAGCGCGAGAAGTCCTTGAGCGTGCCGTACGCCGGGTTGATGCTCATGTAGTCGGCGATGTCGTAGCCGCCGTCGCGCAGCGGCGACGGATAGAACGGCAGCAGCCACAGCGCGGTCACGCCGAGATCGGACAGGTAGTCGAGCTTGTCGACGAGCCCGTTGAAGTCGCCGATGCCGTCGTCGTTGGAGTCGGCGAAGGCGCGCACGTGGATCTCGTAGATGATCGCTTCTTTGTACCAGAGCGGGTTGGGCGCGAGCGCCTCGGGGTTCTCCTCTTTGCGACGCCTCATCGTCACGATCCCTGCATCATACGAAATACTCGAAATCGTGCTCGCTGCGCGCGTGGCGGCGGACCCGGAAGATGTGGGCCGGCATGATGTGCGGGTCGAGCGAGACGAAGTTCCTGCCCGGGCGCCAGCGATAGCGCGCCTCGCCGAGGAGGTCGTGGACCTGGAAGGTCTCGTCGGGGTGGACGCCGAGCGCGTGGCCGTCGATGTCGACGAAGCCGGCGTGGGTGTGGCGCACGTCGAGGTTGACGACGACGAGGACGGCGCCGTCGTCGCCGCGCTTGGAGAAGCAGAGCAGCTGCTCGTTGTCGGTGGGATGGAAATGCAGCCCGCGCATGTCCTGCAAGGCGCCGTTCTCGCGGCGGATGCGATTGACGAGACGGATGAGCGGCGCCATCGAATCGCCGCGCCGGAGGTCCCACGAGCGCAGCTGGTACTTTTCGTTGTCGACGTATTCCTCGACGCCCTCGCGCGCGACGTGCTCCATGAGCTCGTAGGGCGGGCCGTAGATGCCGTAGCTCGACGACAGCGTGGCGGCGAGGATGAGCCGCTGCACGAACGCGGGGCGCCCGCCCCATTGCAGATGCTCGGGCAGGATGTCGGGCGTGTTGGGCCAGAAGTTGGGGCGGAAGTACTCGCGCAGCTCCGACTTGGTGAGCTCCGTGAGGTACTCGGTGATCTCCCACTTCGTCGTGCGCCAGGTGAAGTAGGTGTACGACTGCGAGAAGCCGGCCTTGGCGAGCTGCTGCATCACCTTCGGGCGCGTGAACGCCTCGGCGAGGAAGATCGTCTCGGGGTGCTCGGCCTTGACGGCGGCGATGCACCACTCCCAGAACGGCAGCGGCTTGGTGTGCGGGTTGTCGACGCGGAAGACGTGGACGCCCTGTTCGATCCAGAAGAGGAACACCGACTTCAGCTCGTCCCACAGCGCGCGCCAGTTCGCGCACGCGAAGTCGAACGGGAAGACGTCCTGGTACTTCTTCGGCGGATTCTCGGCGTACTGGATGGTGCCGTCGGCGCGGTGCACGAACCAGTCGGGATGCTCGTGCACCCACGGGTGATCGGGCGACGCCTGAAAGGCGATGTCGAGCGCGACCTCGAGGCCGAGCGCGCGGGCGCGCGTGACGAAGGCGTGGAAGTCGTCGAGCGTGCCGAGCGACGGATGGATCGCCTTGTGCCCGCCCGCGGCGCCGCCGATGGCCCACGGGCTGCCCACGTCGTCGGGGCCGGCGACGAGCGCGTTGTTCGGGCCCTTTCGGTGCGTGGTGCCGATCGGGTGGATCGGCGGCAGGTAGACGATGTCGAAGCCGAGGTCGGCGATGTAGGGCAGCCGCGCGGCGGCGTCGGCGAAGGTGCCGTGCTTGCCGTCGCTGCCGGCGGATCGCGGGAAGAACTCGTACCAGGCGGAGAAGCGCGCGCGCGGCGGATCGACGACCGCCTCGAGCAGGCGCGGGTGGCGCGTGGCGAAGCGGCGATCGGGATGGCGCGCCACCGCGGCCGAGAGCGCCGGGTCGAGCACGAGGGCGGTGCGCGCGGCGGGATCGGCGCTGATGTCGGCGATCTCGGCGGCGCTGTTGCCGATGAGGTGCGCGTCGGCGTGATCGCGCACCGACTCGGCGGCGCGCTCGACGGCGGCGCGCAAGAGCTCGGCGGCGCCGAGGAGCTCGACGCGCACGTCCTGCTTGGCGTCGACCTTGCGGCGGAAGGCCCACAGGAAGCTGGCCCACTCGTCGACCCAGGTCTCGACGGTGTATTGCCAGCGGCCGAGCGCGCTGAGCGGGATCGCGGCGTGCCAGCAGTCGTGGTCGTGTGCGCCGAGCGGCGCGAGCGCCTGCTCGCTCCACGCGCGGGCGCCGGCTTGTCCGTCGAGGTGCCGGTAGAGCAGCCGCGCGGCGAGGATGTCGTGACCGTCGACGAGCAGATCGGCTTCGACGTCGAGCGCGTCACCGAGGATGCGCTTGACGGCAAAGCGGCCGCCGTCGATCTCGGGGCGAACGGCCGCGATCACAACGCGGCGACGGCCGTCGAGCACGGTGGGGCGCGAGCGCTCGACACCGTGTTCGGCGCGCGAGAACATGTTGTAGAGTTAAAGACCGGGCCGCCGATGACAAGCCCTGGGCACGGTTGGGAACGGGCTGCACACCAGGCGGCCGTCTCCGAGGCGCTACAAGCGCTCGGCATCGCGCGTTTGCATCTGGCGATCCACGACGCGTCGTTCCCCGCCGGCGCCGACGACGTCGGGCGCGGCACGCCCTACTCCGACGCTGCGCGCGCGTTCCTCGGGTTCGCGCACGCGCTCGGCTTCACCGGCGTGCAGCTCGGGCCGCAGGGGTTGACCTCGCGCGACAACCCGTCGCCGTACGACGCGATGCTGTTCTCGCGCGAGCCGCTGTCGATCTACGCGGCGCCGCTCGTCGGGCACGAGGCCTGGCACGAGCTCGTCGGCGACGTGTCGTGGGCGACGGCGCGGCACGCGGATCACGCGGGTGCGTTCGATCGGCAGTACGCGGCGCTGGCGGCGCTGTGGCGCGCGCGGCGCGAGGCATGGGCGCGCGACGTCGACGCCTGGGCGGCGCGGCAAGGCGAGTGGCTCGCGCGCGACGCCGCGCTCGACGCCATGCCCAGCGACGAGTATCGCTTCGTGCAGTGGCTGGCGCACCGTCAGCACGACGAGCTGCGCGCGCACCTCGGGCGGCTCGGCCTGACGCTGTGGGGCGATCTGCAGATCGGCATCTCGTGGCGCGATCGGCAGGCGCTGGCGCCCCTGTTCCTCGGCGGCTACGCGATGGGCGCGCCGCCGAGCCGGACCAATCCCGAGGGGCAGCCGTGGGGCTATCCGGTGCTCGATCCGGCGCAGTACGACGCCGGCGTCGGCGCGCTCGTCGACGCGCGCATGGGCAAGCTGCTCGCCGAGTACGACGGGCTGCGCATCGATCATCCGCACGGCCTGGTCGATCCGTGGGTCTATCGCACCGGCTCGGACGACGCGCACGCGGCGGTGCGCGCGGGGGCGCGCCTGTTCTCGTCGCCGGATCTGCCCGACCATGCGCAGCTCGCGCGCTTCGCCATCGCGCGGGACAGCGAGCTCGATCGCGGCGAGGTGCGCTGGGCCGACGGCTGGGTGCGCGCGCTCGCCGACGGCGAGGTCGATCGCTACGCGCGCCTGTTCGATCGTGTGGTCGATCGCGCGCGGCGCGCCGGACATCGCGCGGGCGATCTATTGTGCGAGGTGCTGTCGACGTGGCCCTATCCGTTGCGCCGCGTGATGGAGCGCGAAGGGCTCGGGCGCCTGTGCGTGACGCAGAAGGCGAACCTCGACGATCCGCGCGACGTCTACCGCAGCGAGAACACGCGCCCGCAGGATTGGATCATGGTCGGCAACCACGACACCGCGCCCTTGTGGGCGCTCGTCGATCGCTGGCACAACACGCCGACGGCGGCGCGGCGCGCGGTGCACCTGGCCGAGCGGCTCGAGCCCGATGCGGCGGCGCGCGCGTCGTTCGCCGCGTCGCTGCGCACGTCGCCCGGGCGGCTGGCGACGGCAATGTTCGCCGAGCTGTTCGCGTCGCCGGCGCGCTCGGTGTCGATCTTCGTGAGCGACCTTCTCGGCTATCGCGAGACCTACAACACACCGGGCACCGTCAGCGACGACAACTGGCGGCTGCGCGTGGCGCCCGACTTCGCCGCCGAGTACGCGCGCGACGTGGCCAGCGACGAGAACCCCCGCGCGCTCAGCCTGCCGCGCGCCCTCGCCATGGCCCTCCGCGCCGACCCGAAGCGCGCCCGCATCCACGAAGGCCTCTTGTTGCGCCTCGACGCCTTCGCCGACGAGCACTAGGCACGACGATTGCTGCGCGATGCTCGAATGCGAGCCATCTGCCTGATCGTACTGATACTGGCCGCGTGCGGGTCGGACAGCGATGTCATGGACCTCGGGCCGCCCGATCTTGCCGACGGCCGCGCCGAGCTCTGCGGTGGCGCCGGGTCGCGCTGCTGCACGAACGAGCGCGCCGTATGGGTCCACATGGGTCCCGAGAGCTGCGACATGGCGATGGCGCCGACCGACTGAGCCTACTGCTGTGTCTCGACGCCTTCGGAGACGAACACCGAGCCACGCCGCGTCAGATCGGCCTCCTTCTCGACGACGACGACGCCTTCGTCCGACACGGTCAGCCCGCGCCGGCGATCCTCGTCGTGGTCGAAGCCGATCTCCATGCCCGGCGGAATGTGCACGCCCTTGTCGATGATGACGCGGCGCAGGCGCGCGTGGCGCCCGACGTCGACGCCGTCCATCAGGATCGCCTCCTCGACGTGCGAGAAGCTGTTGATGCGCACGCCCGGCGAAAGCACCGACCGATCGATGCGTCCGCCCGAGATGATGCAGCCCTCGGAGACGAGCGAGTCGGTCGCCATGCCGATGCGCTGCGACTCGGCGAACACGAACTTCGCCGGCGGCAAGGGCGGCGTGTACGTGCGGATCGGCCAGCGCATGTTGTAGAGGTCGAAGACCGGGTCGACCGACACCAGATCCATGTTCGCCTGGAAGTAGGCGTCGATGGTGCCGACGTCGCGCCAGTAGCCGCGCTCGCGCTCGAGCATCCCCGGGATCTCGTTCTTCGAGAAGTCGTAGGCGTAGACGCGGCGCCCGCCGCCCACCATCGCCGGCAGCACGTTGCGCCCGAAGTCGTGGTTGGAGTCGTCGGACTGGTCGGCGCGCAGCTGCTCGACGAGCGGCTCGGTCGAGAAGATGTAGTTGCCCATCGACGCCAGCGCCCAGCCGGGCCGGCCCGGGATCTCGCGCGGATGCGCCGGCTTTTCGTCGAACGAGAGGATCTCGCCGTCCTCGGCGACGTTGAGCACGCCGAACGCGCTCGCCTCGGCGACGGGCACCGGGATCGCCGCGACGGTCACGTCGGCCTCGCGATCGAGGTGGAAGTCGAGCATCTGGTTGACGTCCATCTTGTAGATGTGGTCGCCGCCGAAGATGCAGACGAGATCGGGATCCTCGTCGGTGATGATGTTGAGCGACTGGAACATCGCGTCGGCCGATCCGCGGAACCAATCCTTGCCGACGCGCTGCTGCGCCGGCACCACCTCGACGTAGAAGTTGAGCATCGCCGACAGGCGCCAGCCGCGCGCGATGTGCATGTTGAGCGAGTCGGACTTGTACTGCGTGAGCACCTTGATCTTGAAGAGGCCCGAGTTGACCAGGTTCGACAGCACGAAGTCGACGAGGCGATAGCGTCCACCGATCGGCACCGCCGGCTTGGCGCGCTCGGCGGTGAGCGGCAAGAGACGCTTGCCCTCGCCGCCCGCGAGAACCACCGAGAGCACGTGCGGCGACGGACCGCGCGACGAAAAGCGCCGAGGTGACGTCATACAGTTGGTGGTAGGCCGGTGGCGATGTTCGACAAGCGAGCGCGCCGATTCGATTACAATGCCCGGATGCGACTCCCAAGAACGCTGTACGTAGCGCTGCTGGCGGTAGCGATCGGAGGCGGCTGCGACGGGTGCAAGAAGTCGTCAGGCGGCGGGTCGACGGGGGGTGGCGGTGGGTCGGCGACGGCGACGCAACCGGAGACCAAGCCGATCGGGATGGTCGATCCGTTCGCGCCGCCCAAGGGCGACGCGGCCAAGCTCATCGAAACCGGGCGCATCGCGCTGCGCAACGGCAAGCCGCAGGTGGCGATCGCGGCGCTGCAGAACGTCGTCGACGACACGCCCGACTGGACGACTGCGCGCTGGGGCCTGTTCCGCGGGTTGGTGATGGCCGAGCGTTGGGACGACGCGCTCAAGCAGTGGGAAGAGCTGCTCGCGCGCGATTTTGGCGGCTACGCGGGCAAGCTCGACAAGGGCAAGGAGCTCGACAAGCTGCGCGCGTCGCCGGCGTGGCCGAAGTTCGGCGAGCTCGAGGCGCGCTATCGCACGGCGTATGCGCGCGGGCTCGACAAGGGGTTCTTCTTCATCGCGCGCACGCACAGCGCGGTGGAGCCGACGTTCGCCGGCGGCGCGACCGAGACGGCGCTCTCGCTGCGCCAGGAGGTGTTCCACTACGATCCCGACGCCAAGCGTTTCCGGCGCGTCTGCGACTCCGACGGGCGGGCGTTCGCCATCAGCCGCGCGCCCGACGGCAAGTCGTTGCTGGTGTTGATGGCGCCCAAGCTCCATCGCGAGAACGGGTTCGACAGCTTCGTCGATCCGCGGGTGGGGACGGTCGATCTGTCGACGCTGACGATGGTCGGTCCCTTCACCAACAAGGGGCGCTACGACCAGGTCGGGCTCGGCACCAATCGCAGCGGGCAGCCGATGTTCACCTTCGTGGTCACGTCGGGCGCGACCGCGGCGTATACGATCGACACCGCGAAGACGGGCCTGGCGCAGCTCCAGGGCGACGGCGTGATTCCCAACGGCGGCGAGACGCGCGCGTGGCCGAACCAGGTGGCGCACTTCGACGACAAGGCGGTGGCCGGCGTGAAGATGGAGGACGGCGCGACGCAGTTCCTCATCGACGGCGAAGCGCAGCCGGTGATCGCGGCGCGCCCGCTGGCGTCGAGCTCGCTGACCTGGTCGCCGGGCAAGACGCGGCTGACCTACGCGGGCAAGCTCGACGCCTGCAAGATCCTCAAGGGCGAGTCGAAGGACAAAAACGAGCTCTACGTCTACGACAAGACCAAGCACACCGCACAGCGCATCGCAGCCGCGGTCTCCTCCTTCCAGACCCTCTGGCTCGACGAGGATCGCCTCGTCTACGAGGGCGGCGTCGGCAAGGACGGCAAGCTCCACATCTACACCTTCTCCACCCATTCCGACGACACCCTGCCCACGCGCCACGGCGCCGGCCTCTACGGCGTGCCGACGCTGGCGTGCGAGCAGGCGGAGACCGGTGTCGACGAAGATCTAGGCGACGAAGAAGGCGAAGGCGACTAGGGAAGAGGTCCGGAAGGCCGACTGTGGGCGGCGAGCCGAGCTCGTCCTTTCGGCGGCACTCTTCAAGGAAGCCGCCCGGGCGCGCTACGCCCTGCTCGGGCTCCGCGCTTCGCGCTACGCCCTGCGCGCGGCACGTCCGCGCCCTCGGCTCGTCGCTGGCATCGCCCCCAAACAGCCGGGGGCGCGCGCTCCTCGACGCCGCCGAAAGAACGACTCGGCTCGCACGCGTCGGCAGCCCATCGCCGTCTACGTTCCGATGAGGCGTTAGTGAGCGGGTGTTCTCGCAGGAGTGTATGCGCGCGGCGAGTTCCGCAGCCGGCCAGCACGGCGCCTGAATCGAGCACTGGTGTCACGGCCGGCGAGGACTGTTTGAGCCGCGCGCGTACACTCCTGCGAGAACACCCGCGACCCCTCAGCTACCCTCGCTACAAATTGTCCCCCGCGTACATCGAAGCGCTAAACGCCCTCGCGCACCCGACTGCGAAGAACAGCGCGCCCACCGCGAAAATCGACCACGCGAACCACGGCGCCGCGCCGCCGACGATGCCGGCGAAGAACAGGATCACCAGGCCGACCGACATCGCGAACGCGACGATCACCGACCACCTGCCCTGCGTCGCCAGCAAGATCGCGTCGAGCACGATGCCGATGCCGCCCACGGCGAAGTCGAGCGCGACCAACCACAGGGGCGCGCCGTGCATCACGCCGGCGACGCCGAGCACGATCAGCGCCAACGAAAGACACAACGTGAAGACGCGCACCATGAAGACACCTCCAATCGTGCAAGGTGCATCGGGCGCGCCGTACGGCCAGGCCTAGCCTGCCTCCTCTCCGAACAAGCGCGCCTCCGCCCAGCGAGCGTCGAGCACCGCCCGCGTCGTCGCGTGCTCGGGCGCGGCGAGCCCGGGATCCTCTTCGAGCAGCGCGAACGCCTCGGTGCGCGCCAGCCGCAAGAGCTCGGCGTCGCGCACCAGGTCGGCGTAGCGCAGCCGCGGCATGCCCGCCTGGCGCGTGCCGAAGATCTCGCCCGGCCCGCGAATGCGCAGATCTTCCTCGGCGACCTTGAAGCCGTCGGCGGTGTCGGCCATGACGCCGAGCCGATCGCCGGCGTCGCCCGCGCGCGATCCGGCGACCAGGAGGCACGTCGAGCGCCCGCCGCCACGGCCGATGCGCCCGCGCAGCTGGTGCAGCTGCGCCAGCCCGAAGCGCTCGGCCCCTTCGATCACCATCATCGACGCCGCCGGCACGTCGACGCCGACCTCGATCACCGTCGTGGCCACGAGCACGCGCAGCTCGCCGGCACGAAACGCGCGCATTACGCGATCGCGATCCGCCGTCGGCAGCCGCCCGTGCACCACGCCCATCGGCACGTCGCCGAGCTCGCTCGCCAGCCAATCGGCCGCTTCGGTCACGTCCGCGAGCTTGATGTCGGCGGCCTCGAGGCGCTCCGACTCCTCGATGAGCGGGCACACCCAATAGGCCTGCCGCCCGGCGTCGAGCGCGGCGCGCAGCTCCTTGAGCGCCCGCGCCCGGCCGGTCTGTGAAAAGAGCACGCGCGTCGCCGGCGGCTCGCGCCCGGGCGGCAGCTCGTCGAGGATCGTGAGATCGAGATCGCCGTAGGCGGTGAGCGCGAGCGTGCGCGGGATCGGCGTCGCCGTCATGACGAGCAGGTGCGGCGCCGCGCGCGCGCCCGCGTGCAGCATGCCGCCCTTGTCGCGCAGGAGCGCGCGCTGCGCCACGCCGAAGCGGTGCTGCTCGTCGATCACCACCATGCCGAGCCGCTCAAAGGCCACCCGCTCGGCGAGCAGCGCATGCGTGCCGACGACGATGTCGAGCTTGCCCGCCGCGAGCAGCGCCAGCTGCGACTCGCGCGCCGCCCGCGGCGTCGACGCCGTGAGCAGCGCCAGCGAGCGCCCGGTCGCCTCCGCCCACGCCGACAGCGTGCGCGCGTGCTGCTCGGCGAGGATCTCGGTCGGCGCCATGATCGCCGCCTGAAAGCCCGACGCCACCGCCAGCTCGCACGCGGCGAACGCCACCACCGTCTTGCCCGAGCCGACGTCGCCCTGCAGCAGGCGATGCATCGGGTGCGGATCGGCCAGATCCTTCGCCACCTCGGCGATGGCCCGTCGCTGCGCGCCGGTCGGCGAAAACGGCAGCGCCTTGAAGAAGCGCGCCAGCGCCCGCTCCGGCTCTTTGGCCGCCGCCAGCGCCAGCCCCGCTTCGCGCCGCGCGGTGCCGCGCCGCCGCGCCAGCCCGAGCTGCAAGAAGAAGAACTCGTCGAACACCAGCCGCCGCTGCGACGGTGACACGCCGTCGTTGAGCGCGCGCAGCGCCTCGGCCGGCAGATCCACGGGCGGCAGGTGCAGCGCGGCAATGGCGTCGGCCTGCGAGCCGAGCGCGTGCCGCTCGGCAATGGCGCGCGGGATGCCGTCGGGGATCTCGCCAGCGAAGCGCTCGACCACGGCGCGGCACAGCTTCTCGACGGTGCGCCCGGGCACGCCCTCGACCTCGGGGTAGCGCACGCGCACGCCGGCGCCGCTGGCGACGTCGTCCTCGGGCGCTTCGAGGATCGTCTCCGGATGGATCATCTCGCGCGCGCCCTTGCGATCGCGCACCACGCCCGACACGAGGAAGCGCACGCCGACGGCGAAGCGCTGCATCATGCCGCCGCGGAAGTGGAACCAGCGCGCGCCGAGCTCGGCGCCGTCGTCGCCGGCGAAGGTGACCTCGAGGATGCGCCGCCCGCGGCCGAACGCCACGCGCGCCTTCTTCACGGTGCCGCGCGTGACCGCCAGCTGCCCGACGGCGAGCGACGCGATCGGCACGAGCTCGCGCAAATCGTCCCAGCGCCGCGGCAGAAAATGCAGGATGTCGCCGACGGTGGCCAGCTCGCGCTCCGCCAGCTTCTGCGCCGTCGCCGGCCCCACGCCGGGCAACCCGAGAAGCGGCGTGCCGAGCGCGAGCGAGCCCTCGCGCGTCGTCGCCGGCTGCAGCACGCGCGCCTTTTGCGGCGGCGGCGCGGCCACCGGCTTCTCGTTGGCCAGCACCGCGCAGTAGCGCAGGCCGGCGGCAACGAGCCGCTCGCGCTCGGCCTTCGGCAGCACGTCCCAGCGCTTGATGTCGCGCGCCCAGGTGCGCAGCCGCTCCTTGCGCTCGGCACCGATGAAGCCCGCGACGCCGGCGGCCGACAGCACCAGCCGGTCGCCGAAGTCGGCGACGCCGGGATCGGCGAACGCATCGCGCAGCTGCTTGCGCCACGCGTCGAGCGCGTCGTCGTACGACATCACGGTTGGAAGAATACTAGCGACTAGCGATAGGTGAAGCGGAGTTCATAGTCGCAGATGTGGAAGATATCGCCCTCGTCGATGCGCTTGTTGTCGATGCGCATCCCCTTGTAGTCGATCCCGTTCGTCGACCCGAGGTCCTTGATGTAGAACATCCCGTTGCGCCGGATCACCGCCGCATGCTTGCGCGAGATGTTGCCGTCCTTGATCGCCAGATCCGACGACTTCGATCCGCGCCCGATGATGAACTGATCCTTGTCGATCGGGATGCGCTGGTTGTTGAACACCAGGAACAACACCGGCGCCGTGCCGTTCGACGGCTCGGGCGTGATGCGCGGATTGGGCGGCGCCGGCGTGGCCCGCGCCGGACGCGGCGGCGGCATCGGCGGCGCGCCCGGCCGCGCGTTGAGCGCCGGCGAGCTGCCGGTCTGGTTCGCCGACGGCGCCGGCGGCGGCATCGGCGGCCGCGCCGGCGGACGCGCGTGCGCGTTGTTGTTGTTGCCACCGAGGGTCGGGCCGTTGGTGCCCGCCTGCTGCGGCACCGACGGAGACGACGGCGGCGCCGCGCCCGCGTTGTAATTCTTCGAGCGGGCGTAGAACCGCATCGCCTCGTTGATGAGGTAATCGATGGAGCAATCGAAGTCGTTGGCCATCTGCTCGAACGTCTCCCAGAGGACGTCTCGGCAGTAGAAGTGGCGCATCGTCTTCTTGCTCTGGTCCATCGCTCCTTGCCCCTGGCCCTGCATCTCACGCGACCCGAAAGCCGGCTCGGGACTCGTAGGCCCCAGCCGCCTATCCTGGCCTAAAACGGGGATTTTCGCCACTATTTAAACCCTCCCCGCTCGTTAGCGGTGCTTTTGCAGCTGCGCGACGGCCTCACCGGCGACCTTGCGCGCGACTGCGTTCTTCGAGCCCATCTCCGTCTGCAAAGGCGGCAGCGCCGTCGGCCCCACCAGCACGAGGTCATGCACCACGTAGCTGTCGAGATCTTCCTGTTTGTACTTCTTCGCCGGATCGAGGGCCTCGAGCACCGGCACCACCGCCTTGTCCTTGCCCGCCGCCAGCGCCGCTTCGACCGAGCGCCAGCGCACCGTCTCGTCGGCGTCGTGCATGAGACCGACGAGCCCGCTCACCGACGTCGGCATCTTCTCGAGCAGCTGGAAGGCCGACTCGCGCACCTTGCCCGGCGCCTTCTTGTCGGCGGCGATGCGCAGCGCCGCCGCCTGCAGCGACGAGTCGCCGACCTCGACGTGGCCCTGCGCCAACGCCAGGAGCGCCTTCTCGCGCGCCGCCTCGTCGTGCGCGTGCTCCGCCTGGTCGATGAGGAACGCGGTGGCGCGCGGCCCGCCGATGAGCCCGAGCGCCTGCAGCGCCTGCTCGTCGAGCGCGCGCGGCCCCGCCTTCTGGATGCGCGCGATCAGATCGTCGGCCGCCCGCGCGCGCGCGTCGCGATCGGCGACCTTGCCGAAAATAGCCGCCGCCGCCACCAGCTGCGACGAGCCCGGCTGCATCAGCTCGCTCAGGCGCGGCGCCGCCTTCGGCCCGATCGCCGTCAGGATCTGCTCCGACGAATGGCCGCCCGCCGACATGCGACCGTTCAGATCGGCCGTCGTCCACTCGATGAGCGCCGTGTCCGCCGCCGCGCGATCGTCGGGCGCCGCGTCCTTGCGCAGGAGAAAGAGCGCGTCCTTGGCCTCGCGCTGCGCCCGCGTCGTCGCCGCGCCGGCGATGCCCGAGCCGCGCGCCACCTCGGCGAGACGCGGCACCGCATCGTGGATGATGGCCTTGCGATCCTTGTCGTCGACGTTCGCCAGGTCACCGATCGCGTCCTGCGCCATGCCGATCTCGACGAGCGCCGCCAGCGCCTGCCCGCGCAGCGATGGGTCGAGGCTGTTCTTGCCGAGCGCGTCGCGCAGCTTGCGCGGACCCCGCTCGGTCTCCTTCCAGCGCGCAATCTTCTCGGGCGTCGGATCGCAGCCGCCGGCCGACAACACCAGCTGAGCGACGACGACGCAGACCCATGCGCGTCTCACGACGAGAACCGTAACCGCCCAACCTTTGCCACGTCAAGGCGAACCGGGTTAGGCTCGACGGCCGTGCGCGCGATCGTCATGTCGTTGGTGCTCCTGACCACGACGCCCGCGCTCGCCTATCCGCTTCTTTCGCCGCGCCCGGTGCCCGACGCCATCGCCGGTCCGACCGATCCGCACGTCGCCGCTACCATCTACAACCCCGCGGCGATGGGCTACCTGCGCGGCATCCACTTCTTCGCAGACGGTGGGCTGCGCCTCGGCGTCGGCAGCGCGCAGCTCGACGGCGCCAGCAAGGCCAACATGGTCTCGCTCTCGCCCGAAACCTTCGTCGGGCTGACCTGGGATCTGGCCACCGACTCGCTCACCATCGGCCTCGCCGTCTACACGCCGTTCACCCAGTTCTCGTCGTATCCGGCCTCGGGCCCGCTGCGCTACTGGGAGCAGTCGCAGAGCTTCGCCACGCTCGAGGAGACGCTCGCCGGCGCCTGGCAGATCGAGCGCCACATCGCCATCGGCGCCGCCTTCATCGTCAACGAGAGCTGGCTCGACTACAGCTACGCGCGCGATCTGGCGCCCGCGGGCGGCTCGCCGGTGGTGTCGCAGCCGAACGCGCTGTGCGGCGGCACGGCGTGCGGCTATCAGAACCCGCTCGCGCAGCAGCAGATCGGGCTGCGCGGCTTCGACCACGGCTTCGGCTTCGTCGTCGGCCTCATCGCGCGGCCCGACGATCGCGTCTGGATCGGCCTGTCCTACACGAGCCACAAAGCGGGCGGCGACCTGCAGCTCACCGATCCGTCGCGCGCGCAGGTGACGCCGGCGCCGGGCCAGGGCGTCTCGTGCAACGGCGGGCCCTGCTTCGGGCGCGATCGCATCCTCATGGTGCTGCCCGAGATGATCCAGGCCGGCCTGCGCGTCACCGTCTTCCCGACCTTCGAGATCGAGGCGCAATGGCGCTTCCTACATTATGGCGCGCGCACCGCGCTCGACGTGTCGCTGCAGGGAGGCAACCTGGCGCCGACGAGCGTGCCGCCGCAGTTCCTGCTCGATCGCGGGCTGCAGAACACGTACATGATCGAGGTCTCGACGCGCCACCAGGTGCGCCCCAACCTGCGCCTGTCGCCTTCGTTGGCCTTCGAGACCTCGGCGGTGGCGTCGGACGCGGTCAATCCGGCGGCGATCGACGCGCCGAAGATCGACGCCGCGCTCACGCTCGAGTGGACCGCCTGGCAGAAGGGGCCGACCACCATCACCGTCGGCGCGCACGTCGGCGGCACCGCCTACATCCTCGACGAGGTCAAATCGCGCTTCGAGCCGCAGGCCGAGACCGCCTGCGTCGACGCCGCCTACAGCCTCGCCGCTTGTGGCAAGCTCACCAACGGCGACGCGCTCCCTTCGGCGTCGGGCAACTATTATTGGCTCGTGCTCAACGCCGGCATCGCGCTCGGCGTCACCTATCAACCGTAGTGGAGTGAAGGAGCAGTCGATGCAGCTCGTTTCGCAGCACCCGTTTGGCGCCGGGGGCCTGACGGCCAGGATGTTCCGCCTCGGCAACGGGCTCAAGGTGATCCTGGTGCGCGATCCGTCGGCGCCGGTGTTCGCCTACCAGACCTGGTACGCCGTCGGATCGCGGCACGAGCGCGAAGGCATCACCGGCATCGCGCACCTCTTCGAGCACCTCATGTTCAACCAGACCGAGCACCACCCGCCCGGCGAGTTCGACCGCATGATCGAGACCGCGGGCGGCGACACCAACGCGGCGACGTGGGTCGACTGGACCTATTACCGCGACAACCTGCCCAAGGCGGAGCTCAAGCTCGCCATCGAGCTCGAGGCCGATCGCATGGCCTGCCTGACGCTCGGCGAAAAGCAGGTCGAGTCCGAGCGCGAGGTCGTGGCCAACGAGCGCCGCTTCCGCGTCGAGGACGACGTCGACGGCTTCCTCAACGAGGAGCTCTACAAGGCCGCGTTCACCACGCATCCGTACCACTGGCCGACGATCGGCTGGATGCGCGACATCGAGGCCATCAGCATCGAAGACTGCCGCACCTTCTACCGGACCTACTACGCGCCCAACAACGCGACCGTCGTCTTGTGCGGCGACGTCGACGAAGACGGGGCGCTCGCGCTCATCGACGCGCAGTACGGCAAGATCCCGTCGTCGCAGATTCCGACCGATCGCGCCGAGGCCGAGCCGGAGCAGACCAAGGAGCGGCGCGCCTCGTGGCCCAAGCCGGTGAGCGCCGACAAGCTGCGCATCGGCTACAAGGCGCCGCCGATCGGCCACGCCGACTACGCCGCGCTCGAGGTGGCCAACGAGATGCTGTTCGGCGGCAACTCGTGTCGCCTGCACCGCCGCCTGGTGGTCGACAGCGAGATCGCCTCGTCGACGCACGCGGCGACGGCGCCGTTCCGCGATCCCGGGCTCTACGAGATCTCCGTGAGCATGCAGCGCGGGCACGAGGCCGCCAAGGCGGAGGCGATGATCTACGACGAGCTCGACAAGCTCGGGCACGGCACGCTCGCCCCGCACGAGCTCGACACGGCCAAGACGCGGCTGCTCACCCACTTCTGGCGCGAGCTGCGGCCGCAGGCGGGCAAGGCGGAGGCGCTCGGCCACTACGAGACCACCGTCGGCGACTATCGCAAGCTGTTCGCCGTCGCCGACGGCTACTCCGCGGTCACCGCGGCCGACGTGGCGCGCGTGGTCAAGGCCTATCTGCGGCCCGAGCGACGCACCGTCGTCGTCGCCACGCCGAGCGAGAAGAAGTCATGACCGCGACGCGCGTGGAAGGACCGAGCGGCTCGATCGTCCTCGTCGAGGAGAACCACGATCTGCCGCTCGTGCGCGTGCAGGTCGCCGTGCGCCTCGGCGCCGGCGACGACCAGGACGGCCGCGACGGCCGCACCAACTACGCCAGCGAGCTGATGGCGCGCGGCGCCGGCGGACGCACGCGCACCGACATCGACGCGGCGTTCGACGCGCTCGGCACCAGCCTCGACATCGGCAGCGACTACGACGGCGTCACGTTCGAGATCGCGGTGCTGAAGGAGAAGATCGAGCCGGCGCTGGCGCTCGTCGCCGACGTGCTCTTGCGTCCCGATTTTCCGCGCGGCGAAGCCGACAAGCTCAAGCGCGAGACGCTCGCCCAGCTCGACGAGCTGCGCGACGACGACGGCACGCTGGCGCGCCGCTACTTCCAGCGCGCGCTCTACGGCGCGCATCCCTACGGGCGCACCGTCCTCGGCACCGAGACGTCGATCAAGGCGCTCTCGCTCGACGGCGCGCGCGACTGGCACCAGAAGGCGCTCGTCGGCGGAGACATGGTCTTCGGCATCGCCGGCGACGTCCACGCCGGCGACGCCGCGCAGGCGATCGCGCGCCACTTCGGCGCCCTGCCGACGGGCGAGAGCCACGTGGTCGAGCGTCCGGTACCGCCGCGGCGCGCGGGCATGCGGCTCACCATCGTCGACAAGCCGGAGCGCACGCAGTCGCAGATCCTGATGGGCCAGCCGGCGCCGCGCTGGCACCACCCCGACTTCCTCGCGCTGCAGGTGGCGACCACCGCGTTCGGCGGCACCTTCACCGCGCGCCTGATGGACGAGGTGCGCTCCAAGCGCGGGCTGTCGTACGGCGCCTCGGCGCGCCTCGGGCAGGGGCGCGGCGCCAAGGCGCTCGTCGCCCACGTGTTCCCGTCGCTGGAGCAGACGCCGGAGACGCTCGAGCTGGTGCTACGCCTGTGGCGGGAGTGGATCACGGACGGCGTCACCGAGCGCGAGGTCCACTTCGCGCGCGGCTATCTGGCCAAGAGCTTCGCCTTCAGTGTGGCCACGCCCGAAGATCGCCTCGAGCTGCGCACGGCGCTCGAGCTGTCGGACATGCCGCGCGACTTCGCCGACACGTTCGCCGCGCGCGTCTCGAAGATCGAGCACGCCGAGGCGGTGCGCGCGCTCAAGACGCACCAGACGCCGGGCGACCTCGAGATCGTCATCGTCTCGACGGCCGCCGAGCTCCTGCCGAAGCTGCAAGCGGCCGGGCTCGTCGACGGCGTCACCGTCGACGTCGTCGCCTACGATCAATACTAGCTACTTCTTCCACCACGTCGTGGTGGACTCGAACTCCATGCGATCGACGGTGGCGCCGGCGGGCAGCGTCAGCTCGAGCTCGTTGACGCCGGCCTGCACGAGCGTGACCGGCACGGCGATGCGCACGCCCTTGGGCACCGGGCCGGCCGGCACCTTCACGCCGTTCCAGCTGGCCTGGTAGCTCGACACGAGCGGGATATTGCCGAAGAGGAAGACGACGATCGGCTCCCTGGCGAACATCGGCAAGAGCATGCGGATCGGCCCGGTGACGCGCGCCGGCGTCTTCGGCGCGCCGAGCTCGAGGCCGCGGATGACGTAGCCGCGCGCGCTCTCGTCGAG
>DATNAQ010000086.1:0-12611 GCA_035607415.1 Polyangia bacterium
CGACCGCCCTGCTTGCTAGGCGGCCGCAGTTCTCGACGAGGAATGTACGGCTCGACGACCTTCCACTGCGCCTCGGTCAGATCCACATCACGAGTAGATCAGACCGCAGATCACTCGTCGATCTTTCCCCAAACTGATCGAGTTACGGGCAGTTGGATCGCAGTTGGTTATGAGATGTGCCCTAGCTACTACTTCTTCCACCACGTCGTGGTGGACTCGAACTCCATGCGATCGACGGTGGCGCCGACGGGCAGCGTCAGCTCGAGCTCGTTGACGCCGGCCTGCACGAGCGTGACCGGCACGGCGATGCGCACGCCCTTGGGCACCGGGCCGGCCGGCACCTTCACGCCGTTCCAGCTGGCCTGGTAGCTCGACACGAGCGGGATGTTGCCGAAGAGGAAGACGACGATCGGCTCCCTGGCGAACATCGGCAAGAGCATGCGGATCGGCCCGGTGACGCGCGCCGGCGTCTTCGGCGCGCCGAGCTCGAGGCCGCGGATGACGTAGCCGCGCGCGCTCTCGTCGAGCGGCGTGCCCTTGGACTGCACCTGGAACCACTGGCCGTCGCGATCGAGGAACCAGTTGCCGACGACGTCCTCGAACGTCGAGGCCGGCACATGGTGCACGAGCGCGAAGATCCAGCCGGCCGGCTGCACGAACGGATAGCCGATCACGCCGAAGACGTGCCCGAGGCGGTGCAGCCCGAAGTCGTCGAAGAAGCGCTCGGCCGAGCGCGCGTAGGCGCCCGACGAGGGGATCTTGCGCGCGCGCAACAGCTCCATGGTGACGACGTTGGTGACCAGGCAGAAGCCGACGAACGCGGCCAACAGGCGCCGCGCGACCACGCGCTCGGCGACGCGCGCCCAGAGAATGCCGAGCCCGAGCGCGAGCAGCACCGCGCCGTCGGAGAGCCGGCGCGCGCCGAAGCCATAGCCGCCGGTCACCACCCACGCCGACGACACGACGTAGATCTCGAGCGCGAAGATGGCGCACTGCGCGAGCACGCTCGTGCGCGTCGCTTTGGGCACGCGCGCGACCAGGCAGAGCCCGACGACCGCGGCGTAGGCCACCGGCGTCCACGGGAAGATCCCGCCGCGCGTCGAGAACAGCGACACGAGGATGAACGGCGTCGTCGGGCGCAACGGCTCGACCTGCGGCGGATGCAGCGGCGAGCCGGTGTAGTACCACCACACCAGCATCTGCGGCAGGAACGCGACCAGCGCCGCGATGGTGAGCACGATGCCGCCGGCGAGCCAGCGCCGCCGCTCGGGCCCGACGATGACGTGCCACAGCGCCTCGACGCCGGGCAGGAGCAGCCACAGCGCCTCCTGCTCGCGCATCATCATGCCCGCGCCGCCGATGAGGCCGAGCACGAGCATGCGCCGCCACGAGGGGGCGCTTTGATCTGGTGCGCGCGTGCGATCCCAATACTCGACGAGGATCGCCACGAAGCAGAAGGCGAGCCCGTGCTGGTACATCGGCTGCGTCACCGCGTACCAGGCGATCGGCGTGGCCCACACCGCCGCGATCGAGCCGACGCGCGCCGCGATGCGCCCAGCGTGCCGCTCGACGAGCACGTAGGTGTAGCGCCAGCCGACGAGCACGCCGGCCAGCGTCGACAGCGCCGCCATCCACGCCTCGAACGACGACTCGCCGAGGCCCGCCGCCCACGGCTTGTGCATAAGGCCGCACAGCCAATGGATCGCGCAGGCGACGAGGTACAGCGGCATCTGCAAGAACACCGGGCCGAACGGACAGCGGTTCGGCATGTGGTGGCCGGGGCCCGAGAGCCCGAAGAACTGCACGTAGCCGGGCAGCGTCGAGCGCATGTCGAGCGTGTGGAAGAAGACGATGGCGCGCAGGTAGTGGAAGCCGAAGAAGCCGTCGCCCGAGGCCTTGCCCTGGAACACGCCGCGCGTGGCGACGTAGTAGACGACGAGGAGCGCCATGGCGACGCCGACCCAGCGGTCGCCGCAGGTCAGCCACGCGACGGCGCGGCGCGCGCGCGGAAAGCGGCCGCCGCTAGCCTTCGACGCGGTTGCGTCCGCCGTTTTTGGCACGATAGAGAGCCGCGTCGGCGAGCTCGATGAGCCGCTTGCCCATCTGCTCCGACGGCACGTCGGCAGGGTTCTCGAGCGGGAACATGCTGATGCCGACCGAGACGGTGACGGCGAGCTTCTCGCCGCCCTCCTTGGTCAGGCCCATCTCCGCCACCTCTTTGCGCAGCCGCTCGCCGAGGACGAGCGCGTTGTCCCGCTTGACGCCGCGCACCAGCACCGCGAACTCCTCGCCGCCGTAGCGGGCGAGCACGTCCTCGGCGCGCAGCGTATCGGCGAGCACGCCGACGACGGCGCGCAAGACGTCGTCGCCGATGAGGTGGCCGTGCGCGTCGTTGAGCGTCTTGAAATGATCGATGTCGAGTATGATCAGCGCCAGCGGCTGCGCGTGGCGCTCGGCGAAGCGCACCTCGGCGGCGAGGCGATCGATGAAGTAGCGGCGGTTGAACGCGCGCGTCAGGCCGTCGCGCAGCGCCGACTCGAGGAGCTGCCGCTGCGCCGCCTCCTCGACGGCGTCGTAGCGGGCGAACTTTAGCACCGTGGTCTGGCCGATGCGGATCTTCATGCCCTCTTTGAGGACCCGCTCCTGCACGCGATCGCCGTCGACGAAGGTGCCGTTCTGCGACCCGAGATCGGCGAGCAGCGCGCCGTCGGCGACGGGGGTGACGCGCGCGTGGCGGCGCGAGACGCCTTCGTCCTCGGCGAGCCGCAGGTTGGCGTCGAGGTCGCGGCCGATGATGATCTCGCCTTCGACCGGGAAGATCTCGCCGAGGTGCGCGCCGGCGATCACCACCAGGCACGGCCGCTTGGGCCCCTGCACGTCACCGGTGATGCGGAGCAGCGGCGTGGCGTTGGTCTCGTCGGTGAAGCCGCGGCGATCGTCGCGCTCGGACATCGTCAGAACTGTAACACGGAGCGCGCAAATTTTGGCCGGTTCGTGATGAGACCGTCGACGCCGAGCGTCGCGAGCAGCCGCAGCTCGCTCGCATCATCGACGGTCCAGACGTTCACCGAAAGCCCGCGCGCGTGCCACGCGGCGACGGCGCGTGCGTCGACGAGCACGGCTTCGGGATGCACCGCCGTCGGGCGCAACAGCGGCGCCGTCCACGCCTCGCGCCACGGGCGCGCCTGGTCGTGCGCGAACAGCAGCCCCGTCGCGATGTCCGGCGCGCGCAGGCGGAAACGCGCGAGCAGCAGCGGATCGAACGACGACACCAGCGCCTGGTCGCGCGCGTGATGACGCCGTAGGATCGCCGCCACCGCCGACGCCAGCCCGTCGTCGAGGGCGCGCGCCCACCACGTCGGCGCCGACTTCAGCTCGACGTTGACCAGCATCGTGCCGAGCTCCTCGAGCACCTCGTCGAGCGTCGGGATGCGCTCGCCACCGCCGGTGCCGCCGTGCAGCTCGACCGCGCGCAGCTCGGCGAACGACAGCGCGCGCACGTCGCCGGGGTAGCCGCCGAGGCGCCCGAGGTCGTCGTCGTGAAACACCACGACCTCGCCGGTCGCGCAGCGCATGACGTCGAGCTCGACGCCGTCGGCGCCCTGCTCGCGCGCCAGCCGGAACGCCGCGATCGTGTTCTCGACGGCGTCGGCCGACGCCCCGCGATGCGCGATCACCAACGGCCCCTTCGCCTGCCGCCCCCAGGCGGGGCTGCTCACGCCGTGAGCTCCCAGGGCGCCTGCAAGCGCCGCGGATCGACGCGCACGTCGAGCCGCGCGAACGCCGCCTCCCAGCGCGCGCGATCGGCCGTGAGCTGCCGCGCCGCCGACTCGTAGCCGTAACGCAAGATCCGCCGCCGCGACGAGAACGCCATCGGGTTCGACAAGAAGATGTCCGACTCGTCGGGCCGCGGCTCGACGAGCAGGATCTCGGCGCGCGGATGCGACGCCTGGTAGCGCCGGATGCCCGACAAGAGCTTGGTGCGCGTCGACATCTTGCCCGCCTGCGCCCACACCGCCATCATCCCTTTGTCGCGCAGGTGGTGCGCACCGACGAGCGGCGTGGGCATGCTCTCGCGATCGGGATCGTTGTTCACCGGCACCTGCGGATTGACCACCACGATCAGATCGGCGTGCCGCGCCAGCGCGATGTCCGCGTGCGCCACCTTGCCGACGGCGCCGTCGATGTAGTCGCGCCCCTGCCAGCGCACCGGCTCGAAGAACAGCGGGATCGCCGAGGAGGCGCAGATCGCCTTGGCGATGGGAATGTCGACGAGCGCGCCCTGCCCGAAGATGGCGCGGTGCCCCGAGTCGAGATCGTTGGCGGTGATGTACAGCTCGCGCGGCACCTCGGCGAAGCGCGTCGGCAGCGCGTGATGGCGCAAGAAGCGCTCGAGGAAGCGCTCGTAGTGGCGCAAGGAGAAGATGCCCGCCGGCAGCGCATCGACGAAGTCGGTCACCAGCTCGCCGAGATCGAGGTTGCGCCGCGCCGCGCGCGCCGCGCCCGACAGGAGGACGCCGCCGACGTCGCGCAGGATGCCGAGGCCCTGGCGGACGTCGAAGCGATAGATGTCGGTGCGCCGCACCGGGAAGAAATTCGGATCGTCGTCGAGCGCGGCGCGAAACAGCCGGCGGGCGCGGATGCCCGAGGCCAGCACCGTCGCCAGGTAGGAGCCGGCCGAGGTGCCGACGTAGATGTCGAAGTTGTTGACCCCGCCGGACAAAAAGTCGTCGACGGCGGCGAGCGCGCCGATCTCGTACATGCCCCCGACGATCCCGCCGCCACACAGGCACAACGCGGTACGCACACTTCATCGTATCATGGCGCCGTGATCGACGGTAAACCCAGCAAGACGGCCAAGTTCGTGGCCGCGTCCCGCGCGCTCGGCGCGCTCCTTCCCGACGACGCCCAGCTCATGGACGATCCCTACGGCGCCCGCGTCGCCGGCGCCGGCGTCTCCGGCCTGGTGTCACTGTCGCGGCGCGTGCCGTCGCTGCGCCCGATCTTGCGCGTCGCGGCGGCGCCGATGCTGCCGATGATCGCGTACATGCAGGTGCGCACGCGCCTCATCGATGACTGCGTGCGCGGCTTTGCCGCGCTCCATCGCGACGGGCAGATCGTGCTCCTCGGTGCCGGCTTCGACGCCCGCGCCGCCCGGCTCGCCGACGTGCTCGACGGCGCCCGCGTCTTCGAAGTCGACCATCCCGCCACGCAAGGGCTCAAGCGCACGCTGTTCGGCGATCTGCGCGTGACCTTCGTGCCGTGGAACTTCGAGCGCGACGCCATGGCCACGCTCGCCGCGCGGCTCGCCTCGCTCGGCCACGACGCGGCGCGCCCGACGCTGACGATCTGGGAAGGCGTGACCATGTACCTGACCGAGCCGGCCATCGCCGACACCGTCGCCGCCGTGCGCGCGTGGTCGGCGCCCGGCTCGCAGCTCTGCTTCAGCTACGTCGAGCGGCGCCAGATCGAGCGGCCGCGGCTGGCCACGCGCCTGGTCACCGCGACGGTGCGTGCGTGGGGCGAGCCGTGGCGCTTCGGCTGGGATCCGCGCGCGCTCGGCGGCTGGCTCGACGATCACGGCTATCGCCTCGTCAGCGACGACGACGTCGACTCCGCCGGCCGTCGCCTGCTGCCGCGGCGCTTCGCGGCCCTCTTGCGCCGCACCGGCGATCGCCACATCGCCGTCGCCGAGCCGACGCCGACGCCGGCGAAATAGCCGCGCGCGACGGCGCTACGACGTGATCAGCGCCGCGTGCAGCGCGCGGGTCACCTCGTCGACCCGCTCCGGCGCCACCGTCAACGACAGCCTGAGCGGCGAGGCGTCCCACGACTTCACCGCGCCCGCCGCCGCCAGCGCGCGCCGCACCGTCGCCGCGTCGCTGCCCACGCCGGTGCCGACGACGGTGACGTCGCCCGCCTCGTCGATCGCCGCCCCCGCCGCGCGCAGCCGCTTCTCCACGCGCGGCCAATCGGGCACGTCGTCGCGCACCAAGCGCACGCCCGCCGGCCCGGCGCCGCGCAGCGCGATCCGCTCTTCCTCGACGATGGCGAGCACGTCGCCCGTCACGATCGTCACGTTCTTCGTGCCCGTCACCGCCACCGGGCCGCGCCGCTCGCTCTTGCCGGCCATGACGTCGGGCGCGACCCGCGTCTCCTTGCCGTCGCCACCGGCCGGGCTCGCCGTCGCCCGCGCGTAGATGACGATCTTCTCCTTCTTCGCCCACTCCACGGCCTGCGCGTTGAGCACCTTGGCGCCCTGCTCGGCGAGCTCCTGCATCTCGTCGTACGACACCGCCTCGAGCCGCTTGGCCTCGGGCACCACGCGCGGATCCGCGGAGTAGACGCCGTCGACGTCGCTGCAGATCTCGCAGTACTCCGCCGTCAGCGCCGCCGCCAGCGCCACCGCCGTCGTGTCCGATCCGCCGCGACCCAGCGTCGTGATCTCCCGCTTGTACGACATCCCCTGGAAGCCGGCGACGATCACCACCTTGTCGCGCGACAGCTCGTCCTCGATGCGCACCGGCCGCACCTCGATGATGCGCGCGCCCGAGTGGCGATCATTGGTCAGAATCCCCGACTGCGATCCGGTGAACGAGATCGCCGACAGCCCGCGCGCCTCGAGCGCCATGGCCAGGAGCGCCATCGAGATGCGCTCGCCGCAGGACAAGAGCATGTCGAGCTCGCGCCGCGGCGGCGTCGGCGTCACCGTGCGCGCCAGCGCCAACAGCTCGTCCGTCGTCTTGCCCATCGCCGAGACGACCACCACCACGTGCTTGCCCAGCGCCACCGTCGCCGCCACGCGATCGGCCACGCGCCCCAGGCGGGCCGGATCGGCGACGCTCGAGCCGCCATACTTTTGCACGACGATTGGTTTCATGTCGGCGCTCATTCGTTGTACGTCGCTCGACTCAGTATCATACCCGCGCTATTCTCGCCGAATGTCGCTTCGCCGTCTCGTCGTGCCGCTCGCGCTCGTCGCCGCGCCGCTCGCGCTCACCGCGTGCGCGCACCACTCGCCGCGCGCGTCCACGCCCACCTCTCCGACGGCGATTGCGCCCGCCGGCCCGGTCACGCCCATCGCCAACGAGGACGATTACAACGCCGCCCGCGCCGAGTACGACGCGCTCCTGTTGCATGCGCCGGAGCGCGCGCCGCGCCGCGCCGCCCTCGAAGCCTGGCTCCTCAAGCAGCTCAAGGAGTACGTCGATCGCGGCCACCTCGAAGAGGCCTACGACCAGCTCAAGCAGGCCGCGACGATGTGGGATCCCGAAGAGCTCGCCGGCAAGCCCAAGGACGAGGCCCTGCGCGACGGCGCCGTGCGCATCGAGCAGGCGTTCCGCAAGCGCGGCGCGCACGAAGAGGTCCTCGTCGCGCTCATGGTCGAGATGTCGCTCGCGCCCGGCGACGCCGGCGTGCGCGCGCGCTACGACGAGATCACCAACTGGCTGCGCGCCGGCGGCGCCACCGAGAGCGAAGCCGGCGCCACCCTCGACGGACGCGGCCGCGTCATCGACGATCTCGAGACCGTGGCGCGGCTGTGGACCTCGCCCTTCGTCGTCGACGAGCTGACCCGCCTCTACTTCGAGCGCCACGACGCCGGCATCGCCAACGATCCGCTCGGCCTCGGCCGCCGCCGCCTGCGCGGCAACGACCTGCGCGCGCTGTTGCAAGCGGGCCCGCGCCCGTCGACGGCCTACGATCTGGCGCGCCTCTACCTGCGCGTCTCCAAGCCCGACGAGGCGGTGGTCAAGCTCGCCGCCATCAAGACGCCGCAGCCGGGCGACGAGCAGATCAAGAAGCTCATCGAGCGCTGGGCCGGCAAGCAGGCGACGCCCTCCGACGCCATCAACGTGGCCGGCCTGCTCGCCCAGGGCCACGACGACGCCGATGTCGCCGAGCGCGTGTGCGTCGACGCCACCGCGCGCTTCCCGCAGGCGCCCGAGCCGCACCTGTGCGCCGGCCAGATCGCCTACGCGCGCGATCAGCTCGTCGTCGCCATGCGCGAGTTCGAGGCGGCGCGCCTCCTGCAGCCGTCGTCGAAGGAGATCTGGCAGCAGCTGGCGCGCCTGTGGCAGCAGCGCCTCTTCCTCGTCACGTCGAACGAGAACCTCGACGTCTCGCAGATCGAGCCGCAGCTCAAGCGCGTCGAAGCCTTCCACGCCGCCGCCGCCAAGCAGTTCCCCGGCGAGACGATCCATCCGTCGATGGCCGACGCGCTCTTCGAGGTCGGCCGCGGCTACTACAACGCCGGCCGCATGGGCAAGGCGATGGAGTACCTCGAGCGCTCGCTGTCGATCGAGCCGTCGGCGACGGCGCTCGAGCAGATGGGCCAGATCAAGCTCAAGAAGGGCGAGGCCAAGGACGCGGTCGCGCTCTTCGAGAAGGGCATCGCCCTGCCCAAGCCGGAGAAGGCGATGGAGGTCTACTGGCGCGCCAAGCTGCGCGGCGATCTCGGCAACGCCTACGAGGCCGCCGGTGACGCCGGCGCCGCCGAGACCGCGCGCAAGTCCGCCATCGCCGATTGGGACACGCTCGGCCAGGCGAGCCTCACCACCGACGGCAAGGCCGAGTCCGGCATCGAGCGCGCCAAGCTCTGGTACCAGCTCGGCGACCGCGATCAGTCGCTCGCCAACTTCGAGGCCGCCATCGACGCCGCGCCCGATCGCGCCGGCACCTACGCCGACGTCATCGCCTTCCTCGTGCCGCGCGGCGAGCTCGACGAGGCGCTCGACGCCTACCACCGCGCGCTCGGGCGCAACGAGGTCACCGAGTATCTGAAGGTGTACTGCTCGTTGTGGATCGTCGATCTCGCGCGTCGCGCCAAGCAGCCGGTCGATCCGCTCGCCTCGTCGTTCCTGCAATCGACCGACGGCGGCAAGTGGTACGACGATCTCGCGCGCTGGGCGACCGGCCGCGAGACCGATCAGCAGCTGCTCGGCCACGTCGACACGCCGGCCAAGCGCGCCGAGTCTTCGTACTACCGCGCCATGCGCGCGGTCGAAGGCGGCGACAACGACACCGCCAAGAAACTGTGGAAGGAAGTCGTCGACACCGACATGATGGCGTTCTTCGAGTACGACATGGCGCAGATGTTCCTGCACCTCGGCTCGGCGCCGGCGCACCCGCTCCTGAAGTCGAAGGGAACGTACAAGCCGGCGGTGAGCACGCCCAAGCCGCCCGAAGGCTCGATCTAGGGCTTGGCGAGATAGGCGAGCGCTTCGGCCTCGCTCATGAACACGTTGGCCACGCCGCCGCGGTTCTCGTCGCGCGACAAACGCTGCGCCTGCAGCTTGCCGGCGATGGAGCGCACCAGCACCGCGACCCGCTCGCACTCCTTCGACAGCTGAATCCGCCACGGCGCCAACTCCGACTCGAAGGTCGCGTCGTTGCGCCCGGGCGGCCCCTTGCGCAGATCGAGGAGCACGCGGCGCAGACCCGAGCCGCGCAGCGCGGCGGCCAGGCCGAGGTTGCTCTCGTGCATCGCCGCCATCGTCGGATACGGCGCCGCCGTCCGCTCGAGGCGCAACAGGCCCGGCTCGACGCGCACGACGTAGTAGTCGTCGCGATAGACCTCGCCGTTCGACACGCGCTCGTTCATCGGCTCCTCAGCGAAGGATCACCTGACCGCGATCTACCATGACACACAATCGCTCCCGCGCGGGCGACGTCAGGCCGAGCGCTCGGAGCGGCTCGCCGCGCAGGCGATCGAGCAGCGCCACGTCCTCGGCATCGACGGCGACGCCGCCGAAGGTGGTGCCGAGCGCGCGCCGGCCGCCGTCGAAGCGCTCGGAGGTGCGCAGCTCGAGCCACGGCGCCGGCAGCGGCGTGGCGTCGTCGGCGATCGCGCGCGCATCCGCCGGCGCGAGGGCGTCGAAGATCTCGCGCCCGAGGTGCGGGCACGCCGCCGACAGCGGCACCTGCACGCGGCGCAGCCCGGGCGCGGCGCCCACGCGGATCTCGCTGAGCGCGTGCGGCGTGCCGTCGGGCGCGTGCGCGAACACCACGGTCGTGACCGCGGCCCGCGCCGCCCACGCATCGAGCGCCGCGGCGACCGCCGGCGTCAGCTGCGCGTGCAGGAGGATCCGCTCCAGCGCGCGCGCGCCGTCGAGAAAACGCAGCGCCAGCCGCTCGCCCTCGGGCGTCGACGCGTAGCGCGGCCCGTCGCCGGCATCGGCCAGCGGCGCGCGCAGCAGCGGGGCATTGAACGCCACCACGTCGCACACGCGATCGGGTGCCGCCGCGAACAGATCGCCGGCCGCGCACTCGAGCTCGACGCCGTTGAGCGCGGCATTGAGCCGCACCCACTCCACCAGCTCGGCATCGAGATCGCTGGCGAAGACGCGCGCGCCTGCCCGCGCCGCGACGATGCCGACGAGCCCCGCGCCGCAACCGACGTCCCAACACGTCTCGGCCGGCGGCAGCGACGCCGCCACGTTGAGCGCGGAGACGTCGAACGCGTCCGCCGGCGGGCTCGCGATCATCACGTCGTGCCACGGCAGCACGCGCACGCGCGGCCGCAGCGTCGCGCGGTCGTCCTCGGCGAGCCCGAGCGCGATCAGCGCCTCCAGCTCGTCGCTGCTCGGCAGGAGCGGCGCGAGCGCCGCCAGCGGCACCGCCTCGCCCGCCACCCACGCCGCGATCCAACCGCCGATCCCGCGCCGCGGACGGTCGGCGCGCGCAAGAAGGTAACGCGCGTCGGTCACGAGCATCGGCACGCCGTACCAGTGTCCGACATTTTCCGAGACAAATCCGCCGCTTCTCAATCGTGAGAAAAGCGCGAAGACATTACCGAAGTGTCGTTGACGCACCGATACGAGGCTGATACTTTTTAGCTTAGCATGGTCGCCCGGTCCCTTCTTGCCAGCGCCACTTTGATTCTTGGCGTCGCGCTGGCATCCCCCGCCGCAGCGCGACCGACCCTCGACAGCGCACGTCTCGGCGAGATCGCGCGCTACGAAGTGCTGACGTTCAACGATCCGTTCAAGAACGGCATCGAGCGCGGCAAGGCCATCGGCGTCATCGACGCCACGCCCGAAGAGGTCTTCCGCGTCGCCACCGACTACGCCAAGTACCGCGACTTCATGCCGCGCGTGACCGGCTCGACGGTGCGCGAAGCGACGCGCGACTCGGCGCTCGTCGAGCTGCACGCCGAGCTGCGCTGGCCCGCCGGCGCCTCGACGGTGGTCGCGCGCTACACGTCGGAGAAGCTGCCCGGCGACATCTACCGCGTGCGGTTCGATCGCGTGAGCGGCGACCTGCGCCAATACTGGGGCTCGCTCTACATCGAGCCGTTCTCGCCGGGCAAGACGGCGATCACCTACGAGCTCGTCGCCGAGCCCGACATGGTCGCGCCCAAGAGCGCGGTCAACCGCGGCATCAAGCGCTCGACGGGAAACTTCGTGAACGCGCTCCGGCAGCGCATCAACGATCTGCACCGTCTCGGCTACCTGCACCCGGAGCCGATCGCGCCGCAGAAGTCGGACGCGCGCTCGCCGCTCGTCGGTGCACCGCCGTCGGTGCCGTCGGACGGCAGCGCCTACAAAGCGCGCCGGTAGCGCGCAGCGCGGCCTCGTCGTGACGTACGACTGCCTCGCCTGCGGCGCCTGCTGCTTCGGGCCCGAGGAGTACGTCGCCGTCGTCGCCGCCGACCTGCGCGGCATGAGCGCGCGCACCGCCGGGCGCTACGTCGTCGAGCGGCGCGATCGCAAGTTCCTGAGGATGGTGCACGGCCGCTGCGCCGCGCTGCACGCGCGCCAGGGCCACTTCTCGTGCCGCATGTACGCCGAGCGCCCGGCGCCCTGCCGCGTCGTCGAGCCCGGGGGCCGCGAGTGCCTCGACGCGCGCCGGCGCCACGGCATCGGCGACGAGTAGCCGCGTGTGTCTCGCCGCCTATGTCATCGCGGATCGCCCGCTGCCGCTGGTGCCATGGAACGCCGACGCGCCGGCGATGTACGTCGAGCCGGCGGGCGATCCCGTCGCCGCGCGCTTGCGCCGGCACGTCGCGCCGACGGGCGCGATCCTGCAGATCGGGGCGTACCAACGCTGCGCCTGCAACTTCCAGCTCGAGTGCGACCCGCCGGCGCCCGAAGACGCGAAGAGCGAGCAGGCGACGAGGGCAAGCCGCCCGTGCGAGAGGCAGCGGTCACCGTCGATCACTTCCGGCGGCGCCCGTTCGAGCTCGACCCGCGCGTGCGCTACGTCGTCTGTTGATCTTTTGCGCGGGACGGATTATCAACATCGAATCATCGGTGCCGTCGCCAAGCTGGTAAGGCAACGGACTGCAAATCCGTCATTCCCCGGTTCAAATCCGGGCGGCACCTCCCAGCAGCAAGGCCTTCTAAACGAAGGCCTTTTTCATTTCAGGACCGGCGATCCGACGAGCCGCGCGTGACGGCCCGTATGTCATTAGTATGTTCAGACCTCGTCGTCGCTCCCGGTGATCCTCTTCGCCTCCTTGCAAGGGCGCCGCTTGCCACCATCGCAGAGCGCGCACGGCTCCTTCGTCGGCGACCCGTAGACGTGCTCGCGCAGCGCCGCTTCCCCGGCTGCCATGCTCGACTGCTCACGTTGCCGTTCGGTTCGCCGCATCCTCCTCTCCCGCTCGGTCT
>DATNAQ010000099.1:0-96258 GCA_035607415.1 Polyangia bacterium
CGCCTGCCGCTCGTACGCGTCGGCGCCTTTGACGAGCCTGAGAAACGTCTCTTGCGTGACATCCTCCGCTGCCGCCGTGTCGCGCACGAAGCGCAGGATGAAATTGAACAAGGGCTTACGATGGCGCGTGACGAGCAGCTCGAAAGCGCGAACGTCACCGTCGCGATACCGCAACATCAGCGACTCGTCTGAGTCGTCCCGCACCAACTCCCCTCGCGGCGGCCGTCGCCACAACCTAGCGGCAGTCGATCGTAACTGAAGCGACGGCACGATTCAATCTACGCACCGACCCCCGATTTCGATCTCTACTTTTGACAGCGCGGGCAGAAAAACGTGGAACGGCCGGCCTGTACGATGCGACGCACCGCGGCGCCGCAGCGCTTGCACGCCGCCTTTTCGCGGCCATAGACGGCGAGCGCGTGCTGGTTGCCGCCCGCTTGCCCGTCGGCGTCGACGTAGTCGCTGAAGCTGGTGCCGCGGTTTTTGATGCCGTCGGCGAGCGCGGCGACGATGGCCGCGTGCAGCGCCGGCGCCTTCTTCGCGGCGCGATCGGTGCGCTTCTTCGGCGACAGGCCGGCGCGGAAGAGCGCCTCGCAGACGTAGATGTTGCCGAGCCCGGCGACACGCGACTGGTCCATGAGGAACGCCTTCAAGTCGCGCTTCGACGCGCGCATCGCGGCGGCGAGATAGTCGACGGTGAAGGCGGCGTCGAGCGGATCGACGCCGAGCACGGCCAGCTCCGGCGACGCCGGCGCCTCGGCGGCGGCGTACGCGCGCAGGACGCCGAAGCGGCGTGGATCGACATAGCGCAGCTCGCGCCCGCCGCCGAGGCCGAAGACGGCGTGCGTGTGCGGCGCGCGCGGCTCGCCGGCGTCGGCGAAGAGCAGGCGGCCGGTCATGCCGAGGTGGCCGAGGAGCACGTGCGCCGACGACAGATCGATGAGCCAATATTTTCCGATGCGCCGCACCGCCTCGACGCGCGCGCCGACGCACGCGCGCAGAAGCGTCTTGCGATCGATCGGCCGGCGCAGCGGCAGCCCGCTCGTCTCGACCGCGGAGATGCGCGCGCCGACGAGCCGCGGCCGGAGCGAGCGCACGACCATCTCGACTTCGGGCAGCTCAGGCATGGATGGCCTTCGTCAGGGTGGCGAACTCGTCGACGCTCAAGGTTTCGCCGCGCCGCTGCCCGTCGATCGTCGCCGCGGCCAGCGCGCCATCGACGATGCCCGCGTCAAACGCGGCGGAAAGGGCATTTCGCAGCGTTTTACGACGCTGCCCGAAGGCGGCGTGCACGACGCGCGAGAAGCGGTCGCGATCGACGTCGAGCGGCGTCGCGCGCGGCGCGATGCGCAAGACCGCCGAGTCGACGCGCGGCGCCGGCACGAAGCCGCCGGCGCGCACGCGGCAGACGAGCTTGGGCTCGCCCCACAGCCGCACCATCACCGACAGCGCGCCGTACGCCTTTTCGCCCGGCGGCGCGACGATGCGATCCGCCATCTCCTTTTGCAGCATGACCACGATGCGCGCCAGCGGCGCCGGCGTCTCGAGCAGGCGAAACAAGATCGGCGACGCGATCTGATACGGCAGATTGCCGACGATCACCGGCGGGCGTCCGGCGCGCGCCGCCAGCGCCGCGTAGTCGTAGGTGAGCGCGTTGGCCTCGACGACCTCGATGCGCGCGTCGCCGCCGAGCTCGCTGCGCAGGACCTCGAGCATGTCGCGCTCGCGCTCGATCGCCACCACGTGCGCGCCCGTCGCCGCCAGGCGCGCGGTCAGCGTGCCCAGACCGGCGCCGATCTCGGCGACCCAATCGCCCTCGCCGATCGCGCACGCGTGCACGATCTCGCGATAGGCCCGCGCGTCGACGAGGAAGTTCTGCCCCCAGCTCTTCTTGGCGCGCAGCCCGTACTTCGCGATCAGCGCGTGCGCGTCGCTCATGTCGACAGGGGCAGCGAGGCGGTGGCGTTGAGCGACAGATCGGCGCGCTCGCCGCGCAGCAGGCGCCAGTACCCGGCGGCCGCGATCATCGCGGCGTTGTCGGTGCAGCGCGCCGGCGACGGCACGAACAGCTCGACGCCGCGCTCGGCGCACAGCGCGGCGACGGCCTCGCGCAGCCCGCGATTGGCGGCGACACCGCCGGCGACCTGCAGCTGCTTCATTCCGTGCAGCTCGAGCGCGGCGCGCGTCTTGCGCACGAGCTGCTCGACCACCGAGGCCTGAAAGCTCGCGCACAGATCCGCCAGCGCCTGCCCTGCCGGCACGCCCTGCCGCTGCACGATCGTCAGCACGGCCGTCTTCATGCCCGAGAAGCTGAAGTCGAGCCCGCGCCCGCGCATCGGCCGCGGCAGCGTAAACGCCTTCGGATCGCCCGTTTGCGCCAGTTTATCGATGGTCGGCCCGGCCGGGTAGCCGAGCCCGAGCATCTTGCCCACCTTGTCGAACGCCTCGCCGGCGGCGTCGTCGCGCGTGGCGCCGAGCAGCTCGTAGACGCCGTGATCGCGCGCGATCACCAGCTCCGAATGGCCGCCCGACACCAGCAACGCCAGGTGCGGAAAGCCGGGACCGCGCGCGCCGTCGAGCCACACCGCCGACAGGTGCCCTTCGAGGTGATTGACGCCGACGAGCGGCAGGCCGCGCGCCCACGCGATCGCCTTCGCCGCCTGCACGCCGACGAGCAGCGCACCGACGAGCCCCGGCCCGCGCGTCACCGCGATCCCGTCGACGTCGTCGAGCCGCGCACCGGCGCGCGCCAGCGCCGTCTCCATCACCGGCACCAGGTTCATGACGTGATGGCGCGACGCGATCTCGGGCACCACGCCGCCCCACTCCGCGTGCACCGCCACCTGCGAGGCGACCGCATCGCCGCGCACGCGCACGCCGTCCTCGACGAGCGCCGCTGCCGTCTCGTCGCACGACGACTCGAGGCCGAGGACGAGCACTAGTGCAGCGAGGCCAGGATCGAGCGCACGTCGCCGGCGAACTGGCCCTTCGGGGCGAGCTTCAGATACTTCTCGTACGCGGTGCGCGCTTCGGGGTTGTGCCCCTTCTGCTGCTCGACGGCACCGATGACGACGTAGGCGTCGGCGTTCTGCGGATTGGCCGCGGCCGCGAGCTGCGCGGCGGCGAGCGCCTTGTCGAGGTTGCCGCGATCGAGGTGGCAGTTGGCGAGCACGACGAGCGCGTCGTCTCCGTCGGCCTTGATGGCGATCGCCTTCTCGAGCGGCACCATCGCCTTCTTGGCCTGGCCCTTCTCGTAGAGCTTCTTGCCCTCGGCGAGGAGCGCCTCGTAGTCGCCCGCCGCCTTCGCGCCCGACGGCGTTGCCTCGGCGCCCGACGGCGTCGCGCCCGACGGCGCCACCGCGACTCCCGACGGCGATGCGCCCGACGGGGTCGCCTCGGCGCCAGACGGTGTCGCGCCCGACGGCGCCACCGCGACGCCCGACGGCGCCACACCCGACGGCGCCACCGCCACGCCCGACGGCGCCACGGCCACCGTCGGCGGCGGATCCTTCTTTTCCACCGTCGGCGGCGTCTGCGTCACGACCGTCGGCTTGCTCCCCGCGTTGAGGAAGAAGACCACGCCCGCCACCGCCGCCAGCGCGATCACGCCGCCGCCGAGCACCATCCCGCGCCGCGACGGCACCTCGTCGTCGTAATCGTCATCCTCGACGGTCGCCGGCGTCGACGGCGCGCGTACCTCGAGCGGCGCGCCCTCGGCCGTGATCATCGCCGGATGTCCGTCGAACGGCGGCGGCATCGGCGACGGCAGCGGCGTCGCCGACGGATCGTCGAACTCGCCCTCCGAGTTGTCCTGCGCCGGGCGCTCCGCCGCCAGATCCGGCGACAACACCACCGGCGGCGCGTCGTCGACCTCGGGCTCGGGCGCCGTCGCTGTCGCCGTCTCGCCGGCCACCGGCTGCAGCGTGTCGTTCGGCGAATGCGGCACCACCGGCACACGCGGCAGCTTGCGCAACGTGACGCGCGCGATGCGCTGCGGCTCCTGCGCCGTCGGGAATGGCAGCACCACACCCTCGGCGCTCTGCGTCTTCTCGACGACGACCGGCGCCTTCTCGACGGGCTTGGGCGGCGTGCTCGGCACTTCCGCCATGTCGCCCGCGAGCGCATCCTCGAGGCGCGCCGCCTCCGCGAGCAGCGGGTCGGCTGCCGCCGGCGCCGGCTCGTCGAACGTGCCGCCCCAACCGTCGGGCGCGTCGCGCTTCTCTTCGTCTTCGGGCGCGGTCGGCTCCGGCGCGATCGACGCGACCGCCGTCGGTGCCGGCTCTTCGCTCACCACCGGCGCCGCGGCCGGCGTCGGGCTCGCCGTCGCCGGCTCGCTCGCGACCGCCGGCGAGCTCGCCGCGCCCGCATCGCTCGGCATCTGCGGCTCTTGCAGCCACCCTTCGAGGTCCGGCTGATCGCTCGTTTCCGCTTCCGACGGCGCGCTTCCCGTCGACGCGTCGTAGATCAGCCCTTCGAAGTACAGCTTCGAGACGACGTTGAGCGCCTCGAGATCCGCGAAGTCGCAATCGTCCACGACCTGCATCAACGTCCGCCGCCCATCGAACAGGCGCAGGATGCCGTTGATCTCGTCGGGAATCTCGGCCAGCCGCTCGGCGAGCTCGCGATAGTCGACCTCGAACACCGTCTCGAGCGGCGGCAGCTGCTCGCACAGGCGCCCCCACTCGTCGACGCGCCGCATGCCCTCCATCAACAGGCCCTGCGACGACAGCTCGATCACGTCCTTGCGCCGGACGTTCTTGAACTCGACCTCGAACTCACCCTCGTTCCACACGAGCAGGCGATACACCGCCTCCTCGCCGCCGAGGCGTCCCAGCTCCGCGTCGATCACCTTGCCGTTGCGGAAGTAGATCGCGCCGCGTTTGCCGTCGGGATGCGTGAAATGAATGACGCCCGACTTGCGCGAGATCTCGATCGTCTGAATCAGATCGACGACCGCCATGTCCGAGAGCTGTCCGGCGAACTTGGTGCGCGACTCGCGCTTGTTGCCATCTTCGAGCGCGACCCGCTGCTTCTTCTGCAGCAGGATCTTCACGCGCGTGACGATCTCTTTGATGTAGATCGGCTTGGTGAGGTAGTCCTCGACGCCGAGCTCGAGGCCGCGGATCTTGTCCTCGACGTCGGATTGCGACGTGAGGAAGATGAACGGGATCGGCGCCCAGTCGGCGTTGTGCTTCAAGCGCTCGACGAGCTCGAAGCCGTCCATCTCCGCCATCTTCGTGTCGGAGATGATCAGATCGGGCGCGGACGTCTCGACCTTCGCGAGCGCGTCGGCGCCGTTGACCGCAGTAGTGACGTTGAAACCGGCCTTCTTCAGGCTGACTTCGAGAACGCGAAGGCTCTTCGTGTCTCCGTCAACGAGTAGAAGGCTCTGCTTGGCCACAGCTCCACCGCAATGAAAACAGGGAGCTAAAGCTTAGATCGGAAACTTGGGTTTGGCTACTGGACGTCGAAGACGATGTTGGCGACGAAGCACACCGAGACGGGCTGCGGCTTGTAGGTCCACTGCTTGATGGTGTTGACGATGGCGTCGTCGGCGCCGGGGATGCTCGCCAGAACGTTGACCTGGTAGACGCGACCATCGTTACCGACGCACACCTTGCCCGCGAAGCGCGCGTCACCGGTTCCGCGACGCTGGCTGCGGATGATGGCGGGCAGCTGCGGCTCCTCGTGCGCGAGCTGCTGGGAGTCGAGCGTGCGCGCCGCGACGTTGCGCGGCTTCTGCGGCGCCATCGAGGCCACCGCCGCCGGTCGCGCGCCCGAGGCCGCGCCCTGAATCGGCTTGGGCGCCATCGACGGAGCCGTCGCGCTCGCCGTCGGAGTGGGCGCCACCGGATGCGGCGCAGCCGCCACCGGCGCGGTCGCGTGCGGAGCCACGGCCGCGACCACCGGCGTCTCCGGCTTCGCCGCCTGAGCCTGCTCGGGGTGGCCGGCCAGCATCTTCGCCGACAGACCGGTCGTCTCGGTCGCCTTGCCATTGTCGAACGCGAACGACCGCGTCCACAGCTCACCCTCGCGCAGCGACACCTTCTTGGTTTCGCGCACGCTCGCCGCCGAGTTGAGCAGCACGATGACGTGCTTGCCCGCCGGCACCGCGAGATCGATGAGCGGCGTCGCGCCGTACGGCACGCCGTCGACGAGGAGCTCGCAGCGCGGCTCCGATGCGACCGTGATGTGCGCGTCGCCCGGCTTCGCCGCCGGACGCGGATGCGCCGGCGCGCTCAGCGCCGGAACGGGCGCCGCCGCCGAGGGAACTGCCGCCGCGACCGGCAGCCCCGTCGGCGCCGTCGCCTTCGGAGCCACCGCCGCGCCCGTCGCTGCCGCCGCCGGTTGTGCCGCCGGCACCGCCGCGACCGCTGTCGGACGTGGAACATCGGTGTTGCGCTTCGTCTGCCAGAACACGACGACGCCACCGCCGAGCACGACGAGCAGGACCGCCATCACCGCCTGCAGCCCGAGCCGCATGACGTGCTGCTTGCGTGCCGCCGCCAGCGGCGTCGGCTTCGGAGACGACGTGCGCCGCGACGCCTCGCCGAGGTACGACGACGACGAGCCCGTCATCGTCACCTGCGCCGCCGTCGCCATCGCCGCCGCGTCGGCCGACTTGTGCGTCGCCAGCTCGTCGGCGTAGATGCGCTCCATGTACTGCGAGAGCGGCACGGTGCCGGTCACCAGCTGATTGTCGCGCCCGAACGCATCGAGATCGGCGTGAAGATCGCGCGCCGTCTGATAGCGATCGTCGGCATTCTTCTGCAAGCAGCGCACGACGATCGCGTTGAGGAACGCCGGATAGAACGGCAGCAGATCGCGCGGCGACGGCACCGGCCCTTCGATGATCTTCTTGAGCGTGTCGAAGTCCGAGCGCTCGTGATAGAGCCGCTTGCCCGTCGTCAGCTCGAACAGGATGATGCCGATGGCGAAGATGTCCGAGCGCCGATCGACGTTCGCGCCCTTGCACTGCTCGGGCGACATATAGCCGATCTTGCCCTTCAGCGTGCCGGCGAGCGTCTCCACTTCGCGCGTCGCCGCCTTGGCGATGCCGAAGTCGACGACCTTGACGCTGCCGTCGAAGCTGACGACGACGTTCTGCGGAGTGACGTCGCGGTGAACGATCTCGAGGCTGCGCCCTTCGAAGTCACGCTTCTCGTGCGCGTAGTGCAGACCCGCGCAGCACTGCGTGAGGATGGAGACGACGTGCTCGAGCGGCGGCTTCGCGTAGCCGAGCTTCGCACCCGCGCGCACGATCTCGATGAGATTGTGCCCACGCAGGTACTCCATCGCGATGAAGTACTCGTTGTCGACGTGGCCGACGTCGTAGATCTGGACGATGTTCGGATGATCGAGGGTCGCAGCGACGCGCGCCTCGTCGAGGAACATGCGGACGAACTCCGGATCCTGGGTACGATGTTGCAGGATCCGTTTGATGACGAGGTACTTCTCGAATCCCTGGATCGACTTCGTACGCGCGAGAAAGATCTCGGCCATGCCGCCGGCGGCGAGGCGCGAGACGAGCTCGTACTTTCCGAAGGACACGGGTTGGAAGGACATTTGATCGAGACATTGTAGCGTTCAGGTTGCAGTGCCGTCAAGGCACGCACCCAAGAATGTTTCGTAATCTCAGACACCTGCCTAACTGTAATGTTCTAGTTCCGGCGCTTACACGAATTGCACGAACCTTCGTGAAAGGATTTCTCGGAGGGTGGCAAGCTCGGGTAAACGCGAGAGCGACCGTGCGACGTACGACAGGCTGTTGGGGATGTGTACGAGGAATCCTGGATTCTTTTTGACGCGATCGATGAACACGAAGCGACCCGCGTCCTTCAGCTTGCGCTGCACCACCTGCAGATCGAAGAGGCGCTGAAAGCGCGCGCCATCGAGCTGCGATTTGTCGACGAAGAACGCGACCAGCTCGTCGAGCAGCGAGGGCGAGAGCGCGACGTACGAGTCGCGCAAGAGACCGACGAGATCGTAGGCGCGCGTGCCGAGGAGCGCGTCTTGAAAGTCGATGATGCGCAGGCGCGGCGCTCCGTCGACGTCTTGCACCATCAGGTTGCGGCTCTGATAGTCGCGATGCACGAAGCCGCGCGGCTCGGCGGCGAGCTCCTCGGCGATACCGCGGAAGCTGCGCTCGAGCTCCTCGCGCTCGGCGGGCGTCGGTGCGAGGTTCTGGGCTTCGAGGCCGTACTCGCGAAAATGATCGAGCTCCCACTTGAGGAGCTCGTAGTCGAAGCCACGCGAGAAGGCGATGCAGTCGGGATCGGGATTCGCGGCGGCGTAGCGCTGCAACGACGCGAGCTGATCGATCGCCTGGCGGTAGTAACGCCCGCGCACGTCGTCCCCGGAGTCGAGCACGCGCGACTCGAAGGTGATGTCGCCGAGATCCTCGAGGTAGAGCATGGCGCCCTCGGAATCATAGCGATAGATGGCGGGGACCGACGCGCCCGCGCGCGCGAGGTAGCGCTGTACATTAATGAAGGGCAGCTCGGTGGGCGCGTGGCTCTTGGCCGCCTCTTCGGACTTGAGCGGGTTGTCGCCGAGCTCCATGACCATCACGCTCGGGAGCTTGCCTCCGTCGACCGTGATGCGGTGATAGCGGCGGATCGACGCACCGCCGGGGAGCGTCTCGAGTCGCGGATTTTTTCCGCCGGTCAGCTCCAGCGCGACAGGAAAGGTGGTGCGCGCGAGATCGTCGTGGCTAAGATGCGGCATCGTGTCGTGATAGTACGGAGCGCGATTGGACAAGGCAACGAAAGAGCGGCTGGTTTCGGGGGCGGGCGCGCTCGGCGTGGCGCTCGACGGCGCGCAGATCGACAAGCTCGCCGACTACCTCGCACTCCTGCAGAAGTGGAATCCAAAGATCAACCTCACCGCGATCACCGAGCCGCGCGCGGTCGTCGAGCTGCACTTCCTCGACAGCCTGGCGGTAGCGCCGCTCGTTCGTGAGTGCGCGACGCTGATCGATGTCGGGAGCGGCGCGGGATTTCCAGGCGCGGTGCTCGCCATCGCCCTGCCCTCACTCGCGGTCACGTGCATCGACGCGGTGGCCAAGAAGGTCGCGTTCCTGTCCACCCTCAAGCGCTCGGTCGCGCCGAACCTCGAACCACTGCATCGGCGCGATGACGCGATCGATCGAACGTTCGACGCCGCCGTGTCGCGCGCGACCTGGGACCCGCCGGAATGGATCGGTCACGGCGCGCGGCTGGTCGGCGACCACGGCCGGGTGATCGCGATGCAGACCGCCGATGCGCCGGCGCTCGACGCACCTGCCGGTTTCACGCGCGAGCCACCGATCGAATACGAGGTCGGCGGCGCTCGCCGTCGACTTCAGCCGTTCCGTCGGCTCTAGCGTTCCACGTGGAACATATGGTAAACCGTCGCCACCATCATGGTTGACAATGGTTCCACGTGGAACATGGCGGCCGAGTTGGAAGCGCTCGACCGCAGCGGGCTCCGCCGGAGGATGCGCGCGATCGATGGCGCCCAGTCAGCCGAGCTCTCAGTCGAGGGCCGGCGCGTTCTCAACTTCTCGTCCAACAACTACCTCGGGCTCGCGGACTCGCCGCTCCTTCGCGACGCCGCGATACGCGCCATGCACGAGCATGGCTTCGGCGCCGGCGCCTCGCGGCTCATCGTCGGCAATCTCTCGCCGCATCGGGCGCTCGAGGCGCGCATCGCCCGCTGGAAACGCACCCCCTCGGCCCTCCTCTTCAATTCCGGATATCAAGCGAATGTCGGCGTGATCTCGGCGCTCGTCGGGCCCGACGACGTGGTCTTCTCGGACGCGTTGAACCACGCCAGCATCATCGATGGCTGCCGGCTGTCGCGCGCGCGCGTCGTCGTCTACCCGCACTCCGACCTCGCGGCCCTCCGCTCGCTGCTCGGGTGCGAGCGCGGCCGGCGCCGCCTCATCGTCAGCGACTTCATCTTCAGCATGGACGGCGATCGAGCGCCGGTCGCCGAGCTCGCGGCGCTCGCCCGCGAGCACGACGCCCTTCTCGCCATCGACGAAGCCCACGCCGCCGGCATCATCGACGACGACACGCCGGTCGACCTGCGCATCGGAACCTTGGGAAAAGCGCTCGGCGGATTCGGCGCCTACGTGGCCGCGTCGGCGCCAACGGTCGAGCTCCTCTCGCAACGGGCGCGCAGCTTCGTCTTCACGACCGCCCTGCCCGTCCCGGTCGTCGCCGCCGCTCACGCCGCGATCGATTGGCTCGGGACCGACGACGGGCGCGCCCGCGTCTCCGCGCTCGCCGAAAACTGCCGCTACCTGCACGAGCGGCGCGGCCTTGCCGGAATACCGTCGCACATCGTTCCGCTGCACATCCGCGAAGGAGACCCCCGCCGGGCGATGGCCGCCTGCGAGGCACTGCTCGAGCGTGGGATCTTCGTGCAGGGAATCCGGCCGCCGACGGTGCCGCCGGCAAGCTCCCGGCTCCGCTTCGCGCTCATGGCAACCCATACTCGCGCCCAGCTCGATACTGCGCTCGCCGCTCTCGACGAGCTGCGCGATCACTTCGCCTGAAGAGGCCCTCATGAACCTGTCTGAGAAAGATCGCCGTTACGTCTGGCATCCGTTCACACAGATGCGCGACTGGACCGCCGCCGAACCGCTCATCATCGCGCGCGCCGAAGGCAACGAGCTCATCGACACCGACGGCCGCCGCTACCTCGACGGCGTCAGCTCGCTCTGGGTCAACCTCCACGGCCACCATCGCCGCGAGCTCGACGACGCCGTGCGCGCGCAGCTCGACCGGGTCGCGCACTCGACCCTGCTCGGCCTCGCCAATGTGCCGTCGATCGAGCTCGCCGAACGACTCGTCAAGATCGCGCCGCCGGGCCTCTCGCGCGTCTTCTACAGCGACTCGGGATCGACCGCCGTCGAGGTCGCGCTCAAGATCGCCTTCCAGTATCAGAAGCAGCGCGGCCACGCCGAAAAGCGGAAGTTCCTCGCGCTCACCGACGCCTATCACGGCGACACCGTCGGTGCGGTCAGCGTCGGCGGCATCGACCTCTTTCACGAAATCTTCCACTCGCTGCTCTTCCATGTGCTGCGCGTGCCGCCTTCGATCGACGCGCTCGAGCAGATGCTGGCCGAGCACGGGCACGAGCTCGCCGCGCTCGTCGTCGAGCCGCTGGTGCAGGGTGCCGCGGGAATGCTGATGCAGCCGCCCGGTTTTCTGCGCGCCGCGCGCGAGCTGTGCAGCCGCCACGAGGTCCTTCTGGTGTGCGACGAGGTCGCGACCGGCTTCGGCCGCACCGGAACCATGTTCGCGTGCGAGCAGGAGTCGGTGTCGCCCGATCTCTTGTGCCTCGCCAAGGGCATCAGCGGCGGCTATCTGCCGCTCGCCGCCACGTTGGCGACCGAGCAGATCTACTCGGCCTTCCTCGGACAATATGAGCAGAAGCTCACATTCTTCCATGGTCACACCTACACGGGCAATCCGCTCGCCTGCGCTGCCGGGATCGCCTCCCTCGACCTGTTCGAGCGCGACCGCGTGCTCGAGAAGCTGCAGCCCAAGATCGGGCGCCTGCACGCTCGTCTCGACGAGCAGCTCCGCCCGCTGAAGCCGGTCGTCGAGATCCGCCGTCGCGGCTTCATGGTCGGCGTCGAGCTCGGCCCGTACGCGTACGAGCAGGCGATCGGCGCGCGCGTGTGCATGGACCTGCGCGCGCGCGGCGTGATCCTGCGCCCGCTCGGCAACGTGATCGTCATGATGCCGCCGCTCTCGATCACCGACGACGAGATCGATCGGCTCGTCGACGCCACGCGCGCCGCGATCGCCGCCGTGTGCGGCGCATGACCGGCCTCTTCGTCACGGCGACCGACACCGGCGTCGGCAAGACCTGGGTCGCCTGCGCCCTCGCGCGCGCGGCGACACGGCGCGGCCTGCGCGTCGCCGCCATGAAGCCGTGCGAAACCGGCGACGGCGACGACGGCGCGCGCCTGATGGACGCCGCCGGCCGCCCGCTCGATCCGGCGCTCGCGCGCCCCTACCAGTTCCACCTGCCCGCATCGCCCGAGGTGGCGGCGCGCGTCGAAGGGACCGTCGTCGACGTTGCGTGCATCGTCGACGCCTTCGCGCGTCTCACGAGAGACGCGGATTTCACGATCGTCGAAGGCGCCGGCGGGCTCCTCGTACCCGTCGCTCCCGGGGTGCTAATGGCCGACCTCGCCGCGCGCCTCGGCCTGCCGCTGCTCGTGGTTGCGCGCGCCTCGCTCGGCACGGTCAACCACACGCTCCTCACGATCGAAGCCGCGCGCGCACGCAAGATCGCCATCGCCGGCGTGGTCACGAGCCGCGCCGCCGACACCGCCGGCCCCGAAGAGCCGACGAATCCGGAGGCGATCGCCACCTACGGCCGCGTGCCCATCCTCGGCGTCTTCCCGCACGGCCGCGACGCCGACGTCGTCGCCGACCGCGTGCTCGATCAGATCCAGCCGCGCGCGCGGTAGGCGACGCGCGCGATCAGCTCGCGCGCCCGCGTCCGCACGCTCACGCCCATGTCGGCGAACGCGAGCGGCTCGGCATCCACGCCGACGCGCCGGAACGCCGCGACCGCCCGCGCGCGATGAAAGGCCTGCGTCACCACGAGGGCTCGCGCCATCCCGTGCGCGCGCAAGACCGCGGCGCAACCGGTCGCGTTCTCCCGCGTCGTGAGCGCCGCCGTCTCGACGAGCACGCGCTCGGCCGGCACGCCCAGCTTCAGCGCGCGCCGCCTCATCAGCTCCGCCTCGCACTTGCCGGTCATGAGCAGCATCGGCGCCCTTCCCGCGCGCCACGCTTCGACGCCGGCGAGCACGCGCTCGGCGAGCAGCGGCCCCAGATCGCCTTCGGGCCCGAGCGCCGCGCCGAGCACGACGATCACGTCCGCGCTCACGGACGAACGCTCACTTGCCGATACAAAAGCGCGCGAAAATCGCGTCGAGCACGTCGGCATCGACGGTCTCGCCGGTGACGCGCCCCATCGCATCGAGCGCCTTGCGCGCATCGACCGCCGCCAGCTCCGGCGGCTCGCCCAGGCCGAGCAGCTCACCCGCGCGCTCCAACGTCGCCGCGCCGTCGCCGAGCGCCTCGGCCTGTCGCGCGCTCACGATCGCCACGCCCTCTTCGACGTCGCCGGCGACCGCGCGGGCGATCGCGGCGCCGAGCGCTGCCACACCTTCGCCGCTCGGCGCCTCGGTCTCGACGACGATCGCGCCCTCGGGCAGCCCGCGCGCCGGCCCGAGATCGCGCTTGTTCCACGCGATCAATTTCTCCTGCGCGATCGCCTCCCAGGCCCGCCGCTCGACATCGCCGAACCCGACCGCGCCATCGACCACGAGCACCACCAGGTCCGCGCGCGCCGCCCGCGCCCGCCCCAGCTCCAGCCCGCGCCGCTCGAGTCGCTCGGGGTCCTCGCGCTCGCCCGCGGTGTCGACGAGCGTGACCGCCACGCCGTCGAGCGCCACCTCGGCCACCACCGCGTCGCGCGTCGTTCCCGGCGCCTCGTCGACGATCGCGCGCTCCTGTCCAACGAGCGCATTGAGCAGGCTCGACTTGCCCGCGTTCACCCGCCCGACCAGCGCCACCTCCGCCGGGCGAAACAGCGCCGGCCGATAGCTCCTCGCCATCGCGCGCATCTCACGCGAAATCTCGCCGAGCGCCCGCGCGCTCTCCGCTTCCGGCGAGACGTCGCCCGCGTCCTCGGGAAAATCGATCGCGCCCTCGAGCTCGGCGAGCACCGCGATCAGCTTCTGGCGCAAGCGCACGATCCGCTCCGCCAGCGCGCCCGCGTTCATCGCCTGCGCCGCGCGCAACGCCCGCTCGCCGCGCGCGCCGATCAGCGCCGCCACCGACTCGGCGCGCGTCAGGTCGATCCGCCCCGCCTCGAACGCCCGCCGCGTGAACTCGCCCGGCTCGGCCATGCGCGCGCCCGCCGTCAGCACCGCCTCGAGCAGCCGCTGCATCACCAGCGGTCCGCCGTGCCCCTGCAGCTCGGCCACGTCCTCGCCGGTGTACGACTTCGGCGCGCGCATCACCACCGCGAGCACCTCGTCGATCCGCTCGCTCGTCGCCAGATCGTACGCGACCGTGCGCTGCAGCTTGTGCGACTGCGGCTTCGCCGGCCACGGCCGCACCATCTTGCCGAGGATCTCCGCGGCGCGCGGTCCCGAGAGCCGCACGATGCCGATGCCGCCGCCTACCGCAGTCGCAATCGCCGCGATGGTATCGCGCGAATCGGGACGGCTACTCTGCGCCGCCACCGTCGCCGTCGCGCGTCGGGATCACGACGAGATGGCGATAGATCCCTTCGCCCTCGGAGCGCGTGGTCAACCCCTGCATCTCCGCCAGCGTGACGTGGATGATGCGCCGATCGGCCGCGCTCATCGGATCCGCCGCCACCGGCCGCCCCGTGCGCTTGGCCTTCTCCGCAAGCTTGTGCGCGAGCTCGACGAGCGCCTCGGCGCGCCGGCCGCGATAGCCCTCGGCGTCGACGGTGATCGGCTTGCCTTCGCCCTCGCCGAGCTTCTTCGACACGATCTTGTTGACCATGTACTGGAGCGAATCGAGCGTCATGCCCTTCTTGCCGATGATCAGGCCCGTCTCCGGTCCCTTGATCTCGAGCGTGACGCGCTCCTCGGTCTCCGACGGCACGACCTCGTGCTCGACGCCCATCTTGGTCAGAATCGTGCGCAGAACGTTCGCCGCTTCTTCCATCATGCCCTCGCCGGCTTCGCCACAGCCTTCGTCGGTCGCGCCGGGTTGTCGTCGCCGCGTTTCAACAGCCACTGCTGCAAGAAGGTCAGGATCGTGTTGGTGAGAATATAGATCGTCAAGCCCGCGGGCAGGAAGATGGAGAACGCGGTGTACATGACGGGGGTGATGTACATCATCGTCTTCTGCTGCGAGTCGGCCGGCGTCGGCTGCGTGATCTGCTGCAGGAACATCAACAGGCCGGTCACGATCGGAAGCACGAAATAGGGATCGGCCGCCGTCAGATCGCGAATCCAGAACACGAACGGCGAGCGATAGAGCTCGACCGAGTTGCCGAGCATCGAGTAGAGCGCGATGTAGATCGGCATCTGAATCGCGATCGGCAAACAGCCGCCGAGCGGATTCACGCCGTGCTTCTTGTACAGCTCCATCGTCGCCATGTTGAGCGCGTTCTTGTCGTCGCCGAAGCGCTCCTTGAGCTTGTCCATCTCCGGCTTCAGCTTCGCCATCGCCTTCATGGACTTCATCGACTTCTGCGTCGGCAGCCAGGTCAGCGCCTTGAGCACGATGGTGAGGAAGATGATGGCGACGCCCCAGTTCGGGACGACCCAGTGGAACGCCTTCAGCACGGCGAGCATCGGCCGCGCCAGCCACTCGAGCAGGCCGCCCCAGCCGTACTCCATGATGTCGCCGAGCTTGGCCGAGACGCCGCCGACCTGCACCGCGTCGAGCTGCGACAAGATCTTCGGCCCCATGAACACGGCGAGGTCGTACTGCGTCTTGCCGTGCGCGGGCACCTCGCGCTGTCCGACGGTGAGGATGCTCGTCATGCTGCCATCGGCGGCCGCGCCGAGGTTGCACACCTTCTCTTCGGGTCCCTTGGCCAGCGCCGCCGCGGTCAGGAAGTACTGCTCGCCGACGGCGACCCAGGCGATGTCGCCGCGCACCTCGATCGGCTTCTTCTGCAGCTCCTCGAGGTTGCCCTTCTTGACCTTGCCGCCGGCGAGGCACTCCGCCGCCGTCTGGCCCACGCGTCGCGAGAACATGCCGCCCGGCTTGATCGCCGGATCGTGCCACGTGTGCATCTGCATGCGGAAGTAGTGGGCCGCCGGCTTGTCGCTCTTGTTCTCGACGGTGACGGTGAGCTTGAGCTCGTAGGTGCCCGGCAACGGAACGAAGCGCTTGGTCACGCGCGTCGTCTCGTTCTCCCACGTGTACGTGATCGCGCCGTCGCTGCCGACGGGCGCCACGTTCCACACCGCATCGGGCGGCAGGTTGAACGCCGACGACGGGAAGGTGATCACGAGCGGCAGGTTGGGCACGCGCGTCTTGATCAGATCGATCGGCTCCGCCTGCTTGTTGCTCTCGCGCGGGTTGTCTTCCTTGTATTGAGGATCGAGCAGCACCCAGTGCGACGGCGCCGCGCCCTCCGACGTGAACGTCCCGCGATAGCGCTTGGGCTGCTCGATCGTCGTCTCGACGGCGGGCGCCTTCGGCGCGGGCGGCGCCGGCGGGCCTTCCGTCTTCTCGTCTTTGTTTTCCGGCTTCTTGTCGGCCGCGGGCTTTTCGTCCGGCTTCGCTTGCGCGGCCTGCGCCGTGTCCGGATTCGCCGTCGCCGGCGCGCTCGCCGCCGGTTGCTCGGCCGGCTTGTGCTCGGGCTTCTTGAAGAACGCGACCACGACGAGCATGACGCCCATCGACACCACCGACGCCAGCAGAACGCGCTTATCCATTGATCGAGTCCGATGGAATCGGCGGATCGTACCCGCCTGGATGGAACGGATGGCAGCGACCAAGCCGCTTGAGCGCGCGCCAGCTACCGCGCGCCGGTCCGTAGTGACGCACGCACTCGGCGGCGTACGTGGAACAAGTGGGATGGAAGCGGCATTGCGCGCCGAGCGCGCCGAAGATCGGCGACAAGAGCCACCGATACAGGGCGATCGCGGCGAGCAGCACAGCCGCGACGGACGCGCTCAGAGTTTTCTGCACAGCTTCTCGATCTCCCGTACCACCTGGTCGTAGTCGACTGCGACGGCGCTCTTCTTCGCGACGAAGACGATGTCGAGCCCGCCTGGGAACAACAATCTGTGACGCCGAAAGGCTTCCCGCACCAGGCGTTTTACGCGGTTTCGCTGAACGGCTCCCCCGAGCTTGCGCGACGCCGTCACTCCGACGCGCGTCGTACCCGGCTCGTCCTGCGGCAACACGAACACGAGAAAGCTATCGGTGTGAATCTTGCGGCCGCCACCCTGCACCCGCAAAAACTCGCCGCGTTTGCGCAGGCGCGAGCTCTTGGGGAAACGCTCGGGCGTCACCGCGCCTCGGTTCGCGAGCGCGGGTTACTTGCGGGCGACAGCGACGGTGAGCCGCTTGCGACCCTTGCGACGACGACGCTGCAAGGTGAGACGACCGCCCTTGGTCGCCATGCGCTTGCGAAAACCGTGGGAGCGCTTGCGGCGCTTGTTGTGGGGCTGATAAGTGCGCTTCACGGAAGTTCTCCTGGTCCGAGTGAAATAGCCGCGGAGCTATAGCAATCACGACCTTCCGTGTCAAGACGTCGCTCGGTCGTGCGCCGTCATACGCCCGATCGCCGTAAAGTACCCACTGGACGCGAAGATTTTGCCGAACGTGCGGCGGAATGACGCGGTTTGGCCAACCGCGACGGTTTTCGGCATTTCGACCGCGCAAACCCCCGCCCCACGCGGAGGAGCGCGTGTCACGATCCTGCGCGCGAAATTTTCGGCGAGGTTCCGCCACCTTTTCCGATGCGGTCGGACCGAGGCACGTTTCCTTCGCAGATCCGCCATCCGCTGGTCACAGTTTTTTCTGAACGATCCGGCGCAGATCGAAACGCCGCCTTTTTTCCGCTTGCCTGGGGAAAACGCGATTGATAAACGATCGAAACGCTCACGCCGTAGGGGGGTCGAAGTGGGGTCCGAACAGGTGCCGACACACGAGGCGGACAGCGACGACAGAGCTATGCAATACCGGCGAATCCGTTAGTTAATCGAACAATCCCGAGGTTCCGAGACGAGGACTTATCCACACTGTGGATAGGCCTGTGGGTATTTTAATGTCCGAAGACGAGCAGCCACAGGAAGCGACTGCAATGACGGGACTGTGGGAAAGCGCGCTCAGCACGCTCGAAGGCAAGATCAAGCCGCACAACTTCGAGATGTGGCTGCGCCCGATTCAGTGCAAGGCAGTGGACGGCGGGCGCATCACCTTGAGCGCGCCGTCGAAGTGGATCAAGGAGTGGTTCCAGGACAACTATCAGTCGATCGTTCTCGATGCGCTGCGTGCGCAGACCAATCAGGACTTCGAAATTTTGTTCGAGGTGCGCGAGGCCGAGTCGCTGCGTGATCCGACGCCGGTGCCGATGAGCTCGACGCCGAGCGCCATGTACGACAACAAGTCTGGTCCGGTCGAGCTCAAGACTGCCGACAAAGACGTGCCGGCGCCGGACCTGCTCGCCAAGTACACGTTCGACGCCTACGTCGTCGGCCCGTCGAACCAGCTGGCGCACGCCGCCTCGCGCGCGGTCGCCGAAATTCCGGCCAACAAGTACAACCCGCTCTTCATCTATGGTGGAGTCGGCCTCGGCAAGACCCACCTCGTGCACGCCATCGGTCATCGGATCCGCGAGAAGCACCCGCAGTGGCGGATCCTCTATCTCAAGACCGAGACGTTCATGAACGAGTACATCAACTGTATTCGCAACGGGAAGATCGACGAGTTCCGTCGCAAGTACCGCGAGCGCTGCGATGTGCTGCTGATGGACGACATCCAGTTCCTCGCCGGCAAGGACCGCACGCAGGACGAGTTCTTCCACACCTTCAACTCCTTGTTCGAGTCGCACCGGCAGATCGTGCTGACCGCGGACAAATACCCCCACGAGATTCCCGACCTCGAGGAGCGGCTGCGCTCGCGCTTCCAGTCGGGGCTGATCGCGGACATCCAGCCGCCGGAGCTCGAGACGCGCATCGCGATCTTGAAGAAGAAGGCGGAGATGGACGACATCAATCTCCCCGATGACGTCGCCATCTATCTCGCCACGAACATCAAGTCGAACGTGCGCGAGCTCGAGGGCCTGCTCATTCGCGTGGCGGCGTTCGCCGGGCTCCAGGAGCAGCCGATCACGATCGAGTTCGCTAAGGAGACGCTGAAGAACTTCCTCACGCAGGCCGCCCACTCGCTCACGGTGGAAGCGGTTCAGAAGGAAGTGGCCAACTACTTCAACGTCAAGCTGGCGGACATGAAGAGCGCCAAGCGCCACCAGGCGATCGCGCGGCCGCGCCAGATCGCGATGTACCTGGCGCGGAAGCTATGCAAGGCGTCGTACCCGGAGCTCGGGCAGCGCTTCGGTGGCAAGGACCATACGACGGTGCTCTCAGCGTGCCGGAAGATCGAATCGCTGGTGGCCAGCGACCCCAAGACGCGCCACACGGTGGAAGAGCTCGAGCGCCATCTTTCTCAGTAGCGAATTCGCCCAGCTTGTGGGAAAAACCGTGTGCGGAGTTGTGGAGTGAATGTGGGGAACTCGCACCTGTGCACAACTCGCGAGCTCGCAAAAAAGAAGACACGTTTTCAACACAGGTGTTTCACGTGAGATGTCGGAAAGATCGATCGGTTATCCAAGTTTCCACAGGCGGTAATAGTAGGACGATCTAGATCTTTCTCTTTGTAAGAAATACCAGACGGGGAGAACCACAGATGGAGTTCAAGATCGAGAAGGCCGCGCTGCTTTCAGGATTGTACCTGGCGCAGGGAATCTCCGATCGCAAGAGCACGATGCCGATCCTCGCCAACGTGCTTCTGCGCACCGATGGCAAGGACAAGCTGCTCGTCGCCGCCACCGATCTGAACGTCACCGTCACCGCCGAGCTGCCGTGCAAGGTCGTGAACGAAGGTGGTCTCACCGTCGGTGCCAAGCATCTGCACGACATCGTCAAGTCGCTGCCCGGCGAAGAGCTCGCGCTCAAGCGCACTGAAAATCAGTACGCGGAGATTCGCGCCGGCAAGGTCGACTACAAAGTCGTCGGCATGGCGGACCGCGACTTTCCGAAGCTGCCGAACCATCGCGAAGTGAAGTTCTCCAAGGTCGACGCGGCCACGCTGCGCGACATGATCGCCAAGACCTTCTTCAGCATCTCGACGGACGAGACGCGCTACCACTTGAACGGCGTGCTGTTCGAGTCCGACGGCAAGCTCGCGCGCATGGTCTCGACCGACGGGCACCGCTTGTCGAAGGTGGAGCGGCCGCTCGAGGGCGGGCCGACGCTCGCGCAGGGCATCATCGTGCCGCGCAAGGGCCTCATGGAAGTGCGGCGCGCGCTCGAGACGGCCGAGGGCGCGGTCGAGCTCGGGATTCACAACGGGCACCTCTTCGTGCGCGTGGGGACGACCGCGCTCAGCGTCAAGCTCATCGACGCGCAGTTTCCGCCCTACGAGCAGGTCATTCCGAAGGAGAACGACAAGGTCGCGATCGCGCCGCGCCTGGCGCTCCTGGAGGCGCTCAAGCGCATCAGCATCATGTCCTCGGACAAGACCTGGGGCATCAAGTTCTCGCTGGCCAAGGGCGAGCTCAAGGTCGCGAGCGACAACCCGGACCTCGGCGAGGCGCACGAAGCGCTCGACGTGAGCTACGACGGCGCGGCGCTGTCGATCGGGTTCAACGCCAAGTACTTCATCGAATTGCTCGCGGAGATGGAGGGCGACGAGGTCAAGCTCGAGCTCAACGGCGAGCTCGACCCGGGCCTGGTGCGGCCGGCCGACGTCAAAGCGGGCAGCTACCTCGGCGTCGTCATGCCGATGCGCATCTGACCTTCCGCGGCGCGCGCCACGGAGGCGAAGATGCGTATCCACGCTCTCGAAGCGCGCCAGTTTCGCAATCTAGAACAGGTCCTGCTCGAGCCGCATCCGCGGTTCAACGTGCTGTCCGGTGACAACGGGCAGGGCAAGACCAACGTCCTCGAGGCGATCTACCTGCTCGGGACGCTGCGCTCGTTTCGCGCGGGCAAGACCGAGGAGATGGTGCGGTTCGGCGCCGAGCAGGCCAAGGTGCGGGCGCGCGTGGAGAAGCTGGAGACGGCTCGGCTCCTCGAGGTGACGCTGGCGCCCGGCCACAAGCACGCGCGCGTCGACGGCAAGGGTGCGCGGGCGAGCGATTACTTCGGCGGGTTCAATGTCGTCTTGTTCGCGCCGGAGGACCTGCGTCTGCCCAAGGGAGCGCCGGCCGGGCGGCGGCGCTTCATGGACCGCGCGGTGTGGAACGCGCATCCGGCCTATCTCGGCGAGGTGCAGACCTACGAGAAGGTGCTGCGCTCGCGCAACGCCGTCTTGCGCGACGGCGGGGCGGTCTTCGGGGCCGACGGGATGCTCGAGGTCTACGACGAGCAGCTGGCGCGGGCGGCGGTCGCGATCGTCACGCGGCGGCGGGCGCTCGTCGATGAGCTGGGGCCGCGGGTGCAGGCGGCGTTCGAGCGGGTGACGCAGACCGGGCTCGGACTAACGGTCGCATATGAAACCGCGCTCGATATCGGCAATATCGAGCATTCGATGCGCGACAAACTAACCGCCGAGCGGCGCAAGGATCTGGCGCGCGGCGCGACCTCGTCGGGGCCGCACGTCGATGATCTGGAGCTGATCCTCGACGGGAAACCGGCGCGGCTCTACGCCTCGCAAGGACAGCTGCGCGCGCTCGTGCTGGCGCTGAAAATCGCGGAGATCGAATTCTTGCGGGAAAAGCTCGGCGATTCTCCCGTGCTTTTATTGGACGATGTTTCGTCGGAATTGGACCCGAAACGCAACGCGCAGCTCTTCGATTTCCTGAAATCGGTGCCCTGCCAGGCGTTCATCACGACGACCCGCGCCGAGTATGTCCTGCTCACCGAAGAACGCCTTGATTTTCGAGTGGTTGGAGGCGCGGTCGGGCGCTGATTGATCCTTTACTGATGGGGGTTCAGGTGCTACACCTTAGTACCCCCAAAATGAGCGAGCCTGAAATCGTTAATAGCAATACTTCCGACGATTACAACGCGGATAAGATCCAGGTCCTAAAAGGCCTCGAAGCGGTGCGCAAGCGGCCCGGCATGTACATCGGTGACACCGATGACGGCACCGGGCTGCATCACATGGTCTACGAAGTCGTCGACAACGCCGTCGACGAAGCGCTCGCCGGATTCTGCACGCACGTCGAAGTGACGATCCATTACGACAACTCCGTCACCGTCGAGGACAACGGGCGCGGCATGCCCGTCGACATGCACAAGGCGGAGAACCGGCCGGCGCCGGAAGTCATCATGACGGTGCTGCACGCGGGCGGAAAGTTCGACCACGGCAGCTACAAGGTGTCGGGCGGTCTGCACGGCGTCGGCGTGTCGGTCGTCAACGCGCTGTCGGAATGGGTGAAGCTGGAAATCCGGAAGAACGGCAAGGTTTATTATCAGGAATATCGCCGCGGCGATCCGTCCACTCCGTTCAAGCAGACCGGCGTGGTCGATCCGAGCTCTGGGCGCTCGTCGGGCACCAAGGTCACGTTCAAGCCGGATCCGCAGACCTTCCGCATCACCGAGTTCAGCTACGACACGCTGGCGCAGCGCCTGCGCGAGCTGTCGTACCTCAACAACGGGCTTCAGATCACCATCGTCGACGAGCGCAAGTCGCGCAAGGACGAGTTCAAGTTCGTCGGCGGCGTCGCTTCGTTCGTCGAGGATCTGAACAAGTCGAAGGTGGTGGTGCACGATAAGCCGATCCACTTCAAGGACACCAAGGAAGGGATCGAGGCCGAGATCGCGATCCAGTACAACGACTCGTTCTCCGAGAACATCTTCTGCTTCACCAACAACATCAAGAACAAGGACGGCGGCACGCACCTGACCGGCTTCCGCCAGGCGCTGACGCGCACGATCAACGCGTACGCGACGGCGGCCAACCTGCTCAAGGACATTAAGCAGGGGTTGTCGGGCGCGGATCTGTCGGAAGGGCTGACGGCCATCGTCAGCATCAAGCATCCGGATCCGAAGTTCTCGAACCAGCCGAAGGACAAGCTGGTGTCGTCGGAGGTGACGGGCATCGTCGCCGCGGTGGTGAACGATCGGCTGGGCTCGTGGCTCGAGGAGCATCCCAAGCAGGCCAAAGAGATCATCGCGAAGTCGGTGTTGGCGGCGCGCGCGCGCGAGGCGGCGCGCAAGGCGCGCGAGATGGTGCAGCGCAAGGGCGCCTTGGATTCGTCGTCGCTGCCGGGCAAGCTGGCCGACTGTCGCGAGCGCGATCCGTCGAAGGCCGAGCTCTTCATCGTCGAGGGTGATTCGGCAGGTGGCTCGGCCAAGCAGGGGCGCGACTCGCAGTATCAGGCGATCCTGCCGTTGCGCGGCAAGATCCTGAACGTCGAGAAGGCGCGCCTCGACAAGATGTTGTCGTCGGATGCGATCGCGACGCTGATTACGGCGCTCGGGTGCGGCATCGGCGAAGACAAGGACATCGAGAAGCTTCGCTATCACCGCATCGTCATCATGACCGACGCCGACGTCGACGGGAGCCACATCCGCACGCTCCTGCTGACGTTCTTCTATCGGCAGTATCCCGAGCTCTTGAAGCGCGAGATCGAAGGACAGCCGGTGCACCACGTGTTCATCGCGCAGCCGCCGCTGTTCAAGGTCAAGAAGGGGAAGACCGAGCGCTACTTGAAGAACGAGATGTCGCTCGAGAACTATCTCCTCGAGATTGCCACCGACGATGTGAAGCTGGAGTACAAGGGCGGCGAGATCGAGGGCGAGAAGCTGCGCGAGCTGGCGCGCAAGTCGCTGCGCTACACGACGGTCTTGCAGGCGGTCGAGAAGAAGGCGGACGAGCGCATCGTCGACGCGGTGGCCAAGGCGTCGGGGCTGAGCAAGAACGACTTGAAGGACCAGGCGGCGACGGAGAAGGCGCTCAAGCGCATGCAGAGCTACTTCGCGACGTTTGCGCCGGAGCTGCAGGACGCGGAGTTCGTGCTCAAGAAGGACGCGGAGCACGGTGGCTTCAAGATCGTGTGCCCGACGCGGTTCGGCGGGGCGCGCAAGAACACGGTGATCGACTTCGCGTTCCTGGACTCGCCGGAGTACGAGGAGCTCGGGCGACTCGGCGCCGACTTCCAGGCCTTCGCGCCGCCGTTTGCGCTGGCGCCGAAGAATCCGAAAGACAAGGACGCGCCCGAGCGCGTGGAGCTCGATCGCCTCGACAAGCTCGGCTCGCAGCTCGACGCCATCGGTCGCAAGGGGCTGCAGATCTCGCGTTACAAGGGCCTCGGCGAGATGAACGCGGAGCAGCTGTGGGAGACCACGATGGATCCGTCGACGCGCACGCTGCTCGAGGTGCACGCGGACGATCTGAACGCGGCGGAGGAGATCTTCTCGAAGCTGATGGGAGAAGAGGTCGAGCCGCGGCGCGAGTTCATCGAGCAGAACGCGCTCAACGTGCGCAACCTCGACATCTAGCCGCCCGCCGTCGCTCGCATGCGCTGGATCGTGGCAGTACTGCTCGTCGCGGGGTGTGCGGCGTCGAAGCCGAAGACGGTGGCGGCGACGTCGACGCCGGCGTACGCGTCGCGGCAGGAACAGGCGGCGGTGCTGTTCGATGCGGCGTCGCACGGTGACAGGCTGCGGTTGAAGCTGCTGGTCGATTGGTCGCGCTATCGGCTGACCTGGGCGTGGGCGCGGGCGATGGCCGATCACGCGGAGGCGACGACGGGGCTGTCGCAGGTCGAGGCCGAGCCGTCGCCGTCGGCGGCGTACATGGACATGGCGGTCGGCGAGCTGCAGTCGAAGCTGGCGGCGGTGGCCTCGGGGCCGCAGCCGCCGCACCCGGAGCCGGGCGTGGCCAACGCGCTGCTGGCGGAGCTGCGGGGGCAGCCGCCGCTGTCGAAGTATCCGGCGCTGCCGCGGTTGTGGATGCTGACGCAGGACGCGCTCGATGGGGCGGACGAAATCACGTTCAGGGGCGTGGGGAGCGTGACGCTGCTGTTCGTGGGGGATCGCCTGGCCGGGGTGCTCGATGCCCGGTGAGCGCGAGGTTGCACGGGCGTTTCTCGACGGCCTCCTGGGCACGGGCGACGCGCGCGCGCAGGTCGATTGGCCGCGGTATCGGCTGATGCAGCTGATGCAGGGGACGGCCGGCGCCGACGCGGCGACGCGCGAGCAGCTGTTGGCGCGCGGGTTCGTCGAGCTGTCGCGCGCGACCTTCGGAGCCGACGCGGAGGAGCGGGCGCTGCGGTCGTTGCGCTCGCTCGTCGAGATCCTGTTGCCGCGCGGATGGCGCTTCGTCGACGGGTACCAGAGCCCGATGCTGGCGGCGCTCGCCGGCGGGCCGGCGGCGGGGGCGCCGCCGAACCTGACGCGCTACCTCACGATGCTGCAGGAGATCGCGCGCGCGGCGGCGCCGGTGACCATCGCCGGCAAGGACGACGACGAGGGGCGGAAGCTGATGACGCTCCTGTTCGTCGACGGTAAGTACGTCGGCTTTCTGCCGGGCTCACTGGAAGCGGCGAAGCAGTAGCTCGCTGCCGAGGCCGCTGACGAAGAAGCGGAGCTTCCGGTTCGACGTCAGGCGCGCCAGCCAGTCGGTGCTGCCGCCGTCGGAGAGCTGATGCATGTTGCCGTCGGTGCCGCGGGCGCTGATGTGGAAGCAGAGGCCGCGGTAGTAGGCCATGGCGTGGGTGCGCGCGGGGTCGAGCGTGAAGGTGGCGGCGGGGAAGCGCGCGCGCAGCGACGGAAAGAGCTCGTGCTCGACGGCGGTGAGGCGCGCTTCGTCGTGCGTGCTGTCGGCGATCTCCACGTGTGCGTCGGAAAGACGGAAGCCGGCGGCGGCGAGGCGGGCGAAGAGCCCGAGGTGCGCGGCGACGTGCTCGTCGAGGGCGGCGAGCTCGAAGCCGTAGACGGGGCGGCCGCGTCCGCCGGTGGTGAGCGCGAAGATGGCGAAGTGGGGCGAGAAGGCGGGATTGTCGAAGGGCTGCATGCGCAGCATGCGCGCGGCGGCGGCGAGGCGCACGTCGACGTCGACGCCGACGGTGTGGCGGCGGGCGGTCTCGAGGGCCAGGACGGTGGTGGGATCGGCGAGCACCTCGAGGTTGCGCACGGCGGCGAGCGTGGAGTTCTGATCGATCTCGCCGAGCACGACGTTGAGGCCGAGCGGCGCGACCGGCGACAGCGTGATCGGCTCGAAGGCGCCCGCGGCGGCGAACGCGTGGGTCTCGACGACGAGGAGCGCGCGCGGGTCGTCGCTCGTCGGCTGGACGGCGCGATCGCGCGCGTATTGCGCGACCAGATCGGCGGGCCGGCGCGCGCGGCCGCGCGTGACCTCGAGCAGCAGCGAGGTCAGCTCGCTGGCCGGTAAATGAATCAAGCGCTTGATTAATTCAGGGTCGCCGAGCTCCGCCGCGATGCGCTCGGCGGGCTTCTTCACGCGGGCTCGGCGAGCGCCTTGGCCACGTCGGCGGCGGTCACCTGGGTGCCGTCGCCGTAGAGCATGAGCGCGCGCTCGACGACGATCTCGAGCTCGCGGAAGTTCCCCGGCCAGCGGTGCTGGCGCAGCGCCTCGATCGCGTCCTTGCGGATGATGATCGATCCCGCCTCGGTGTTGGTGTCGCCCTCGAGCTCGACGTTGGCCGCCTGCCCGCGGTCGAGCCGCACGCGATTGGCCATCCAGCGCGCCGCGCCGGGCACGTCCTCGGGGCGCTCGCGCAGCGGGGGCAGCACCAGGTCGAGGCGCGCCAGCTTGTGGTAGAGGTCGTGGCGGAAGCGGCCCGCCTGCACTTCGCCGCCGAGGTTGCCGTCGGTGATGACGACGACGTTGACCTGGGCGACGCGCTCGCGATCTTCGAACTCGCGGTGGTAGCGCCCGCGCTTGACCAGATCGAGCAGGCGGCGCTGCAACGCCGGCGACAGGCCGATCACCTCGTCGAGCACCAGGGTGCCGCCGTCGGCGTCACCGACGGCGCCGTCGACCGGGCGCTCGCCCTTGTGGCGCGGCCAGGCGCCGAACAGCTCGAGCGCGACCGACTCTTCGGGCCGCCCCCCCGTCGACACCGACACCAGCGGTGCGCCGTCGGGATGCATGAGCTCGTGCAGCGTGTGCGCGAGCCCCTCCTTGCCGGTGCCCGGCTCGCCGCGGATCACGGCGTTGGTCGCGTACGGCCGCGCGCGCAGGCGCGTCAACACGTCGAGGATGTAGCGCACCGACGGGTGCTGCGACGCCAGGCGCGTCAGCCCCTCGATCGAGCTCTTGAAATGTCCGGCAGTGACTTCACCGAGCGACGATGGTTCGGCTTTCTTCTTCGGGGGCATTGACTCCTTCTTCCTTATCGCGAAAAGCCGAGGAGCTGATCCATCGTCTGCTGGTCGGCATCGGGGAACGGATATTTGTCGAAGTCCGCGGAGGCGACCCAGCGGAAATCCTTCACGCGCTTGGCGTGCAGCGGCTTGCCCTCGACGAGCGTGGCTTCGTAGAGCGCGAGCGCGACGCGATAGCCGTCGTACTCGTGCACCTTCTCGCCGAGCTTGCGCCCGATCTTGGCGTCCGCGTCGAGGCGCTCGCGCAGCTCGCGCTTGAGCGCGTCCTCGTCGGCTTCGCCGGACTCGACCTTGCCGCCGGGGAACTCCCACTTGAGCGGCAACACCGCCGACTCGCGACGCTGCGTGATGAGATACAGACCGTCGTTCTCCACGACCGCCGCCACTACCCGAATCACCTTTTTGCCGACGACGTCGGTGCTCACCGGTTTCTCCCAAACAAGTAGTAAAGAAGGAATGCCGTCGCCGCCAGCATCAGCGTGAACAGCGCAATCTTGATCCAGCTCCAGGGCGCCTTGCCGACCACTTCGCCGGTCTGCCCGTTCACGAGGAAGCGGTAGATCTGATTGTTGTAACGATAGGCCGCGATCCACACGGGCAAGAGCACGTGCTTGAACGTGATGGCGCTGAACGTGTTGTCGACGCGCAGGTTGCGCTGCGTATCGCCGGGCACGTCGTGGGCGCAGCGCTTCTCCTGATCGTGCTCCATCTTGCCTTGCGCGAAGCCGAAGCCGGCCTGCAGATCGACGGCATATTCCTCGGCGCGCCAGCCGGCGAGGAAGCCGGACGAGTAGGGCACGAGCGCGTGCGTGTCGAACGTCGAGAGCCGATCGGCGAGCTCGCGCGGCAGGCCCACCGACGCGCAGACGAGCACGTCGTCGAAGTCGTCGGCGCGGTGGCCCCAGGCGCGCTCCCAGCGGGTGCGTTGGATCTCGCGCTCCTTGGTCACCGACTGGCCGTTCTCCTGCGTCGTGTATTCCTCGGTCTCGTAATAGTGGTAGCCGGCCTCGGCGGTCCACGACGACTCGACGTGCGCGTCGTAGGTCCAGAAGGGCACGTAGATGCCGGCGACCTCCTGCACCTTCGCCATCTTCTTGAGGTCGCTCGGACGGAACCAGAGCTTGCCGAGCCAATCGCCGAACGCGCCGTTCGCGCGCTTCTTGTCGACGGCGAACGGCAGCAGCGACTCGGGGCGGATGGCGTTCTCGTTCTCCGCCTGCTCGAGCACCTTCGACGAGCCGCAGAAGGTGCACTTGGTCGCCGTCACACCGTCGGGGAAGACGACGTTGGCGCCGCACTCCTGGCACTTCGACGCGCGCACCGCGCCGCCGGCGCCGAGCCCTTTGGGCGCGACCTGGAGGCCCTGGAAGAAATCGTATTCGACGACCGTTCCAGTACCGGTGGGGACCTCACGCGTGGCGCCGCAGTGATCGCACTTGAGCATGCCGCTTTGCGCGTCGAACTTCATCTCCGCGGCGCACTCGCTGCAGGTGAAGCGTTGCGCCTTTACTGCTTTTTCGTCGACGACGGTGGGCATGGTCTTGCCTTGGGCACCGTAGTATCATGCCAGGCCTAGCCACAACGCAAGCGCGGGACGGGGCCACACAAAGAGGGAGGCACGCATGGGTCTGTTCGATTTCGTGAAGAAGGGCGCGCAGGAGATGTTCATCGCCCGTCCCGACGAGGCCAAGGACCTCCTCGTCTACAAGTGGCCGGACCGGACCATCCCGATGAAGGCGCAGATCACCGTCGGACAAGACGAGTGCGCGCTGTTCTATAAAGACGGCAAGTTCGTCGGCCGGCTCGACGCCGGGCGGCACACGCTCGAGACGCAGAACATCCCGTTCCTGTCGAACCTCATCGACTCGTTCACCGGCGGCAACGTGCTGATGGCCGAGGTCTGGTTCATCATGCTGCGCGAAGTCGGCGGCATGCAGTTCGGCGGGCGCATCGGCGACGTCGAGGATCCGAAGTCGGGCATGGCCATCGGCACGATGGTGCACGGCGACTTCTCGATCCAGGTCGAGGATCCGATGAAGGTGATCGGGTTCTTCGGGCAGCGCTCGTGGTCGACCGACGAGGAATTCTCGGGCTGGTTCAAGAATCAGCTGCTCAAGGTGATCCGCGATCGCATCGCCGAGCTCATGGTGAAGCAGAACATTCCGCTGCTCAACGTGACGTCGGGCGCGCTCACCGAAGAGATCGAGCAGGTCGTGATCGAAGGCTGCAAGCCGCACCTCTCGCCCTACGGCATGAAGGTAGTGCGGCTCGGCAACTTCGTCGTCGCGATCAAGGAAGAGGACGAGGTCCAGCTCAAGGCGCTGTACAAGGACGCCGCGCAGATCCGCATGGCCGGCGGCATGGCCGGGTTCCAGCAGCTCGCGGCCGGCAAGGCGATGATGGGCGCGGGCGAGGGCATGGCCAAGGGTGGCGGCGACGGCGGCGGCGGCAATCCGATGCTCGGCGGCGCCGGGCTCGGCGTCGGCATTGGCATGGCGTCGATGTTCCAGCAGAACGCCAACCAGATGAACCAGCAGCAGCAGCAGGCGCCGCAGCAGCAGTCGGCGCCGGCGGGCGGCGTCGGGCAGGTCACCTGCGGCAAGTGCGGCGCGAAGACGGCGCCGGGGAAATTTTGCGCCGAGTGCGGTCAGGCGCTCGCCGAGAAGAAGCAGTTCTGCTCGGAGTGCGGCAAGCCGATGAACCCGGGCGCGAAGTTCTGCGGCGAGTGCGGGGCCAAGCAGCCCGGCTGATCCTCGTCGCTGCGGCGCTGGCGGCGGGATGCGCGACGGCGCCGCCCGGGCCGCCGCGCCTCCTCGTGCACGTCGATACGCTTTCTGCCGACAAGATGCAGCAGTTCGAGCAGGCGCGCGTGCGCTTCGTGGCGCTGCTTCGCGAAAAGGGGCGCAGCGATCGGCGCGGGCTCTATCTGAAGATCGGAACCAACACCTACTACTCGGTCGTGACCTTCGCGCGCTGGCGCGATCTCGAGAAGCTCGGCGACGAGCGCGCGGCGGCCAACCACGCGCTCGCCGCGGAGGCGCAGAAGTACGACCAGCTCAGCGACGAGAGCCTCGTCTTTCCGCACACGAGCGAGATCTGGCGCGAGGAGCCGGGGCTGGCGTATCTGCCGACGGGGATGCGCCTGCCCGACGCGGTACAGGTGGTGATCGAGGAGGTCCGGCCGACGGCGGACTACGAGGCGGCGTGGCAGCCGATCGCGGCGGCGCTGGCGCAGGCCAGGTATCCCGTCGAGCGGCGCGCCTATTTTTCGGGCTACGGCTCGGGGCGCACGCTGTCGTTCTGGATGGCGCCGTCGCCGGCGGTGCTGAAGGCGGCGCCGACCATCGAGCAGGCGGTGACCGGCGTCGTCGGCGAGGAGCGCGCCAAGCAGCTCCTCGCCGCGTGGCGCGCCTGCGTCGTGTCGGCGCAGACGTTCGACGTCGAGCCCAAGCCGGAGATGTCGTCGCCGTAGCCGGGCGCGCCTACGGGCGGATCGTCGGCAGGACGTCCTTGATGCCGGCGATGACGAACTCGACGCTGATGGCGGCGAGGATCAGGCCCATCACGCGCATCACCACGTTCATGAACGTCTTCGACAGGCGGCGCTCGATCCACTCGGCGCCGCGCAGCATGAGCCACGTGATCACCGCGGTCAGGAAGATCGAGAGGAACACCGGAATCTCGTAGATGAAGCCGGTGTGGCGCGACATGAGGACCATCACCGTCGCGATCGAGCCGGGGCCCGAGAGCAGCGGAATGGCGAGCGGGATGATGGCGACGTCCGCCTTCTCGATGCCTTCCTGTTCTTCCTCGGGCGTCGAGCGCGTGCGCGACTGGCGCGCCTGCATCATGTCGAGCGCGACGAGGAAGAGCAGCACGCCGCCGGCGATCTTGAAGGCGCCGAGCGTGATGCCGAAAAAGCGGAAGATGAGCGAGCCGGCGGCGGCGAAGACGGTGAGCGTGATGCCGCAGGTGATGGCCGCGCGCCACGCGGTCGCGCGTTTCTGCTGCGGCGTCTCGTTGGCCGTCATGGCCAGGAAGATCGGGAGCACCGCGAGCGGATCGACGACGAAGAAGATCGCTGAGAACGCTACCAGGCCGAATGTGAGAACGTCGCGCATTCCTGACGGGAACGGCGATTCTAGCAGCTAGTTGGGGAGCGCGCTCAACTCGAAGGGCTGCTCGTCGAGGCGCGCGATCGGCGCCGCCGCCACGCCGAGGCGCTCGCGCAGGACGGCCCAGGTCTCGCGATCGAGGAGCGTGGTGCCTTCGTCGGCGAGCGCGGCGCGCAGGCTGCCGAGGCGCGCTTCGACCGACTCGCGCATGGCGGCCTTGGCGGTGACGGCGACGCTGCCGTCGACGGCGCCGTGGTTGGCGACGAGCACGACGGTGCCGGCGCGCAGGCCGCGCCAGCGCGCGGCGACCAGGTCTTCGAGGCGGCAGGCGCTGTCATATTCGACGACGACGACGCCGAAGCCGGGGCGGGGGCGCACGCGCACGGCGCGCGCCAGCTCGGAGCGGACGATGGCTTGCGTGCGGCGCAGCGACTCGGCGCACGCGCCCTCGAGGAACTGGCGCGCGGTGGCGGCGACGGCCAGCTCTTGCAGCGCCACCAGCGACTCGGGCGCCGGCTCGGGACCGCGCGCGGCGGCGTCGAGCAGCGCGGCGATCTCGATGAGCTCGGTGCGGCTCGTGCGCCACAACGCGCGCTCGATGAGGACATGCGACTCCGCGTGTTCGACCAGGCCGGCGGCGGCGCACCAGGTGACGTCGGCGAGGTTGGACACGCGCTCGGCGAGGCGGAAGGCGCGCGCGGGGAGCGGCTCGTCGTCCTCGCCGTCGAGCGTGAGCTGCGGAACGTCGAGGTCGACGCGGCCGTGCAGGCCGACCATGAGCAACGCCGGCGCGCCGGCCAGGTGCTCGCGCGTCGTCGCCGAATCGATCTGCTCGCTGAAGCCGAGCACGCTGGCGCCGGCGAGCTTGCGTCCAGCGCGGCCGAGCGCGCGTAAGAGGAGCGCCGCCGCGGTCAGGCTCTCCGGGCCGGCGGCGCACACGATGTGCACGCCGTGATCGGCCGTGGTTTCGAGGAAGTCGCGGAAGGTCGTCTCGTCGTCGTGTTGCACGAGGGCGCCTTCGTGCAAGGCGCGATCCGCGAGGAAGGCCGACGACGCGGGCGCGCAAGGGAGCGGCGCTTCCGCATCGTGGAACGAGGGTTCCATTGTCGTGGCCGTCGCCGCGAATGTCCTGGGCTTCGCCGCGACAGGTCGCTGGCACGTGGCTGGCACGAACGCGGCGCATGTCGTCTACCATTCGCGTCGCCGAGGTCGAGGAGCTGCCGCCGGGGAAAGGCCGCGTCGTGGAAGTCGGCGGCCGCCACTTCACCGTCTTCAATCGTGACGGGGCGTTCTACGCCACGACGTCGACGCACTTCGTCCGGCGCGCGCCCGACGCCGGCGACACGTCGACGACCTGCCCGCCGCACGGCATGGAGTTCGACGTGTGGATGGAAGACTCCCCGGCGCGCCTGCGCGACGAGGAGCGCTGCCGCGTCGAGATCGACGACGACGTCGTCTGGCTGGTCCTCGACTAGGCGCGTTCTCGGCTATTGTTCGCCGCATGGCAGTCAGCCGTACGGCGCAATTTGTCGCGCTCTATCGCGCGCTCGAGAGCGTCGGGCCGCGCGCGCGGCTGCACGATCCGTACGCCGAGCGCTTCTTGTCGCCGTCGCTGGCGCGGGCGGTGCGCGTGGCCCGCTTCGCGCCGCTCGGCGCGCTGCTCACCGGCTACGCCGATCTGCGTGCGCCGGGCGCCCGCACCTCGGCGATCGCGCGCACGCTCTACATCGACGACGTCGTGCGCGGGGCGACGGCGGCGGGAGTGCGTCAGCTCGTCGTCCTCGGTGCCGGCTTCGACTGCCGCGCGCATCGGCTGCCCGAGCTGCGCGACGCCGTCGTGTACGAGGTCGACCGCGCCGACACGCAGCGGCACAAGCGCGCCATGGTCGGCGACGATGCGCGCAACGACGTCCGCTACGTCGCCGTCGACTTCTTGCGCGACGACGTCGCCACCGCGCTCGCCGCCGCCGGCTGGGACGCGGCGCGCCCGTCGCTGTTCATCTGGGAGGGCGTCACCAACTACCTGACCGAATCGGCGGTCCTCGACGTGCTCTCGTGGATCGGCCGCGCCGCGCCCGGCTCGCGCGTCGTCTTCACCTACGTCCACGCCGGCGTGCTCGACGGCAGCGTCGCCTTCCTCGGCGGGCCGCGCATCCTCGCCAACGTGCGCAGCTTCGGCGAGCCGTGGACCTTCGGCCTACGCCCCGACCAGATCGCGCCGTTCGTGACGCGCGCCGGCCTGACGCTCGTCGACGACTGCGGCGCCGACGAGTATCGCCGCCGCTGGCTCGGGCGCACCTCGCCCGGCTACGCGTTCTATCGGATTGCCGTCGCCGCTCGCTAGGAGAGCGCCGATTTCAGCTCGCGCGCGATGCGCTCCTGAATCTTGCCCTTCATCGGGATCAGCGCGAACGACAGATCCAGCAGCACCGCGACCTTGTCGTCGGCGACCTTGATGGTGCCGCTGACGCCCGTGCGCTTGAGCGTCGCTTCCCGATCGCTCGTCCAGCGCGCGTCGATTCCGTACTTGGCGGACAAGCGATCCGCCAGCTCCTGCAAGCGGCGCTTGACCTCGTCGAGGGGGAGGGCGTGCGCCTGCTCGATGTTCAGCTTGGCCATTGACGCTCCATATCATGTGCTAGCTTACGCGGTCGAGATGCGTCTCACGCAATTTGCCCTCAGCGGTGGTTGAGCGGCAAAGGTAGGTCCGGGCGACCTACGAGTGATCATGGAGCGGCTGCAGCCGCCCGCCAGCGGGGCGCTGCTGGTCGGAACGGAGACGTCCGACGACGCGGGCGTGTATCGACTGAACGATCGCGAGGCCCTGGTGGTGACGGCCGACTTCATCACGCCGCCGTCGGACGATCCGCGGCTCTACGGCCAGATCGCCGCCGCCAACTCGCTCAGCGACGTGTTCGCCATGGGCGGCCGCCCGCTGACGGCGCTGGCGCTGTGCATGTTTCCCAAGGCGCTCGAGCCCGACGTGGCGCGCGAGATCCTCGCCGGCGGACAGGACAAGGTCGTCGAGGCCGGCGCCGTCGTCGCCGGCGGTCACACCGTGCGCGGCGAGGAGCTGTTCTACGGCCTGTCGGTGACGGGCGTCGTCGATCCGCAGCAGATCACGCGCAACGTCGGCGCGCGGCCCGGCGACGCGCTCGTGCTCACCAAGCCGCTCGGCTCGGGCCTGGTGATCAACGGCCTGCGCAAGGGCGCCATCGACGAAGCCGGCGCGCGCCCGACGCTGGAGGTGCTGGCGCGCCTCAACCGCGCGGCGTGCGAGATCACCGTCGCGCTCTTGCCGCGCGTGCACGCGATGACCGACGTCACCGGCTTCGGCCTCGTCGGCCACGCGCTCGGCATGGCCGGCGGCGGCGCTGTTTCGCTGCACGTCGATCTCTCGTCGCTGCCGCTCTATTCGCCGGCGCGCGCCATGCACGCCGCCGGCGTGACCACCGGTTCCACCAAGCCCAACCGCGCGCACGGCGCCGCCCGCGTGCGCGGCACGCTCGATCCGTTCTGGGACGCGCTCGTGCACGATCCGCAGACCTCGGGTGGGCTCCTCATTGCCGTCGACGCCGGCGTTTCCGATGATCTCGTGAATCGGCTGCGCGACGCCGGCGTCGAGCACGCCACCCGCATCGGCGAGGTGCGTGCGTCCGATCAACCGTTCCTCGAATTCGTGGGAGGTTCCTGATGCCGCTGGTATTCCGAGAGCTGCACAAAGCGAAGTCGCCCGAGATGCTCAACGAAGAGTGGCTCCTGCTCGAGAACACCGGGCCGGGCGTAGTCACCGCGCAGAAGGTCGATCTCACCGTCGCGCGGCGCGCGAACGATCGACCGCATCCGCTCGGCACGCTCGATCCCGGGTTCATCCTGCATCCCAACGAGAAGATCCGCCTGGTGACCGGCACGCCGTCGAAGAAGGCGCAGGGCACGCCGCCCGAGGAGAAGGGCGACATCAAGAACTACCACCTGTTCTTGCGCGAGCCGGTGCTGAAGGCGCCGGGGCTGATCGTGCGCGTGAGCCAGAAGCAGCAGGAGCTGGCGAAGGCGACGTTCGCGCCGGCCAAGAAGTCGGGCATCGACGACGACGGAGGGGAGTGACCGGCGCGATCCACATCGAGGGCGCGCGCACGCACAACCTCAAGAACGTGCGCGTCGAGATCCCGCGCGCCGCGCTCACCGTCGTCACGGGCGTGTCGGGCTCGGGCAAGTCGTCGCTGGCGTTCGATACGTTGTATGCCGAAGGGCAGCGGCGCTACGTCGAGTCGATGTCGACCTACGCGCGGCAGTTCCTCGAGCGCATGGTGCGTCCCGACGTCGACAGCGTCACCGGCGTGCCGCCGTCGATCGCCATCGAGCAGCGCAACGGCGTGCGCAACGCGCGCTCGACGGTGGGCACGGTCACCGAGATCAGCGATTACCTGCGGCTGTTCTTCGCGCGCGTCGGCGAGATGCACTGCCCGAAGTGCGACGCGCTCGTGGTGCGCGACACCGCGTCCATGGCTGCGGACCGGACGATCGCCGCAGTGGGCGCCGCAGCGGGCGCCGCACTGGGCGCCGAGGCGGGCGGCGCGCGCGTGCACGTCGCCGCTCGCTCGAAGCTGCACGTGGAGGAGCTGGTGCGCGCCGGCTATCAGCGCCTCCATGCCGTCGGTGACGAGATCGGCGTGCTCGTCGATCGCGTGGTCGATCCGTCGAGCGATCGCGGCCGGCTCGTCGAGGCGTTCGCCACCGCCTTCGCGCTCGGCGACGGGCGCGCGGAGGCGTGGATCGGCGAGCGGCAGCTGCGCTTCGACGAGGGCCTGGCGTGCAGCCACTGCGGCACGACGCTGCGCGCGCCCGAGCCGGCGCTGTTCTCGTACAACTCGCCGCTCGGCGCGTGCGACACGTGCCAAGGCTTCGGGCGTGTCATCGGCATCGACCTCGAGAAGGTGGTGCCCGACGCGCGCAAGACGCTGCGCGAGGGCGCGATCGCGCTGTTCCAGACCAAGTCGAACCGCGAGTGCCAGGACGACCTGGAGAAGCTGGCCCAAAAACGCAAAGGGGCGCACAAGGTCCGGCTCGACGTGCCGTGGGCCGAGCTGCACGAGCGCGAGCGGTGCTGGGTTCTCGACGGAGATCCCGGGTACAAAGCGGGCGGCTGGCGGCGCGGGCAGTGGTACGGCGTGCGCGGCCTGTGGCGCTACCTCGAGTCGAAGAAGTACAAGATGCATGTGCGCGTGCTGCTCGCGCGCTATCGCGGCTACGACGAGTGCCCCGAGTGTCGCGGCACGCGGCTGCGCAAGGAGGCGCTGGCGGTGCGCGTCGGCGGCAAGACCATCGCCGAGCTCGAGGCCATGCCCGTCGGCGAATTGCCCGCGTTCCTCGCGGGCCTTTCCCTGGGCAAGCAGGCGCGCGCGACGGCCGAGCCGATCCTGCACGAGCTCGGCTCGCGGCTGCACTATCTCGACGAAGTCGGGCTCGGCTACCTGTCGCTGATTCGCCAGGCGCGCACGCTCTCGGGCGGCGAGGCGCAGCGCATCGCGCTCGCCAGCGCGCTCGGCGCCAACCTGACGGGCACGCTCTACGTGCTCGACGAGCCGTCGGTGGGGCTGCACCCGCGCGATACGCATCGCCTCATCCGCGTGCTCAAGCAGCTGGTGGCGCGCGGCAACACCGTCGTCGTCGTCGAGCACGACGCCGACATCATGCGCGAGGCGGACGCGGTGATCGATCTCGGCCCCGGCGCCGGCGCGCGTGGCGGCGAGATCGTGTTCGCCGGCAGCTACGAGGCGCTGGTGCGCGATCGCGACAGCGTGACCGCCCAGTTCCTCCGTTCGCGCGAGCGCTCGGCACCGTCGGTGACGCCGCGCGAGGTGCTGCGTGAAGCGCCGCCGTCGTGGCTGACGATCCGCGGCGCACGCGCGCACAACCTGCGCGGCATCGACGTGGCGCTGCCGGTCGGGCGCTTCTCGTGCCTCACCGGCGTCAGCGGCTCGGGCAAGTCGTCGCTGCTCGTCGACGTGCTGCACGGCAACGCCTTGCGCCTGCGCGGCCAGCCCGTCGACAGCGTCGGCGCCTGCGACGCGCTCGAGGGCCTCGACGCGTTTGCCGACGTCGTGCTCGTCGACCAGGCGCCGCTCGGCCGCTCATCGCGCTCGAATCCGGCGACCTATCTGAAGGCGATGGACGAGCTGCGCGCGCGCTTCGCCAAGACCAGCGACGCCGAGCGGCTCGGCCTCGGCGCCGGCGCCTTCAGCTTCAACGTCAGCGCCGACAAAGGCGGCGGGCGCTGCGAGGTCTGCGGCGGCCACGGCACGCAGACGCTGGAGATGCACTTTCTCGCCGACGTCACCGTGGTGTGCGACGGCTGCGACGGGCGACGGTTCAACGGCAAGACGCTCGGCGTGAAGTGGCACGGCCTGTCGATCCTCGACTGCCTCGAGCTCACCGTCGACGAGGCGCTCGCGACCTTCGCCCAGCTCGAAGCCGGCAAGAAGCTGGTCGCGCGCCTGCAGCCGTTCGCCGACGTCGGGCTCGGCTATCTCAAGCTCGGCCAGGCGACGGCGACGCTGTCGGGCGGCGAATCGCAGCGCATCAAGCTCGCCGCCCATCTGTCGCCCGGCGCCGGCCCGACGCTGTTCCTGCTCGACGAGCCGACCACCGGCCTGCACGGCCGCGACGTCGAGGTGCTGCTCGCCGCGCTCGCCCGCCTGCTCGAAGCCGGCCACACCGTCGTCGCCATCGAGCACAACCTCGACTTCATCCGCCGCGCCGACTGGCTGGTCGATCTCGGCCCCGAAGGCGGCGTCGGCGGAGGTGCGCTGGTGTGCGCCGGTTCCGTCGACGAGGTGGCCGCCTGCCGCGCCTCGCATACGGGACGCGCGCTTGCGGCCCTGATGCAGCGCGAGCGCCGGCGCGGCTGAAACATTCGCCGCGGCTCCGCCCGTCGGAGATGCGCGGGAATGTAGGCGATCGCCGTTCATTATTTCACGCTATATTTTTCGTATTGATGACAACACTTTAGCCTCGCCTTGCCACGGGGCGCGAGCTACAATCGAACCCAATGCGCAGTGTGCTCGCGAGACACCGGCGACGCGCGCGGGGCTTCACGCTTCCCGAGCTCATGGCCGTCGTTGCGATCATCGGCGTCATGGGCGCGATCGCGATGGCCACGCTGAGCCGCTCCGGCGACGCGGAGAACGCCGGCGCCTATGCGCGCTCGATCGAGTTCGCGATGATGAACGCGCGCTCGCAGTCGATCAGCGACGGCTTCGTGCGCCGCCTCAAGTGCAACCTCGTCACCACGCGCGGCTCGTGCGCCGTCGAGAAGGCGAGCGTGTCGGGCACCAATCTGACCAACGCGAACTGGCCGCCGACGGCGGGCACGCAGGAGCAGATCATCTGGTCGGGCAGCCACGCGACCTTGTGGAACGTGATCCCCTCGCTCGACTACAACGCCAACAACGCCGGCGCCCAGGCGACGACGACGAAGTATCTGTACTTCCGGCCCGACGCCACCATCTCGGACACGATGCCGCCGGCGGCGCCCACCTACACCACGGGCGTCACCTTCTACGTCAGCGACGTCAACGGCACCAACGTGAGCAACCAGTACAAGATCTACGTGTACGGGCTCACCGGCATGCCGAGGCTGGTGAACAATTGGTGAGCGCGCGTCGCAAGCGCAGCCGCGGCTTCACGCTGATCGAGCTGCTCGTCGCCATGGCGCTGACGACGGTGGGCCTGGTCGGCCTCGTCGCGCTGCAGTCGATCGCCATCCGCGGCAACATGATGTCGCGCAACTTCGGCGAGGCGATGGGCATCGCGCAGTCGCGCCTCGAGGAGGCCGAGCACACGCTCTACGCCAACCTGCCGGGCATGACCGAGGGCACTTGCGCCGCGACGTCGCCGCCGACGACGCCGACCTGCAACGGCGCGGTGTTGACCACCCTCAGCCCCGATCCGGCGTCGACGACCGAGGCGATCTACTCGCGCTGCACGGTCGCGACCACCGACCTCACGAACAACAAGACGACGATCCAGGTGACCGTGTGCTGGAACGACCTCGGCTACAACGGCGTCACCAACAAGACCGTTCACGCCATCACCCTTTACACCGTGAGGAGCCCGTGAGGAGCCGCGGCTTCACGCTCATCGAGCTCATGGTGTCGATGGCGCTGTTCGGCCTCATCGCCGTCGGCGCCATGTCGCTGGTGATGTCGGGCGCGCGCATGCAGGCGCATTCGTCGCGCGTCGACCTGGCGCAGAATTCGCTGCGCACCGCGCTCGACCTCATCACCCGCGACGTGCTCGCCGCGGCGTCGGGCGCCAAGAACACCGGCATGATCACGATCCCGGGCGGCACGACGGTGAACGCGATCGACTTCACCGGCAACGCCGAGCCGAGCGCGCCCTACGCCAACGGCACCGACAAGCTCGAGCTCTACAGCGTCGACGGCTCGACGATCGCGCAGCTCACCTCCGCGGTGGCCGGCAGCGCGACGACGCTGCCCATCTCCTACGAGACCCTCGGCAGCCACGTCACCGTCGGCAGCTTCACCAAGACGACGTCGCCGTACAACTCGTGGGTGCAGGTGTTCGACTTCAACAGCGCCGCGGTCGCCCAGCTCACTGGCGTCTCGGGCACCACGCTCACCGTCAGCGCGATGCCGGCCGGCTTCGCCGCCAGCGCCTACGTCGCGCCGTCGCGCCACGTCATCTACTACGTCGCCGACAAGTACTTCCAGAGCGCGACCACGAGCGCCAACAGCTCGATGCTGATGATGGCCGTCAACGACACCGCGGCCAACGCGCTGCCGCTCGCCGAGGGCGTCGAAGATCTGCAGATCGCCTACGGCTTCGACAATGACGGCGACGGCGTCGTCACCGAGAAGGGCGCCACCGCCAACGACGACGAATGGCTCTTCAACGTCAGCGGCGAAACCCAGGGCACCTGGCTGCCGACCAACCTGCGCAAGGTGCGCATCACCATCGTCGCCACCAGCACCAGCGTCGACACGGGCGCCAAGATGCCGGCGCGCCCCGCCGAGGAAGATCACGCCGCCGGGACGAGCACGCTCGGCTTCGTGCGCCGCGTGCTGCGCACCGAAATTGCCGTGAGGAATCTCAACTGATGAAAACGACGCGTCGCTTCGTTCGTCATAGCCCGGCGCATCGCCAGCGCGGCGGCATCACGCTGCTGCTCATCATGGTGCTCATCGTGCTCGCCGCGCTCGTCGGCGTGCTGGCGGTGCGCGGCGCGACCAGCGATCTGCAGATGGCGGGCTCGCAGCGCCTCTCGCGCACCGGCTTCTATTGCGCCGAGGCCGCGCTCAACCAGGCGCGCTCGCTCGCCGCCATCCACGTCGGCGATTGGGGCACGATCCTCTCGACGGGCAACGCCGGCTCGAGCTCGTGGTATCCGACGTCGGCCGGCATCCCCGTCGACGTCGACGGCGACGATCCCAGCCTCGCCCATCCCGACGCCTACGTCGTCCTCACCGACAACCAGGACGGCGACAACGACGCCACGCACGATCAAGACCTCACGGTCATCCTGACCGCGACCTGTGTCTCGACGACGCTGGAGTCGACGAACGCCACGCGCTCGCTCTCGCAGATCATCACCTACGCGGGCTCGGGCGGCCACGACTACAAGTACCAGGCTGGGCACAGCTCGACTCACTCGGGAAACCAGAATGCCGATTACACGCATTAAGGAGCGTCCACGAATGCGCACCTCTGCACTCCTGGGCATCGTCGCAGCCGGCAGCCTCGTCGCGTTCGCGCCACGCGCGCACGCCGCTGCCTACGACTTCTCCGCCGGCTCCTGGATCATCCCGATGGACGCGTGCAATCAGCCGTCGCGCGCGTTCAACGGCTCGAGCTTCAACGGGTCGAACGAGACGTCGACGATCTACGGCTCCGCGTCGAGCTGCCCGGAAGGATCGATCACCGGCAAGGACGGCGTGCTCAAAGCCTACGGCCTCATCTACCGGCTGCTGCAGAACAACGTGCCGGTCTATTACATCCTCGACACCACCAAGTCGGGCGTCGATCAGCCCGACCTCACCATCACCAGCACCACCGCCACGCCGGTCTCGCGCGTCACGCACTCGGGCGGCACCTACTCGACCTACGGCAACACCAGCGAGTTCATGAACAGCACGCACCGCAGCATCGTTTATCGCGGCGCGCCGTTCATCATCTCCGCCGCCGACGTGCCGACGGCGCTCAACCTCATGAAGACCAACAGCGCGTTCACCGGCACCGACTCGCGCACCGGCCGCGGCTACTTCGACGACGTCTACATCCACCAGGCCAAGGTCAACATCCTGCAGGCGCCGGTGCGCGCCATCCTCATGCAGACGCCGCCCAAGATCGCGCTCATGGACATCGGCGGCGCCGCCATCGGCGTTCTCCAGGGCTACTTGAAGGACGCCGGCCTCTACACGAGCACGGCGACGGCGCAGTACCCGAGCATCGGCGACGTGTTCACGCAGTTCAACGACGTCACCGACTTCACCACGTCGAACGGTCTCACCACCGGCGGCTTCTCGATCTTGTGGGCGCCGCACTGGGAGGGCAACTACTCGATCACCACGACGCAGCGTGACCAGGTCATCCAGAAGATCACCGCGTTCATCGACGCCGGCCACCCGTTCGTCGCCCAGTGCGCCGCCATCGCCACGATGGAAGGCGCCAACTCGCCGCTCTCCTACGGCGACGAGCCGGCGTCGACCTACGGCCACCTGATCACCTCGGCGACGGGAAGCCAGGTCGGCCTCAAGACCGATCAGCTGAGCCAGCCGTCCTTCCCGTCCGGCACCGACGCCATCCAGGTCAACCCGTCGACGACGGTGCAAGCGTACATCGATCCGCTCACGCAGACCGGCGACTTCGCGCTCAGCATCGACACGCTCAGCTGGACCTTCGATTTTACGCCCAACACCGGCTACTCGTACAAGTCGTACGTCTCGTCGTACGTGCAGTCGAAGACCAACAAGCTGCAGATCGAGACCGTCGCGCACAAGGACGGCGACCCGTCGAAGGGCCTCGTCATCTACCTCGGCGGCCACAGCTACGGCAGCCAGAGCTCGACCTGCTCCGGCTCGTGCACGACGTCGAACCAGTACAACAACGTCGGGCTCGAGCGGCTCATCTTGAACTCGCTCATCTTCCTCGGCCAGGTGCCGACCTCGAGCGAGCAGACGCGCTCGGCGCCGCTCGTGTTCGTCAACACCTCGAAGACGCCGAACGTGCAGACCGAGTACATCGGCACCTACGTGCAGCAGAGCTCGCCGTCGTCGTCGTATCCGCCGTGGACCGGCCACTTCCGCGAGTTCTCGTCGACGGCGCTGGTCGGCTCCAACGTCACCAGCTTCAACACGCTCGTCGACAACTGGGACGCGTACGATCACGTCAAGATCCAGGACAGCGCCGACAGCGGCAGCAACACGTCGGGCTCGGGTCGCCGCATCTACACCGCGGTGCCCGTGACCGGCAAGATGACGCAGATCGCGTTCCAGGGCTCGAACCTGACGAAGATCCAGACCGTGGTCTCGACGGCGACCACCTCGCTCATCAATCAGATCCGCCAGGGCGTGCTCGGCGGCGTCGACCACTCGATCCCCGCCATCGCCGACGTCTCCGACGTGGCCGGCGATACCGCGCACCGTCCGATCGTCGCCTACTTCGGCGCGCTCGACGGCATGATCCACGCCATCCTCATCGACAACAACGGCACCTCGACCGGCTACAACCCGGGCGACGAGCTGTGGGCGTTCATCCCCAACAGCCAGCTGCTCAAGACGTTCCAGATGACCGGCGGCGTCGACGGCTCGCCGTCGATCGGCGACGCGTACATCGACACCAGCGGCACCGGCCAGCAGGCCAAATGGCACACGCTGCTCGCCATCCCCGACGGCGGCTACGCGGGCGGCACGCTCGACGTCGTCGACATCACCGATCCGATCAACCCGCAGTATCTGTGGACCGCGAGCGATACGTTCACCTCGGGCGGCAAGACCTACGTGCTCGGCCGCGGCCAGGGCGCGGCCATCTCGCCGATCATCACGTCGTCGGGCGTGAAGTTCGGCTACTACTTCGTCACCGACAACACCAACGGCACCTGGGGCAACGGCTACAACATGTATGCCCTCAACGCGCAGGACGGCACCGTCATCTGGCGCGTCAACAAGACCTACGCCAACGACACCACGCACAACGACGTCCCCGGCGTCGCCGCGATCATCGACAGCGCCGGCGACAGCGGCCCCGTCGACCAGGTCTACTTCGGCGACATCGAAGGCAAGGTCTGGCAGGTCACCGCCAAGGACGGCTCGGCCGCGACCAACATCTTCGACGCCGCCGGCAAGTACGCGTCGGCCACGTCGCAGAACTATCCGATCGAGAGCGGCGTGGTCCTCTACGTCGACACGGCGCAGAAGCTCAAGCTGATCGGCGTCACCAGCGGCGCCGACTGGGTGCCGTCGACGACGCTGTCGCAGGTCTTCCAGCTCGAGCTCGCCAACGGGCTCAAGTCGCCGCCGGGCACCGACACGGTGACGACGCTGGCCACGCTCTCCTCGGGCGAGCGCGTCTACGCGGTGCCGACGATCTCGGGCAACAACGTCTACTTCATCACGTCGATCGGAAGCCTGCAGTCGTCGATCGGCACCAGCTTCAGCGCGACCGGCAACCTCATGCGCGTGAACCTGACCGGCACGCCGTCGGCGACGACGCTGGCGACGGTGAAGCAGGGCGCGAGCGAGGTCGCGGTCGACGCCAACGGCAACGTCATCGCCGCGTCGGCGACCGGCATCACGCAGAACGGCAACAGCGGCGCCGATCTCACCGCGGGCAGCGGCCTGCAGTACAAATCGGCACAGAAGCCGATCACCGTCCGCGCCTGGCTAGATCTGCACTAGCGCGCGATCAGCCACGCGATCGCCACGATCAACAGCGCCGCGCCCACCGCCAGCACGTAGTACAGCGGCGGAATCTGGCTCCCGCGCAGCGACGGCACGCCCGTCGGTGACGTCGACGCCGTCGAGCTCGCCGGCTCGGGCGGCATCGGCGGCGGGATCGCGCGCGTCTTGATGTCTTCCTGCGAGTCGAACTCCGGCGGGTCGATCACCACCGGCCCGCCGACCGGCCCGCCCACGACGTCGGCCTCGGCCTTCCAGTTGCGCCCCGACTCGTCGCCGAGCTGCGGCAGCGGATCGATCGACGTGCGCTCGTTGTCGACGGCGTAGTTCGACTCCGCTTGCGCCGCGGCCGCCGCCGCCACCGGCGAGACCTGCGCCGCCTCGGCGCTGCCGCTGCCGAGCTCGCCGCGCTGCGCCTGCGACAGGAGCCGTTGCTGCTCGGCCTGCTCGCTCTTGAAGGTCTCGGTCATGAAGCGCGCCAGATCGGTCGGCGCGCCGCGCAGCCCGCTCTTCTGCATCGCCTCCTCGAGCGCGTCCTGCATCGCGTCCGCCGTCGCGTAGCGATCGTCGGGCTTCTTGGCCAGCGCGCGCACGATCACCGCCTCGACCGGCTCGGGAATCTTCGCGTTCAGCCGCCGCGGCGGCGGCACGTCGGCGTTGGTGATCGCGGTGTACGTCTCGTAGGTCGAGCCGCGCTTGAAGAGGCGCCGCGCGGTGCACAGCTCGAAGAGCACGATGCCGAGCGCGAACACGTCGGAGCGGCGATCGAGCCCCTGCCCCAGGCACTGCTCCGGCGACATGTACGAGAACTTGCCCTTCACCAGGCCCGTGCGCGTCTGCGACTGGCGCTGATCGGCCTTGGCGATGCCGAAGTCGAGCACCTTCACCAGGCCTTCGTACGTCAGGATCAAGTTCTGCGGCGACACGTCGCGATGGATGATGTTGAGCGGCTTGCCGTCGGGCAGCGTCTTTTCGTGCGCGTAGTGCAGCCCGCTGCACGCCTGCGCCACGACGCCGCACGCCACCTCCTGCGGCACGTCGCCGAGCAGCTTGGTGGCGCGCTTGCCGACCTGCGAGATCGACAGGCCGGGCACGAACTCCATCGCCATGAAGTACTTGCCATCGACCTGCCCGAGCTCGAGCACCTGCACGATGTTCGAGTGCGTCAGCCGCGCGTTGATGCGCGCCTCGTCGAGGAACATCTCGACGTACTCGTGATCGACGGCGAGCTCGTCGAGGAGGCGCTTGATGACGACGAGCTTCTCGAACCCCGCCATGCCCGATACGCGCGCGAGCCAGATCTCGGCCATGCCGCCGGTGGCGAGCAGCGCGAGGAGGTCGTACTTGCCGAAGCGCGTTGGGGACGGCATGAGCGGGTGGAGCGGTCGAGCCTCAGACCTCCATGATCTCGGCTTCTTTTTTCGAAGCGAGCTCGTCGACCTTCTCGATGCCCTTGTCGGTCACCGTCTGGACGAGCTTGGTGCCCTTCTGGTGATCGTCCTCGGTGATGTCGCCCGAGGCCTGATACTCCTTCAGCATCTCGTTCGCTTCGCGGCGCGAGTTGCGGATGGCGACGCGCGCGTCCTCGCCCATGCGCTTGATGACCTTGGTCAGCTCGCGGCGGCGCTCCTCGGTGAGCGCGGGGATCGGGATGCGCACGACTTCACCGTCGCTGTTGGGGTTGACGCCGAGCTCGCCCTTGCGGATGGCTTCCTCGATCTGCGGGATCAGCTTCTTCTCCCACGGCTTGATCACGATGAGCCGCGCGTCGGGCGTCGACAGCGACGCGACCTGGTTGAGCGGCGTCGGCGTGCCGTAGTAATCGACGCGCACGCCGTCGAGGAGCGCCAGGTTCGCGCGCCCGGTGCGCACCTTCGCCAGCTCGCGCTTGAGCGAATCGTGGGCCTTGGCGACGGAGCCCTCGAGGTCCTTCACGATGTCGTTCACCATGGACGGTTCTCCTCGTCTGTGACCAGCGTGCCGATCGACTCGCCCGCGACGACGCGGCGGATGTTGCCGCGCGTGTGCAAGTCGAAGACGACGATGGCCAGCTTGTTGTCGCGGCAGAGCGCCGTCGCCGTCGAGTCCATGACCTTGAGGTTCTGCTGCAACACCTCGAGGTAGGTGAGGCGATGGAAGCGCTTGGCGTCCTTGTGCTTGACCGGATCTTTGTCGTAGATGCCGTCGACCTTGGTCGCCTTGAGCAGCACGTCGGCGTGGATCTCCATCGCGCGCAGCGACGCGGCGGTGTCGGTCGTGAAGTACGGATTGCCGGTGCCCGCGGCGAAGATGACCACGCGCCCCTTCTCGAGGTGGCGCATGGCGCGGCGGCGGATGTAGGGCTCGGCGAGCTCCTGCATCGCGATCGCCGAGAGCACGCGCGTGGTCACGTTGACGCGCTCGAGCGCGTCCTGCAGCGCGAGCGAGTTCATCACCGTCGCCAGCATGCCCATGTAGTCGGCGCTCGCGCGATCCATGCCGCGCGCCGAGCCGGCGATGCCGCGGAAGATGTTGCCGCCGCCGATGACGAGAGCGATCTCGACGCCGAGGGCGCGCACCTCGGCCACTTCGGAGGCGATGCGCTCGAGGACGCCGGGATCGATGCCGAAGCCGGTTTCGCCCATGAGGGCTTCGCCGGAGAGCTTGAGTAGGATGCGCTTGAAGCGGGGGGCGGGCTCTCCCATGGAGTCGAGAGAGTAGGGGATCGTCGACGCGGAGTCTAGCGGGTCCCGTCGCCTACTTGCAGACGCGGTAGACGGTGCTGTCCTGCAGCGACGTGTAGTAGAGCGAATCGCCGCGGAAGGCGAAGTCGCCGAACGTCGTGTCGCCGTCGACGAGCACATCGGCGCTCGCACCGTCGCTCGAGAAGCGCGTGATCGTGGTGTGAAATCGGCCATCGACGAAGCTCTCGGAGCTGACATACACATGGCCGCCGTCGGTGCGCACAGCCGAGACGAGCCCGCTCGGATGGCCGATGACGGTGAACGGCGCGCCGTCGGTCTGGGCGGCGCGCAGCACGTCGCCGGCGCTGGTGCTGGCGTAGACGTACGTGTCGTCGGCGGCGACGTGCTCCAGGTAGGGGGGCGGCTGGTTTGGTAGCGGGGTGGGTGACCAGCTCATGCTGATGGATGGGCCGCCACCGTCGGGTGCGGTGCCGCTGATGCCGACGGGGTGGGCGAGCCACAGGTGGTGCGGGTCGAAGGCGAAGTCGGTGATGGATTCTTCGTAGCTCATGCCGGTGGCGACGCTCGTGTCGGGGCCGCCGCCGTCCTCGGGCGTGCGGGAGAGATAGAAGTCGCCCAGGTTGCTGGTGAGAAAGTAGATGTAGCCGAACGCGTCGGCGAAGCCAGCCAGCACGCGGTCGTGGGGGTCGTGCTGGTAGAGGATCGTGGGCGCGCCGCCGCTCTTCGCCCAGCGACGGATGAAGCCGTCCCGACTCCACGTGAAGACGGCGGTGGCGTTGATGGTCAGGCTGGACCCGCTCGGGCCTTCGGCGAATTCGAAGGCGGGGCCGCCGAAGCGGGAGACCCGCCAGATGTCGAAGTCGTCCGCGACGTTGGTATCTTTGGTCACGGCGAAGTAGACGTCGTCGTCGTCCACGGCGATGCCGGTGGCGCTGGTCTCGGCGCTTGCGAGCGCCATCGGCGTCGTCGAGCACGGCGTGGCCGTGGTGCCGCCCGAGCCGCCGCCGCCGCCACCGCCGGGCATGCCCCCGCCGCCGCCTCCGCCGCCGGGCATGCCACCGCCACCACCGGTCGTTCCGCCGCCACCAGTGGTCCCGCCGCCGCCCGGCATCGGCGTGCCGCCGGTCGCGCCGCCTCCGCTGCTGCCACCGTTGTCCGACGGTGGTGTCGACGACGGCGTGACGCTCGTCGACGAGCCGCTACCGCATCCTGCGACGAAAAACACGAACGCAAATGTGTACCGACGCATGCAGGTCCTCCTGCATGCGAAAGAAGCAACTACTCAGCCAGATCTAGAGGATTCGTACGAGTGACGAGCGACTACAGGCCAGCCTGCTTGGCGACCTCGGCGGCGAAATCGTCCTTCTTCTTCTCGAGGCCCTCGCCGAGCTCCCAACGCTGGAAGCGGCGCACCTTGATGTTCTCGCCGAGCTTGGCGACGATCTCGTTGAGCAGCGCGCCGATGGTCTTCTTGCCTTCGGGATCGCGCACCCACACCTGATCGAGCAGGCAGACGTCCTTCTTCCACTTCGCGATCTGCCCCTCGACGACCTTCGGGATCATCGCCTCGGGAATGACCTTGAGCTTCTCGCCCGGGACCTGCTTCGGGTTCTTGGCCGCCTCGATGCGGATCTCGCGCTCCTTCTCGACGGCGGCCGGGTCCATGTCGGCCTCGGCCACCACGAGCGGCGCCGGATGCGCGCCGGCGATGTGCATCGCGACGTCCTTGATGAAGCGCTGGAAGTCTTCGGTCTTGGCGACGAAGTCGGTCTCGCAGTTGACCTCGACCATCACGCCGACGCGCCCGTTGTGGATGTACGACGTGATCGCGCCTTCGGTGGCGATGCGCCCCGCCTTCTTGGCGGCGGCGGCGAGCCCCTTCTTGCGAAGGAACTCGGACGCCTGCTCCATGTTGCCCGCCGTCTCGGTCAGGGCCTTCTTGCAATCGGACATGCCGGCGCCGGTGCGCTCGCGCAGGTCCTTGATCATCCCAGCAGTGATTTCGACGCTCATGGACTACTGATCTCCTTCACGGCCCTCGTCGGGCGAAACCGAGGCTTCCGGCGCCGGACGCGAAGCGCCCGCGCGACGCGAGGCGATCTCGACCTTGGGACCGTCGCCGCCCGACGACACGCGGATGGTCTCGGGCTTCTCCTCGCCTTCGTCACGGCCGCGGCGATCCGAAGCCGCGCGCGTCTGACCGAGGCGCGCGCCCGCGACGCACGCGTCGGCGATCTTGCCGGTGAAGAGCTTGATGGCGCGGATGGCGTCGTCGTTGCCCGGGATGACGTAGTCGATCACGTCCGGATCGCAGTTCGTGTCCGTGATGGCCACGATCGGGATCTCGAGCTTGCGCGCCTCTTCGACGGCGATGTGCTCCTTCTTCGGGTCGATGATGAACACCGCGCCCGGGAGCGACTGCATGTTCTTGATGCCGCCGAGCGTCTTCTCCAGCTTGACGCGCTCGCGCTCGAGGCCGAGCACTTCCTTCTTGGTCATGCGCTCGAAGGTGCCGTCCTCGGCCATCTTCTCGATGGAGCGGAGGCGCTCGATGGAGCCCTTCACCGTCTTGAAGTTCGTGAGCGTGCCGCCGAGCCAGCGGTTGGTCACGTGATACTGACCAGAGCGCTTGGCCTCTTCCTGGATGACTTCCTGCGCCTGCTTCTTGGTGCCGACGAAGAGGACCGGGTCACCCGAGGCCACCGTGTTGAGCACGAACTGATAGGCCTTGTTGAACAGCTTGACCGTGTGCTGCAGGTCGATGATGTGGATGCCGTTGCGCGCGCCGAAGATGAAGGGGCGCATCTTCGGGTTCCAGCGCTTGGTCTGGTGGCCGAAGTGAACACCGGCCTCCAGCAGCTGACGCATGGAAATAGGGGGCTCGTTCAGAGACTGGGTCTGCTGCGTTTCCATTTTCAATTTCTCCTCGGCGCCGTCGTCGACCAACTGGGTCTCGGACGCCTGTGTCGTTTAGAAGGCGGGACGATCTACCACGCCCATAACGTAGGGTCAAGGCGCGGTGAGCGCCTGTCATTACCTGTGTCGGGGTGGTGAATTTTCACCACATTCATTTTGTCAATTCGCTTACTTGACGGTGGCCGACCGCTTGCTTACTGTCCGTCGCCAATGAGCCCGATTACCAAGAAAGCCGACATTCGCCCTGCGAAGGGCAAGCTCGGTGTGTTGTTGCCCGGCATGGGCGCGGTGGCGACGACGTTCATCGCCGGTGTGGAGGCGATCCGTCGCGGTCACGCCAAGCCGATTGGTTCGATGACGCAGATGGGGACCATCCGTCTCGGCAAGCGCACCGACAATCGCACGCCGATGATCAACGAGTTCGTCCCGCTGGCGAAGCTCGACGATCTCGTGTTCGGCGGTTGGGACATCTTCGAGGACAGCGCCTACGAGTCGGCGAAGCACGCCGGCGTGCTGTCGAACGAGGACCTCGAGAAGGTGCGTCCGTTCCTCGAGGGCATCCGGCCGATGCCGGGCGTCTTCGAGCCGGCGTACGTCAAGAAGCTCCACGGCACCTTCGTCAAGCAGGGCAAGTCGAAGATGGATCTCGCCGAGCAGCTCATCGCCGACGTCGAGCGCTTCAAGACCACGCATGGTCTCGATCGCTGCGTCGCCGTGTGGTGCGGCTCGACGGAAGTCTATCGCGAGCCGTCGGACGTGCACTCGACGCTGGCGAAGTTCGAAGCGGGCCTCAAGAACAACGACGAGAACATCGCGCCGTCGGCGGTGTACGCGTACGCGCTCCTGCGCGCCGGCGTGCCGTTCGCCAACGGAGCACCGAATCTTTCGGTGGATTTCCCGGCGATTCAGGAGCTGGCGAAGCAGAAGAACCTGCCGATCTGCGGCAAGGACTTCAAGACCGGCCAGACGCTGATGAAGACGATCCTCGCGCCCGGCTTCAAGGCGCGCTACCTCGGCCTCGAGGGTTGGTACTCGACCAACATCCTCGGCAACCGCGACGGCGAGGTGCTCGACGATCCGGAGTCGTTCAAGTCGAAGGAAGTGTCGAAGCTGGGCGTGCTCGAGCACATCCTGCAGCCGCACCTCCACCCCGACCTCTACAAAGATTTCTCGCACGTCGTGCGCATCAACTACTACCCGCCGCGCGGCGACAACAAAGAGGGCTGGGACAACATCGATATCTTCGGCTGGCTCGGCTACAAGATGCAGATCAAGATCGACTTCCTCTGCAGGGACTCGATCCTGGCCGCGCCGATCGTGCTCGACCTCGCGCTGTTCATGGACCTGGCGAACCGCTCGGGCATGAGCGGGATCCAGGAGTGGCTCTCGTTCTTCTTCAAGAGCCCGATGACGCCGCAGGGGCTGTATCCCGAGCACGATCTGTTCATCCAGCTCATGAAGCTGAAGAACACGCTGCGCCACCTGCGCGGCGAAGAGCTCATCACCCACCTCGGCACCGAGTACTACGACTAGTCGTCCCACGCGCTTGCGCGCGCTCATCCTCGCGGCTCCGCTCTTCCTCCTGACCGGCTGCCCTGGCTCGTCGCTGACGACGTGCGAGGCGGAGCCGGACATCTCCGGTCACTGGACCTTCAGCCTCACGCCCATCGACTCGGGCGGCATCCCGCGCGCCGATACGATCGAGGCTGATCTGCAGCAGATGCCGCGGCCGAACAGCACCCTCGGCGCGCTGATTTGGGGTACGCTCACTTCGACGGACAAGGGGTTCTTCGACGTGCTGCAGATTCCCGAGCTCGTCATGAACAATGGGTCCAAGACAGGGGGCGTCGTGGGCTGCTCGGTGAAGATCAACGTGCCGGTCACGAACGCCGTGACCGACGACGACGCGGACAACGGCCCGCTCAGGCTGTCGCTGACCGGCTCGATCGTCGGCAAAGGCGTGATGAACGGCGAACCCTCGACGGTGATTCGCGTCGAAAACAAGGCGATGACGCAGGAGACCTTCACGTGGTCGGGCGCGCAGCAGTAATCGCGGCTGCGTGCTTCATCGCCGGCGCGGCGCTGGCGAAGAAGAAGGAATCGTCGTCGGCGTCGAAGCAGCCGTTGGCGCTGCACCTGCGCTCGATCGATCTCGTGCACCGGCTCATCATGATCGAGGTCGACGGGCTGACCAAGGCGCCGCCCTCGAACTACTTCACGATGACCGACGATCGCGGGCACCACTACATCGCGCAGACCATCCATTGCGATCCGCCGTTTCCCTCGGGGACGCGCGCGTGCGAGCTCGAGATCCCGGCCGGCTACGAGCGCCATCCGCTGACGGCGCTCGAGCTGCACAAGGGCGGGCTGCACGGGCGGCCGATCGTGGTCGAGCCCAAGGAAGTGAAGGCGGCGTGGGGCGCGGCGGAGCAGGCGCACGTGCTGCCGACGACGGATTCGTCGACGGGAAACGTAGCCGGCCCCACGGACCTCGGCGTGCTTGACAGTGGCACCTCACGGACCGATGCTGGAAGATGACCCGCCGGTCAGTTTGATGGGAGGCGCCGCCCATGCCGTACGATCTGTTTCGCGCCGAGATCGATGACCAGTTCCCGCGCCTGGAGCGCCTGTTCGAGCAGGCGAAGCAGGACTTCTGGAACGACTCGACCGCGATCGACTGGTCGCAAGCGCTGACGCTCGGGCCCGCCGAGCGGCGGGCGATGGCCAAGATCCTCTCGCTCATCTACTACGGCGAGCGCGCGGCGCTGGAGGTCTCGGCGCAGCTGGTGCCGCTCGTCGACGACGAGCAGGCCAAGTTCGTGCTCGCCTGCCAGGTGATCGAGGAGGCCAAGCACGTCTCGGCGTTCCGGCGCCTCTTGAAGAAGCTCGACGACATCCACCCGGTGAACCCGTGGGTGCGGCGCGTGCTCTCGGATCTGGTCGAGACGCGGCACGCCAGCTACAAGCTCGTCGGGATGCAGCTGATCGTCGAGAACATCGCCAATCAGCTGTTCCACATCATCCACGATCACGTCGAGGATCCGCTGATCCGCAAGGTGCTCGAGTACGTCGGGCGCGACGAGAAGAAGCACACGGGCCTGGCGGTGCTCTATCTTCCGAAAATCCTGAAATCGGTAGGATTCGTCGAGTCGCACATGCTGTGGGCCAAGCAGATCTACTGGACCTTCTGCGTCTCGCAGGCGATCTGGGATCACCGTCGCGAGGCGGCGTCGCTCGGCATCGACATCCAGCAGGGCTTGCAGAAGGGGATCGCGGCGCAGGACCACCTCGTCGAGCAGATGGGGATCCGGCGCGGCATCTTCAAATCGAAGACGCTCGAGGGCGTCGTGCTCAAGATGTACGACCGCGAGCGCAAGAAAAAAAGGGGACCATGGACGCCGCATCCGTCAAGAACCTCGTCGAGCAGCTGATCCCATTCGTGAAGAAGACCGGCGTCGTCGTCGACGAGCTGACGACGACGAAGGTCAAGCTGCGCCTGCCGCACGACGCGACCAATCTGAATCCGATGGGCATCCTGCACGCGGGCGCGAGCTTCACGCTCGCCGAGACGGCGGCGGCGGCGCTGTGCGTGATGGCGTTCGGTCAGCGCGCGATGTTCATCGGCAAGCGCGTGGACATCGCCTTCAAGCGGCCGGGCAAGGGCGACGTGTTCGCCACGTCGCAGCTGACGCCGGTGGAAGCGCAGCGGATCCTCGACGACGTCGCGCGCGCGGGCAAGACGGACGCGCCGATCGCCGTCGACGTCGTCGACGCGACCGGCGAGCCGGTGGCGCAGGCCACGGTCACGATGTCCGTCCGCAAGCTGGGCTGAGCTACTTTACCTGCACGCGCTTGCCGCTCACGCGCGCGGCCGCTTCGGCGATGCGCTTGACGCGCACGACCAGGAGCGACGCGTCGAACTCGGGCGGCTCGCCGTCGGAGGAGGAGGCGCGTACGCCCATCTCCATGATCACCGGATCGTGCAGGCGATCGTCGGTGATGACGCGCGCGCTGGAGCGCACCTCGCGCCAGGCGGCGACGTCGGTGCTGCCGGTCGTGATCTGCGTGGCCAGCTCGATGTGCAGGATGGCATCGAACGGAATGACCGCCCCGCGAATGCGGAACGACGTTCCGTCATCGTCGACGGTGATGCGCGCCTTCTCGAGCAGGCGGGCGTCGCCGAGCGCGGTCATTTCGGCTGCTCTTTGAACCAGGCGCAGAAGCGCCCGATGCCGTCTTCGATCGGCACCTTCGGCGCGTAGCCGAGCTCGGCGGCGGCGTGCGTGACGTCGGCGTAGGTGATGGGCACGTCGCCCGGCTGATCGGGCTGGCGGTCGAGGATCGCCTTCTTGCCGATGCCGGCTTCGATGAGCTCGACGAGGCGCGCCAACGTCGTGGTGCGCGAGCCGCCGAGGTTGTAGACGCGGTGGACGCCGCCGTCGCAGCGATCAATCGAGGCGACCACGCCGTCGATGATGTCGTCGATGTACGTGTAGTCGCGCGCGGAGCTGCCGTCGCCGAAGAAGGGAAGCGCCTTGCCGTCGGCGATGAGGCGCGCGAACTTGTGGATCGCCATCTCCGGGCGCTGGCGAGGGCCGTAGACGGTGAAGAAGCGCAGCGCCGTGGTGGCGATGCCGAAGAGATCGCTGTAGTTGGAGCAGAAGAGCTCGCCGGCGCGCTTGGAGGCGGCGTAGGGCGACGCCGGGCGGACCGCGGGATCGCGCTCGCGGAACGGCACTTCGTTGTGCGCGCCGTACACCGACGACGACGAGGCGAACACGAAGCGGCGCACGCCGTGCGCGCGGCACGCTTCGAGCAGATCGAGCGTGCCTTCGATGTTCACGCGCTGGTAGCGCTTGGGCTGCGCCAGCGACGGGCGCACGCCGGCGAGCGCGCCGAGGTGCACGACCACGTCGAACGCATGGTTGGTGAACAGCCGCTCGACGAGCGCGGCGTCGAGGAAGTCGCCCTCGTGGAACTCGACGCGCTCGGCGACGAGCGCGAGGTTGCGCCGGTGCAGCGCGGCCGGGTAGAGGGTCTCGTCGAAGTTGTCGAGCCCGATGATGGTATCGCCGCGGGCGCCGAGGCGCGCGGCAAGGGAGGAGCCGATGAAACCGGCGACGCCGGTGAGGAGGACCTTCACGACGGAAACGCTACCCTTGCGGCACGTGCGCGCGCAAGCGAGCGATGATCTTGACGACGTCGCCGGTGACGGGCATGAGGCGCTCGGCCTGGACGAGCGTGTGCAGGGCGCGCGCGCCGGCGTCGTCGTCGTGGAGCGAGAGCAGGGCGTCGCGCGCGGCCGCTTGCAGGCGCCCGTCGAGCGGCGGCGCCAGCACCATGCCGTCGGGCGGGATGGGATCGGTGACGTCGAGGATGCGCAGCTCGCCGCCCACGTGATCGCCGAGCGACTGGCGGAGCTCGAGCTGCGCCAGCTTCCAGCGCTCGTCGCGCGCGGCGCCGGCGCGATCGCTGACGTAGTGGGCGCAGACGTCGGCGTCCCCGTCGGCGACCGCGCGGCAGGCGGCGGCGGCGCTGCCGTAATAGCGCTCGGCGGCGAGGTCGTAGCGCGGATCGACGCCGGCGGCGAGGAGGTGCAGCTGCGGGAACAGGTAGCCCGAGGCCGAGTAGGGATCGGCCCAGGCGGCGCGCGCGCCGCGCAGCCCGCGGACGCTCGTTCGATGGCTGTCGCCGCGCACGATGAGCGCGGCGCGATAGGCGAGCGCGCCGCCGCGCTGGCTGACGCAGGCGAGCGGCGCGCCCTTCATGGCAGCGCGCACGTGCAACAGCGGCGGCATCCACGCGATCGAGACGCCGCCGACGAGGAGCCCGTCGAGGAGCCGCTCGTAGTCGGGCGTGACGGTGACGGCGATGCGCCGGCCGAGGCGCGTCGCGAGCGCGTCGGCGAACAGGTGCGCGCCGGCGTCGAGATCGTGGCCCGCATGGCTGCGGCTGATGCCGAAGGTGAGGGCCGCCCCCATGGTACCCAGTGTCCGTCGGCGACGGCGGGACGTCAACTTGCCGGCGTGCGCACGAAGAGCAGGTACTCGACGTTGCCGGCCGGGCCGGTGATCGGCGATTCGACGACGCCGACCACCTCGCAGCCGAGGGCGCGCGCGGCGTCGGCGCATTTGTCGACGGCGGCCTGACGCTTGGCGGGCTCGCGCACGACGCCGCCCTTGCCGACTTCGCCCTTGCCGACCTCGAACTGCGGCTTGACGAGGGCGACGATCGGCTTGCGCCCCGGACCGGCGGCGGCGACGAGCGTGGGCAGGACGAGCGTGAGCGAGATGAAGCTGACGTCGCACACGACGATGTCCGGCACATAGGGCAGGCTGGCCACGTCGAGCGTTCGCGCGTTGGTCTGCTCGAGGCAGGTGACGCGTGGATCGGTGCGCAGCGCGTGGGCGAGCTGGTTGGTGCCGACGTCGAGCGCGATGACGGCGGTGGCGCCGCGCTGCAGGAGCACGTCGGTGAAGCCGCCGGTCGAGGCGCCGACGTCGAGGGCGCGCAGGCCGCGCACGTCGAGGGCGAAGTGGTCGAGCGCGTGGACGAGCTTGAGGCCGCCGCGCGAGACGTAGGGCATGGGCTCGCCCTTGAGGCGGATGGGCGCTTCGACGTCGACCAGCTCGCCCGGCTTGGCGACGGCGTGGTCGCCGATGACCACCTGGCCGGCGAGGATGAGCGCCTGGGCCCGGGTGCGCGTCGGGGCGAGGCCGGCGTCGACGACGCGCTTGTCGGCGCGCTCGCGTGCAGGCCGTTTGCTCACCGGTCGTGTATAGCGGATTTCCCTTGCCGCTGGGCGGCTGCTTTGCTAAGGATCCGAGCACTTCGGGGCTGTAGCTCAGCTGGGAGAGCGCTAGAATCGCACTCTAGAGGCCGAGGGTTCGATCCCCTTCAGCTCCACTCGAAGGTCAAAGGGCTCCGCAGAAATGCGGGGCCCTTCGATTTTTTTGACCGTTCGCCGTCGACAGTCTGGCTGGTCAATTCGATTGGTCGATCCGTCGTTCGCCGACGGGACGCGCGCGCGAATCAGCTGCAAAGTCGTGCGGGCTCGTCGTGGCACCACGCTTGCTCGAGGGGCGCGGCCACGGAGGACTCTCATGATGCGATCGCACGTTTCCTCGATGGCTCTCGTCGCAGCAGCTCTCTTGTCGCCGCTCGGGTGCGGCGTCGGTACCGACCCCGCCGAGACCGGCGTCGAGGCGGAGGCGCTCACCGGCCCGACCGCCGTCGCCAACATGTCGCCGAGCGGCATCGTCGAGTCGACCGGCAACCTCTATTGGACCCGGAACTCCTTTACAGTCTTCCCGCGACGCGGCTACTCCGCGCAGGTCTTTCGCGCCGCCAAGACGAACGTGCCGGGGCAGGAGACGGTCCTCTATTCGGAGAGCTCGATCAGCCCGTTCAACTTCGGCAACATCACCTTCGCGATGGTCAACGGCGTCTGGTACGGCTACTTCATCGCCAACTACCGCACCGGCGGAACGTACATCAAGCGCGTGCCGCTCGACGGCAGCTCCGGCGCGGTCACGCTCGGCCTCGCCAACACGACGATCAGCGCCGGCTCGCCGCTCGCCACCGACGGCAGCCACTTGTTCTACTACGGCCCCGACGGCATGTACGCCATGACGATGGACGGCCTCAACGGCTATCGCTACTCGTCGGTCACCAACGTCTCGGCGCTCGGCATCGACGCGCTGCATATCTACTGGGCCGAAGGCACCAACGTGTACCGCGCGCTCAAGCCGCCGTACTCGCCGTACACGACGCTCATCGCCACCACGACCGATCCGGTGACGCAGATCTCGGTGCTGCCAGGCTCGCCCGACGACAACACCACGACGGTCTACTACGCGTCGGGGCAGTACGTCTCGCAGTGGTCGCAGACCAACGGCGCGGCCCTCTTCACGGGCGCCTACGGCTTCGGGTTCGTGAATCCGGTGACGGCGACGTCGCTGTCGGTCAGTAGCGGCGGCACCAACGTCGTGTGGACCTGGTGCGACACGAGCTCGCACTGCTGGGTCGGTTACCGCGGCGAGAACGACTTCATCGGCTTCGGCACGATCACGAGCGTCGCGGCCGGCGCGCGCCAGGCCGTGGGCGACGCGACGCGCATCTTCTACGTCGACAACAGCGCGTTCGAGCGCTTCAGCTATTAGTCGAGGGCGTCGCTTGGCAAGTGCCGGGCGGCGATCAGCGAAAAGCGGTGGATGGCGGTGGCCAGCGCCTCTCCGAGCTTGCCGTGCAGGACGTCGAGCGTCAGGCGGTGCTCGACGTCGCGCCAGGCGCCCGTGCTCTCGAGCGGGCGCAGCACCGGATCGGTCGCGACGTAACAGCGCCGGTCCTCGGTGAGCAGGTACAAGAGCATGCGCTGGCGCCGCCCGCCCCGCGCCGTCGAGGCGCGCAGGAGCGCATAGGCGCGCGTCGTCGGGTAGCGGCTCGTCGTTTCGATGCACACGTGGAACTCGACGCGCGTGCACGCCTCGGCTGCCGCCACGGCGGCGGCGATGCGGCCTTCTTCGTTGGGTAGGAGCAGCGGCGCTTCGGCGAGGATCGACATGCGCGCCGCCAGAGCACGCCGCATGCCCGCCGCGCGCAAATCGTAAACGCGCGATCTTGCTCGTCGCCGTCGCGGCACAGCAGCCGCGCGGGCGGCACACGTGCCGGGCCGTGCCACTACGACGTCAGAGCGCGCGCTTCTCTTCCCACGCCTCGACGTAGTTGGCGAGCGCCTCGAGCTCGAGGATCGACTCCATGTCGTCGAACGGGAGCAGCTCCTGGATCCGGGCGATCGCTGCCGCGTACTCCGCTTCGCTCGCGATGCTGCGCAGCTCCACGACCTCGATGCGACGCTGTGCGAGAGCCATGGGCTCACGCTAACAAAGCGCGGATCGTCCGGAAAGCACAAACGTAGAAGCTGGATCGTTCCGATCACTTGCAGGCGTCGTCGGTGCCCGGGTTGACCTGGCAGCCGTTGGGGCAGGTCTTGGCGACGCTGCCGGCGCCGCTCGCCTGGCACTTGTAGAGCGTCTGCGGATCGCCGTCGAGCTTGTCGCCGCCGCAGTAGAAGCCGCCGGTGGTGCAGGTGCCGCCCGCGCCGCGGCAGGTGTCGTCGAGGCCGGGGCGCACGATGCAGCCGGCGCTGCACACGCCGCGCGGCGTCGGGGCGGCGGGCGCGTCGCAGCGATAGAGGGTGCCGGCGTCGCCGGTGAGCTTGTCGCCGCCGCAGTAGAAACCGCCGGGCACGCAGTATGGGCCCGCCAGATCGGGCGGCGCGCCGGCGTCGACGACGGCGGCGCCGAGTTGCACGTCGACCGAGGCGTGCTCGCCGGGCGCGATCGTGGTGGTGGCGGAGCCGGTGGCGACGACGGCGCCGGCGCGCTCGGCGGAGAGCGCGACGCGGATGTTGGTGGGCGCCGTGATCGACGAGCCGAGCTCGATGGCGGTGACCGCGGGCAGCGTGGTGGCGCCGCTGCGCGCGGTGGTGGCGGTGCCGTGCACCGGACCGACGGTGACGGCGACGTCGAGCGCGTCGACGCTGCTCACCGCCGACGACGCGACGTGCACCGCGAGGCAGGCGCCGGCGACGCCCATGCACGGATCGACCGCGCCGCATCCGAGCGTGGCGACGGGCACGAGCAGGAGGAGCGCGCGCATCACATCGACCCCGCGCAGCCGGTAGTGCCGCAGATGATCGGCGGCAGGCGCGACTCGTGCGACGTGCCGAAGACGACGCCGAGCGTGATGCCGGCGGCGGTGACCGCGGCGGCGCCGCCGAGCGCGGTCCAGAACCACCAGCGATGGGCGAGCGGCTCGCGCGCCGGCGGAGGCCCGGGCGCCGGCGGAGGCGCGGGCGCTGGCGCCGGTACGACGAGCGGCACCGGCGCAGGCGCGCGTGTCGGCTTCGGCGCGCGCTCGCAGGCGTCGCGCTGCTGCGTGACCTCGGCGACGCGCTCGTCGTCGGGCGGCACGCGCTGCAAGAAGGTCTCGAAGGCGAGCAGCGCTTGCGTGCAATCGCCGAGCTGCACGTAGGTCAGGCCGAGCCAGCGATACGGATTGGCCTTGTCGGGCACGAGCCGGCGCGCCGCCTCGAACTCGCGCAGCGCCGCCGCGTAGTCGCCGGCGCGGTACGCGGCCACGCCGGTGTCGAGGCGGCGCAGCGCGGCGTCGTCGCGATCCTCGACGGCGCGGGCGGGCGCGCTCCACAGCAGCGCCACGGCCATCGCCGCCAACAAGAGGCGCATCGCCGACGATCGTAACGCGCGGCGGCGGACGTCGCAACGACCGCCGCGGTATACTCGCGGGCGATGGAGGGCCGCGTCCTCGGCGACTACGTGCTCGGCGCCAGGCTGGGCGGCGGCGGCATGAGCGACGTGTACGCCGCCGAGCCGCGCGCCGGCGGCGCGGGCGTGGCCGTGAAGGTGCTGCGTCCACACTTCGCCGCCGACGCGGCGCAGGCGGCGCGCTTCGTCGCCGAGGCCACGCGCACGCGCGCGGTCGCCCATCGCAACGTCGTGCGCGTGCTCGACGGCGGGCGCGACGCCGACGGCACGCTCTACCTCGTCATGGAGCGGCTCGACGGCGAGGACCTGGCGGCGCGGCTGCGGCGCGCCGGTCGCCTCGACGAAGCCGAGGTGCGCCGCATCGGCGCCGCCATCGCCGACGGCATGCAGGCGGCGCACGAGCGCGGCATCATCCATCGCGATCTGAAGCCGGCCAACATCATCCTCGTCGACGGCGGCGAGCCCAAGATCGTGGACTTCGGCATCGCCAAGCTGCTCGCCAGCGACGGCGCCGCCACCGGGCCGGCGATGGGCACGCCGCATTACATGGCCCCCGAGCAGCTCACCGACGGGACGGCGGCGCCGTCGGTCGACGTGTGGGCGCTCGGCGTGACGCTGTTCGAGGCAGCGACGGGATCGCTGCCGTTCAACGGTTTCGCCGAGGGGCGCTGCCCGCAGCTGGTCGATCCGGTGCCGCGGCCGGGCGAGCGCGCGCCGATGTCGGTGGGCCTGGAGACGCTCATCCTGCACTGTCTGAAGCGCAACCCGGCGCAGCGGCCGGCGACGATGCGCGAGATCGCCGAGCGGCTGCGCGCGGGCGACGAGGAGGTCGCGCTCGAGCGCTCGACCGCGCCGCTGCGGCCGCCGCCGTCGGTCGCGCCGCCTCCGGCGTCGTCGCGGCGCTGGCTGACGCGCGCGGGCGCTGCCGCGGTTGCGATCGCCATCGCCGCGGCCGTGGCGTGGCGCCTCGATCATCACCGCTCGCCCGTCGTCGTCGCCACGCCGGTCGCCGCGCCCCCGCCGTCGCCGTCGCCGTCGCCCGTGGCGGCGGTGGCGCCGTCGCCAGCGGCTGCGGCTCTTGCGCCGTCGACGACGAAGCCGGCGCCGGCGGTGCACGCCGCCGCCACGCACCACGCGCACCATCACGCCGCGCATCGCGTCCGCTCGCGCGTCTACGGCGAGAAGCTCGACTGACATGAGCGACGACACCCGCAGCACCGAAGGCCTGCCCTCCGCGCTCCCCACGCGCGCCCTCGTGCGCGAGTGCCGCCTCACCGTCATCGACGGCGGCGACGGCGCCGTGCACGCCCTCGGCGGCGAGCGCACCGTCGTCGGCGCGCACCCCTCGGCCGACGTCGAGCTCACGGATGCGGCGATGTCCAAGTTCCACTGCGAGATCCGCATCGCCGACGGCACGCCGGTCGTGCGCGACCTCGGCAGCACCAACGGCACCTTCGTCGAAGGCGTCCCCGTCCTCGAAGCGCCGCTGCGCCACGGCGCCGTGCTCACGCTCGGCCGCACGCGCCTGCGGTTCGACGTCGGCCCGCGCGACCTCGAGATCCCGCTGTCCGAGCGCGATCGCTTCGGGCGCCTCTACGGCCGCTCGGTGGCGATGCGCTCCGCCTTCGCGCAGCTCGAGCGCGCCGCCGGCAGCGACACCACCGTGCTCCTGCAAGGCGAGACCGGCACCGGCAAGGATCTCGCCGCCGAGTCGATCCATCAGGAGAGCGCGCGCCGCGACGGGCCTTTCATCGTCGTCGACTGCGCCGCGCTGCCGCCGAGCCTGCTCGAGGACGAGCTCTTCGGCCATGAGCGCGGCGCCTTCACCGGCGCCGACAGCGCGCGCGTCGGCGCCTTCGAGGCCGCGGCCGGCGGCACCGTGTTCCTCGACGAGATCGGCGAGCTCGCCCTCGATCTGCAGCCCAAGCTCCTGCGCGTCCTCGAGCGCCGCGACGTGCAGCGCATCGGCGCCACACGCCGCCTCCCCGTCGACGTGCGCATCATCGCCGCCACCAACCGCAACCTGAAGGCGGAGGTCAACGCGCGCCGCTTCCGCTCCGATCTCTACTTCCGCATCGCCGTCCTCGTGGTCACGCTGCCGCCGCTGCGCGAGCGCACCAGCGACGTGCCGCTCCTCGTCGACGGCATCCTCGGCGATCTCGGCGCGCGCGACCTGCCGGCCGCCGCCGCGCTGCGCACGGGCGAGCTCCTGCCCGAGCTCATGCGCCACGGCTGGCCCGGCAACGTGCGCGAGCTGCGCAACTACGTCGAGTCGCTCTTGGTGCGCGTCGAGCACGCGCCGTCGTCGCCGCCGGACGAGCCGGCCATCGACGTGTCGCAGCCGCTGCGCGCGGTGCGCGATCGCTGGATCCGGTGGGTGGAACGGCGCTACCTCGAGCGCCTCCTGGCCGAGCACGACAACAACGTGAGCGCGGCGGCGCGCGCGGCTGGGATCGATCGCGTGCATCTGCATCGACTCCTCAGCCGCGCGGGCCTGCGCTAGCTAGCGGCAGGAGTCGTCGGAGCCGGGGTTGACGCGGCAGCCGTTGGCGCAGTGCCGCACCACGGCGGGTGCGCCGGCGCCGGTGCAACGATAGAGCGTCGACGAGCTGCCGCTCACCTTGTCACCGCCGCAGTAATAGCCGCCGACGACGCACGACGAGCCGCCGTTGGTAGTGCCGCTCGCGCTCTGCGCGAACTTGTGGCGCACGGTCGCCTTCGCCGTCGCCGACCACTTGTAGAACTGATAGATCGTGTTGCTGACGAGGCCGTTGCGCCCGACCAGCCACGAGCGCACCTGCGAGCGCAGCGACGACTTCATCTTCGCGTTGGCGTACACGGCGTGGATGTGGCGCACGTCGAACGACGGCCAGCCGTCGTGCCCCGGCCAGCGGTACCAGGCGGCGAAGCCGACGCGGCCGAGCTTCTCCAGCAGGTTGCGGATCTGCGCATTCGAGAGGCCGCTGACGCTGATGTCGGTCGCCGCGCAGTAGGGATGGCCGTTGACCACGCCGTCCTGCGCGTGCGTGCCCGCCGACGCCGCCGCGTTGCCGATGGTCTGCATGATGCGCCCGGCGGTGATGCCGATCGAGCGCAGCGCGTCCGAGGCGCGCGGGTGCAGGCCCCACTTGAGCAGCGCCGCGTCGGGCGTGGCTGCCGTCGGGGCCGAGCCGACCGCCTTCTCGCCGGCGTTCGCGACGTCGACTTCGTTGGGGTCGAGCATGGTCAGGCGCGCCTGATCGGTCTCGTCGTCGACGAGCACGTCGTCGGTCTCGACCGCTTCGTCGTCGTCGAAGAGCACGGCGTCGCTGGCGTCGACCGGCTGCGCTTCGGCGCCGACGAGCAGATCCTCTTCCGCTTCCTGCGCCGGCTCGGGCAAGAGCGCCACTTCCTGCACGGTCAGCTCCGCGTCGACCTCATCCTGATCGGCACCGACGGTATTGCCACCGCACGCGCCCAGCGCCAGCGCCAGCGCGGCCGAAATCATCCAGTACTTCGAAGCTCGAACGTTCATGGGTTCACCTCGCTGGCGAGCCGTTCAGCAAGCGCGGTGCCGGCTGCAAGCGGGCGGAATCAGGCAGGCGCGGCCGGCGAGGTGTAGCGGCGCGCGCGACAGTGCGAACTGGCCGCGGCGGCTACGGGCCGGCGATTGTCTTGGCGCGATCGCACGCGAAGCGGATCCCGCCCGAGCAGCCCTCGGCGTACAGCTTGGCGGCGCGCGCCGGGTCGCTCACTTCGTAGTAGCGGCCGAGGTTGGCGCAGCCCCAGGCGTCGTGTCCGTCGCAGCCGCGGGTCAAGAGCTTCTGTCCGAGCTCGGCATCGGCCGCGGCACCGTTCTCGCCGAGCTCGGCGAGAACGCCGGCCTTGCTGCAAGCATCGGGCTCGCCGCCGTCGCAGCCGCGCATGCAGTCGGCGAACGCGCGTGCGCCGTCGCCGAGCTCATGCTCGATGTCGCAGACGTAGATCACGTACTTGAGATCGAGCGTCGCCGCGGCTCGAAACAGCGCGAGCGCACGGTCCGTCTTGCCCGCGTCGCGCAGCTGCTGCCCGGCCCACGCCTCGCCCTGCGCCGCGCGCGCGCGATCGAGGTTCACGTGCGGGCGCGCGATCGTCGCGCCGGCGGCGCTGAGCGCGCACAGCCCGGCGACGGCGGCCCACCACGCGGGATTGGCGCTCATGGCGAGCCCGACGGCGACGCCGAGCATGAGGCCCATCGCATGCGCGGCGTTGGCGACGGCCATGACGTGCAGCGCCGTCGCGATCGCGCAGCCGACGCCCCAGATGAGGAACAGGCCGATCGTGTTCGTGTCGACGGCGTCGGCGAAGCGCCGGTCGCGGCTCGACAGCATCCACAACATGCCGAACAGGCCGTAGCCGACGCCCGACAGGCCGATGCCGCTGGCGAACAGCGCGTATTCGGCGGCGACCGAGCCGGCCGCGAAGAGCAGGAACAGCGCGAGCGTGCGAAAGTGTCCGAGCCGCTCCTCGACGAGCGTGCCGAAGACCCACAACCAATAGAGGTTGAACGCCAGGTGCAGCACGCCGCCGTGGGGCAGCACCGCGGTGAGGAAGCGCCACGGCTCGCCGTGCAAGGCGCGTCCGTCGATGGTGAAGTGGTCGACGCGATCGGGATACGCGAAGCCGACGAGCGACGTCACGAGCGCGAGCAGCGCCGTTCCGCCGGTCGCGGGAAAACGCGGCAGCTGCGTCAGGGAGGGCGGCTTGCGCACTGGCGCAGCCTACAACGTCAGCGGGCGCTGAAGTAGGCCGAGACGTGCACCGCCGTCGGCGGCTTGCACGAGGTCCAGAAGAGGATCTTGGTGCACTTGACGTCGACGCTGCCGACAAAGGGCGCGCCCGCCTGCACCGCGCTCGCCGCCGCCGCCGGGTCGACGGTGGCGCCGTAGTCGAACGACGGCGTGCCCGCCGGGTAGTCCTTCTCGTTCAGCTCGCGCACCGTGACCTTGCCGCTCGACGCCGGCACGATTTGATAGAGCGCCTGCTTCTGCACCGCGCCGGCGAGCGGCACCGTCTGGCTCGGCGCCCAGATCGACACCACGTCGACCGCCGGCCCCGTCGACGCCGACGACGCGTCGCGCGTCAGGAAGAGCGCCACGGCGTTGGTGCCGTTGCCGGCATACGGGATCGAGAAGATCGCGTCGAGCGCGGCCTCGTTCGTGGTCGCGTCGGCGGCGAGCCTCACGTCGGGCAGCGTGGCCGCGCCGTAGGTCGGCGCCAGCGCCGAAGGCACGGCGTTGGCGCGGTAGAGCGCGAGCGGGTTCGTCGCGGTCGGATCGGTCGGGGTCACGTACTCGTAGAGCGTGCTCGACGAGAGCGCCGCCACCACCTGCTCGCCGGCGTCATCGCCTCCGTCGACCGTGCCGCCGGCACAGCCGGCGCCCGCCAACGCCGCCACCAACAACCAAGCTCCGAGCCGCATGAGCCACCTCTCGAGACGTAAAGATGCAGCCTACCTGTGCGACAAGGTGGTCGTCAACCGAAAAACCTAATAAATATAATAGTTTGTAAAATATGTGCCGGGGCTAACGTCGGTCCTATCCAGTATGCCCCAAGCCTCAGTGATCACGCAGATGATGCTGCAGCGTCGTGGCCTGGCGCGCGAGCTGGCGCAGGTGCCTCTCGTTCGCCGCCGGCACCAGCTCGCGCAGCGTCTGCCGCGCCGCCGGCACGTCGTGCTCGGCCTGGATCTCGGCGAGCGACCAGCGCGACCACAACGAGATGCGCACCAGCTTCTTGGCCTGCGTGCGCGCGATCTCGGCGCGCACGTCGCTCAGCGCGCCGGCGACGTCGCCCTTCGAGGCCTTGGCGCGCGCGACCGTCGTGACGATGCCGGCCTCGGCCAGATCGCTGCCCGCGGCCTTGGCCAGCGCCACCGCCTTGTCGGCCGAGTCGGCCGCTTGCGCCGCCTTGCCCTCCTCGAAGAGCGCCTCGGTCAGCACCGTGCGCGCGTAGGCCTCGGCGAGCCCCATGTGCTTTTCGTGCAGCTCGTCGACGGCGCGCTGCGCGAGCGTGACCGCGCGATCGTACTTGCGCTCGGCGATCGCGACCTCGGCGAGGTTTTGCCGGCTGGCGCCGCCCGCCCAGCCGACCGCCTCGCGCATCTTGAGCGCCTCCTCGAAGGTGTGCTGCGCGTCGGCGAGCCGATCGAGCTCGAGCTGCGCCTGGCCGAGCGTGTCGAGGGCGTAGGCGGCGTCGGGCGGCATCTTGAGCGCGCGGTAGAGCGCGACCGACTGCTCGGCGTTGGCCAGCGCATCGTCGACGCGCGCTTCGCGCAGGAGCAGGTTGCTGTAGTTGGAGAGCGCCTCGGCGGTGAGCGTGTCGAGGTGGATGCCACGCGCGATCTCGATCGACTTTTCGTAGTGCGGCGCGGCTTCGTCGAGCCGATCGAGATCGGTCAGCGTCGCGGCCAGGATGTGCTCGGCGTAGGCGTAGTAGTAGGGCTCGTTGAGCTCCTTGAGCTGCGCGACGGCGCCGCGGATCATCTTCTCGGCCTCGGGCAGCTTGCCGACGCGCTTGTAGTCGATGCCGAGCGTGATCATCGCGAGGCCGACGCCGGCTTCGCTGCCGACCGCGCGATAGGCGTCGAGCGCGCGCTCGATGTGCGCGGCGGCTTCGGCGTAGCGCTCGGCGCGCACGTAGAGGCCGGCGGTGTCGAGCATGGCGCGCGCCACGCCGGCGCGGTCGCCGGCGGCGGCGAAGAGCTGCTCGGCGTCGCGGCAGGCGGCGAGCGCCTGGTCGGTGCTGACCGAGCTCTCGAAGGCGTCGCACTCGGCGACGCGGATGCGCGCGAGCAGCTGGCGGTTGCCCGAGGCCTGCGCGCGGCGGCGCGCGTCGGCGAGGATGGGCAGGGCCGACTTGCCGTCGCCGCTGCGCGACCTGGCGAGCGCGCGCGATAGATCGATGCGTGGGTCGTTGCCGTCGGGCGGCGGCAGCTGTTGCAGGCGCGCGAGCGTGGCGGCGGCGTCGGTGGGGTTGCCGGCGGCCACCTGCGCATCGGCGAGGCGCAGCCCGTAGTCGAGGTTGTCGGGGAAGAAGGTGGCGAGCGATCGATAGAGCTCGACCGCTTGCGGCCACTCCTTCATCGCCTCGCGATATTGCGCCTCGACCCAGAGGCGCTGCTCGCGCGGCAGCGTGTCGGCGCGCTCGAACGCCTGGCGCGCGGCTTCGCGCTGGCGCTGTTGATACTGCAGCTGGTGCCAGGCCTCGGCGAGCGCGGCCCAGGCCAGCGGCCGCTGCGGATCGGCGGCGAGCACGCCCTCGAGCGTGCGGCGGGCGCCGTCGGCGTCGAAGCGGCGCAGCTTCTCCAGGCCCTCGGCGTAGCCCTCGGCGACGGCGGCGGTCGAGGGGATGGCGGCACGCACGCGCGCTTCGTCGTCCGCCGAGGGCGGCTGCAGCGCGAGCTGTGTGCGCAGGCGCGCCGCGACCTCGGCGGTGAGCGCGCCGAGCGCGTCGGGCATGGCGGCGTCCTCGACCCACGCCAGGGGGCGGCCGTCGTCGGCGTCGCGCAGATCGACCGTGAGCTGGGCGCGGCCGTCGGGCAGCGTGCGCGCGCGGCCGGCGAGCACGAGCTGGGCGCCGAGGCGATCGCGCACGAGCGCGCGCTGCTTGCGCGACAAGGAGGCCAGGCCGTGGCCGGCGAGCTCGGGCTGGATGCGGGCGACCGCTTCGGCGGGCACCACGCGCAGCTCCGAGCCGAGCGCCAGCTCCGCGCGCAGCCGCTCGTCGAGCACGCGGGCGAGCGCGGCGTCGTGGCCGTCGCCGGTGACGAGCGCGGCGAGGGCACGGCGCTGCCACGGCTTGCGCGCCCAGTCGGCGCCGTGGCGGCCGCGCGCTACAAAAATCGTAGCGAGCGCGACCAGCGTGGTGGCGGCGAGCGCGGCGCCGGCGAACAGGACGGTGCGGCGTGGACGCGGCGGCGGCCGATCGACGAGCGGCGCCTCGAGCGCGGCGATGAGCTCGGCCATCGACGGCCAGCGCGCATCGGGCCGGACGGCGAGGCCGCGCTCGACGACGCGCCACAACGCGTCGGGCACGCCGTGGCCGGCCGGCGGCGGGCGCACCTGGCCGCGGCAGACGGCGGCGCGCAGCTCGCCCATGTTGCGGAACGCGAACGGCCGCTGGCGATAGAGCGCCTCGTAGAGCGCGGCGCAGAAGCTGAAGATGTCGGCGCGCGCGTCGACGGTCTCGCCCATGAGCTGCTCGGGGGCCATGTAGACCGGCGTGCCGAGGAGCGCGCCCGACACCGTGAGCGACGTGTCGAGCGCTGCGATGTCGTCGCCGAGCGGCGGCGGCGCTTCGGGCTCGCCGGCGGCGAGGGCGGTCACGCGCGCCACGCCGAAGTCGGTGACGCGGACCGAGCCGTCGCGCGCGACCAGCACGTTCTCCGGCTTGAAGTCGCGATGCACGATGCCGGCGCCGTGCGCGGCGGCGAGCCCGCGGCCGGCGGCGACGAAGGTGCGCGCGATCTCCCGCCAGCCGCGCGACCCGGCGCGCAGCCACTGCGCGAGCGTGGCGCCGTCGACCAGCTCCATCGCGATGTAGAGCCGATCGCCGACGATGCCGAGGTCGTGCACGGTGACGACGTTGGCGTGCTGCAGCCGCGCCATCGCCTGCGCCTCGCGCACCAGCCGCGCGCGCGAGCCGGCCGACCGGCCGAGGTCGGGCTTGAGGAGCTTGAGCGCCACGCGCCGGCCGAGCTGCGGATCGAACGCCGCGTACACCGTCGACATGCCGCCAGTGCCGACGAGCGCGCGCACGAGGTAGCGCCCGACGCGCGGCGGCAGCGTGCCGGGCGCGACCGCCCCGTCGTCGCCCGCGGTCGGCGTGCGTGCGCCCGCGGCCGGCATGATCGCGGCCGTGGCGGCGACGAGCGCGCGGCAGTCGGCGCAGGCGTCGAGGTGGGCTTCGGCTGCCTGAAGCTCCGTCGGCGTCAGCCGCCCGTCGAGGAGCTGGAGCACGTGGCTCTCGGAGAAGCAGCCTTCCATGCCGCTCCTCTATACCAGAGCGGCGCCGATCGCTTCGCGTGGATTCGCTATCTGCGCGTCGGCTCGAGCGGCAGCGTGGTGCGATGCACGTCGAGCAGCGGCCCGAGCTCCCAGACGTTGCGATAGCCGTAGCTGTAGAGCGAGATGTAGGTCGAGACGTTGAGCGACGCGGCCGGCGCCTTCGCCGGGAACGCCTCCGGCTCGTGCGTGAAGTTGTTGTTGCAGTAGATGAGGATGCGCGCGTTCTTGTCGGGCAGCATCTTGGCCAGGCTGTCGATGGCGATGTCGGGGAAGCTCAGGTTGATCGCGCCGCGGATGTGGAGAAGGTCGAACTTGTCGCGGCTGCGCGCGTCGAGGATGACGGTGCCGGGGTCGCGGCTCATCGCGAGGAACTGCGCCTCGGTCACGCGGTGGCTCTCGCGATGGGCGGCCGCCTCCTGCGCGATCTTGAGGTACGCCGCCATGTCGATGCGCGGGTTGGGGATCGACGAATCGGCGCGGCCGCTGCCGCCGCCGGCGCCGAGAATCGCGAGGAGCACGATCGGTTTGCGCATGAGACGTGATACGCGGGCGGCGGCGCGCGCCTTCCGCACCGTCGGAAACGCCCGTCACTACGCGCTGGAACGTAGCTTGAACACTCCTTCGCGCTGGAGGCGAACGCATGCGCAAGCTCTTGTATCTGGTGTTCGAGGTCACCGCGCTCGTCGGAATGCTCGGCGTCTCCGGCTGCTACGTCGAGCACGAGCATCGCCACGCGTGGTACGGGCGGCCCGATCGGCCGATCGTCTGTCGCGGCTACGAGTGCCGCGAGCGTCGCTGGTGGTAGCGCGCGCGATCAGCCGATCGGCACCGGCGCGATGATCGCGAGGTTGCCGCCGCCCGGATATTGGTAGCTCGTGTATTGGCCATAGCCGAGCACCTGGATGCCCATGGGCACGTCGCTGGTGAGGGTGTGCGAACCGCCCGAGCCGCCGGCGGTGATGGGCACGCGGAAGGTCCCGAACGTGCCGGTGCCGACCGGCGTCGGCATGACCGTGACGGCGGCGCCGTCGAGCATGAGGTGCGCCGTCGTCGGCGCGGCGATGACCACGTAGCTGACGTCGTAGTCGCTCGGCGCCAGGAACAGGTAGGCCATGCGGTATTGCTCGACGGCGAAGAAGAGGCTCTCCGACGGATCGCCGCGCTGCATGGTCGACGGCGAGCTCGGATCGACGACCGAGCCGCCCTGCATCACCGTCTCGGCGGCGAACTCGTGATCGCCGGTGACCTCGAAGTCGGTCGTCGTCGGGCCGATGTCGACGACCTGGCCGGCGTTGAGCGTGGCCGGCGCGCCCGACACGGCGGGGTTGTACGTGAGGTTCGTGCCGTCGAAGTTGCCGACGAGGCGCACGGTGTGGCCGACGACGCTGCCGTCGGGGCCCGGCGGCGCCGACACGACGTAGTGCTTGCCGAGGGCCTCGGCGGGGATCACCTGCTCTTCGATGTGATCGCAGGCTTGGGCGCCCATCGGGTTGTTGGCGCAGTAGTCGCCGCCGAAGACCTCGACCGGTTGATCGGCCTTGATGAGCGCGCCGGTCGCGTCGACGTCGCCGGTCGGGATGAGGCTCGAGTCTTTGACCAGAAGCATGAGCACGTCGCCCTGGTTGATCGTGTAGCTGCCCGTCTGGCCGCCCGCGATCGCCGCTACGCCGCTGCCGGCCACGACCTTGCTGTTCGCGGGCAGCTTCACCGTCACGTTGGTGGCGTTGGCGAGCCCGGTGATCGACATGATGCCGCCCTGTCCGAGGCCGGCCGCGCTGTGCCAGCCGGTGAAGCGGTAGTTGCCGGTGAGCGCCGTCGACGGCAGGAGCAGCGACGCGTCGTTCGAGTACGAGAAGCACTGGAAGCCGCCGCCGCACTGCGCGGCCGCGTTGGTGCAGGCGCTCCAGTCCTTGCCCGGCGGACCGCCGTCCGGTTTGTATTCGAGCGCGTTGAACTGATAGACGACCACGGGCACCGAGCTGACCAGGTGGTAGGCGCTCGCGCCTGCCAGCACCGACGCGGTGAAGCCCGGCGGCGCGCCGCACATGTTGTCGCCGCCTTTGAGCGACGCGACCCACGGCAGGTAGATCTTTTGCAGCTGACCGGCGGTCACCATGGTCGACTGCGAGAAGCCGCCGGGTCCCGTCACCATCACGTCGGCGTTGCTCGCGCCGGTGTTGGCGACGACGACGGTGAAGTCGAAGGCGCTGTCGACGGGATTGGGCGTGACCGTCGGCCAGTAGTCGCAGCCGACGTACGACTTCTGCGCCGTCGCGTCGGCGCACGAGCCCGGGTCGCTGCCGCCACCGCCGCCCGAGCCGCCGACGCCGCCGGTGCCGCCGCCGCCACCGGTGCCGCCGGTGCCGCCGCCTCCGCCGTGTCGCCCCGCCGGGCTGTTGCATCCTGCGGCGAGAAAAGCCGCCACCGTTGCGCCCGCCAGCAGGGCGCTGCGAACCTTCCGCAAAATCATGGGGACCCCTCCGGGGCGGATACTACCGCTACGGCCAGGTCCCTTCCACCGTTGCGGTCACCGTGGTCGGAAGCGCCTGCAGCCCGGGCAGGATCTGATAGCTGTTGTCGGTGAGATTATCGATACGCACCGACGCGCGCAGCGTCTTCCAGATGCGCGCCCACAGGTCGAGCTCCATGACGTAGAAGCGCGGCAGCACCGTCAGCTGCACCAGGCGCTCGGAGGTCCAGTCGAGGCGCACGAGCCCGCCGATGCGGTGGTGCCACTGCGAGGACACGTAGACGTCGACGCGGTGGCGCGGAAAGTTGGGGATGGCGTCGAAGCCGAGGCCGGGCAGCGCCGAGTAGGCGTCCTCGAAGATATAGGTGCCGCCGAAGCCGACGATCTGATCGCGGAACAGATCGATCCCGCTCTCGAGCCCGCGCACGTCGATGGTGCCGAGGTTGATGTCGCGCATGCTCGTCTGGTCGAGGCGGATGAGCCCGTCGATCTGACGCAGGTAGCCGGAGAAGCGCGCCTGCACGAAGCGATGCGGCGCCACCTGTGCTTGCAGCTCGCCGTGCCAGGTCTGCTCGGGCTTGAGCGCCTGGTTGCCCTGTAGCGGATCGATGAGCTCGCGCACCGTCGGCAGGCGACCCTTGCGCGCGCCGATGAGGTTGATGGTGAGCATCTTGTGCGCGTGGAAGCCGATGACGACCTTGCCGTCGGGCCACGCCACCTGCGGCTGCTCGAACGGCACCAGCGCGCCGATCGCCGCCTCCGCCGAGAGCCAGCGCCAGCGCAGCTTGCCGCCGATGGCGAGCTCGCCGTAGGGCGTGACCAGCCACGCGCTCGACGGCGACGGCGGCTGATTGGCGACGTACACGATGTTCTTCACGGTGGCGGCGTCGCTGTCGACGCTGAGGCGCGCCGAGAGCGTGAAGGCGATGCCGCGCACGTGCCACGGGCGATCGATGTGCACCGCGCCGCCGAAGCGGCCGGAGAGCAGATCCTGATGCAGCTCGAGGTTCTTGAGCGTGTAGTCGGCGAACTCGTCGGTGGCGCGCGAGAGGAGCTCGCCGTAGATGCCGACGGCGATGCGCAGCTGGTGGCGCTCCATCTCGCCGCCGAGGACGAGGCGCACCGAGTCTTCGCCGGTGATGTGCTGCAGCAGGTTTCCCTGCGTATCCGACGGCGGGATGTAGAAGGTGCGATGGCCGTAGAAGGCGTCGCCGGTGAAGTGACCGGCGTCGGAGGCGTACTCGGCGCGCAACGAGCCGTAGTAGTGCGCCATGAAGTCGGCGAAGTTGGCGTGCGTCGTGCCGTCGCTCGAGAGGACGGGATAGGTCGGATCTTCGATGTGCGCGCCGGCCGAGGCACGCACGCCGAAGTGGCCGGAGTCGCCGATCTGCGTGCGGCCGGTGACCGCGGCTTCGCCTTCGGGCTCGCTGCCACCGACGGCACGCGCGGCGACCATGCGCGAGCCGAGCGCGCGCAGGGTCATGACCTCGATGATGCCGCCGTCGCCGCCGGGGCCTTCGAGCGGGGAGGCGGGCGCGAGCTGCACGCGGATCTCGACGATGTCGGTCACCGGGATCGAGCTGACGTCGTAGATGCCGAAGTAGGGCTCGGTCACCGGCACGCCGTCGACGAGCAGGAGCACGGAGAACTGCTTGGCGCCGCGCACGTCGACGCGGATGCCCATGCCGCCCTGGCGCACCTGCACCTCGGGGATGAGCGCGAGCGCGTCGGCGAGCGTCTGCGCGCCGCGCTCCTTGAGCTGGCGCGCGGTCATCACGATCTGTGGCGCGCCGTCGTCGCGGCGCGGGCGCGCGTGCACCGTCGACTGATACTGCGGCGGCGTCTGCGCGCCCACGTTCTCCGGCGTTTGTGCGAGCGCCGTCGCCGTGACGAGCGCGACGAGCGCGAAGCCGACGAGCCGCGCTACGGCTTGCAGTAGCCCTGCATGTTGCACGTGCCGGAGGTGGGCGGCATCGGGCAGTCGGTGGCGGCGGTGGCCATCGTGGGCTGGCCGAAGGGCACAAGGCCCCCATCGCCGCCGCTCCCGTCGCTGCTGCGGTCGTCGTCCATCGGCCGCGGCATCTAGCCGCCGCAGCCAGCCGTGACGAACGGGCCTGCCAGCAGCGTCAGCAGCAGCAGGTGTCGCATGAGCCCTCCGCGCGTGCGTCGTCACAGGTCTGGCCGCCCAATCATATCCTCAACCGTGGCAGGATGGGGCGTGCTCGCCGCCGTCCTTCTCGCCGTGCAGCTCCACGCCATCGTGCCCGAGCCGCACAACCTGCAGCTCCTGAGCTTCTGGGTCGCGCAGGGCGCCGGCTATTTTCACGACGAGGGCGTCGACCTCACGCTCGAGGTGCCGCCGACGCCGGGCGAGGTGCGCGATCTGCTCGACAAGTCGAGCGCGCCCGTCGCCGTGTTGCCGCCGCCGATCTACCTCGAGCAGATCGCGGCCCGCGGGCCGTGGCGCCTCGTCGCCAACCTGTTGCGCAACGATCCGATCAACATCGTCGTTCGCCGCTCGGTCGTCGCCGCGCGCAAGATCATGTTGCAGGCGCCCGTCGACGAGCGGCTGCGCGCGCTGCGCGGCGTGCGCATCGCGGTGCCGCCCGGTCCGGCCTCGCGCTTCGCCGCGCTGGTGTCGGCCGCGGGGCTCGACGCGGCCAAGGACTTCCAGATCGTCACCATGATGGGCGCCGAGGAGAACGAAGCGTTCGCGCAGGGGCGCGTCGACGCGCTCTTCGCGCACACGCCGTTCCTCGAGCGCGCGCTCGTCGACGAGGACGCGGTCATCGTGGTCAATCAGTCGGCGGGCGAGGTCGGGCGCGTGACCTTCAAACAGATCCACGCGCTCGCGGTGCGCGCCGACTTCGCCGCGAAGCAGCCGAAGCTGGTGAGCGCGATGGTGCGCGCCATCGCCCGCGCCGAGCGGCTGATCCACGGCGATCGCAAGGCTGCCGTCGACGCGATCTGCAAGGCGCAGCCGTCGCTCGATCGCAAGCACGTCGAGACGATCGTCGACGTCTACGAGCCGGCGGTGCCGGCGACGCCCGAGGTGTCGGTCGACGGGCTGCGCGCCGCGCTGGCGCTGTTTCCCGCGAACAAGGTGCCGCCGAAGCTCGACGGGATCGATCTGCGCAAGTACGTCTTGCCGCGGTTCGCGCACGACGAGGCTATTCGCAGTACATCGGAGCGGAGCCGATAGCGATATCGGTCGCGTCGGGGCACACGGCGGCGGAGAAGGTGCCCTTGAACTCGCCCATCTGAAAGCCGGTGTCGAAGGTGATGTCGAAGGTGCCGTCGATGGTCTTGGCGTTGGTGTCGACGGGCGCCATGATGTTGAAGCTGCCGGCGGTGGCCTGGTTGTAGCCGGTCGCCGTGCAGGTGGCGTTGGTGCTGGCGATGATCGCGTCGATCGTGCCCATGCCGGTGCCGCTTCCGCCGGTGCCACCGCCGGTGCCGCCGCCGGTGCCGCCGCCGGTTCCACCACCGGTGCCGCCGCCGGTTCCACCACCGGTACCGCCGCCGGTGCCGCCGCCGGTGCCGCCGCCGGTGCCCGTGCCGGAACCCGCGCCGCCGCTCGGATACATGTACGCGCCCATCGGGAACGTGTGCGGGCCGGAGCCCGCGGTCGCGCCGAACGTCAGGAACGAAGTGCCCATCGCCGACGACTTCGCCTGCAAGATCGAGCAGAGGTCGGCGCGATCGGCGATGTAGACGTTGAAGGTCGAGCCGGTCACGACGGCGACGACGCTCTGGACGCTCGCGACCGTGTAGCCGTTGATGCTGCCGGTGATCGTGGCGGTGCCGTTCGGCTCCGCCATGGTGCCGCCGCCGCCGCCCGAGCCGCCGGTTCCGCCGGTACCGTCGCCGCCGCCGCTTCCGCCGGTGCCGCCGCCGCCGCCGGTGCCGCCCGCGCCGCCGGTTCCCGGATTGCCGCCGGGATCGCCGCCCGTCGGCATCGAGCCCCCACATCCGACGAGCACGAAAGTGAGGCCGACGACGAGCGCGTGGATTCGCATGGCGCCTGGCGATAGCGAGCGACATGCCAGCGCCAAGTCCGCACGATTACGGGGGCTGCTACGTAACCATACGGAGAACCCGACTCTCCAGTCGGGGGGCGATCTCTCAGAACTTGCAGTAGAGATTCGGGGTGCACATCCCCGTCGACGGCGGGTTCGGGCAGTCGGCCGCCTGCGTCGCGGTGGTGCAGGGCCTGGTGCACAAGTGGACCGCGCCCATCTGGAACTGGCGGCACATCGCGGTGTCGCAGTCGCAGTCGGTGGTGCAGGCGTCGCCGAAGTGCTTGGGCCCGGCGTCGACGCAGCTGGCCATCGAGAGATCGCGCGTGACCATGTCCATCGACGACATCGTCATCGACATGTCGGCGCCGCTCGACGACGACGTGTCGTCGCTACCGCAGCCGACGACGCCAATCCCCAGCAGCAACGATAGGACGAGCATTCGCATCACATGATCGTATCTCATGCGATCCCGCTCCCATATCCGTACGCGTACGGAACGGTTCTGAGGCTATAGTTCGTGCGCATGCAACGAGGACCCGGGCCGGCGCGCCCAGCCGGCGGCGGACGCGCGGTGTGGCGCGCGATCGGCTACCTGCGCCGCTATCGCCGCGAGACTCTTGGCGCGCTGTTGGCGCTCTTCTGTGTGTCGGCGGCCAACCTCGCCGCTCCGCAGATGATCCGTGTGGCGATCGATCGCGGCCTTTCGCCCCGTCGCTGGCAGATGGTGCTGTTCGCGGTGGTTGGGCTGGTCGCCATCGCCGTGATCCGCGGCCTGTTCAACTTTTTGCAGGGCTATCTCGCCGAGCGCGCGTCGCAGGGCGTGGCGTTCGATCTGCGCGAGCAGCTGTTCGAGCGCGTGCAACGGCTCAGCTTCAGCTACTACGATCAGGCGCAGACGGGCCAGCTGCTCACGCGCCTGACCAACGACGTCGAGCAGGTGCGCACCTTCGTCGGGACGGGCGTCATCCAGCTCGGCGCGTCGATCACGATGCTCATCGGCTGCGCGGTGCTGCTGTTCCTCATCAACCCCGCGCTGGCGGGCGTGGCGTTTCTGACGATCCTGCCGATCTTTTATGTGCTGAAGATTTTCGTCACGCGCGTCGGTCCGCTGTTCGGGCGCGTGCAGATGACGCTCGGGCGGCTCAACGGCGTCTTGCAGGAAGATCTGCAGGGCCTGAGGGTCGTGCGCGCGTTCTCCGGCGAGGCGCGCGAGGCGGCGCGCTACGAATCGATCAACGGCGAGCTGCGCGATCTGAACCTCGACGTCATCAAGGCGATCAGCAACAACTTCCCGTTCGTGAACCTGTGCGCGAACCTCGGCACCATCGCCGTCGTCGGTTTCGGCGGCTTGCAGGTGTTCCACCATCACCTGACGCTCGGCGAGCTGATCGCGTTCAACAGCTACCTCGGCTTTCTGCTGATGCCGATCATGATGATCGGCTTTCTGGCGGCCATGATCTCGCGCGCGGGCGCGTCGGCCTTGCGCGTGTTCGAGCTGCTCGACGCGCCGCTCGAGGTCACCGACGCCGCCGATGCCGAGGCGCTGCCGGCGCTGGTCGGGCGCGTCGAGTTCGACGACGTGCGCTTCCGCTACGCCGGCAGCGAGCGCGAGATCCTGCGCGGCGTGTCGTTCAAGGTCGAGCCGGGGCAGATGGTGGCGCTCCTCGGCACCACCGGCGCCGGCAAGTCGACGGTGATCAACCTGATCCCGCGCTTCTACGACGTCACCGGAGGGCGCGTGCTCGTCGACGGCGTCGACGTGCGCAAGGCGACGCTCGCGACGCTGCGCTCGCAGGTGGGCGTGGTGTTGCAGGAGGCGCTGCTCTTCTCCGGATCGGTGCGCGACAACATCGCGTACGGGCGGCCCGACGCCTCGATGGACGCCGTGCGCAAGGCGGCCGAGGCGGCGCAGGCGCACGAGTTCATCGCGGCGTTGCCCGAGGGCTACGACACGGTCATCGGCGAGCGCGGCATTGGCCTCTCGGGCGGGCAGCGGCAGCGCATCGCCATCGCGCGCGTGCTGCTCACGCAGCCGCGCCTCTTGATCCTCGACGACAGCACCTCGGCCGTCGACGCCGAGACCGAGATGGCCATCCAGGCCGCGCTCGATCGCCTGATGCGCGACTCGCGCTGCACCGCGTTCGTGATCGCGCAGCGCATCTCGACGGTGCGCGACGCCGATCTGATCCTCGTGCTCGACGACGGCAAGATCGTCGCCAGCGGCAAGCACGAGACGCTGGTGACCGAGAGCCGCATCTACAACGAGATCCTCGGCTCGCAGATCTTGCCCGAGAAGGCTGCGTCGTCGCTCGAGGGCGCGGCATGAGGTGGCAAGGCACGATCGAGACGATGGCGTCGCAGGAGCAGAAGCGCGCCGCCAACCGCGGGGCCGTGGCGCGCCGGCTCGCCGCCGAGCTCGGGCCGCATCGCGCCGTCGTCGCCGCGGCCTTCGTGTTCATCCTCCTCAACGCCCTCGGACAGGCGGCGGGGCCGTGGATGGTGAGCCGCGCCATCGACCACGACATCGTCGGCCACGACGGCGCGGGCCTGGTGCGCTCGATCGCGATCCTGCTCGGCATCTACGTGACCACCGCGCTCAGCCAGCGCGCGACGACGCAGCGCATCGGCGCCACCGGCCAGCATCTGCTCGCCGAGCTGCGCGGGCGGCTGTTCACGCAGCTCCAGCGCTTGCCGCTGTCGTACTTCGACAAGAAGCCGATCGGCGATCTCATGTCGCGCCTGCTCTCCGACGTCGACACGCTCAACCAGCTCTTCTCGCAGGGCCTGACCCAGCTGCTCGGCTCGATCCTCGCGCTCGTCGGCATCCTCGTCGCCATGTTGTTCCTCAACTGGCGGCTGGCGCTGGTCTGCTACACGATCATTCCGGTCATGCTGGCGACGACGGCGTTCTTCGCCGCGCGCGCGCGCAGCGCCTTCCGCAAGGCGCGCCAGACCGTCGGCGCGGTGACGGCGAACCTGCAGGAGGAGATCGTCGGCGTGCGCCAGGCGCAGGCGCTCAACCGCACCGACGCCAACATCCAGAAGTTCCGCGAGCGCAACGCGGCCAACCGCGACGCCAACGTGTCGGCGGTCGGCATCACCTCGGCGTTCCCGCCGGCGATCGACATCTTGTCGACGCTGTCGATCGCGCTCGTCATCGGCTACGGCGGCTCGCTGGTGTTCGGCGGGCGGCTGACCATCGGCATGCTCGCGGCGTTCCTCATCTACACGCAGCAGTTCTTCCGGCCGGTGCAGCTCGCGGCGTCGGTGTACACGCTGATCCAGTCGGCGCTGGCCGGCGGCGAGCGCATCTACGCCATCCTCGACGAGGCGCCCGAGCCGGCCGACGCGCCGGACGCGATCGAGCTCGCCCATCCGCAGGGGCGCATCACGTTCGACGCGGTGTCGTTCGGCTACGATCCGACGCGCCCCGTGCTCAGCGACGTGAGCTTCGAGGCGGCGCCCGGGCAGACGGTGGCGCTGGTCGGCAAGACCGGCGCCGGCAAGACCACGATCGCCGCGCTCATCCCGCGCTTCTACGACGCCACCAACGGGCGCGTGCTGCTCGACGGGCACGACGTCAAGGCGCTCACGCGCAAGAGCGTGCGCAAGCCGATCGCGATGGTCTTGCAGGAGCCGTTCTTGTTCTCCGGATCGCTCGCCGACAACATCGCCTACGGGCGTGCGACGGCGACGCGGGAAGAGATCGAGCAGGCGGCGCGCGCCGTCGATGCGCACGACTTCATCGCGCGGCTGCCCGGCGGCTACGAGACGGTGATCGGCGAAGGCGGCAGCACGCTGAGCCAGGGACAGCGGCAGCTGATCGCCTTCGCGCGCGCGGTGCTGGCCGATCCGCGGATCTTGATCCTCGACGAGGCGACGGCGAACATCGACACGCGCACCGAGGGCACGATCCAGCGCGCGCTCGGCACGCTGCTCGCCGGACGCACGAGCGTGGTGATCGCGCATCGGTTGAGCACGATCCGGTCGGCCGATCTGATCCTCGTGATTGACGCCGGGCGCATCGTGGAGCGCGGCACGCACGACGCGCTCATGGCCGCGGGCGGGGTGTACGCCGATCTGTACCGCCGCCAGTTTCGCGCGGCGAGCTGATCGCGCGGCTAGTTGATCGGGCCGGTGCCGGTATCGCCGCCGCCGCCCGCGCCGCCGCCGCCGCCCGTGCCGCCGTCGGCGTGGCACATGTCTTCGTCGGCGTCGTGGTCGTGCTCGCCGGCGTCGTCGTCCTTGTCGCAGTGATCGCCGCTCGACACCTGATGATCGCAGTCATCGTCGACGTCGCCGCCGTGCGACGAGCACGAGTCGTCCTCCTCGTGGCAGCTGCCATGATCGCCGTCGCCGTGATCGTCGCCGTCGTCGCCGCCGCTGCCGCCGCACGAGTCGCAGCTGGTGCCGAGCCCGCTCGTCGGCCGCGTGCCGCGCTCGAAGACCGCGCCGAGGTCGAGCGCGCCGCCGCCGCCGAGCGTGGCCCAGCGCGCGTTGCCGCTCGCGAGCGGCCAGTTGATCCGCGCCGACGTCGTGTAGACGCCGCTGCGCGTGGTCGCCGCCAGTGACATGCGATAGCTCGCGCCCGCCGGCAGCTGCAGCGTGAAGCGTCCGCTCGCGCTCACGTCGGCGACGAAGGTGCGGTGATCGGACGACTGCGCGATCACCACCGGTCGATTCATCGCCGAGGTGTCGACGCGCAGCTGTCCCGAGATCGCGCGCGTCGACTGGCCGCTGCATCCGACCAGCGCAGCGACGGCAAACAACACGATTGAAGCACTCCGCATGAGGCCCTCCTCGACGGGCGCGTAGAGCAACCATCGGGCCACCGCGCAAGTGCGCGACTCCCGCAGGCGCCCGACCGCGATCGACGACGCATGTTGTCAAACCGGGTTGTCGGCTGGGGGAACGCTCCCCACAGCGGGGCCCGCGCCCATATTGATGGCGCGTGATTCCGCGGCTCTAACCCGGTTAACGCGGGGTACGTTTCTTGCTGAACAGTGCGTCGACATGAACGCAGCCACGTCCGAGCGTCACGAGATTCCGACCGAGAACCTCGGCTCCGAAGCCAAGCCGCTGACCGTCAACCTGCGCAAGGTTCGGGTCGAGGTGGTGCAGGGGCCCGATCGCGGCGCCGTCGTCGAGCTCGGCGACAAGCCGCTGCTCGTCGGCCGCGCGCCGGCGTGCGGGCTCGTGCTCTCCGACGGCAGCGTCAGCTGGATGCACGCCGAGCTGTCGCTCGTGCTCGGCGGCGTGCAGATCCGCAACCTCGGCTCGCGCAACGGCGTGCAGGTCGGCGCCGCGCTGGTGGAAGACGCGCGCGTGGAGCCGGGCAACTGCATCCTCGTCGGGCGCACGGTGCTGTCGCTGGCCGCGACCGAGGCCGAGGCGGAGATGCCATACGCCGCGGTGCCGCGCTTCGGCGGGCTGCAAGGGCGCTCGCTGGCGATGAAGATGGTCTTCGGGCGGCTGCAGCGCTTCGCCGAGGCGGACGCGCCGGTCTTGATCGAAGGACCGACCGGCACCGGCAAGGAAGTCGCGGCGCGCGCGCTCCACGATCATTCGCTGCGCAAGGACGGGCCCTTCGAGATCGTCGACTGCGGCGCGATCCCGCGCCATCTCATGGAGGCCGAGCTGTTCGGCGTGGCGCGCGGCGCGTACACCGGCGCCGACACGTCGCGGCCGGGCATCTTCGAGCGCGCCGCGGGCGGCACCGTGGTGCTCGACGAGATCGCGGAGCTGCCCATCGAGCTGCAGCCGAAGCTGCTCGGCGTGATCGAGCGCGGCAAGATGCGCCGCCTCGGCGAGTCGCACGCGCGGCCGATCTCGGCGCGCGTCATCGCCACGACCAACCGCGTGCTCGCGCGCGAGGTGCAGGCGGGCCGCTTCCGTCAGGATCTGTACTTCCGGCTCACCGTGCTGCGCGTGGCGATTCCGCCGCTGCGCGAGCGGCGCGAGGACATTCCGCTGCTCGTCAATCAGTTCCTCGAGGGCGCGGCGCCGCTGCCGGTGGCGTGGCTCAAGGTGCTCGAGGAGCACGACTGGCCGGGCAACGTGCGCGAGCTGCGCAACGTCGTCGAGCGCGCACGCGCGCAGAAGTCGTCGGACGGCACGCCCATGCTCGATCTGGTCGAGGCCTTTGGCGGCAGCGCGAAATTGCCGTCGCTGCAGTCGGCGCGCTCGACCTTCGAAAAAGAGTATCTGCGCGCGCTGCTCACGCGCACCAATCACAACATCCGCCGCGCCGCGGAGCTCGCCGGCCTGACGCGGCAGGGGCTCTACGGCCTGCTCTCGCGCAACGGGCTACGCGGCAACGAGGAGTAGTGGGCGGTGTCCGCCGTCATCCCGCTGCACCGCTGCGCGCCGCTCGGCCCCGGTGACCGCGTCGGCAGCTTCGTCCTCGTCGAGCCGCTCGGCACCGGCGGCATGGGCGAGGTGTTCCTCGCCGAGCACGAGTCGCTCGGGCGGCGCGTGGCGATCAAGATCCTGCACGCCGAGCATCGCCACAACGCGCGCATGCACGAGCGCTTCGCGCGCGAGGCGCGCATCGCCGGGCGCGTGGTGCACGAGAACGTCGTCGCCGTCACCGAGCTGCACGCGCTGCCCGACGGGCGGCCCTACATGGTCATGGAGTACGTCGACGGCGTCGACGTGTGCGAGCACGCCGCCGACGGGCTGTCGCTCGTCGAGCTGGTGTCGCTGGGCACGCAGATCGCCGAGGCGCTCAACGCCGCGCATCGCGCCGGCGTCGTGCACCGCGACCTGAAGCCGTCGAACATCCTGGTCACCGACGACGGGCGCATCAAGCTGCTCGACTTCGGCGTGGCGCGCGTGACCCACGGCGAGAACGATCGGCTGACGCAGACGGGGCAGGTGCTGGCGACGCCGAGCTACATGTCGCCGGAGCAGGCGACGGGCGAGCCGGTCGACGCGCGCAGCGATCTGTATTCGCTGGGCGTGATCCTGTGGGAGCTGGCCGTCGGCGCGCGGCCGTTCGAAGGGCGCTCGTTCGGCGAGTGGGTGCTCCTGCACGCGACGCACGAGCCGCTGGCGCCGTCGCGCGCGGAGCGGCGGCTGGTGTCGGGCGAGATCCCCGAAGCGCTCGATGCGGCGATCCTGCGCTGCCTGGCCAAGCGGCCCGAAGATCGCTTCGCCTCGGCGGCCGAGCTGCGCGAGGCGCTGGCGGCGATCGTCGGGCCGCCCGTGCTGGCGGAGCCGGCTGCGCGCGAGCGGCGCTGGCCGCTCATCGTCGCGGGTGTGGCGGCGTTCGTCGCCGTTCTGGGGTTGTCGGCGGCGGCGCGGCACGTGTCGAAGGCGATCGGACCATCGCCGGCGCGCGTGTCGCCGCCGTCGGCAACTTCGGCGGCGGCGCCGATGGAGTTCGATCCGGTGGAGATCGCGCCGGCGGCGGCGTCGTCGTTCGCGCCGACGATCGTCAAGCAGACGCATCCGGCGAAGAGGCGTCCGGCGGTGCCGGCGCGCGTGCGTGAAGAGCGCGTGCGCGAAGAGCGCGTGCGTGAAGAGCGCGTGCGCGAAGAGCGCGTGCGCGAGGATCGCACCCCGCCGGCTCACGACGACGGCGAGCTGCCGGCCACGGCGATCAAGGATCCGTTCGCGCCATGATGGCCGCGGTGCTCACGATCGTGCTCCTCGCCGCACCGTCGGAGGCGGTGTCGCGCGTGCACTTCGGCAAGGCGCAGAAGGCGTTCGCCACGCACGATTGGCGGCGCGCGCTCGACGAGTTTACCGCCGCCGGCGAATCGGCGCCGACGGAGCTGCCCGATCTGTGGTTCGACATCGGCCAGTGCCAGCGCAACCTCGGCCACGCGCGCCAGGCGACGGCCGCGTTCGAGCGCTATCTCGAGCTCAAGCCGGACGCATCCGATCGCGAGCGCGTGCGGGCGCTCATCGTCGCGCTCGGTGGCAAGCCGCCGCCGGCGCCCGTCGAGGCCGCGCCGGCCCCGTCGCCGCCGCCGCCCGATCCGGCGCCGGTGATCGCGACGTCGGCGCCGCTGCTCGCGGCGCCCGATCCGGTGCCGCCGCCCGTCGAGCCGCCGCCCGCGGCCAGCGCGCTGTCGCTGGTCCCGACGCACGACGCGCCGGCGTCGCCGCCGAAGGCCCATCGCCATTGGAAGGTGTGGACCGGCGTGGCCATCGGTGTGGCAGTCGTCGCCGTCGGCGTCGGGCTCGGTGTCGGGCTCGGCACTGCCGGCAGCAACCCCGCGATGAGCACGCCGACGCTGGGCAGCGCCGCCACCTTCGACACCAGGAGCCACCGCTGATGCGCGCCGCGCTCGCCGCGTGCGTTGCGCTCGCCCTCGCGCTCGTCGGTTGCGCCGGTGCCGCCAGCGACGGCAACGCCAGCGGCACGAGCGCGCAGACGACCGGCCTCGTCATCGAGCTGCACTTCGATCACAACAACGTGCACGAGGTCGCGCTCTCCGGCGCCACCTACGCCACGTCGCGCAAGTTCGGCCCCTACGTCGTCGACGAAGACAGCCTGCCGCACGACAGCACCGTCGGCTTCGTCTTCGACGCCGGCGACGCCGGCACCGCCATGGTGTGCGGCGAGGCGCACGACTCGTCGGGCAAGGTGCTGGCGTCGGGGTGCGACACCTTCGACGTCGTCGCCGACGACGTGCAGCACGGCTCGCTCACGCTGTGGGACAGCCGCTGAAAAAGCTGCTACGCTTTCGTCGGGCACATCATGAAATCACAGCTCGACGGTGAGATACCGGAGTACAGCCTGACTCCCAAGCGCTCGGGCGGCGGCGGTGGCAAGACGCCGTGGGTGGTCACGCTGTTGTCGATGCTCGCGGCGGGCGGCGCCGTGTTCTTCATGCTCGGGCAGCGCGAGAAGCTGTCGGTCGTGCAGGGGCAGCTCGACGACCTCAAGCCACGCGCCTCGTCCGACGCGGTGAAGGTCAAGGATCTGTCGGCCAAGCTCGAAGCGACCGAGAACGAGCGCGCGGCGCTGGCCGCGGCCAAGGAGTCGCTGTCGAAGGACGTGGCGTCGAAGGACGAGGAGCTGACCAAGCTCAAAGCGACCGAGACGCAGCTACAAGACAAGCTCAAGGCGGAGCTGTCGTCGGGCGACGTATCGCTCACCGAGGACGGCGGCAAGCTGCGCGTCGGCCTCGTCGACAAGGTGCTGTTCAACTCCGGCGAAGCGGCGATCAACAAGCGCGGCGAGAGCGTGCTCATGAAGGTCGGCTCGATCCTCGCCGGCGTCAGCGATCGTCAGATCCTGGTCTCGGGCCACACCGATCAAACGCCGATCGGCGAGAAGCGCGCCTCGCAGTTCCCGACCAATTGGGAATTGTCGACGGCGCGCGCGACCACCGTCGTGCGCTTCCTGCAGGAGAAGGCGAACGTGCCGGGCGAGCGGCTCGTCGCGTCCGGCTATGGCGAGTTCCATCCCGTCGCCAGCAACAAGTCGTCGGCGGGGCGCGCCAAGAACCGGCGCATCGAGATCCTGCTCGTACCGATGATCGCGCCCAAGGCGATCGCCAAGGCCAAGCTGGCCGAGCGAGCGCAGAAGAAGCAGAAGTAGATGACCGCCTCCGCCGATCCCACGCCCACAGGGCAGCGCTCGTGCCCGTCGTGCGGCGCGCTGTATCCGGCGGACTACGCGGTCTGTCCGCGCGACGCGACGCCGCTGGCGCGCGGGGACGCGCCGGGCGATCCGCTGATCGGCACCATCCTCGGCGACACCTACGAGGTCCAGCGGCGGCTCGGCGAGGGCGGCATGGGGCGCGTCTACGAGGCGCGCCACGTGCGCCTCGGGCGGCGCTACGCCATCAAGATCATGCACCAGATGTTCGCCGCCGATCGCGACGCGCTGGCGCGCTTCCGCCGCGAGGCGATCGCGGCGTCGACGATCGCGAGCCCGCACGTCGCGCAGGTGTTCGACGTCAACGCCACGCGCGACGGCCAGCCGTACCTCGTGTACGAGCTCATCGACGGAGAAGATCTGGGCACGCTGCTCGATCGCGACGGGGCGCTGTCGATCGCGCGCGCCACGCGCATCGCGCGGCAGGTGGCGAGCGGCCTTCTCGCCGCGCACACCACGGGCGTGGTCCATCGCGATCTCAAGCCCGAGAACGTGATGCTGGTGAAGACGACCGACGGCTCCGACTTCGCCAAGCTGCTCGACTTCGGCATCGCCAAGGTGCAGCAGGAAGACAAGCTCACGCGCACCGGCGCGGTCCTCGGCACGCCCGCCTACATGGCGCCGGAGCAGGCTCGCGGCGGCTCGACGATCGATCATCGCTGCGACATCTACGCGCTCGGCGCGATGCTCTATCGCGCGGTGACGGGGCGGCCCGCGTTCAGCGGCGAAGACGCGGGGCGCACGCTCACGAGCGTGATCTGGGACGAGCCGGCGCGGCCCAAGACGCTGCGGCGCGATCTGCCCGACGCGCTCGAGCTCGTCATTCAGCGCGCGATGGCCAAGGATCCCGACAAGCGGTTCTCCTCGATGGCCGAGCTCGACGCGGCGCTGGCGCCGTTCGACGCGGTGGTGGGCGTGACCACGCAGCTCGACGCGCCGCCGTCGGGAGCGGCGGGGCGGCCGCCGACGGGCGACGTGGGGCGCGCGCAGACGATCGTGGCCAGCGGCACGACGGGGCAGACGATGGCGCCGTCGATGGCGGGTCCGATGTCGCAGGCGCGCTGGGCGCGGCCGCGCGCGGTCGCCTTCGGCGTGCTCGCGCTGGTGTGGTGCGTGATCATCGCCGGCTCGGCGATCGGCGTGCTCATCATGACCTTGACGCACCACGTGCTCGGCACCGTCGAGCAGGTGCTGGTGCTGGCGCTGGCGTTGGCGCTGACGGCGCCGCTCGCCGTGCTCGAGGTGCGCCAGCTCGTGCGCGGCGCGTGGCGCAACACGGCGACGATGCTCGGGCGCGCCGATACGCTGGCGCGCGCGAGCCTGCTGTCGCTGGCGGCGTACGCGGTCGTGGCCGCGCCAGGCCGCTTCCTCGGCCTCCTGACGCATTCGCCGGCGCCCGCGATCACCGAGATCGGCGCGGTGGTCGCCGCGATCGCCGTCGGTGGGTACAGCCTGCGTCGCCGGTAACCGACCTGAAAAAGCTCACAGGGAGACCTGAGAGACCAGAGAGAACGAAACTCTTACAGACGATCCTCCGGCGCATCGGATCTCTGAAAGAGTTTCGTTCTCCCTGAGCTCTCTGAGCTCCCTGTGAATCTGTTCGGATTAATCCTCGTCGTCGCTGGGGGACACTGCGAGCGGAACCTTCGCTGCGCGCGTATACAATTCGAAGTCGGCGCGTACGTTGTCGCTGCGCACGCCGGTCGGGCCGCGCATCGCGCTCGCCACGTCGCCGATGTCGCCCTCCCACGCCAGCGCGCGATCGGCCCACACGCGCAGGATGCGGCCGTCGATCTTCGCGTGCAGCCGGTGCTCGACGTTGGGCGCGAGCGCCGCCGGCTGCGTGCCCGCGCGCGCGACCAGGTTGTGATACCCGCGGTTGCCGCACTCGCGATGCGTCCGCATCCCCGGGTTCGACTTCACCGACACCACGAGCTGCGCCTTCGGCTCGATGCGCCACATGACGTAGACGAGGTTGCAGCCGTCGGCGGCGCGCAGCTTGAGCCCGATCTGCCGCCGCATCTCGCCCGAGCCGAGCGGCGCCGATGCGTCGCTCGGCCCGAGATACGTGAAGCGCAGCTCGGCCTCGTCGCCGTCCGCGTCGGGCACCACCGCGCGCATCTTGGGCTCGCGCACGCGCGCGCGCCCGTCGGAGAGCGTCTCGATGCGTCCCTTCGTCACGCGCCAACGGGCGGCTGGCGCGCGCGCCAGCTCGTCGGCGGACGCGGACCCGCCGAAAAGCAGCGCGCACGCCAGCAGCACCAGCTTCATCCTCCGTCTCCGCCGCCGCCGAGCGTCGTCGAAAGCTCGGCCGTGTGCACGCGCAGGAACTCCTGCTCGGCCTTGAGCTTGACCCAGTCGAACCACATCGCCTCGCGGAAGCGCCGCAGCTTGTCGCTCTCGATCGCCTCGAGGGCGTGGATGCGCCCTTCGACGTCGGCGAGGAGCACGCGCACTTCGCCGAGCCGGCGCTTCTCGCCGGCGAGCAGCGCCGTCAGCCGCGCGTTGAGCAGCTCCGCCTTCTGCTCGACGGAGTCGTTCTCCATGCGCACCACCCTGGCCTTGGCGCGCGCCGCGTCGCTCTCGGCAAACGGCATGTAGAGCCCGGCCGGGTTGATCACGAGCGACACCACGCCGAACAGCGGCGTCACGTCGCGCAGCCCGAAGAACTGGTCGTAACCGCCGCGCACCTGCACGTCGAAGGCCTCGGTCAGGCGCAGGCGCGACTCGTACCTGGTGACCTCGGCGTCGGCCTCGCGATGGCGGCGCAACAGCTCGTCGGGCGCCGGCAGCGTCGAGCGCGACGGCAGCCCCGCGCGCAGCGTCTCCGCCTGCGACAGCGACGTCTCCAGATCGTCGACGCGCACCTGGGTCGCCTCCAGCTCCTCGACGGTGGCGTGCGATCGCTCGACGCTGTTCTTCAGGTTGCGCAGCACCTCCTGTGCCCGCGGCATCGCCGCGCGCAGCACCGCCAGCTTGGCGTCGAGCGCGCCGGGCGAGACACCCTCGCGGTTCTCGACGAGGAAGCGCGACAATCCGCTCTCGGCGCGATAGCGCGCGCAGTCGGCCGACGCGCGCTGGCGGTTGACCACGCCGCGCACCAGCCCGGCGACGAGCGAGTAGCGCGCACCGAACGTCAGCCGCTGCGTCGGCGCCGCCGAGGTCAAGCCGCCCGCGCCGGTGGTGACGTCGTTGCCGTTGACCACGCCGTAGTCGAGGAACAGCTGCGGCGAGAACAAGAGCGCGCTCTCGGACTTGGCCACGCTCTCGGCGTACGTGCAGTACGCGTCGCCGGCGTCGGCGTAACCGCCGGCCTCGGCGTGCGCCAGCGCCGGCAGCGCTGCGACGAGAATGACAGCGGTCGCGCGCATCAGAGCAGGAACGGCCGCCCGCCGACGAACAGCACCTTGCGCTCGGCGTCATGCACGTCGCCGAGCTGGATCTGCACCGGCTGCCCGCGCAGCTGCGAGTTGTGCAGCGGATGCCGGTAGGCCATCTCGCCCGGCAACAGCGCCACCACGCTGCCGACGCGCTTGCAGAACATCGGCCCGATCCAGCAGCCGTAGATGGGCACGCCCGGCTTGACGCGATCGATGTTGTCGTAGGGCACGAAGGCGATGCTGTCTTTGCCGTCGACGGCGCGGATGAACGGCGAATCGCCGATCGTCTTCACCATGCGGTCGTAGCGCTCGAGGCTCTTCTGCAGCACGCCTTCGTCGTCCTTGGCCTTGGCCAGCTCGAGCTCGGCGCGCTTGACGTCGGCGACGATCTTGAGCACCTCGATGCTGTGGCGCGCCGCCGGCTTGGCACCGACGGCGGCGCCGAGCGCCTCGGTCTCGCGGCTGAGCTCGGCGCGCCGCTTGTAGAGCTCGACCTCCTTCTCGGCCATGTTGAGGTTGCCCTGCGCCAGCTGCGACAGCTGCAGCGCGCCCGTCATCGCGGTTTCGCGATCGATGAAGTGTGCGCCGTACTCCGCGGCAAGGCGCCGCTTCGACATGCTCGAGAAGGCGCGCCCGCTCGACGCCACCTCGGCGCGCGTGGACGAGAAGCTCTTGTTGATCGCCATCAGGCGATTGAGCTCGTTCTTTCGATCGGCGAGCTCATCGGTCAGCGCCTTGCGCGCGGCTTCGACGTACTCCTGATCCATCTTGGCCACGCGCTGCGCGTCGGCGAGATCGGCGGCCACCTTGTCGCGCGCCGACGACTGTTGCAACAGCTGCGTCGACAGGGCCAGCACGCGGTCGTCGGTCGGCGCGATCACCGTCGGTTCGATCCAGCTCGTCGAGAACCAGTAGAAGACGTTGGCGCCGAGATAGGAGACCAGCGCCAGCGCGATCACGCTCAACACGGCGAAGCCGACCACCTTGTAGGTCGACACCACCATCTTGTTCACGCGCGCCGCGTCGAACGCGCGCGGCGTGGCCCGCTGGATGGCCACGGCGCCGCGCAGCTGCTGCATCACGCGCACGCGCTCGAACAGCCGCACCACCAGCGCGCGCGTCTCGTCGAACACGCGCACCATGGTCGACGACTTCATGAGCGCGCCGGGCTGCTCGTCCGGGCTCACGTATCCGCTCGGCTGCGTCGTCTGGATCGCCTTGAACGGGATCGTCTTGGCGCCCACGTCCTCGACGTCGGTGTCGATGATCGGCTTCGGCGGCGGCACCGAGCGCAAGTGCAGCGGCAGCGGCGGCGGCACGGGGTGGATGCGAATCGGCTTCGTCGGCATGGTCTCCCTAAAGCTCGGTCGAACCGCTAAGAGCGAACCGCTAGAACCTGAGCCGCAGCACTTCGTACGCCTCGGCAAACTGCACGCCCGCCAACCTCCCCATCGCGCGCGCCAGATCGCGCGTCGAATCCAGATCCATCTTCGGCAGCTGCGACGCGTGCGCCGCGATCGCCTGCACCTTGCGCTCGATCGTGTCGCTGATGTCGGCGAAGCACTGTCCGACCGCGCGCGTCGAGTTCTGCGCGTTCATCTCGTAGCTCGACACGTACGCGAGCAGGTTGCACGGCAAGCGCCGCAGCGCCGAGACCGTCGCGCGGTTCACCAGGCCGTGATCCCAGTGCAGATCGTGCGCCGAGTGCGTGATCACCAGATCGGGCCGGATGTCGTTCACCAGCGTGTCCATCTGCGCGACCAGCTGGTGCATCGGGATGTCCTCGACGCGCGACTTCCTGTCGGGGTTCAAAATCACCAGCTTGGCGCCGAGGACCTTCGCGCCCGCCAACGCCTCGCGCGTGCGCTCCTCGGTCAGCGTCGGCAGCGACACCACCGCTGCGGTGACTTGCACGCCGCGCGCCGCCAGCCGCGACAACAGGCCGCCGGCGCCGACCTCGAGATCATCGGGATGCGCGCCGAACGCCAGGACGCGCGTAGCTTCCGTCGCATGCGCCAGACAGGTCACGATGCCACCTCGAGCACGGCGGGCGCTTGGGGATGCACCGCCTCGCGCAATATGCGCACGGCGTCGGGCCCGCAGTTGAGCAACAGATCGAGCGCCGCCAGCTTCGGCTTGAAGCCGAGCGTCGGGTAGCGCTGCGGATAGACCGGATGCACGAACTCCTGCCAGATCGTGCGCACGCCCGTGCGCGCCAGCTGCTCGACGTCGAGATAGCCGCGCGAGCCGCCGCCGCCCGAGAGGTAGACGTTGGCGCCGACGGCGAGGCAGAGCGACTCGAGCCGATCGGTCTTCTGCCCGCGCAGCGCCAGCGTCGAGGCGCGCAACACCGGCGTGTAGATCTCGAACCAGCGCAGGTGCAGCCGCAGCAGATGCAGCTGCAGATCGACGAGCCGCTCCCACGGCCGCGTGTAGACGTCCTCGAGATCGGGCTCGTACAGCTTCCAGAACGGCGCCGAGCCGTAGTGGATGGACAGGGTGTGCCACGTCTTGCGCTGCCAGTGCTCCTTCGGCGAGCCGCGATTGACGATGCGCTTGTCGATGATGCGCTCGTCCTGCGGCCCGCGCTCGAGCGGCACAGTCAACCACTGCGGCCCGTGATTGAGCTTCATGCGATTGCGGTTCTGGAAGTTCTGCGCCTCGTACTGCAGGTCGTCCATCACGACGAACAGATCGGCGGCCGCGACCTTCGCTAGATAACCGAGCCACGGCAGGTAATGCGGTTGATGCGCGGCGACGATCACGACGGAGTTCCTCCCTGCTGCTGCTGCACTACCGCGGTGTGCCCGCGCGTCTCCCAGCTCGACGAGTGCAAGGTGAAGAGGCCGAGCGGCGTGAGCACCAGATACGCCGTCGGCATCAGCACCGCCATCGGCAGAAACCACACGGGGTGCACGCGATATTGCGGGTCGAGCCGTCGCGTGGACGGCGCGAAGTGATAGACGAACCCCAGCACGGCGACGAGCCCGACGTGAAACGCGATCAGCGAGATGAAGTCGCCCGACATGAGGTGCCCGATGATGAGGAACGGGTAGACGAGCAAGAGCACGAACATCGACAGGTAGTGGATGCAGACGAGCGGGTGCAGCCGCCACGCGTGCGACAGGCCGCCGATGAAGTCGACGATGTTCGAGCGCTTCCAGCGCAGCTGCTGGTTGAAGTAGCCGGTGAGCGTCGTCGGCGCCTTGGTGTAACAGAACGCGTCCATCGTCAGGAGCGTGCGATAGCCGGCCTTGACGATCTGGCGCGTGAGGAAGCGATCCTCGCCGTACTTGATGGGCACGCCGAGCATGTTGCGGTTCTCGAGGATCGGCTCGAGCTCGACGAGCACGCGGCGGCGATACGCGGTCAGGCAGCCCGACAAGCACATGACCGACTGCATCGTGCGCTCGAGGTTCTTCAGCATCTCCTGGCCGAAGAAGTACTTGATGGTCTGCATGCGCGAGAGCCAGTTCTCGTTGGCGTTCGACACGTGCACGCGCCCGCCGACGGCGGCGATGTCGTCGGCGGTGAAGCGCGCCACCAGCGCGCGGATCGCGCCGGAGTCGACGATCACGTCGCTGTCGACGCTGACGATGATCTCGGCGTCCCACGCCTCGCGCACGGCGTGGTTGATGCCCATGCGCTTGCCCATGTTGTGTGGGTTGCGGAGCACGCGCACGCGATCGGGGAAGACGGCGGCGGCGCGGCACGCCCACTCGTAGCTGTCGTCGGTGGAGCAGTCGTCGACGACGGTGACGTTGAGCTTCTCCGGCGGATAGTCGATGCCGACGAGGCTGACGATGGTGTCGTAGATCGTGTGGCCTTCGTTGAACAGCGGGACGACGATGGTGACCGTCGGCTCGTAATCGTCGCGCGCGACGTCGAAGCGCTGCCCCTTCCACAGGCGCAGGTAGAGCCCGAACACGTATCGGTTGGCGAAGACCACCAATACGAAGAGAAAGATGGGGACGGTATCCATCGACGCGCCGTCGCCAGTGCTCAGCAAGCGATGTGCCCGCGGCCAAGTACGCGACCGCGCACGCAGCGCGTGCGTCTTTCACGATGTAGGGTGGGTACTGACCTCACCGTGCGTCAGCGCGCGTTGACAGCGCGAGCGTGCGATCCGGCTCGCGACCCGCGCGCCGCGCGGACGATCGACGCGCGCGTGGATGCCCACCGCGCAGTGCAACCGCGCGTGTGTACGGGCGGCTCCCAGTGGTGCGTTCGCTGCGCCGCACGGTTTCTACGGAGCGCGCACCCCAGCTCGTGGCGCCGGCGCCACAGTCGTCGGCCGGGCGCGCCGCGCTAGCGGAAGGTTCCCTGGCCGTCGATGACGAAGCTGACGCCGCCGCCGCCGTCGCGCGGCACCATCGGGACCGACACGAATTGGATGATGGTCGGCGCCGCGCTCGCGACCGAGATGGTGCCGCCCTGATTGACGAAGGGCGCGATCTCGAGGTCGAGCTCGAGCACCGGCGGGCCTGCCGGCAGCTCGAGGATCGCGCCGCCTTCGAGCGGTCCCGTGAGCTCGAGCCGCAGCGTTCCCTCGTTCGACGAGGCCCCGAAGTGGATCGCGCCGTCGGGATCGAACACGACCGCCGCCTCCGACGCGCTGTAGGTGCCGGGTGCGATTGGCGTCACCGCATCCGGCGAGAGGTGGAGCAGCACCGCGCCGTTGTCGCTGCGACAACCGCCCGCGAGCGCCAACGCCAGCGCCGCCAGTCCCGCGCACGCGATCCGCATGCCTGATAGCTAAGCCCCGCGGCGCCGCGGCGGAGGCGGATCTTTCGCTCAGCCCTTGGCCGGCTCGTCGTCGAGCAGCTGCCGTACGCGCCGCGCCAGCGACGACACGGAGAACGGCTTTTGTACGAACGCCTGCTCGGGCACGCCCTGCTTGACGATGGCGTCGCCCGGATAGCCGGAAATGTAGAGCACCTTGATCGACGGCCGCAGCGCCGTGATCCGCGCCGCCACCTCGGAGCCCATCATGCGCGGCATGATCACGTCGGTCACCACGAGCTCGATCGATCCCGGATGCTGCTCGATCAGCGCCAGCGCCTGCGGCCCGTCGACGGCGGAGAGCACCTTGTAGCCGTGCGTGCGCAGCACGTCCTGCACGAACTCGCGCACGTCGCTGTCGTCCTCGACGAGCAGCACGGTCTCCTTGCCGCGCGGCCCGATGCCGTCCTCGAGCGCGAAGCGGCCCGACGAGGTCGATGGCGCGTCGATGCGCGGCAGAAACACGCGGAACGTGGTGCCGCGGCCGATCTCGCTGTCGACGGAGATCTGTCCGCCCGACTGCGTGACGATGCCGTACGCCGTCGACAAGCCGAGGCCGGTACCCTTGCCCGCCTCCTTGGTCGTGAAGAACGGCTCGAAGATGCGCGCGCGCGTGGTCGCGTCCATGCCCGAGCCGGTGTCGCGCACCGAGAGCACCACCCAGCGGCCGATGGGCACGCCCTCTTCCTGCGACTCGGCGGCGTCGGCGATGTGCACGTTCTCGGTAGCGATGGAGAGCACGCCGCCGCCCGGCATGGCGTCGCGGGCGTTGATCACGAGGTTGGTGACCACCTGCTCGATCTGTCCCGCGTCGGCGTGCACCGAGCCGAGCCGATCGGCGACGGTGGTGCGCAGCTCGACGTGCTCGCCGATGAGGCGGCGCAACATCACCGTCAGGTTGCCGACGAGCGAGTTGAGATCGAGCGTGCGCGGCTGCAGCACCTGCTTGCGCGAGAACGCGAGCAGCTGCGAGGTGAGCGCGGCGGCGCGCAGCGCGGCGCGATGGATCTGATCGGCGTGCCGCCGATGCGGCGAGTCGGCCTCGAGCACGGTCAGCAGGATCTCGCTGTGGCCGCGCACCGCGGTGAGGATGTTGTTGAAGTCGTGCGCCACGCCGCCGGCGAGACGGCCGACCGCCTCCATGCGCTGCGCGTGCTGCAGCTGCGCCTCGAGCCGCTTGTGCTCGGTGATGTCGTGCGCGAAGGCGACCACGCAGGGGCGGCCGTTGAGCTGGATGAACTCGAGCGAGTGGATGGTGTCGAGCGAGCGGCCATCGCGCCCGCGCACGCGCACCTCGAACTCGCCCGTGTAGCGCGTGGCGATGGCGTTGGCCATGCGCGCGTAGTCGGGAGCGTCGAAGCTGAGGCCGAGCTCGTCGAAGGTCTTGCCGATCACGTCCTGGCGCTTGAGGCCGAGGACGCGCAGGTAGCTGTCGCTGACGTCGACGTAGCGGTTGGTCTCGAGGTCGGTGATGCTGACGACGACGGGGCTGTTGTGGAACACCGTCGTGAACAGGTTCTCTTTTTCGCGCAGCACCGTCTCGGCGCGGCGCCGCTCGGTCAGATCGCGGATGACGCTGACGAGGAAGCTCTCGCCGTCGAGATCGACGCGGCGCGAGCTGACCTCGCAAGAAAACTCGCTGCCGTCGCGGCGCACGTGCACGGTCTCGAACTGCACGCCTTCGGCGACGGCGCGCGCCATCTGATCGGTGATGACGTCGCGCGTGGCGGGAGCGCGCAGGTCGCGAATGTCGTACGTGATGATCTCGTCGAGCGTGTAGCCGTAGGCGGCGAGGGCCGCGCGGTTGGCATCTCGGATCTGCCCCCGGGCGTCCATGAGCAAGATGATGTCGCGCGTTTCTTCGGCGACAGGACCAATCCGGCGAACCATGAACCTATTCTCCCGCTCACTACATACACGAACCGACGGCCGTGAGCCACCGCATTTGGACGATCCGCAATGCCGCTGATGCTGTAATATTGCGACGTTGCGCGTAGTCCGGCCTCCTCGGACGAGCCACGCCACTCACGTACTAGGCAGGAGACTTCCATGCGCTCGAACGTCTTGTTGGCTTTTGCGCTCTCGATCTTGATGGTCGGCGGTTGCAGCTCGGGCAACAACGGCGGCGGTGGCGGATCGGGCGGAACCGGCGGCGGTGGCTCGGGCGGAGTGGCGGGCGGCGGTAGCAGCGGCACCGGCGGTGGCGGCAGCGGCGGCGAAGGCGGCGGGCCGGGCGGCGGCGGCGTCACCGACGGCGGCGTGCCGACGGGCCAGTTCTACGTGACCACCGGTCAGTATCAGGTCGCCGCCGGCAGCGAGACGGTCATGTGCTCGACGCTGCGCCTGCCCACCAGCGTCGACGTCGACGTCACCAAGATCGAGGCGACCCTCACCACCGGCGGGCACCACCTCATCATGTACCGCGTGACCGACACGACCGAGGCGCCGACGCCGACGCCGTGCGACTCGGTGACCAACATCCTCTCGTCGGTGCCGATGATCATCGCGCAGAACACCGACAGCATGCTGCAGCTGCCGGCGGGCGTCGCCTATCACTTCGCGGCCGGCCAGATGGTGCGGCTCGAGATGCACTACTTGAACGCGTCGCAGACGCCGCTCATGGTCGAGGGGCGCGTGACGATGACGCCGGGCGATCCGACGCTGACGTACCAGGCCGCGGACATCATGTTCTGCGGCTCGGTGGCGCAGCTGTCGTCGACGGGGCTGGCGCCGAACATGTCGAGCATTCCGCTCAACCCTGGCTTCTTCAAGGGCAACAGCTCGGTCGACTTCACCAAGATCAAGGTCTTCGGCCTGACCACGCACCAGCACTGGACGGGCAAGGATGCGACGATCACCAAGTCGACGAGCGCGACCGATCCCGGCACGATGCTCTACGACAACACGCACTGGGACGCGGCGCCGCTCAAGGCGTTCGATGACTCGTCGCTCGTCAGCTTCGCCGCGGGCGAGGGCCTGCGCTGGCAGTGCACCTACGACACGC
>DATNAQ010000103.1:0-22845 GCA_035607415.1 Polyangia bacterium
GTCGGGCGTCGCGACATCCGCGGGCGCTTCGTTGCTCCTCCCTTCAATACCTTCAGGTATTCGCGGTCGTCGCGCCTCGCGCGCGCGGCGCCGCACCGCCCTCGGTGGCACGCGAATTTCTGACACGGGACACTAGCGGCCGAAGCGGCGCTCGATCTCGGTGAGCGACATGCGCAAGAGCACCGGCCGCCCGTGCGGGCAGTGCGCGCGATAATCGATCCCGTCCATCGACTCGAGCAGCGCGCGCACCTCGTGGGCGCCGAGCACGTCGCCGGCGCGCACCACCGAGTGGCACGCCATCGTCGCCAGCACGTGGTCGAGCGCGTCCGACACGGTCTCGGTGGCGTCGTTGGCGCTGAGCTCGCCGAGCACCTCGCCGAGCACCTCCGCCGGATCCGATGACGCGAGCAGATCGGGGAGCGCGCGCACTGCCACCGTCGTCTCGCCGAAGCGCTCGAGCTCGAAGCCGAGCGCCGCCAGAATCTCGGCGTGGTCGGCGGCGGCCGCGGCCAGCGCCGGCTCCAGCTCGACGGTCGCCGGCAGGAGCAGCCGCTGCGAGCGCACCGCCTTTTCTCCGTGCGCCTCGCGCAGCCGCTGATAGGCGACGCGCTCGTGCGCCGCGTGCTGATCGATCAGCACCAGCTCGCCCGGCGCCTGGCACACGAGGTAGGTGCGATGGAGCTGCCCGAGGTAGACGAGCGAGGCGAAGAAGCCCTGCTCGGCAACCTCCGGAATTCCGGAATTTGGCGCCGGCGGCTGCTCGATCGCCGCGGGCGCGCGAAACAGCGGCTCGGCCGCCGGCGCGAACATGCGCATCGCCTCTTCGGCGCGCCGCCGCCGCTCGGCGTAGCCCATCTGCGGCTCGCGCGCGTAGAGGCGGCTCGTGGGCGGCAACGTCAGCACGTCGATAGACGCGCGCGCCGCCACCGACGAGCCCGGCCCGTCGGCGAGCCAGGGCGCATCGGCCACGCCGCGCGCGATGGCGTGGCGCACCGCCGCGTAGACCTCCTGCGCGCGCGCGAAGCGCACCTCGAGCTTCTGCGGATGCACGTTCACGTCGACGGCGCTGCCGGGCATGGTCACGTGGATCACCGCGAGCGGATAGCGCCCGCGCTCGAGCGTCTCACCGTAGCCGAGCAGCACCGAGTGCAACAGGCTCCGCTCGCGCACGAACCGCTTGTTCACGAACAGGTAGGTGCCGCGCGAGGTGTTCGCGCTCTCCGACGGCGAGCCGAGATGGGCCGCGACCGCGACGCCGCCCTCCTCGCCCACCGCCTCGTGCAGCTTGGCCGGCTGCTTGCCGCGGCCGAGCGCCACGCGCGAGCGCTCGAGGCCCGAGCTGTGCGGCGGAAAATCGTGCGACAGCCGTCCGTCGCTCTTCAGGCGAAAGTGCACCGACGGAAACGCGAGCGCCAGCCGCAGCACCGCCTCGGCGATGTGCGCGCTCTCGGTCGCTTCGCCGCGCATGAACTTCAACCGCGCCGGCACGTTCATCAATAGATCGCGCACCTCGACGCGCGTCCCCACCGGCGCGCCGACGTGGCGCCCCTCGCCGGCGATGCCGCCTTCGACCATGAGCTCGTAGGCGCCGTCGCCGTCGGCGGCTTCACGCGCGCGCGTGGTGAGGCGCAGCTTCGACACCGCCGCGATCGACGGCAGCGCCTCGCCGCGAAAGCCCATCGACGCGAGCGTGAACAGGTCGTCGATCGCCGTCAGCTTCGAGGTCGCGTGTCGCTTGAGCGCGAGGTGCGCCTCGTCGGGCGACATGCCGACGCCGTCGTCGCTGACGGCGATGAGCCCGAGCCCACCGCGCTCGACCTCGATCTCGATGCGCCGCGCGCCGGCGTCGAGCGCGTTCTCGACGAGCTCCTTCACCACCGATGCCGGCCGCTCGACCACCTCACCCGCGGCGATCTGATCGGCCAGCTCGGGCGGCAGCACGCGAATGCGCGAGCTCACGCGAAACGTCTACCACGGAAGGTCGAGTAGCCGGCGACGGAATCGATTGTCCCCACGATCCGAGCCTGCCGATCCCCAAAACCATTCATGAATTTCGCCGGCACGTGGGTTGCTGTACGGCCGACACGTACACCAACCCACATTGGAGACATTGACCATGATGCGCCAGTGGAAGACGACGATGATGATGCTCGCAGCGAGCGGAATGCTCACCGCCTGCGCGGGCCAGGCCACCATGAACGACGACGCCGACGACGCCGGCGGCGTGGTCCAGACCGACGACGGCAAGGAAGACGCCATCGGCAATTACGAAGCGCCCGAGACGCTGGTGCCCGGCGCCTCGCGCCGCCTGGCCTCGAACATCGTCGGCACCGACGTCGGCAAGAGCTTCGGCACCGACGACGCACACGTGCCCTATCCCGACACCTACTGGCCGTTCACCGACGACGGCATCGACGCCAGCTGGCACGGCGGCGACTCGGCGCTCGCGAAATTCATGAAGCTCGCCGACGCGTCGAACCTGCAGGCCGCGAAGGATTGGGAGCACGACAACCACGGCAACGGCGTCCCCGGCGTCGGTGATTGGTGGGGCCACTGCCCGGGTTGGACCGGCGCCGCGATGGCCAACGCGCCCATCAAGCACGCGGTCAACGCCACATTCGACGGCGGGAAATTCGTGACGTGCAGCGCCGGCTCGACGGGCTGCACCAAGTTCGAGATCGGCGACATCAACGCGCTCATGGCCGAGGTCTACGTCGACGGCGACTCGTCGTTCATCGGCGATCGCTGCGACACCGCGCCGACGTCGGTCAAGCGCGACAAGAACGGGCGCATCACCACCGCCGGCTGCGGCGGCGTGAACCCGGGCTCGCTCCTCATCGTCCTGGGCGCGCGCATGAAGAAGCAGCACCTGCCCTTCGCCATCGACGCGCAGAACGGCTACAACACCGATCAGATCTGGAACCAGCCCGCGTATCGCTACACGGTCAATCGCTACCAGGCGCTCACCACCGCGCAGGCGGCGAACCTCGTGGTGCACGGCACCATGACGGGCGACGCGAAGAAGTATCCGTACAACCCGGCGGCGAAGAGCTTCGCGCTCGTCGACGTCACGCTCATGTGGGTGAGCGAGCGCGGGCCGAACACCAGCGCGGTCTCGGGGCTCAATTCGACGCGCGAGACGCGGATGGTGGCGGTCATCGAGCTCGACAAGCCGGCCTCGAATTCGACGGCCAAGATCCTCGGCGGCGAGTTCGTGGACGACGCGTCGGTGGGCGCCGATCGCCTGACGGTACCGCCGTTTTTGTGGGTCATCCACGACGCGGGCGCGGACGATTTGCCGACGGACGTGAACGGCGATGACCACAACCCGTTCGTGAAGCCGTCACTGGTCAAGCAACTGATCGCCCTCGGCCAGCAGTAGTGGTAGTCTGCCGGCACCATGCCGGCCGATCGCAAACGCGTTCCCAAGAAAAAAGCGTTGTTGCAACGTCCGCCGTATGATCCCGAGCAGCGCGTCGTCGCCGTGACGGGAGCCTACAGCTTCGTCGGCGCCGAGCTCATCAAGCGGCTCGAGCGCGATCGCCGCTACTACAAAGTCCTCGCCATCGACATTCGCAAGCCGACCTTCGCGATGTCGAAGACGCAGTTCCACAAGATCGACCTGACGATGCCGACGGCGGACGCCGATCTGGCGGCGGTGTGGAAGCGCGAGGGCGTCGACACCGTGGTGCACGCGGCGTTTCTGTCGACGCCGACGCACGCCAACGCCTGGGCGCACGAGCTCGAGAGCATCGGCACGATGCACGTGCTCAACGCCTGCGCCGAGACGCAGGTGCGCAAGCTCGTCGTCTGGTCGCAGACGGTGGTCTACGGCGCGCATCCGCTCAACCCCAACTTCCTCGTCGAAGAGCACGAGCTGCGCGGCGGCGCCTCGCGTTCGCGCTTCGTGCGCGACAAGGTCGAGGTCGAGCGGCAGGTGCGGCGCTTCGCGCACGAGCACGCCGACACGATCGTGACGACGCTGCGCACGGCGGCGGCGCTCGGGCCGCGCATCCACAACTTCGCGACGCGATTTTTCACGCGGCCGGTGGCGCCGACGCTCATGGGCTACGACCCGCTCATGCAGCTGGTCCACGAGCGCGACGTGATCGACGCGTTCAACCTCGCCGTCGACAACGACTTCGCCGGCGAGTTCAACATCGTCGGCGACGGCGTGCTGCCCTACTCGACGATCCTGGCGATGATGGGCAAGGTGCCGCTGCCGCTGCCGCATTTTCTGGCGCGGCCGCTGAGCCGGGCCTTGTGGGCGACGCAGGTGTTCGATTCGCCGCCGAACTTCCTCGATTTTCTGCGGTTCCTGTGTGTGGCGGACGGCGGCAAGGCGCGCAAGGTGATGGGCTTTGCGCCGGTCTATGACATCAAAGCCACCATTCACGACTTCCTCGGCGTCGCCACGCCGGAGACGGCGGAAAATGGCGGGCGGCTGCAACATGCGGCGGGAGGCGTGTGATGGGTGGCAAGCAGATCCTCGGAGATGATCCGTTCGCGACGTCGGAGGTGGCCGAGCCGGAGGCGCCGCCGCCGATGCCGCCGCCGCCGATGCCGCCGCCGCCGGTGACGCCGCCGGCCGTGATCGACGCGCAGCCGCAGCGGGAACAGGAGCGGGAACGGCAGGCTCCCGAGACGTATTCGCACGAAGCGAAAGCCCCAGCCTCGGAGTACGGCCCGTCGATCGATCGGCCGTCGCCGAGCGGGCATCGCCACGGGCTCGTCGAGGAAGTGAAGCACATCGAGAAGAGCGTGCGCGATCGGCTGTTGCCGTCGCGCGCCGAGGAGCGCACCGAAGAGCGCAACAAGCTGCCGCTCGAGTTCGTGTGGCAGCGCTGGCGCAAGCTGGCGATGCGCGATCGCTCCGACGTCGTCGACGAGTTCGGGCGCGATCCCAACGTCGCGGCGCGGGTCGATCCGCTGCTCGAGTTCCTCTACAAGACCTACTTCCGCGTCGAGACGCGTGGGCTCGGCCACATCCCGGACGAAGGGCGCGCGCTCATCGTCGCCAACCATTCGGGGACGCTGCCCTACGACGGCGCGATGATCATGCACGCCGTCAAACAGGAGCATCGCGCGCGGCGTGCGGTGCGGCCGCTCGTCGAGGACTTCGTGTTCCACTTCCCGTATCTCGGGACGCTGATGAACCGCATCGGCGGCGTGCGCGCCTGCCCGGAGAACGCCGAGCGCCTGCTCGTGCAGGATCAGCTGGTCGCCGTCTTCCCCGAGGGCATCAAGGGCATCGGCAAGCTCTACCGCGAGCGCTATCAGCTGCAGCGCTTCGGGCGCGGCGGCTTCGTCAAGCTGGCGCTCAAGTGCGACGCGCCGATCATCCCGACGGCGGTGGTGGGCGCCGAGGAGATCCATCCGATGGTCGGCAAGGTCACGTGGCTGGCCAAGTCGTTCGGCATTCCCTACGTGCCGGTGACGCCGACGTTCCCGTTCCTGGGGCCGATCGGGCTCGTGCCTTTGCCGACGAAGTGGTTCATCGCCTTCGGCGAGCCGCTCTACTTCAACGCCGAGTACGGCGCCGACGGCGCCAACGATCGCATCCTGGTGAACAAGCTCGCCGAGCAGGTGCGCGTGCGCATCCAGGAGATGATCGACGGCCTTCTAAAGACGCGGAAGTCCATCCTCTTCGGATGAAGCTCTACACCCACGCGCACGCGCTCAGCCCGCGGCGCGTGGCGCCCGGGGAGCATCGCGCGCCCGCGTTCTTGGCGAAAAATCCGCTCGGGCGCGTGCCGGTGCTCGAGCTCGACGACGGGCGCACGCTCACCGAATCGGACGCGATCATCGAGTACCTCGAGGAGCTGCATCCGGAGCCGCCGCTCGTCGGGCGCGACGCGTGGCAGCGGGCGCGCACGCGCGAGGCCGAGCGGGTGATCGAGCTCGGCATGCTGGTGCCGCTCTACACCATCTTCAAGCACACGCATCCGTCGTTCGCGGACCGGATCGCGCAGGCGCCGGACGTGGCGGCGAGCCAGCGCGCGATCTTCTACGAGCACGCGACCATCGTCGACGCGTGGCTCGGCGAGCGGCGCTTCGTCGCCGGCGAGGCGCTGACGTTGGCGGATCTGACGCTGCTCCTGGCCGCCGACATCTGCGGCCTGCTCGGCTGCGCCATCGACGCCTCGCGCCTGCCGCAGCTGGCGCGCTGGACCGCGGCGATGCACGCGCGCACCGACGGCGTCAACCGCGGCTGGGAAGGCTAGCCCCGCGCGACTTACATCATCGGCGCGCCGTCGGGCAGCGCGACGTCGTTGCGCTTGCAGACGTACTCGATGAACTTGCGGCTCTGCGGATCGAGCGCGTTCCACGCCTCGGTCGCGCCGCTCGCGTCCTGCTTGAAGCAGCTCGAGGCGCCGACGATGCGCCAGGCCTTGCTCGCGTGCGCGTCGTTCACGTGCGGGCGGGCGAGCGCGATCGCTTCGTCGTACTGACCGTGGACGTAGGCGTCTTGCGCGGCCGCGAGCGGATCGGCCGCGCGGTCGCTGCCGGGCTGATCGTCGCGCGGCTGCGCGGCCGGCGCCGCGGCGGACGCGTTCTGCGCCACGACCGTGGCGCGGTGATGGTGCACGACACCGACGGTGACGCCGCCCGCGACGGCGACGGCGACGGCAGCGACCTTGAGCGCAGGGATCATGAGACCTCCTCCTCCGGCGATGGGCGCGAGCGCGCGGCGGGCGCGATCGCGATCGACCTCGCGCGACAGCCGCGCGCGCAGCTGATCGAGCGCCTCCTTGAGACGCCAGCGCACCGTGCCGGCGGGCACGCCCTGGCGGCGCGCGATCTCGGCGGCCGAGGCGCCCTCGAAGTAGCGCAGCAGCACCGTCGAGCGGTAGGGCTCGTCGAGCTCGCCGACCATCTGCGCGATCTGACGCAACAGCTCCGCCTTCTCGAGCAGCCGATCGGCGCCGTCGACCTCGCGCACCTCGTCGGCGAGCTCGCGAGCGCGGCGGCGTGCCTCGGCGCGGGCGCGCGTGTGGGTCAGACGGCGCGTGACCTCGGCGAGCCAGCCGCGCAGCGTGGTCGACGCGTCCGGGCGCTGGCGCAGCGCCTGGACCCAGACATCCTGCGCGACGTCGTCGGCGCTGGCCGTGTCGCGCGCCATGCGCGCCGCCACGCGACGCACCCAGCCGGCCTCCTCGAGCAGCGCCACGGCGAGATCGTCGGTGTCCCCGGCCATCGCCCCTAGTCTGCCGCGAACGCCGGGAGTGTTGGAAAAATCAGCCGGCGACGAGCGCGCCGTCGCGGGTGCGCGTGCCGCCGAGGGCGCGCAAGCCGGCAATGCTCTGCACGAGCATGAGCGCCCACACCGGATCGGCGAGCAGAGACGACAGCGGCGTACCGTGCCCCGATGCGCGCTCGACGACGCCGCCCGACACCAGGCCGACGACGACGAGCGCGAACGCGAGGGCGCCGTTGAGCACGAGCGCCGGCCCGACGACGCCGCGAAGCGTACGGCGGCCGTCGAGCGCGCGAAACAGGAGGATGCTGACGAACGCGAGCTCGGCGAAGAAGTTGACGATGAGCGCGTCCTTGACCTGCAGCGGGTACGGCGGATCCACCAAGGCGGTGAAGATCCACCACGCCACGCACGCCAGCAGCACCAGCGAGCTCACGCGCGCGATGCTCGCCGACAGCGCGCGGCCGTTCTTGCGCGCGGCGGCGACCACGGCGGGCACGTCGCCGAAGCGCGCGATCGCCCGGCGCGCGGCGTCCTGTGCGCTGCAGCCGTCGGCGCGCGCGATGCGGGCCGCGTCCTCGACGAGGTGCGCGGTCGTCTCGTCGACGAGCGGCTGCACCGGGCGGCCCGCGCGGCGCAGCGCCGCCTCCAGACGTCGTGCATAGGCGGCGATCAGATCGAGATCATCCATGCGCACCTCCCAGCACCGCGTTCATCACGCGGCTGAACGCGACCCATTCGTCCTTCTGCGCGGCGAGCGCGCGCTCGCCCTTCTTGGTCAGCGCATAGACGCGCCGGCGCCGCTCGCCCGCGGCCTCGTGCCACGAGCCGCGGAGGAGGCCGTCCTCCTCGAGGCGGTGCAGCGCCGGATAGAGCGTGCCGGCGGCGAGATCGAGCTCACCCTTGGACTGCTCGGCGAGCCACTCGGCGATGGCGTAGCCGTGGCGCGGCCCGCGCTGAAGCGACGCCAGCAGCATCGAGTCGAGGTGACCCTTCAGCGCCTGGCCCTTCATACATAGCAATCCTACCTATCGGATCACTACCTGTCAAGCGGGCGCACGGCATCGCCGACGCGCACGGTGCCGGTGCCGTCGGGGATGGCGTTGATGCCGAACCAGGTCTTGTGGTCGCGCGTGCGCAGGCGGGCGAGCGTGCGCAGCGGCTCCTTGCCGATCGCGGCGCTGTCGGGATCGATGCCGGGGATGCTGCAGCGCGCGCACGGCTTGGGCGTGCGCAGCGTGAGCGCGCCTCCGCCGGCGCCGACGGTGAGCGCCGACCAGCGATCCTCGGCCCAGGCCGCGGCGCCGGCGACGACGAGGTTGGGGCGGAAGCGGCGCATGTCGGCGGGCGGCGCGTCGTCGGCGGGGAAGCCGGCGGCGAGCGCTTGCAGCGACTCACGGTTGCAGACCAGGAGCGGGAAGCCGTCGGCGAAGCTCACGATGTCGCCGTCGCGCGCGTAGTCGGGCTCGACGGGCCGGAGGGCGTCGTCGGGCATGCAGACCAGCTGCGCGACCAGGCCGAGCGCGCGCGAGAACCAGTCGCTGCCCTCGTCGTGGCGCACGGCGCGCACCGGGTCGCCCCACACTTCGCTGTCGAGGCGCGCGCCGTCGTCGTAGAGGAACGGCAGCCGCAAGGGCGGCAGGCCCTCGCGCGTGACGACGAAGCCGTCGCCGGCGATCGCGAGGCGCACCAGCGCCATCTCGGCCACCGTGCGCTGCGAGAGAAACCGGCCGTGCTCGTCGGTGACCATCCAGCGGCGATCGTGCTCGAGCCCGCGCGTGGTCACCCGTGCCGCGTCGACGGCGATGCCGCCGCACGACTTGATCGGGTAGACCCAGAGCGAATCGATGTACGCGTCGGCGCTCACGGCGCGTCTTTGGGCGTGTAGTCGACCTGCACGCGATCGACGACGCGCTTGGATACGTGCACCTTGCCTTGCTCGTCGACGACCACGGCGCCGACGTCGTCGAGCTTGTCGATCATCTCGAACCCCTTCTGCCAGCCGAGGATGAAGACCGCGTCGTCCACGGCGTCGGCGAGGAACGCGTTCGGCGCGTAGATGGTGACCGAGCGCGACTTGGTCGCCGGATAGCCGGTGCGCGGATCGATGATGTGGTGGTAGCGCTTGCCGTCGAGAATGAAGTAACGCTCGTAGTCACCCGCCGTCGAGAACGCGTGGTTCACCAGCATCATCTTGGCGAACACGTCGCCGCGCCCGCCGCGGGGATCGCGGATGCCGGTCACCCACGGCGCGCCGTTCTTGCTGCCCGAGCACATCAGATCCCCGCCCGCCTGCACGATGGCGTCGGGGAAGCCGGCCTTGCGCAGCACCGCGACGGCGCGATCGACGGCGTAGCCCTTGGCGATGCCGCCGAGGCTGATGCCCATGCCCTTCTTCTTGAGGAACACGGTCGACTTCTCGGGATCGACGACGATGTCGCGGTAGTTCACGAGCGCGAGGTGCTTCTTGATCTCCGCGGGCGACGGAACTTTCGCCGTCAGGTCCTGATCGAACTTCCAGATGCCGTGCATGGCGTAGAACGAGATGTCGAAGACGCCGCCCGACATCTTCGACATCTTCTGCGCCATCTCGATCACTTCGAGCGTCTCCGGCCCGACCTTCACCGGCGCGATGCCGGCGTTGGCGTTGATGCGATGAATCTCGGAGTCGCGCCACGTGGTCATCAGATCTTCGACGCGCTTGATCTCGGCGAAGGCGGCGGCGATGGCGCGCTCGGCGCCGTCTTCGTCATCGGTGAGCACGGCGAACGAGACCTCGGTGCCCATCGCTTGAAAGCCGCGGCGCACGAGGTGCCGCTCCGCGGCGCGGCTCGCGTGCACGTGCGCGCAGAACACGAATCCGCAAACTGTCAATACGGCCAAGATCACGCGACGCGCGTTCATCTGGTGCAGTGATAACACGAGTGGTACGCTTGACCAGCAATGCGGAACGACGAGTTCGATGACTGCATGGAGATGGCGCGCGCGCTCCTCGGTGGCTACGAGGGCGCGGGCGACTTGTGGGAGGCGAACGATCACGTCAACCGCGCTCTGCGTTGCCGGCCGCTCGAGCCGGAGGCGTGGATCCTGAAGTCGCAGATCTTGTCGTCGCTCGACGACGACCTGGCGGCGCTGGCGGCGTCGGAGATGGCGGTCAAGCGGCTGCCGCGCTCGGCAGAGGCGCACTACGTGCGCGCGGCGGTGCTCGCCGATCTCGAGCGCTACGTCGAAGCACTGAAGGCGGTCGAGCGCGCGTTCCGCCACATGGGCGCGGACGACGATTGGCTGCTCGAAGACCTGTACTACGAGAAGGCGGCGATCCTCGACGCGCTCGATCGCGCGGAGGAGGCGATGGCGACGTTCGAGGCGGGCCTGAAGCGCTGCCCGGAGTCGTCGCTGCTCAAGGCGGGGCTCGAGCCGCTCCGGCGCGAGCGCATGCGCCGCGCCTTCAAGGTCATCCCCGGCGGCCGACGCTAGGCTTTCCGCTAGCGCTCTCGCCGTCGCTATTTGGCGACGATGGGAACGAGGCCGTAGCGCAAGAGCTTATCGGCCTTGCCCTTCTGCGTGGCCGGCTGCTTGATCTCGACGGGGAAGCCCCACACGCCGTCGCGTCCGCTCTCCTGCGCGGTCACGAAGCGCGCGAACTGCCCCGGCTTGAGCAGCCCGGCGTCGACGTCGTAGACCGTCACCGGCTCGGTCTGAATCACCACCGAGTACCAGTTGCCCGCCTTGCAATCCTGCTCGTACTCGGGCTTGCCGTCGCTCATGATGCGGCGGACCTTTGACGAGTCCTTGCACACCTTCTCGAGCTGCCAGATCGTCTCCTTCTTGAAACTGACGGTCACGCCGTCCTTGCCCTTCTTCGCCGTCGCGACGCGCCCCTCGGGCCGATAGCAGTCGCGCGTCTCGCATTGCTGCCACGCGCGCGGATGATCGAGCGCGCTTCCGGCGGCACCACGCAGCTCCTTGTACAGCTGATCCGCGGGCCGCTCCAGGTGCACCGAGGAGATGTGCTTGACGTTCTGCTCGTTCAGATCGGCGGCGCTGGCGATGTGCGCGGCGTAGCGTGGGCCGCGCGCCGGGACGTTGGCGCCGTCGTACATGAGCTGCAGGAACGCCCACGCGTCCATCGGGCGGTGCATGGCCGCGTCGCACATCGCCGCGTGCTCGAGCAGGTAGCCGATCCAGGGATCGGCTCCGACGCGCATGTTGAAGTCGTCCTGGCTCTTCGGCTTCATCTCCGTCGCCGCCTTGACGTACTCGCCGCGGATGAAGTCGCAGTCCTTGACCGTGCCCGCTTTGTAGAAAGAGTGCTCGCGGTCGAACTCGTCAGTCTTGAAGTAGGCGGCCTCGACGGCGCCGATGCGATCGTAGAGCTCCTTGTGCGCGGGATAGAACTCCTTCTCCCACTGCGTCCACGCCTCTTCGAGGTGGTCGAGCCCGTACTTTTTGTAGCCGAACGCGGGCGCGCCCGCGTCGTCTTTGAGAAACCGTGCCAGCGCGTCGGCATAGCGCGTCTTGACGGCGACCGCGTAGGTGTGCGCGCGCAGCCGGCCGAGCTCGTTCAGCCCCAGCTTCGCCGCCTCTTCGTCGACCGCCTTGACGTCGACGCGGCGCGCGTCGCCGCCGCAGGCCGGCACCGTGACGCGCTCGTCGGACGGCTGCAGGCACATCCAGGCGTAGCCGACGCGCTCGAGCGCCCCCGTCAAACGGCCGGGCGTGTCGAGGAAGAACTCGATCTCGCCGCCCATCCCCTCCGGCAGCTTGGTCACGAGCGCGTTCTTCTCGAACAACAGCTTCTTGATGAGGAAACGGATCTTGCTGGTTCCGGTGTCGAGGCCCGCCTCGCCGTCCCACTTGGCGTACTTCTGCATGGCCTCGTCCTGCTCCTTGTCGGCCTGCTGCTTCTTGCCGAAGAGGAACGCGAGCGACGCGCGATCTTCCTTCTCCGAGAGGCCGGAGTAGTTGACCGACAGCTGGCGCCAATAGGCCACCTGCTTCTGGATGCTCGGATCGTCGGGCCACTCGCACGCGGGGCGCGCGACCAGCTCCTGAAAATCCTCGAAGCCGAGCTCGCGCACGATGCGATCGCCCTCGATGTTCTGGACGATGCGATCGTTGATCGCGCCTTGTGCGTCGCGCAGGATCGAGAAGTTGAACTGTCCGCCCTTCTTCTGATAGTTGCCGCACCAGTCCGGCGCCATCGGCTTGACGACCTCGCGGTTGGGCGCCGCGGCGACCTTCTTGATCTCGCCGTCCTCGAGCTGAACCTTGGCTGCGCCTGCCGTCGCCGCCGCCGCCGTCACAAACATCACCGCATAAAGCATTGATTTGCGCATGGCTCGCCATCGTAGCGGCGCCGAACGCGCGGTCAAGGAATCGCGACGAAAAGCACGATGCGGATCACAGCGGACAGGGCGAGCCGGCGCCGCAGCAGATGGTGCCGCATGGGCTCTGGTTCGGGCTGACCGGCCCGCCGCTGGCGCAGAAGTTCCCGCCGGTGCACGCGGCGTTGTTGCCGCAGTGGCAGGTCCCCGTCGACGTGTCGCACCACTCGCCGGCGGCGCAGCAGCTGTTGCCGCAGCTCGGCCCCTGAGTGCTGCAGGCGCCGCTGCCCGACAGGCAGTCGTGACTGCCGCCGCCGCCGCCGACTCCGCCGGTGCCGCCGCCTCCGCCGCCGGCGACGCCACCGGTGCCGCCTCCGCCAGCGCCGCCGCTTCCGCCGTCACCGTTCGGAAGCCCGGTACTTCCGCACGCGCCCAACGTTAACAAAAGTACGAGCGCAAACCGCATGTCTCATTGTACCCTGCCCCGCAAAATGCAGCAGCGTCTCTCCGCCCTCGTCGCCACGCCGGCGCGCCGAACCGCGCTCGCCATCGCGGCCCTGACCGTCCTCGTGCTGATCCCGTTCGCCGGCAACTACGGCGCGTGGGATCCGTGGGAGACGCACTACGGCGAGGTCGCGCGGCAGATGCTCGCGCGCAACGACTTCATCAGCCTGTGGTGGCCGGGCTCGCCGCTCGACCACGCGCCGCGCGGCGAGTTCTGGTCCAAGCCCGTCCTCACGTTCTGGCTCGAGGCGATGTCGCTCAAGGCCTTCGGGCTGCAGTGGGCGCACGCGCGCGCCGACGAGCTCGTGACCTCGTGGCGCGCCGAGTGGGCGCTGCGCACGCCGTCGCTGCTGTTGGCGATGGCGTCGATCGCGGCGGTGTTCGCCGCGGTGCGCCGGATCGCCTCGCGCCGCGCGGCGGCGATCGCGGCGCTGATCCTCTTGTCGTCGCCCGAGTGGCTGCTGATCGCGCGCCAGGCGATGACCGACATGCCGTTCGTCGCGCCGATGACCATCGCGCTCTGCCTCGGCGCCATGGCCCTGCTCGCGCCCGACGACACGCCGCTGCCGCGCAAACAGTGGCGCTGGCTCTCCTGGCCGCACGCGCCGGCGTTCTACGGCTTCTTCGCGCTCTTCGTCTTCTTCGCCGGCGGGCAGCTCCTCATCGACAGCATCGAGCTGCGCCTGCGCGTGTCGCCCACGCTGATCCTGCCGGGCCTGGTGCCGATGCTGCCCTACATCGGCTGCTTCTTCGTCGGGCTGTGGTGGGCGGCGCGCGCGACCACGCGCCGCGAGCTCTATCTATTGTCGGCGTGGCTCTTGTGCGCGCTGGCGTCACTCGCCAAGGGGCCGGCGGGGCTGGCGCTGCCCGCGATCACGCTCGCGCTCTATCTCGTGTGCGCCGGCCGCTGGCGCGACATCTGGAAGCTCGAGCTCCTGCGCGGCGGCCTCGTCTTCATCGCCTGCGGGATTCCGTGGTGGCACGCGATGCTCATCCGCCACGGGCGCCCCTTCTGGAACGAGCTCATCGGCGACAACTACGTCAACCGCGCCGCCGGCCGCAACGGCGATCGCGGGACGTTCGAGTACTACCTGGAGTGGATCGGCTACGGGACCTTCCCGTGGTCGGGCACCGCCGCCGTCGGGGCGATCGCGTCGTTCCTGGCGCCGAAGACGCCGCGCGGGGCGCTCGCCCGCTTCGCGCTGGTGTGGGCGCTCGTCGACGTCGGCACCATCACGCTGGTGAACACCAAGTTCCACCACTATTCGCTGCCGGCGATCCCGGCGATCGCCATCCTGGCCGCGCTCTTCCTCGACGACGTGCTCACCGAGCCGAAGCGGTGGCACGCGATCGCGCTCGGGCTCTTCGCGCTGCCCATCACCTTCTTCTGCGCGCGCGACCTGGCGGCCTATCCGCCGCGCTTTCTGTGGATGTTCGACTACGACTACGTGCTCGTGCCCGGGACCGGCCGCACCTGGCCGTCGTCGACGATCTACGGCACGCGCTACGAATACGGCGGGCTCCTGCTCGTGCTCGGCATGGCCGCGGTCGCGGCGCTCGTCGCGCTGTTGGTCGCGGTCGCGCGCGGCCGCGCGGTCGCGCCGACGCCCGACGATCCCGAGGCCGCGCCGCCGCCGGCGCCGGGGCGCGTGCTCGCGCTCGCCGGCGCGGTGCTCATGGCGCTCGTCGTCGGCATCGCCGCCGGGCCGTCGACCAATCACGGCGCCGCGCCGGTGCTGTCGCCGTGGCTGTGGCTGGTGCCGGCGGTGCCGATGCTGGTGGCGCTGGGCTACGCGGCGCGCTCGGTGCGCCTCGGTCCGATGCTGCCGCTGGCGCTCATCGGCACGCTCTACGGCGCGTTCCTGCTCGATCGCTACCTGCCCGACCTCGGGCCGCACTGGAGCCAGAAGCACGTCATCGCCTCGTACTACGCGCATCGCAGCGGGCCCGACGAGCCGCTCATCGTCTACAACCTCTATTGGCGCGGCGAGAACTTCTATACGCGCAACGAGGTCTACTCGCAGCCGACGGTCGACGAGAAGTGGGCCTGGGTCGAGCCGCAGAACCTCCACCCGCAGGCGTGGTTCGAGCGCCACAAGGGGCGGCGCATCTTCATCCTCCTCGAGCGGCACCGCCTCGAGCAGGTGCGTGGCCTTCTGCCCGTGGCGGCGCGCCAGACGGTCCAGGTCGTCGACGACAGCAACAACAAGCTGCTCCTGATCGAAGCCAGGATCTAGCGAGCGGCTGCCGACGTACTAAGATGTGGCTGATGCGTACCTGGGTGCTGGCAGTGGTCCTGGCCGTGCCGTCGATCGCGGCGGCGCAGGAGCCGATGTTCGAGGCGCTCGGTCAGGCGCCCATCGTCGCGGGTGACCGCGTGCGGGCGCGCGATCGCGCCCTCGACGAGGCGCTGCGGCAAGCGGTCGAGCAGGCGGCGGCGACGGTGCTCGAGCCGTCGGAGCTGGTGGCGCGCGCCTCGGACCTGAAGCTGCGCATCTACCCGAAGGCCAAAAACTACGTCTCGACGTATCGCATCCTCGACGAGGGCGAGCAGCCGCCCGGCGTCTTTCAGGTGCATCTGTCGGCGGCGGTGGCGACGGCGCGGCTGGCGCGCGACATCTCGGGCGGCTCGGGCATGGCGCCGCCGATCGCCAGCAAGAAGTCGCGCGCGGTGGTATGCGCGAGCGTGACCGGCGACGGCGCCGAGGCCAACGCGGCGGCGGAGAAGGCGCTGCGCGAGCTATTGACCGCCCGCAACGTGGAGCCCATGCCGGGAGCGCAGCCTTGCGATCCGTCGACGATGGCGGGCACGCTGCGCGCCGGCAGCGCGCAGGCCGGGCTGACCGCCGAGGTGCAGGTGGCGCCGGGCGGCGACATCCGCGGCACCACGTTCGTCGGCGCGACCGCGCGCGCCGCGGTGAAGATGATCGAGCCCGACGGGCGCGCCTCGGCGGCGGGCGACGCCGAGCGCGGCGGCTATGCGCCGACGGCGAACGACGCGGCGACGATGGCGGCGCGCGCGGCGGTGGTCGAAGCGGCGCGCGGCATCGAGCCGGCGCTGGCGCAGCGCTGGTCATCCGCTGGCGAAAGTGGACCGGCCGGCGGCGTGACCGTGCGCGTGCACGGCATCGAGCGCTGGGCCGAGTATCAAGCGCTGACGCGCGCGCTGGCGTCGCTGCCGGGGGTGGCGGCGGTCGAGCCGCGCCGCTTCGTGCGCGGCGAGATGGACCTCCTCGTGCGCACGGCGTCGGTGGCGTCGCAGCTCGCCGGGCACCTGCAGCGCGTGCCGCCGCAGAGCGTGCGCATCGGCGTGCGCGTGGTCGGCGACGCCGTCGAGATCGACGTGGCCGGCGAAGCCGCGGAGCGCGGATGATGCGGTACATCGTCGCCGCCGCGCTGTTTGGGGCCGCCTGCGCCCCGACCAAGTCGGCGGTGCGGACCGACGGCCGGCTGGCGATCGCCTGCAACGTGCCCGACGCGCGCGTCTACGTCGACGACGTCTTCCGCGGCCGCGCCGCCGAGCTCGTGGGCGCCGCCGTGCTCGTGCCCTCGGGCTCGCGCCGCGTCGAGGTGCGCGCCGACGGCTGGTTCACCGCCTATCGCGACGTCGTGGTCCCGCACGACGGCCGCGCCGCCGTCGACGTGGCGCTGCGCCCCGTGCCGGAGACCGAGCACGGCGAGTAGCGCGCGCCGGAGCGATGAACGCGATGAAGAATCGCCCCGAGTGGTGGACCGTGCCGAACGCGATGACGCTCGGGCGCATCGTGCTCACGCCCTTCTTCGGCTACTTCTGGTGGCGCCACTGGTACGAGCTCGCCATCATCACCTTCGCCGTCGCCTCGGCGAGCGACTTTCTCGACGGGCTGGCGGCGCGCGTGCTCGATCAGCGCTCGAAGCTGGGGCAGCTGCTCGATCCGACCGCCGACAAGCTGATGGTGCTGGTCACCTTCGTCGTCGCCGCGGCGACCGGCGCCGTGCCGCGCTGGCTGGCGATGCTGGTGATCGGCCGCGACGTGATCCTGGCGTCGGGCGGCGCGCTCTTCGCGTTCGTCTATCGCGGCATCATGGGCCCCGAGCGCTGGCGTCCGTCGCGCATCGGCAAGTACGCCACCTTCTATACCGTCGGCACCATCGGGCTGGCGCTCCTGCACTCGATGACCGGCGCCGAGCGGCTGCGGCCGTTCGTCGGCGCGCTCGGCATCATGTGCGCGGCCTGCACCATCGTCAGCGGCATCCAATATGTCGCCTCGGGCATCAAAGCCTTCGTGGGCAATGCTAAGCTCGCGCCTGGAGGCACGCAGGAACCATGAGTGATGTGGAAGTCACGAACGAAGCCGGCGTCTGCTGGATCGCGCTCAACCGCCCGGAGTCGAAGAACGGGCTGACCGACGCGGTCAACGCCAGCATCATCGAGGCGCTCGACGGCGCCGCCGCCGACAAGGCCATCCGCTGCGTCGTCATCACCGGCAAGAACGGCAACTTCTGCTCGGGCCTCGATCTGAAGGCGATGGCCGCCGGTGCCATGGGCGGCATGGACAACGTGGAAGAGCACATGCGGAAGTACTTCCACGGCATGATCCGCGCCGTGCGCCGCGTCGAGAAGCCGGTGGTGGCGCTCGTCGACGGCGCCGCGGTCGGCTATGGCTGCGATCTGGCGCTCGCTTGCGACCTCCGCATCGGTACCGAGCGCACGCGCTTCGGCGAGGTGTTCGTCAAGCGCGGGCTCATGCCCGACGGCGGCGGCACCTGGTCGCTGCCGCGCCTCGTCGGCGTGGGCAAGGCGCTCGAGCTCATGTTCACCGGCGACCTCGTCGGCGCCGACGAGTCGCACCGGCTCGGGCTGGTCACGCGCGTGATTCCGTCGGCGGAATCGGAGCAGCAGACCTGGGAGCTCGCCAAGCGGCTGGCGGCGGGACCGCCGCTGGTGCACGCGTGGATCAAGCGCGCGGTCTACGCGGCGCAGGCGACCGATCTCGACGCCGCGCTGGAGAACGAAGTGCGCGGCCAGATGCAGCTGTTGCGCTCGAAGGACTTCTTCGAGGGCATCGCCGCGTTCTTCCAGAAGCGCGATCCCAAGTTCACCGGCGAATAGCGAAAAAAGAATCCATCGGGTTTGACGATGGATTAGGGCCCTCGTAGAAGGGGGCCATGAACGACGCACACGAGGCGGCCGCGGCGCTGGCCGAGCTCTTCCCGGCGCTGTACCTGCGCCTGCACGCCCGCCACTTCAAACGCGGGCATCGCGCCAACTCCGCCGGCGTCGCCGTCTTGCAGCACCTGGCGATGGCGGGCCCGCTCACCGTCGGCGAAGCCGCCGTGCACTTTGCGCGCGCGCAGTCGGTGGTGAGCGAGATCGTCGACCGCCTCGAAGCCGCCGGCCTCGTCGAGCGCATGCGCGACGAGCGCGATCGCCGGCGCGTGCTCGTGTGGCTGACGCCGGCGGGGTTCGACGAGCTCGAGCGCGATCGTCAGGTGCTCTCGCCCGAGCTCGTGCGCGGCGCGATGGAACGGATGAAGCCGGCGGCACGGCGCGCGCTCATCGAAGGCATGCGCGCGCTCGTCGCCGCCTCGGACGAAGCGGCCAAACGCGGCCACCAGGCCCAACAGAGTAGACAGACCAAAAGGAGATCACGATGAGCGAAGCCCAGACGAGCTGCGACAGCTGCGGAATGCCGATCGAAGCCGGCCCCTACTGCAACTACTGCGTCGGCAGCGACGGCAAGCTGCAGCCGTTCGACGAGCGCTTCGAGCGCATGGTGCAGTGGCAGATGCGCCACAAGCCGGCGCTCGACCGCAAGAGCGCCGAGAAGGAGACGCTGGCGTACATGGCGAAGATGCCGGCGTGGAAGGATCACCCGCGCATCAAGGCGCGCGGCTAGACAGCCCCCGACGCGCCGTTACTGGCAGGGACCCGAGAAGTCGTTGGTGAACCACAGCTGCTGCTGCGCATCGACGACGAGGCCGACGCCCACGCGCGTCGACGACGAGGCGAGGATGTTGTCGTGGTGCCCGCCGCCGGGGCCTTCGTCCATCATCGCCTTCAGGATCGCGTCGATGGTGGCGTCCTCGTCGCCGCCGTTGATGGGCCAGCCGGGCGCCTGATTCTCCGCGGCGGAGCCGCAGAAGCCCTGGTTCCAGAGGTCCATGGAGGCGATCTGCGCCATGAAGTAGCCGTGCGCCTGACCGGTCGACTCGAGCATGTTCGACGCCGTCGTCGAGAACGTCGACAGCTGATCGTCGAGCACGAGCGGCGCGGCGCCCGCCTGCGCGCGGTACATGTTGAGCACGTCGACGTTGTGCTGCACGTGCGCGTCGGCGTTGCTGCTGCCGCCGCCGCCGCCACCACCGCTGCCGCCACCGCCGCTGCCGCCGCCACCGCCGTTCGAGCCCGACGACAACATCCCACACGCGGGCAACGCGATCATCGCGAGCGCCAGAGCGACACCACGCATAAGGCGATTATACGCCGTTTCTACGCGATCGGGAGCGTTTCGCAGAACTCGATACGGCGCGGCACCTTGTAGGGCGCCAGGTTCTTCGCGCAGTGATCGATGATCTCTTCGGCGACGCCCGGCCCACTCTTGCCCATCACCACGACGCTCGCGACCACCATCGGGCCACCGAGCGGATCGGTGATGACGCGGACCTGCGCCTGCTGCACCTTGGCGAACGACTCGAGGCACTCCTGCACTTCCCCGAGCGCGACGCGCTTGCCGTCGACCTTGACGAGCTGGTCCTCGCGGCCGGTCAGGTAGATGCGCCCGGTCTTGTCGAAGTGCCCGATGTCGCCGGTGCGCAGCCAGCCCTTGTCGTCGACGCCACCGACGGCGACCGCCTCGCCGCGCGCGCGCGCCTGCGGCATCGACTTGCGCGCCACCGACTTCGACTTCACCCAGATCGCGCCGTCGACCTCGCCCGCGCCGTTGCCATTCTTCGGGTGGCCGTCGCCGACGCGCACCTCGACGCCCTCGACGACCTTGCCGACCGAGCCGGGACGCGGCTCTTTCTTGTCGCACGCGATCGTCGACGTCTCCGTCGTGTGATAGACGGGCGTGATGCGGATGCCCCAGCGATCCTTGAACGCGTCCGCCGTCGACTCCGACAGCGACGAGCCGGCCGACAGATAGCGCGGCCTCTTGATCTTGAGCGCCTTGGCCGTCGGCAGCTTGGCCAGCCCCGCGTACAGGCCCGGCGTCCCCGGCAGCACGTTGATCTCCTGCTCGCGCAGGAGCTTGACGATGCGCTTGGGCGCCACTTCGTCTTCGAGATACAACGTCGCGCCGAACCGCAGCGCGAGCAACAGCCCGCAGTCGAAGCCGTAGCTGTGATAGAGCGGCACCGTCGTCAGGATGCGATCGTCGGCGGTGATCTCGAGCGCCTTGGCCGTCTGCACCGCCGCCGCTTCCAGGTTCTCGTCGGTGCGCAGCACGCCCTTCGGGTTGCCCGACGAGTCGTTGGTGTAGAGCACGAGCGCCGCCGGATCCGAGGTGATCGTGGACTTCTTATAGATGGAGCACGTCAGCAGCGTGCCCTGCAGACGCCGGCGCGACTCCAAATTCTCGAGGCGCCCCGACGCCGACGGCGGCGCCGGCTGCTGCGTCTCGACGCCGCCGCGCGGACGCGTGATCAGCGCGCGCACCGGCGCGCTGTCCATGATGAGGCCGAGGTCGCGCGTGCCCGTCGTCGGATCGAGCGGCACCACCACCGCGCCGACCTTGGACAGCGCCAGCGCCAGGATGGCGAAGTCGGGCACGTTGCCGAGCATGAGCCCGACCCAGTCGCCCTTCTTGATGCCCATCGCGACGAACTCCTGCACGCGACGATCGACGCGATGCGAGAGGCCTCGCCACGACAAATATGTGTCACGATAGACGAGCGCCTTGGCGCTGCCTTGCGCGCGAGTCGCTTCGGTGAGCCACTTATACAACAACGTCATCCTCTTCCGACGGGCCGTAGCTTACGGTATGAAGCCGTTCATGCGCAAGGGCTGGACGGTCTTGTTTCCGGCGGCGGTCCTGACGCTCGGGACGATCATGGTCCTTGGCACCGGCGCCGGCACCGGCTGCAGCGACAAGAACGGCGCGCCGCCGGCGGCCAACGCCCACGCCTCCGACGCGCCGCGTCCGGCGCCTTCGGGCCCGCCCAAGTCGCCCAACGCCGAGGTCGACGACCTCGTTCGCGAGAACCTCGACGCCGAGCTCCTCGAGCAGCCGATCGTCGCCACCTGGCTCGGCGTGCACGCCTGGGACGATCACGTCGACAACGTGCGGCCCGAGGAGCAGGCGCACGTGGCGCTCCGGCTGCGCGTGCTCCTCGATCGACTGCGCGCCATCGACGACTCCAAGCTCGACGCCACGCGCGCGTTCGATCGAGTGCTGCTCATGCATCGCGCCGATCACGCGCTCTACGTGCTCACCGAGCTGCGGCCGCTCGAGCGCAACCCGCTCGTCTATTGCGATCTGGTGCAGTCGGCCATCTACGAGCTGGTCACCGACGACTTCCTGCCGCCCGTCGATCGGCTGCGGCAGATCAACGCGCGGCTGTGGAAGATCGGTCCGCTGCTCGACGAGGCGCGCCGCAACCTGCGCACCACCGCGCCGGAGCTCGAGGTCCGGCGCGCGATCGAGTCGGCGCAATCGACCAAGGGCTTCATCGCCGAGGTGCTGCCCAAGGCGATGCAGGGCGTGCCCGATCCGCGGCTGCTCGACGATCTGCGCAACGCCTCGGGCAACGCGTCGCGCGCGCTCGACGACTTCGCCAGCTATCTGACGCGCGATCTGCTCCCGCGCGCGCACGGCGACTTCGCGCTGGGGCGCGATCGGCTGATGGAGCTGTTGCGCCGCGGCGAGGGCGTCGACGTCACGCCCGAGCTCCTCGTCTCGCTCGGCGAGCGCGATCTGAAGGACGCGCGCCGGCGGCTCGACGACGCCACGCGCGCGGCGACCGGCGGAAAATCGGGCGTCGACGTGTCGAAGCTGCTCGAGGAGGATCACGGCCGGCCCGAGGAGCTCCTGACCTCCGCGCAGGACATGCTCGAGAGCGCCGTCAAGTTCGTGCGCGCGCAGCAGCTGTGGTCGCCGCCCGATCCCGAGCGGCCGCGCGTGATCGAGATGCCGCCGGCGTTGTGGGGCTACATGCAGCTGCAGATGCCGGGGCCGCTCGAGCCGCACGCGCACGAGTCCTACCTGTACGTCGATCCGATCGACAAGGCGTGGCCCGATCGGCGCAAGCAGGAGCATCTGCGCACCTTCAATCGGCCGGTGATGGCGCGGACCATGCTGCACGAGGCGCTCGGCCACTACGTGCAGGCGGAGCTCGATCGTCACGCGCCGACGACGATGCAGAAGGTGGCGCTGTCGCCGCTGTTCGTCGAAGGCTGGGCCGCGTACGTCGAGGAGATGCTGCTCGCCGAGGGCTGGCTGCCGGGCGACGCCAAGGTGCGCGTGGCGGCGGCGCGCGCGACGGTGCTGCGCGCGGCGCGTCTGATCGCGGCGGTGCGGCTGCACGCGCTCGGCGCCAAGATCGACGACGTGGTCAAGATGTTCACCGACGAGGCCGGGCTCGACGACGGGCAGGCGCGCCGCGAGGCGGAGCGCGCGGCGATCGATCCGATGGTGCTCGCCGATGCGCTCGGGCGCATCGCGATCTTGAAGCTGCGTGACGACTGGCGCGCGGCGCATCCGGGCGCCCCGCTCGGCGCCTTCCACGACGCGCTGCTGCGGCACGGTACGCCGTCGCCGATCCTCTTGCGCAAGGTCCTTCTGCCCGGCGACACCGCCAGCCCGCTGTGACCGCGTGAGCGGCGCGCTCGGGGCG
>DATNAQ010000106.1:0-23352 GCA_035607415.1 Polyangia bacterium
GCGTCTTGCTGCGACATTGGCTTTTTCGTTTTGTCGTCGGTCCGGAACTCCCACTCGCGCGAAGTGCCTGGCTTCTTGCCGGACTCTATTGCCTTCTCCTTGGCCTTCTCGAATGCGGCTTCCGCATCGGCCTTGCGCTGCTTCAATTTTTCCGGAACGAGCCCGAGCTCCGTGGCGAGCTCCTTCATATCGGTGATCTTCAGCCCGTTCGGCCCACCGAAAAGGTCCGGAACAAAGATCTTCTCGTAGAAGTTGTTGAAGGTCGTAATGAGCTCGCGGATGTTCCCCGCGCCGCCGAGCACCTGTTCGATGTCCTCGACCTTCATGCCAACGCGGCCGGCCCACTGCTCGTAAATCGCACCGCCGAGCTTCTTCATTTCGTCGTCGACGCGCTGCTTGTCTGCGAAATAGGGCTTACTGCGCTCATCCATGTACCGCTTCGCCTTGGCCATCATCGCCTTTGCGGCGGGCTCAGCGGCCGTCGCAAAGTGATTGCCGATTCGAATTTCGAATTTGGCGCAGGCCGCCTGGATCTCGGCGTCGGTATGCGGATGCTTTGCAACCGCCGCGTGGGCGGCGACTGGCTCGACGAGCACCGGCTCCGTCGTCGCAACGACCTCGCCGGATTTGAGGATGTGGTACGTATGCCCACGATCATCCGGCGCGACTTCTTCGGCCGGCATCGTGACGCGCACCTTCGATTGCCAGCCGCCAGGCGCCGGGCCGGCGGCGTGATGTGACTTCTCTTCCCCAGGCACCGGCGCAGTCTTCGCAGGTGCCGGTGTTCCGGACTTGGCCGCGTTCGGCCCGTTGGACGCAGCAGCGCCTCCAGCCCCCGCCGAACCCGACGCCGGAGGTGCCGCAGAAGCATTCGTCGCCGGCGACTGCGCAGCGCCCGCTGACGAGCTGCCGCCACTCGAGGCGCTCGCCTGAGCGCCGCCGGCCGCGGATGGCCCCGCATTACCGCCGCCACCACCAGATGACGATGCAACGCCCGACGCTCCTCCGCTGCCAGCCGGCGATGCACCGCCGGCCTGCGCACCACTCGACGACCCGCCGCCGCCTGCCGGCGAGGTCGCCGCTGCGCCGCCTCCCGAGGAGCTCGACGGCGCGGCGCTCGAAGCCCCCGCAGGACCGGCGCCGCCCGTCGCTGCGGCGCCCCCCGCGGCGTTGGACGCGCCACCACTCGGCGCAGACGCTGCGCCGCCAGGCGCGTTCGTCGCGGCCGCGCCGGCAGACGCGGACGCGCCCGCCGGAGCGGCAGCGCCGCCGGCAGACTTGGCCGCACCGCCGTCGGCAGGCTTCGCGGCCGGCGCCGCAGACGACGCACCCGCCGGATGATCGCCCGCGCCCTTGCCGTCGCCGGCCTTGTCCTTCTCGTCCGCCTTTGTGGCGTTCTCGCCGAGCAGCAGCGCGCGATCGAACTTGTCGGGCAGGAACGTCTTCGTGACCCAGGCTTCGTCGAAGCAGACGTTCCAGTTCGCGTCGCCGACGGCGTCGCTCACCTGCGCATCGGGCACCATCTCCTCGGGCGCGATCCCCGCCGGATTCAGCTCCGGAATCTGCAGCGGCGGCTTCGTCGCCGATCCGATCGCGAGGCGCATCTGCTCGACTGCCGCGCGCACTCCCTCCGAGCTCAACCGCGGCGTGCTCTTGCGCGCCTCGGCGATGATGCGCGCGTAGTTCGCCGCGTGCCCGTCGGCCATACCGCGCAGCGCATCGAGCGCGCCGCGCATCGTCGTCTTGAAGTGGTCGTAGACCTGCTCGGGCGGCACGCCCGGGTTCTGGTGCATCAGAACCTGCAGCACGTCCCGCCGCTTTTCCATGAGCGCGGCCTTGTTGGCCATCAGGTCGGCATGGACGTCCATGCCGAGCCGCGACGCGTTCCCCGTGTAGAACGCGTCGAGCTCCGACAGGTGTCCCTTGATCTTCTCGATGCCGACCATCGCGGGCGCCGGCTTCTTGCCGCCACCGTCGCTGCCCGGCGGCAGCCCCGCGCTGTCCTTCGCCGCCTGTTGCGCGCCGCCCTTGGCGTCGGCGCCGGCCTTGTCGGCGGCGCCGGCCTTTCCGCTCTTGGCGTCTTTCGCTCCGCCGGCGGCCGAAGCCGACGACGCGCTCGCGCCGCCGCCGGCTGCCGCGCCCGGACCGGCCGCATCCTTTCCGCCGGCCGCCGCGCCACCGCTCGCCGGTGCGCCGCCCGCCGGCGCCGCGCCCGCCGGTGCCGCGCCCGCCGGTGCCGCGCCTGCCGGTGCGCCGCTCGCCGATGCCGCTGCAGGTGCCGAGCCGCCGCCGGCAGCCGCGCCGCCCTTGGCGTCCGCACCGCCCGCCGCACCGCCACCAGCACCGCCGGCCGCGCCCTTCGGATCGTGCGCCTGCATCTTGGCGACGACGTCATTGATCTGCGCGATGCCCGCCACGCCCTGATTGAACGCGCCGAGCATCTGCGCCCAGAACTGCGGCGCCGGCACCAGCTTGCCGCCGTCGATCTCCGCCACTTTCTGCTGCACCTGCGCCGCCGGCCCGAGCTTGTCGAGCGCCACGCGCAGCACCTTCGCCGCCTCCGACGCCGCCGCCAGCACCAGCAGCTTCGAGTTCACGAACGCCGTCCGCTCGACGTCGTTCATCTTCTCGACTTCAGCGATGAGGTACTGCCCCGGCTTCGATCCCTTGTTGTTCGTCTTGAACTTCTCGAACAGCTCGAGCGCCTTGATCGTCTCGTCGCTGAGCGAATACGCCGCCTCGTATCCGGCCGCCGGCTTGTACGTCTTGGCCACGTACGAATTGCCCGCGTACAGCTTCGGCGCGAAGTCCTTCGGATCGGGCAGCACATCCTCGGGCTTCATCGCGTCGTGGATCTTCTGCATCTCCTGCACGACGTCGACCCAGACCTTCACGTCGAAGTTGAAGGCCTTCTTCTGCGCGTACTTGTCCTTGAACGACGCGAACGTCTCGCCCTCGCGCTTCTGCTTGACGAAGTTCGAGAACGCCACGCGCGCCTGCTCGACGGTGCCTGGCGGGAACAGCCCGGCCGCCGGCATCTCGTGACGCTTGTGCGCGTCGTCGGCCGCGTGCTCGAGGTTGGTCGTCGCCGTCTGCGCGCCCTTGGTCTTCTGATCGATCTTGTTCTTGTACTCGACCTCTTTCTGCTTCAGCTCCTTGTGCTGCTTCTCCTCGTCGGCCTTGCCCTTGGCCGCGACCTTCTCGACGGTCGGGTCGAGCTTGCCCGACGTGACCGCGTCCTTCTTGGCGTTCGCGTTCTTGTCTTTGGAGCCGGCGCCCTTCGCGCCGCCCGCTGCGCCGCCTGCGCCTCCGCCCGCCGGAGCGGCAGCAGTCGCCGCCGCAGCAGCCGCCGCCGGCGCCGGCCCCTTGCCGCCGCCCTTACCGCCCGCGCCACCGCCGTACTCGGCTTTCTTGGCATCGAGCGTCTTCGCCTGCGAGATGATGCCCGCCGCGCCCGCCGCCACCTGCGGCCCCGGCGGCGCCGCGCCACCACCGCCGCTCTTCTTGCTCCCCGACGGCCCGCCGTCACCCGCGGGCAGCGCGCTGCCGCCCGTCGGTCCCTTGGCCACACCCGACGCCGCACCCGGCGCCGGATCGGGCGAGCTCCCCGTCGGCGGCCCGTCGCCACCGCCCGGCTGCTTGACCTGCACCTTCTTGGTCGGCGGCGACGGCGGCGAGAAGATGTTGATCGATACGCCCGGATCCGACGGCAGCGCCGGCAGCGTCACGCCCGGCAGCACCAACATCGGCGGCGGCAGCGGCACCGGCGGCGGCACCGGAATCGGATCGGGCTTGGCCAGCGGCGCCGGCGTCGGCGGAAGCGGCGGCGGAGGCGGCGGCGGAGCCTTGTCCGACTCCTTCGGCTTCTCGGCCGCGCCCTCCTTGTTCGCCATCTTCTCGGCGTCTTCGACCTGCTTCTGCGCCTTCTTGCCCTCTTCCTCGTGGTGCTTGACCTTCTGTTCGTGCTCGGCCTTCGCCGCCGCGATCTTGTGGTGGTGCTCCTGCTCCGCCTTGGTCCAGTCGGCGTGCTGCTTGACGACGTGCGCCGCGTGCTCGTCGTCCTGCTCCTTCTGCTTGCGCTGGACCTCGGCGAGATCGGCCGCGTACTTGGCCGCGATCAGCGCCTGCACCTCTTCGCGCTCCTGCACCACGTTGACACCGGTGTCGGGATTGACGCCCATGTGCGCGATCTGCGCGCGCCGCCACTCGAGCACGATGCGCCCCGCGAACGCGGGATTGTTCTTCGACGCCTGCGCCACCGCCTTGGCCAGCTTCTGCGTCGGCGAGGTGCACGCGTCCTCGGGATCGATGGTCTCGGCGTCGTCGGCGTGCTCGCGATAGAAGTCCCACGCGTCGCCGTCGATGTGGAACATCGAGTCGAAGTCGACCGGCGCCGACACCATGCCGTTCTCCCAGCCCTCGGGGAGCTGCTCGAACTGCACCGCCGCCGCGCGCATGCTCTTGAGCACCGGCGCCAGCTTCTGCTTCGACTCCTTGTTGGCCTCGTTGTCCGACGCCTTCTTCGAGCCGTCCTGGACGCCCTTCTCCATGTCGTCGGTCATGCCGTCGCGCAGATGGAGGCCGCTGACCAGATGCGTTCCGCCGGGGCCACCGAGCTGGACCTGGATCGGCGCGAACGGCCGGAAGGTCCCGAGGTCGATGTGCGCCAGGTTCGCCGACGCGAGCGTGTACTCCTTGTCGATGATGGTGAACCACGCGATCGACGCGTACAGCGTCGCGATCAAGGACGCGATCAGGTCGAGCGACGCGTGCACGAACGGATCGATCTTGAGCAGCGCACCCTTGCCCTGCTCGTATCGTCCGTTGACGTCGGCGCCGAGCTCGAGGTTGAGCAGCGCCGTGATCTTGGCGCCGATGCCCGCCTCCGCCGTCGCGACGAGGAGATCGATCTTGCCGGTGATCTGGATCGAGAACCACAAGGCGAGGTACGCGCCCATCGCCACGGTGCCGCCGAAGCTGATCGGCGGCAGGCCTCCCGAGTCGAGCGCCTCGAGCCCGCCCTCGATCTTCGGATCCTTGAGCTTGATCTTGGGCATGCGGTAGCCGGCGCCGACGCCGACTCCGAGCTTCAAGTTCAACGACGCCACGCCGATCGTCGCCAGCGGGATGTCGACGTCCTTCTTGAAGCCGCCGACGGGGTGGTCGCCATTGTCCTCGTGCTTGTCCTTCAGATCGGCGTTGAGCATCGAGAAGCCCGAGCCCTGGACGTACTGAACGCCGATCTCCATCTCGTGCTCGGGATCGGGCGTCAGCGTGACCTTGCCGAGGAAGTGGAAGCCGCCGTCGCCGTAGCCGATCTCGACGTGCGCCGACTTGATGTACTGGTTCTCGCGCGGGACCAGGTCGGCGCCGATGGTGACGCCCTTCTGGTTGAGCTCGCCGAACACCGACGCCTGCTGGAAGCCGGGGATGGTGACCGGGAAGTCGATGTGCGCGAACAGCCCCTTGCCCGACTCGTAGCCGGCGGCGAAGTTGCCCTTCTCGTTGTTCTTGGCGAACGGCGCGTCGAACTGCGTCGTCAGCACCGCCGAGATGCCGGCGCCCTTTTTGTAGCTGATGACGACCTTGGGGTCGTACAGCTTCATGAAGGTCGGCGGCACCAGGTTCAGCGTTCCCGTCGCCTCCATGAGCTGCCACTCGTGGATGTCGACGTGGATCGATCCCGACTCGATGAACTTGGCGAGCGGCGAGCCGTCGCCCGGCGTCACCTTCAGATCCGCCGTCGTCGACAGCTTGCCGAGATCGCCGGCCTGAACCTTACCCGTGCCCTCGATCAGCACCGACGGGAAGTTCGCGACGACGTGGATCTCGCCCGAGTCGAACTTGTTTTCCTTGAGGTCGATGCGGCCGTCGGCCAACACGTCGCCGACCTTGATGCGCGAGACGACGACCGAGCCCGACAGGCCCTTGCCCTTGTCGTACTGGCCGTGGATGTGCGCCGCGCACTCGGTGATGCCGGCGGCCGGAATGCCGGTGACGTCGGCGTCGACGGCGACGCCGAAGTCGGTCGCCCCGTCGCCGACGTGCACCTTCACGTCGCCGGTGATGTTGGCGAAGGTGACGCCCTTGATGTACTTGGCGAGCCCGTCGGCCTGGATCTTTCCTTCGAGATCGAACGAGCCCGGATCGCCGCCGCCGCCGCCGGCCTGGACCGTCAGATCGATCGTCGCCAGCTGCGCGACGTCGGCGTGCGCCGAGCCATCGACCTTGACCTTCTTGGTGGCGCTCGACCAGCTCACCGTCACGTGCGACGTGTCGTCGAACTTCACGGCGCCGCCGAACATGTCGTTCGGCCGGATGGTGCCGTCGATGTTGAGCGCGCCGTCGTAGGTGACGTTGAGGTTCGACCCGGCCTTGAGGACGTTGGGGAAGACCGGCGCCAGATCGAAGTGGCCCTCGGCCTTGACCTGCCCGCTGTGGTAGCTGACCTGCGCGCCCTTGAACGCGTCGGACAGCTTGCCGAGGTTCTTGAGCTTGGTGAGGTTGCCGGTGACGTTGGGCGCGTTGTTGGCGAGCTTGAGGTTGACCGACGCGTCGAAGTAGGTCGCGTACTGATCGGCCAGCTCGAGCGTGATGCCCTTGTCGTCGGTCGACAGCTTGCCGGCGTGGAACTGCAAGTTGCCGGCGGTCTCCTTGAAGAGCGCGAACGGCTTGGTGTTGAAGGACGCCGTGCCGGTGAAGCCGTTGCCCTGGCGATCGGCGGTGAGCTCGCCGGTGCCGATCTCGGCGGCGTCGACGTGCGCGTGCAGATGCGCGGACAGCCCGCCCTTCTTCGCGAAGGTGACGGAGCTGTCGTCCATCACCGTCACGGTGATCTTTTCGCCGAGCTTGATCGGCTGCGGCGAGGCGAGCTTGCCGGTCACCTGCGTGTTGTCGGCCTGGACGTGGACCTTGAGGCCCTTCATCGCCTCCACGTCGACGTCGGTGACGAGCGCGAACTTGCGCTCGCGGACGTTGCCGCCGCCGGTGACCTTGCCGTCGGCGACGCCGCCGACGTGGAAGTGCGTATCGCCGATGTCGATGTCGCCCTTCTTGAGGTCGATCGAGCCGCCCGTCGAGTGGAAGCCGTCGCCGGCGGTGATCTTGATCTTTTCGATCTTGCCGGTGAAGCCGTTGTCCCAACCGAGGTCGAAGTCGCCCGAGATCTTGTCTTCCCACGCCGCCGAGCCCTGCAGATGGGCCGACATCCCGAACGCGCCGTTGTTGTAGTCGACGACGATGGGCGCGTGGCCGACGTTGACCGTGACGCCCTGGAGGCCGCTCGTGAGCTTGTTGACGGCGTCCTTGGCCTCCATCGAGACGTGGACGTTGACCTTGCCCGGCGCGACGCCGCCGTGGATGGCGGTGACCTTGATGTCCTTCACCGCCGCCGGCGCCGAGGCGCCGAACGTGATCGGCGTGTTGTTCTTGAGCGTGCCGTTGCCGCCCGAAGCGGCGGTGGCCTCGACCTCGCCCTCGAGCATGTGGTTGGTCAGGCCGCCGAGCTGAACCGTGCCGCCCGCCTCCCACTTGAACTTGCCCATCGCCCAGCCGACCGACGCGTGCGCGTCGGCGCCACCGGCGGTGAGGTGCGCCTTCAGGTCGCCGTTGAGCTTGTAGCCGGGGAGCAGATCGATCGTGCCGCCCTCGACGGTGACGTCGGCGATGTCGGCCTTGACGTTCACGTGGCCGGCGGTGAGCGAGCCGGTGAGCTCCTTGCCGTTCCAGTGCGCCTCGACGTTCGAGAACAGCACCTGGTTCTTGATCGGATCGGCGTTGACCATCACGTTCGTGCCCTGGAAGCCGAACGCATTGGCGCCCTGATTGCGGTCGTAGCTGACGTGCAGGTTGCCGGCGAGGAAGCTCGACACCTTCGAGATGTCGATGTCGGTGTCGGCGTGGATGTCGACGGGCTGGTCGCCGTTGGCGGTGACCGACACGTTGATCTTGGGCAGCGGCCCGAGCGTGACCGAGCCCTTGGCGGTGCCGGTCAGCCCGGTCTGGCTATCGATGGTCAGCTTCGACGAGCTGTCGATGCTGATCTTGACCGACCCGGCCTTGATGTCCTTGCCGCCCGAGATGGTCGCGCCGTAGCTCGTCGAGTCGAGGTGCGCCTCGTCGATCGAGAGCCCCTCGAGCGCGCCCGCCAGCGGGATGTTCTCGGCGTGCGCCTTGAACCCGCCCGGCTTGGCGTAGCTGAAGTCGAGCGAGCCGCCGTGGAGGACGCCGGCGACGTCCTTCATGCCGATCTTGACGCCCGCGCCCCACTGCCCGTTGTTGTAGTGGAACGAGAACGGCGTCGGGTTGGTGAACTTGGTGTCCTTGACGTTGCCGTCGATGGTGACGCCGCTGATGCGGTTGCCGTCGAGGATGGGCTGGATCTTCGCCGTCACCGTCGAGTTCAGGACGTCGACGTTGATGTTCGCGTCGGGCTGCAGCGAGATCGACTTGTCGGCGCCGATCTTGACCGCCGCGTGGCCGGTGAGCGTCACGCCCGGCGGCTTGACCGCCACGTCGGCGGTGATGGTCGCGCCGATGCCGGCGTCCTGGTCCTCGAGCGCCACCGTCGCCGTCAAGAAGTCGCCGCCGATGTTCACGCCGGCGGTGCCCGACGGCGTGAAGTGCACGCGATCGTTCTCGCTGTCCTTGTGGACGTTGAGCGTGATCGCGCCCGACGGCGTCACGCCCGCGGGCAAAAACTTCTGCAGCGCCGCCACGTCGAGCGTCGCGTTGGCGGTCAGCTGCGCGCCGGTCTTGGTGACGGTGATGCCGTTCTGGAAGACGCCCTGCAGCGGACCCGACGCGAAGTTGGCGTTGTTGCACGAAAGGCTGTTGGCGCCGCCTTCGTTCGACGCCACCAGCTGGCCGGTCATCATGCCCTTGGTGAGCCCGGCCAGATCGACGGCGACGGTGCCTTCGACCTTGAGCTGCCCGTTCTCGTCGTAGCTGATGTGGCCGGTGGCGTTGGCGCCGGCCGCGGCCACGCCCATCTGCACGTCGACCTTGCCGGTCAGCTGCACCGGACCGGCCTGCGGCTTGGCGAAGTGGATGCTGCCGTTGGTGATGTTGCCGCTCACCGGTCCGACGGTGACGGGCCCCGACGCAAACGCGATGTCGCCCGACAGGTTGCCGTTGGCGTAGTCGATGTTGGGGATCGACACGTACTGCGCGATCTTCGGATCGGCCGCCGTGATGCCGGCGGCGTGCACGGTGATCGGGTTCGGCTGCCCGCTCACGTAGCCGACCTTCACGTTGCCGGCGAGCGGCGGAATGATCGTGTGCACGTCGACGTCGACTTCGGCCTGCGTCGACAGCTGGCCGTTGGCGTACTGCAGGCCGATCGAGATCGGCGCGCCGGGGAACGCGGTGATGTGCAGCGCCGCCGAGCCGGTGAACTGCGAGAAGTCGTAGCTGCCGCCCGCGCCCGGCAGATGCAGGTCGACCGAGTCGAGCGCGCCGACCGACGCCAGCGCCGGCGGCGCGATGTGGGCGCCGGTGACGTGGATGTCGCCGAGGGCGCGCGGGATGTTGCGGATGTCGGTCTCGGTGACGTCGACCGACGCGGTCAACTGGCTCAGCTGCCCGAGCGCGCCGCCGAGGTCGAGCGAGATCGGCCCGCCCGCCGTCGACGCGGCGATGCGCCAGCCGGGCATCACGTTGAGGCTGATGTCGGGCAGCCCGAGCCGCGGGATGCCGAAGTGCAAGCCGACCTGACCGGTGAGCGAGCCGCCCGGATCCATCGCCAGGTCGGCCCAGTGGCCCTGGACCAGGCCGTTCATCAGGTTGACGTCGACGTTGCCGGAGACGCTGTAGTGATTGCCGCGGAACAGATCCTGGACGCCGATGGTCAGCCCAGAGACGCTGAGCCCCGGCACCGACGCGCTGCCGATGGTGACCGCGCCGTCGAGCTGGCCGCCGTGATAGCCGACGTTGACCGTGCCCGACAGCGCCACGGCGCCGCCCGGCCCGACGCTGAACGTGCCGGTCGCCTCGCCGGTGACGTTGGCGCCGTCGATCTGCAGCGTCGACGCGGTGAGCGCCGCGGTGCCGCCGCCGGGCAGCGGCATCGACACCGGCGAGCCGAGGTGCAGCGCGGCCTTGAGGCGCCCGTCCTCGACGCGCACGTCATCGAACACGACGGCCGAGAGCTGCGGGATCGTGAAGCGCACGTTCTCGCCGCTGACCGAGAGCTTGCCGTCGGCGTAGCTGACGTGGGCGATGCCCTCGATGCCGGGCAGGTTCACCGGGATGTCGGCGCCCGCGGTGATGGTGATGTTGTGCCCGTCGAAGGTGATGGTCGCCTGCACGTTCGCTTGCAGGCCGAGGATGTCGATGTTGCCCTGCACCGTCGCGGCGAAGCTGTAGCCGCTCGGGCCCGCGTGCAGCTCGGCGGTCATGCGCGCCGCGCCGGCGGCCATGCCGTTCTGCACGTTGACGGTGGCGCCGCCGGTGATGCTGGCGTCGATGCCGCCCGCCGGCGACGACGCGACGGTGATGACGAAGTCGGTCGCCTGCACCGGGAAGTCGCGGCTGAGCAGGTCCTGCGGCGACAGGTTGGCGGTGCCGTGGAAGCCGTCGGCGCCGACCTCGACGGTGACGTTCTTGAGCACCGCGCCCGGCACGCTCACCGGCAGCGTCAGGTTGCCGGTGACGGCGCCGTTCCTGTCGACCGACAGCGAGCCGCTGCCGCCGCGGAACGGCCCGGTGTCGATGCTGGCGGCGAGCGTGCCCGAGTCGACGCTGTCGCCGGCCGAGTGGAACGTCGCCGACGAGATGCGGATGGGGCCGAGCGTCTGGTTGATGTCGACCTGCTTGCGCCCGTCGCCGAGATCGCGCGCGCCCGACAGCTGGGTCGCGACCAGCGGCAGCGTGCGCTGCAGAAGATGCAGGTCCCACTTCTGCGGCGTACCGCCGGCGCCGCCGCCGTCGTCGCGCGAGATGGTGCCGGCCGGCGCGCGCTCGCGGATCTCGAGTGACGGCGCCCCCGCGCGCGCACCGTCGGCGAAGGCGTGCGACACGCGATCGGCCTCGCGCTCGACCGCGCTGCCCGACGGCGACACCGTCGGCGCGCTCGTCGCCGGCGCGCCCGCCTGCTGCGCCACGTGGGTGAGCTCGTGCGCGATGAGCCGGCGCCCGTCGGGCGAGCTGGGGTCGTACTTGCCGTCGCCGAAGAAGACGTCCTGGCCCTGCGTGAAGGCGCGCGCGCCGAGCCGCCGCGCCTGCGACGCGGCCTCGGGATCGTCGTGGACGCGCACGTCACCGAACGAGGCGCCGAGACGCGACTCCAGCTCCGCGCGCAGCGACGACGGCAGCACCTTGCCGTTGCCGTTGAGCCGATCGGCGAGCGTCTTGCGCGCATCGCGCCCGTCGCTCACGCGGCGCCCGCCGAGCGCGTGCATGGCCGTGGCGCGCACGCGCGCCTGATGGCCGTCGCCCTCGGGACCGAGCAGCTGCTGCAATTCGGTGCGCGAGGCGCCGCGCTCGAGCAGCTTGACGAGCGCCTCGGCCATGCGCTGCGCCTCGCCGAGCACCGAGTCGACGCTGGCGTGCGTGGCCTCGTAGGCCGCGAGCTGCAGCGGACGCGCCGTCACCCGCGGCGCACGACCGAGCGCCGCTCGCACCGCCAGCGACGCGCGCGCCCGATCGGCGAGCAGCGACGGCGCCGCGTCCATCGGCCCGAGCCGCCGCAGGATCGAGTGCGCCTCGCGCTCCGAGGCCTCCGACGGGCCCGCCGCCTTGCGCGCGCTCGCGCCCTCCTGCTGCACGGCGTGGATCGCCTCGTGCACCAGCACCTTCGTCGACGACTCGCCGCTGCGCACGAACAGCTGGCGCCCGAGCGTGTACGCCGGCGTGCCCATCCGCGCCGTCAGCGCGTCGACGGCGGGACCGCGCATGATGTCGATGCGCGGCAGCGTCCGCCCGAGCGCCGCCTCGGCGACACGACGCGCATCGGCCGGCAGATCGCCGCGCGACGGCTTCACGCCGGCGAGCGCCTGCTGCCACAGCCGTCCGGCGATGGGCGCGCCCACGTCGCGCACGAGCTCGAGATAGGCGCGCCGCCGCTCGGCCGCGCTCAGCCCGTCCCGCAGCAGATCGGCGAGCGCGAGCGGATCGACGCCGCCGTCGAGCAGCAGCGACCAGACCGCGGCCGGCGCCCGCCCGTACAGCTGCGGCTCCTCCTCGGCACGACGTGCCCTGGCCGCATCCGGCTGGGGCCGCGAAGGTGTCGCTACGTCGTAATCGAAGAGGCGCTGCACCCTTGGTCCCCACCCCGCGCGGCATGGCCGCGGACGTACGAGCGTATCGTTCCTATATGATTATCGCCATCGGAAAGAAAAAGTTGCGGGGTGACCCGTGACACGTAGTTACGTGACGGAGATCATTTTGGATTCCACTGCCAGCCGAGCTCGCCCGCGCGCGCGATCCAGTGCCGTGCGGCGGCCTCGTCGGCGGGTACTTCGCCGCCCATAGTGTAGAGATAGGCGAGGCGTGCCGCGGCCTCTGCGCTGCCCGCCTCCACCGCCCGCTCGAGCCACGCGATCGACCGCGTCAGGCCGCCCGGCCGCGCCGCCGCCCGCTCGGCGACGCGCATGCATCCGACGGCGCTGCCCGCCTCCGCGGCGCGTTGCTCCCAGCGCGCCGCCGAGGTCTCGTCGCGCACGCCGCCGACGCCGTCGGCGAACATGGTCGCCAATTCGAGCTGTGCCTCGACGACGCCGGCGTCGGCCGCGGCCGCCATCAGCAGACGCGCCTGTCCCGCATCGACGGCGACGCCGAGCCCGCGCAGGTGCGCGGCGCCGAGCAGCCAGAAGGCCGACGGCTCGCCCGCCGCGGCCCCGCGCCGCAGCCACGTGATCCCGTCGCCGGCGCTCTCGCCGTCGAAGAGCAGCATGCCGCCGAGCACCGTCGCCGCCGCCGGCAGCACCGTCGCTGCGCGACCGAGCCATAGCAGGCCCGCGGCGGTGTCGATCTCGCCGCCGCGTCCGCTGACGAGGAGCATCCCCAGATCGAACGCGGCGAGCGCGCTGCCGTCGTCGGCGGCCTTGACCAGGAGCGCACGCGCCTCCGCCGTCGCGACGTCGTCGCCCGTCGCCTGCAGCTTGGCGGCGATGACGAACAGCTTGGCCGCGCGCTCGTCGCGATCGGCGAGGTCGAGCACCGCGATCGCTTCGTCGAGGAGCTCGCGCACCGAAGCCACGCGACGAGCATAGCCGACGGACTGCCTTGTGCTAAGTTCCCTCATCCGGTCATGGACTACAAAGCGACGCTGAACCTTCCCGAAACGCAGTTTCCGATGAAGGCGGACCTCGCCCGGCGCGAGCCCGCGATGCTGTCGAAGTGGGCCGAAGGCAAGCTCTACGCGCGCATCCTCGAGGCGCGCCGCAACGCCAAGCCCTACGTGCTCCACGACGGGCCGCCCTACGCCAACGGCAACATCCACTACGGCCACATCCTCAACAAGATCCTCAAGGACATCGTCTGCAAGTACCGCACGATGGCCGGCCACTACGTCGAGTACAAGCCGGGCTGGGACTGCCACGGCCTGCCGATCGAGCTCGCGGTGCAACGCGCGCTCGGCGACAAGATCGCGGGCATGTCGGCCGTCGAGATCCGCGCCGCGTGCCACGAGTACGCGATGAAGTGGGTCGGCATCCAGCGCGACGAGTTCATCCGCCTCGGCGTGTTCGGCACCTGGGACGACCCGTACCTGACGCTGTCGAAGCACTACGAAGCGACCATCGTGCGCCAGCTCGCCGAGTTCGCGCGCAAGGGGATGCTGTACCAGGCCAAGAAGCCGGTGCACTGGTGCATGTCGGACAAGACGGCGCTCGCCGAGGCCGAGATCGAGTACGACGAGGCGCACACCTCGCCGTCGATCTACGTGAAGTTCGAGGTACCAGGTGGCACGTCACGAAGTGAGGCGCCATCTGGAACGCCCGAGAGCGGCCTTCACGCCGTCATCTGGACGACGACGCCGTGGACGCTGCCGGCCAACTGGGCGATCGCCTATCACCCGAGCTTCGAGTACGTGACGGTGCGGGCCAACGGCGAGCGCCTGATCGTCGCCAAGGAGCTCGCCGACAAGGTCGTCGAAGCCTGCAAGCTCGTCGAAGACGGGCCGCGCGAGCCGTTCGCCGTCGAGAAGTTCGGCAAGCTCCACGCCGCGCGCCATCCGTTCCTCGATCGCCAGTCGCGCTTCGTCCCCGCCGACTACGTCACGCTCGAGCAGGGCACGGGCCTCGTGCACACGGCGCCCGGCCACGGCGCCGACGACTTCGTGACCGGCAAGAAGTACGACCTGCCCGTCGACGCGCCGGTCGACGACGGCGGCAAGTTCAGCGAAGGGCCGTGGAAGGGCGAGTTCGTGTTCAAGGCGAACCCGAAGATCGTCGCCTTCCTCGCCGAGAAGGGCGCGCTCCTCTCACCACCGAATCTTTCGGTGACGCACTCGTATCCGATCTGCTGGCGCTGCAAGAACCCGGTCATCTTCCGCGCGACGGAGCAGCTGTTCGCGCGCATGGACGGCGAGACGCATCTGCGCCAGACCGCGCTCGCCGAGATCCGCCGCACGCAGTGGATCCCGCCGTGGGGCGAGAACCGCATCTCGGCGATGATCGAGAACCGGCCCGACTGGGTGCTCTCGCGCCAGCGCGTCTGGGGCGTGCCGATTCCGGTGTTCTACGCGCCCGACGGCGCCGCGGTCATCGACGCCGACCTCATGGACAAGGTGGCCGAGCGCTTCGAGCGCGGCGGCGCCGACGTCTGGTTCGCGCTGTCGACGGCGGAGCTGCTCGGCGCCGAGCACGGCAATCTCAAAAAGGGCATCGACATCGTCGACGTCTGGTTCGAGTCGGGCGTGTCGTGGGCCGCGGTCTGCGAGGGCGAGCGCTCGGTCGGGCTCGACTCGTCGACGCCCGAGGATCGCCGGCCGATCGATCTCTACCTCGAAGGATCGGATCAGCATCGCGGCTGGTTCCACTCGTCGCTGCTCGCCTCGTGCGCCACGCGCGGGCGCTCGCCCTATCGCGCGGTGCTCACGCACGGCTTCGTGCTCGACGAGCACGGGCGTCCGTACTCGAAGTCGGACATCGAGCGGCGCAGAAAAGCGGGCGAGAAGATCGAGTACATCCCGCCAGAGAGCGTGCTCAAGGAGCAAGGCGCGGAGCTCCTACGCATGTGGACGGCGCAGGCCGACTTCCGCAGCGACATGATGTACTCGCGCGGCCACCTCACGCAGCTCGGCGAGTCGTATCGCAAGCTGCGCAACACGATGCGCTTCCTCCTCGGCAACCTCGGGGACTTCGATCCGGCCAAGCACACGCAGAAGGAGCTGCCCGACTTTCTCGACGCGCACCTCTACGCGCGCGCCGCGGATCTCGAGGCGCGCGTCAAGCAGGCGTACGAGTCGTTCGAGCTCCACATCGTCCTGCGCGCGCTCGTCGACTTCTGCGCGGCCGATCTGTCGGCGCTCTACCTCGACGTGCGCAAGGATCGGCTCTACTGCGACGCCAAGGACTCGCTCGAGCGGCGCGCCACGCAGACGGTGATGTATCGCTGCCTGCGCGTGGTGACCGCGGCGCTGGCGCCGATCTGCTGCTTCACCGCCGAGGAGATCTGGTCCTACATGCCGAAGCTCGGCGCCTACGATCCCGAGTCGGTGCACCTCGCGCTCCTCGGCGACGGCGAGCGCCAGCCCGAGGCCGACGCGGCCAAGATGCAGCTCTTCCTCGATCTGCGGGCGCGCGTGCAGAAGGAGCTGGAGCCGTTCCGCGCGCAGAAGAAGTCGTCGCTCGACGCGCACGTCACGATCACGGTGACGAGCCAGCTGGCCGAGCTCATCGGGCGCATGCCGCAGGGCTGGCTCGCCGACTTCCTCATCGTGTCGCAGACCACCGTCAAGCTCGGCAGCGACGAGAAGGTCAGCGTCGCCGAGGCCACCGGCAACCGCTGCGAGCGCTGCTGGAAGTGGACGCCGGAGCCGCCGCCGTTGTGCGCGCGCTGCCAGGCCGCCGTCGCCGCCAAAGGAGCCGCGTGATGCCCGCCGCGAAGTATCGCTGGTTCGCCTTCATCTTCGCGCTGTCGCTGGCGCTCGATCAGGGCTCCAAGGTCTGGGCGCGCCACGTCTTGCGTCCGATCTACCCGGCGGTGAAGACGATCATCCCCGGCTTCTTCGAGCTGCGTTACTCGGAGAACCCGGGCTCGGCGTTCGGCCTCTTTCGCGGCGTGCCGGGCGCGCGCTATCTCCTGTTCGTCGTCGGCATCGCGGCGCTCATCATCGTCGCCACCTATCTGCGCAAGGCCGTGCCGGACGCGCGGCGCCTCGGCGCGGAGCTCGGCCTTTTGGCCGGCGGCGCGCTCGGCAACGTCATCGATCGCATCGCCTACGGCCGCGTCACCGACTTCGTGGTCTGGAAGATCGGCACCCACGAGTGGCCGACCTTCAACATCGCCGACGCCGCGCTCGTCGTCGGCGTGATCGGTCTGCTCTTCGACATGCGGCCCGAAGAGGACACGAGCGGCGACAAGGGCAAGAAGAAGAAATGATCGATCGACGGCGCCTCGTCTTCCTCTTCTCGGCGGCGTTCGCGCTCGCCTTCGATCAGCTCACCAAGGTGTGGGCGCGCCACGCGCTCCTTCCCATCTATCCGCGCGTCAAGACCGTCATCCCCGGCATCTGGGAGTTCCGCTACTCGGAGAACCCGGGCGCCGCCTTCGGCCTGTTGCGCAACGTGCCCGGCGCGCACTACTTCTTCGTGCCCATCGCCCTCGGCATCGCCGTCGGCGCGTTCTTGTACGTCAAGCGCGCCCAGCTGCGCCATCCCACGCGCGTCCCGATGGAGCTCGGGCTCATCGTCGGCGGCGCGCTCGGCAACGCCATCGATCGCGTCTTCTTGGGCCGCGTCACCGACTTCGTCGTCTGGCGCTGGCACCAGCACGAGTGGGACACCTTCAACATCGCCGACGCCGCGCTCGTCGTCGGCATCATCGGCCTCCTGCTCGACACCGGCTCGCCCAAGACGAAGACGAAGGCGACGGCGCGCGCGGCAGCGGGGTGATCTGATGCGGCCCGTCCTCTTCGCCTTTCACGCCCCCGTCGTCGGTGAGGTCAGCTTCCCGGCCTACTTCACGATGCTCACCATCGGGTTCGGCCTCGCCATGATCCTGACGGTGCGCGAGTCGCGCCGCCTCGGCATGGACCACGAGCGCATCCTCGACACCAACCTGTGGATGGTCGTGTGGGGCATCATCGGCGCGCGCTTCCTCAGCGTCATCGCCGACGGCCACTTCCACGACTACGTCAACTACTGCATCGCCCCGCAGAAGATCCACGCCGTCGACGCGCTCACGAAGTACTGCACGACCGCTGCGCAGTGCGGGTACGACTACCTCTGCGACACGGCGACGCACAGCTGCTATCCACCGAAGGACTGCCTGCTCGCGTTCAAGCCCTGGCGCGGCGGCCTCACCTACTACGGCGGCTTCATCTTCGCCGTCGCGTTCGCCTACTACTACATCCGAAAGTACAAGCTCGGCTGGTGGCGCACCGCGGACCTGGCGGCGCCGGGGATCATGCTCGGCCTGGTGTGCGGGCGGCTCGGCTGCTTCCTGAACGGCTGCTGCTTCGGCAAGCCGACGACGTCGTGGGTCGGCGTCGTCTTTCCGCAGCGGCCGCACGTCCCCGTGCATCCGACGCAGCTCTACGAGTCGGCCGCCTGCTTCGTGGTCTTCACGATCCTCTATTACGTGGTGCGCCCGCGCCGGCGCGCCTTCGGCGACGTGTTCGCCTGGATGCTCATCCTCTACGGCGTCGCCCGCTCGATCTGCGAGATCTGGCGCGACGACGATCGCGGCGTGCTCTTCGGCTGGCTGTCGACGTCGATGATCATCTCGGCGCCGCTCATCCTCGGCGGCATCTTCCTGCTCGTGGCCTTGCGACGGAGCGCCGCCCGCGCCACAGTCTAGGCGTTGCGCCCCGTTCTCTTCACGGTCCACCTGTTCTCGCGCGACTTCGCGCTGCACACCTACGGCGTGGCCATCGCCGCGGCGTTCCTCATCGCCATCTTCGTCGGCACGCGCACCGCCGCGCGCTCGGGCGAGGATCCGGACAAGGTTCGCGACCTCTGCTTCTGGCTGCTCGTCTCGTCGCTGGTCGGCTCGCGGCTGGTGTTCCTCGCGACCAACGTCCCCGACTACGTGCGCCTCTGCCACGAAGGCGACTGCTGGCGCGCGCTGCGCGTCTGGGAGGGCGGCCTCGTCTTCTACGGCGGCTTCTTCGGCGCGCTCGCCGTCGCCGTGTTCTACACGCGCTGGCGGCAGATGAACTTCTGGCGCACCGCCGACATCCTGGCGCCGTCGGTGGCGCTCGGTCACTTCTTCGGACGGCTCGGCTGCTTCGCCGCCGGCTGCTGCTGGGGACGCGAGGCGCACGGCGCCGCCCTCGCCTGGGCCACACGCTTCGGGCAAGACAGCCTCGCCTTCCAGGACTACATGGCGCGCGGCGCGCTGCCCTCGGGTGCCCAGGTGACGCCGCCGCTACATCCGGTGCAGCTCTACGAAGCCGCCGCCGAGCTGATCCTCTTCTTCCTGTTGTCGCTGCTCGGCCGCCGCAAGCGCTGGGACGGCCAGGTGCTCGTCGCCTACCTCCTCGCCTATTCCGTCGTGCGCTACACCGTCGAGCTCTTCCGCGGCGACGCCGCGCGCAAGTTCGTCGGCGACGGCATCTCGACCTCGCAGGCGATCGCCATTGCCGCCGCGCTCTTCGGCGTCGTCCTGTGGCTCTGGCGCCGCCGCGCCGCGCTTTTGTCGCGCCCCGCCTAGGCGCGTGCTAGCGTCCGGTCATGCGGTGGCTGTTGTGCATCGTGCTCCTCTCGTCGGGCTGCGACCTCCTGTTCCCCGAGTTCTCGGGCAACGGCAGTGACGCCGCCATCCCCGGCGACGGCGGCGTCGACGACGGAGGCGGGCCCCCGCTCGTCGCCGGCGTAGTCTGCGTGCTCGGCGACGTGCGCGACTACCGCACCTGCACCACGGCGGCGCAAGGCGTGCTCCGCATCAGCGTCGAGGAGACGCGCGATCAGACCACCACCGACGCCGCCGGCCACTTCACGCTCAAGCTGTCGCAGAAGCTCGACATCGCCACCATCGGCGTCGTCGATCCCGCCAACAACTTCGCGCCCACGGTCGTGCCGCTGCGCCTGACCGCCGGCGTCGCCAGCGGCGTGGCGCTCCCCGTCGTCACGCAGGCCACGCTGCAGACCCTCGAGCTCGACAACGGCCTGCAGGCCGACCCCGGCCTCGGCATCTTCCTCGGCTGGGCCGTCGACGCCACCGGCGCGCCCGTCGCCGGCGTCTCGAGCGGCAACCACGCGGCGCTCTACGACGACAATGCGCCCAACGCGCTCTCGCCCGGCACCGCCACGCACAACGACGGCACCGTCGCCTTCTTCAACGTCCCGCCGACCACGCTGTCGCTCACGCTCACGCCGCCGCCGACGGTGCCGGTCTCCGGCGACGTCTTCACGCTGCCGATCCGCCCCGGCGCCGTCACCGCGTCGACGCTCGTCCTGCCGCCGCGCTAGCCGAGCGCCCCGTCAGCTGATCGCGCGCACGAAGGCCTCGGCCTTCACGCGCGTCTCGGCGAGCTCGTCGTCGGGATCCGAATCGGCGACGATGCCGCCGCCGACGCCGAGGCAGAGCTCGCCGTCACGCACCACCGCGGTGCGAATCCCGAGCGCCAGCTCGGCCGCGCCGCCCGGCCCGAGCCAGCCGATCGCGCCGCAGTAGGGCCCGCGCGCGATCCCCTCGAGCTCGTCGATGATCTCGACCGCGCGCAGCTTGGGCGTGCCGGTGATCGATCCGCCCGGCAGCGTCGCGCGCAGGATCTCCTCGAGCCCAAGGCCGATCCGCGTCTTCGCCCGCACCGTCGACACCAGGTGATGGACCGTCGGCAGCGTCACCGCCCGCGCGAACCCGTCGACGACCACCGAGCCCGTCGTCGCCACGCGCCCGAGGTCGTTGCGCAACAGATCCACGATCATCAAATGCTCGGCCGCGTCCTTCGCCGACGCGCGCAGCTCGGCCAGGAGGTGCGCATCCTCCTCGCCGTTCGCGCCGCGCCGCCGCGTCCCCTTGATCGGCCGCGTCTCGACCGTCCCCGGCCGCACGCGCAGGAACGACTCCGGCGAGTTGCACAGGATCGTCGCCGCCCCCGACTGCAGGTAGGCCCCGAGCGGCGCCGGCGCCAGCGCGCGCAGCCGCAGATAGAGCGGCAGCGCGTCGTACTCGCCGAGCGTCGCCCACAGGCGGTGCGACAAGTTCACCTGATAGCAGTCGCCCGCGCGCAGATACTCGAGCACGCGCCCGACGCGCCGGCGATACTCGTCGTCGCCCGTCGGCCAGCGCGGCGCTCCCAGCGCCGGCGTCGGCAACGGCGGCGGCGTGCGCGCGAGCCGATCGATCAGCGCCTGCGCCGCCGCGCCGTCCAGTGCCAGCACCTGGCATTTCCCCGTCGCGTTGTCGCGCCGCCACACCGCCCGATAGCGCGCGAAGTCGACGTCGGGCACGCCGAGCTCGTCGCGCGCGCGCAACGGCGCCCGCCCGCACGCGCGCACCAGCGCCTCGGCGCCCGCGTCATAGCTCACCCAGCCGACGGCGAACGGCCACGCCTCGTCGACAGGCCCCGCGTTCCACCGTCGCTGCGCCGCCCCCACCAGCGCCAACGGATCGCCCGCGTCCCCGCGTGACCAGACCACGCCGTCGTCGGGATCGCACCCCGCCCAGGTGATGCCGCCGAGCCCGTCCGCGTCGCAGCCGCCGTCGAGCAGGAACGGCCGCTCGCCGCGCGTCAGCCGCCGCAGCGCCTCGCCCGGCTCAAGCGCCGGCGCCGGGACCCGGAGCATCCTTCTTCGTCTCGCTCTTGTCGCGCCCCGCCGACTGCACCGCGCGCACGAACTTCATGAAGTAGTCGAGCGCCGAGATCCACGACATCGCCAGCGCCAGATACAACGTCACGATCCCGACCGCCTGAAAGTGGATCGCGAGCGGCTCGTCGCGAAAGCGCACGTTCTCCAGGCCCCACACCGGGTACTTGAAGTGGATGAGGAGGAACATCGTGCCGATGAGCTGCAGCGCCGTCTTCTGCTTACCCGAATCGGACGCCGAGATGATGAGGCCCTCCGACACCGCGATCGATCGCAGCCCCGTCACCGCCAGCTCGCGCGCCAGGAGCGCCACCACCAGCCACGGCGGACAGCGATCCATCGCCGTCAGGTAGACCAGCACCGACGTCACGATCAGCTTGTCGGCCAGCGGATCGAGGAACTTGCCGAGCACCGAGATCTGCTTGTACTTGCGCGCCAGGTAGCCATCGAGCGAATCGGTCAGCGCCGCGCCGACGTAGATCAGCGTCGCGATGAACGAGCGCACCGGCGAGTAGTTGTCGATGAAGTACAAGACGAACGGGATGCACGCGATGCGTCCGTACGTCAAAAGGTTCGGGACGTACGTCGACTCCGCGCGCAGGTTGGTCTTGCGCCGCCTGCGCCGGCGCCGCCGACCGACCCGCTCGACCTCGTCCGACATGGGAATGCAGCTTAGCGCGAAACCGGCGTCAGGCTGCCGGCGGCGGCTCCTCGAGGATCAGGACGCCTTCGCCCGAGCACTCGACGTAGGGCGTCGGCTCGCCGTCCTGCCCCGGCAGCACCCGCGGCACCACGCGCCCGATCCAGCCGAGCAGCGTCGTCGCCTCGACGAACATGGGCTGCTCCGGCTCGATCTTCAGCGAGAACGCCGCGCGCGCCGCGCGGATCACCAGGCGCCCCGTGCCGCGGAACTGCACCACGCGCATCGAATCGGGCCCGCCGCCGGGCACGCGCCCGTTCTCCCAGTGCAGGTTCTCCTCGAACGAGAAGAGCGCCGACTCGCGCACGTAGACGATGTCGTCGGCCAGCGCCAGCGCCGTGAACTGCGCGCCGCGCGGCGCCACCACCACGAGCCCATGCCCGTTGGCGTTGAACATGGCGTCGGCGCCGTCGCCGAACGGCTCGTCGGTCGGCTGCCCGCGCACGCGCCGCATGAGCGGCTCGAAGTTCAGCTGCCCCGACGACGCGATGGCGCCGAACGTCCGCGTCGGCAGCTTCCCGTCGACGCGCACCACCAGCATCCCGCCCTCGGCGAGCGCGAACGGCTCCCCGAGCGCGCCCGCGCGCAGAAGGCGCGCCGTGGCGAACGCCGCCACCGGCAGCGGCGGCGACAACACCAACGGCTCGAAGCGCCCGCCGGTTGGCGGCCCCTCGGGCCCCGGCAGTGGCGGCCGTTCGCCGGGCACGCGCAGCTGCCACGCTCCGCCGCGCCGGGCCTCGTCCATCGGCGACTCCAGCTCGACCGCGCCGAACGGCTGATCGCCGTCGAGGATGCGCTCGCCCTCGTTGGCCGCGCGCCGGAGATCCATGCGCGCCGCGACCGCCTCCTCGCCGAGATGCGCCATGCGCTCCTCGACCTGGCGCGCCAGCTCTTCCTGCCCGGCGCGATGGAACGCATCGCGCGCCGACCCGAGCTCGCCCGCGCGCATGAGCGCCAGCCCGAGATATCCTTGTGCGCGCTGATTGTCCGGCTCGGCCGTGACCACGCGCTTCAGGTTCTCCGCCGCCTCCGCGTGCCGCCCCATGCGCAGCTCGACGAGCCCCAGGTTCAGCCGCAGCGCCGCGTCGTTCGGATAGCTCCCACACAGCTCGAGGTACGCCGCCAGCGCCTCGTCGTAGCGCGCCGCGCGAAACAGAAAGAGCCCGCGCAGGTTGCGCGCCCGCAGATCCTGCGGCCGGATGCGCAGCGCGTCCTCGATCTCACGCTCGGCCTCGTCGAGCTTCTCGCCGCGCAGCATCTCGCCCGCGCGCTGCAGGTGCTCCGCCAGCCTGCGCTCGTCGCCGACGGCATCGGTCATGAGGTCGCTCATTGGAGGCCGATTTCGACGTTACACCAAATCGCCTCCGGCCGCGCGCGCTGCTAGCCGGCGCTGGCCGCTTTGAACTTGTAGTAATGCTTGAGGACCATCTTCACGTACTGCTGCGTCGTCTCGTACGGCGGCACGCCGCGGTACTTCTCGACGGCGCCCGGCCCTGCGTGATAGGCCGCGATGGTGAGCACGAGGTCGCCCTTGAACCGGTTCGCGTTCAGCCGCAACAGGCGCGTCCCGCCGAGGATGTTCTCGCGCGGATCGAACACGCTCATCACGTGCTGCTCCTTCTGCACGTCGGGCATGAGCTGCATCAGCCCCTTGGCCGACGCGCACGACACCACGCGCGGATCGTAATCGCTCTCGACCTTGATGATCGCGCGGATGAGCGCCTGCGGCAGCGC